>JAFXAK010000025.1 GCA_017517135.1 Clostridia bacterium
CGCAGGTATATTCTCAGCAGGACTTCTTGCAGTAGGTTCGATTGCTCTCGGCTTATTTGCGGCAGGAGCAATCAGCGTAGGACTCATATCCTTCGGTGCACTCTCGGTTGGCTACTTCTCATCCGGTGCGCTTGCTATCGGTAAATATATCGCCGTTGGCGACCACGCCCACGCAATGATTGCTATAGGTCAAACACTGGCAGACGGAAGTATTTACAGCCACATCGGAGATCTGACTACGGCAGATATACCAACTGTGGTTGAATGGCTCGATACAAATGTACCGTCTTGGCTATGCTGGGCGAAAGAAATTTTCAAATTCTTTATACAGTAAAAGCTGAAACACTTGAATTTTCAAGTAAAATTATTTATAATATTCTTGTCAGTGTGGCAACACTATGGCAACAAAAAATCTGATAGCCCATATTTTATGGATAATACAGATGTATGAAATACCACGAGCTAAACCACCTATACAAAATTGTTTAGGTTATCTTTTTCGGGAGCGAATGGGAATAAAAAGCTTTTATCCTCACAGAAATGCAAAATTTTCTGTGAGGATTTTTTTGTTCTCAAATTATAGATATTTCAACACAAAATGCAGTTTAAACTCGATTTTTTATTGCAAAATCGATTTTACATTGTTATAATATTAAGCAGATTATTTTTTAGAGGTGTACTTATGGCTGTTAGTTATAAAAAACTCTGGAAGCTCTTGATTGACCACGATATGAAGAAAAAAGACCTTGCAAAGGTCGCAGATATCAGCAACTACACAATTACAAAAATGAGCAAGGGAGAGAACGTTACTGTTGAGACCCTTGGCAAAATCTGCGCTGCATTGAATTGTGGTGTAGATGATATTATGGAATTCGTTCCGGAAGAATAAGGTGGTAATAAATATGGCTACAAATAATACAGCCGGAATCGGCTTTGAAAAACAGATATGGGATGCGGCCTGCGTATTGCGTGGTAATATGGATGCATCAGAATATAAATCTGTTGTACTTGGGCTTATTTTCCTCAAGTATATTTCTGACAGATTTGATGAAAAGTATCAGGCACTTGTCGCTGAAGGTGACGGATTCGAAGAAGATATAGACGAATACACTTCTGAAGGCATTTTCTTTGTACCCGAAAATGCACGTTGGAGTATTATTGCTTCAAATGCCCACACACCGGAAATCGGTACAATTATCGATGAAGCTATGCGTGCAATTGAAAAGGAAAACAAACGTCTTAAAGATATTCTTCCGAAAAACTTTGCTCGTCCTGAATTAGACAAGCGCCGTCTTGGCGATGTTGTTGACCTTTTTACAAACATTAAAATGGTTGATGCAGGCTCAAGTAAAGATATTCTCGGCAGAACTTATGAATACTGTCTTTCTAAATTTGCCGAACAGGAAGGCAAACTTGCAGGTGAATTCTATACTCCCTCTTGTGTTGTTCGTACACTTGTTGAAGTTTTACAGCCATATAATGGTCGTGTTTATGACCCTTGCTGTGGTTCTGGCGGTATGTTTGTTCAGTCAGCAAAGTTTGTAGAGAACCATCGTGGTAATATCAATGATATTTCCGTGTATGGTCAGGACTCTAACCCTACCACTTGGAAAATGGCACAGATGAACCTGGCTATCCGTGGTATTGATGCTGATCTCGGCAAATTCAATGCTGACACTTTCTTTAACGATTGCCATCCTACACTTCGTGCAGATTACATTATGGCAAATCCGCCTTTCAATCTTTCTGATTGGGGTGCAGACAAGCTCACAGATGATGTGCGTTGGCAGTACGGTATGCCACCTGCAGGTAATGCCAACTTTGCATGGCTTCAGCATATGATTCATCATCTTGCACCAAACGGTAAAATTGGTATGGTTCTTGCAAATGGCTCACTTTCATCACAGTCCGGCGGTGAAGGAGAAATCCGCAAGAATATTATAAACGCTGATTTGGTGGAATGCATTATTGCGATGCCTACTCAGCTTTTCTATACAACACAGATTCCTGTTTCCCTCTGGTTCCTTGCAAAGAACAAGAAGCAAAAGGGCAAGACCTTGTTTATTGATGCTCGTAAACTGGGTACAATGGTTACCCGAAAACTCAGAGAACTGACAGATGAAGATATTGCAAAAATTGCTGACACTTACAATGCATACGCTGACGGCACTCTTGAAAATGTAAAAGGCTTTTGTGCTGTTGTTGATACTGAAGAAATCGCAAAGCAGGATTATATCCTCACTCCCGGTCGTTATGTTGGTATCGAAGAACAGGAAGACGACGGCGAACCCTTTGAAGAAAAGATGACCAGACTGACCGATGAACTCTCTGAACTGTTCACGCAGTCTCATACGCTGGAGGATGAAATCCGGCAGAAGCTGGAGGCGATCGGATATGGCATTTGAGGATTATTCTGTAGTGAGCATAAAAGCGTTGGTTGAGCAAGCGTTACAGAAGCTATATGAGCAGGATTTATATTTGATTGTGAATCATCCGCGTGGAAACTCTCAAGATTGTCATGTTTCGGAAAGAGGTATTGTTTTTCGTTTTGGCATTTATCTTCAAGAATTGATCGCGACAACTCCGTTTAGTGAATTCAATCTTGATGTTGAGTATAACCGCAATATGTATGAAAAGAAAATGTTGCCATCTTTTGCAAATGGCACTTTTCCTGATTTGATACTCCACAAAAGAGGAAGCAATGATCATAATGTTTTGATTCTTGAGTTTAAAACTTGGTGGAATTCTAATGCAACTGACGATAAGAAAAAGATAACTCAGTTTATGGATATTGATGGAATTTATCGATATAAGTTAGGTGCTAGCATTGTCCTGAATCAAAAGGATTACGTAATTGCGTGGTTTGATTAATTACTCATAATTGCGACACCACTATGCACTACGTCATGGTGAAACAGCAAAATGTGAAAATAGTAGTACATAGGAGATATATAGGATGAAAATACGATTAGAAGATTGCATAGAAACGACTATCGACAACCGCGGTAGGAATCCAAAAGCATATTTTTCTCAGGAGAAATACCCTGTTATCGATAACTTCTTAATTAAGAATAGCTTGCACCCAGATATGAGCGCCGTTACTCGATTCATTGACGAGGAAACATTTAACAACTTCCTTCGTGGGTATATACATAAAGACATGCCTATCATGACGCTTGTCGGAAATGGTATTGGCAATGTAACTCTTGCTCCGTCGGATGAATGCGCCATTATTCAGAATACTATTGGTTTTTTAGTTAATGAAAAAATCGATCAGATATACCTGTACTACTATTTTCTCTCTGAGCAGGAACGCATTAGAAAATTTGACAGAGGCAGCGGCCAACCAAGTATCCGCAAAACCGACATACTCGCAATGGAAATAGATATTCCAGACATAAAAACGCAAAAAAAGATAGCGGCTATATTGCGAGGAGTGGACGAGAAAATAGAGAGCAATAACTGCATAAACGATAATTTACAGCAGCAAGCACAAGCAGTGTTTTCTGCGTGGCTTGCCACCCACGCGCCGATTGCAGACGAGGTAACCCTTGGTAGCATATGCCTCAAGGTAACTGACGGATCCCATTTCAGCCCTAAAGATGAACCTTCTGCAAAAATCCCTATGCTTTCTGTTAAGGATATGGAGGAATTCGACTTTAACCTTACATCCTGCAAACACATCTCAGCTGTGGACTATCAAAAAATGGTAGCCAATGACTGCGTTCCACAGGTAGATGATATCTTAGTTGCCAAAGATGGTAGCTACTTAAAAGAGATCTTTATTTGCAACGAACAACGCGAACTGGCAATTCTATCATCCATTGCTATTTTCCGTCCCGATACTTCTATCATTTACCCGGAGATTTTGCTTGCTTTCCTCAAGAGTCCCCGCGTATTACAAGAAGTTCGTGATAATTATGTTTCTGGATCAGCATTGCCAAGAATCGTTTTGAAAGACTTCAAAAAGTTGCAGTTTTTACTGCCTAATTTGACTGCACAGGAAGAGATTGCACCCTTGCTGGCAGCTATTCGTTCGCAAATTGCTGTGAATGTGGCTGAAAACCAGCGGCTCAGCCAGTTGCGAGATGCGCTCCTACCTAAGCTCATGTCTGGCGAGATAGATGTTTCTAACATTCAGCTTTAAGCATCTGATTAATTATTCTCATTTAAGAACATATTTAGTTTATTTTACATAAAAGAGGTTACTATGGATTTAAAAAAATCTGATTTTTCAATGATAGAAAATTTTCAATATGGAAAATCTTCTATAAGCAAAGCGACTATAAAATATCATTACACATCACCTTCCGCTTTTTTATCAATCATTCAATCTGGGAAAATTAGATTTACAGATACACACTTTTTGAATGATAGAAGTGAAATTGTATATTTCATTAAAGTGTTGTTGGATTTTTTGGAAATAAACGAAAATAAATACCCGTTATCGACAATATGTATTAAAGATTTGCTTAGCAATCATAGCTTGAATGACATTAAGGAGATGAATGTCGCTGATATTAAATTCAATTACAGTTTTGCAAAAATAAGTTCCAAAGGAGTAAAGCCAAAGCGCCATTATGTTTTTTGCTCATGTGGAGATTATGATAATTTAAACATGTGGAATTACTATGTTAATAACGGAAATTATCAAGGATATAACATTGGTTTTAATATCAAAAATCTTCTTAATGTGTTCTCATCTGTCGATAACAAAAATTATAATGATTTCAGAATATATTACGGTAAAGTCTTATATAAGCCAACAGAACAACAGAAAGAGATAGAATTTTTCTTAAAAATCATAGAAAAACTACTTTCGGAATCTATAGATTCTGTTAAAGACATTGCAAATGAAACATTAAAAGATAACTTTTTAAATTATGGAAAATTGTTGTTACATAATTATATTGAAAAGACTTCCCCGTTTTTTAAAAGTAAAAAATTTTCAACAGAAGATGAATTTCGCATTGTTATTGAAATCAGCGAAGACTGTGTTCCAAAAAACGAACAAGAAGCCACATCATTTTTGGGTCCTGAAAACGGCAATATGTATGAAGAATTTTGTGCAAAAAACGGTCTTATTGTTCCTTTTATTCAAGTAGAAATCCCTAAAAACGCCATAAAGCAAATAACAGTATCTCCTATTATGGAGTTTGAAATAGCTGACAAAGGTATAAAAGAACTATTATTATGTAGCGGAATTGAAGATGTAGAAATTTTACATTCCGAAATACCTATTCGTTTTTAATTAAGGAGGCATTGTTATGCACTTCACAGAAGAATTATTTGAACAAGCGGTCATAGAGTTATTAGAAAAGATGGGCTATACCCATATCTATGCACCGGATATGAACAGAGAGGATTTTTCAAGTCCTCTTCTGGAATCGGCTCTTCTTGACAGCCTTGTCCGCATCAATAAAGAACTGCCCATTGAAGCAATCAATGAAGCAATATACAAGCTCAAAAACTTTGAAAACGGAAGTCTTGTTCAGAAGAATAAGACCTTTATGAGCTATTTGCAAAATGGCGTCGAGGTTAAATATTTCTTCAAGGGTGAAGAATGCTCTTCTATTGTTTATCTGATAGATTACAGCAAGGCAGAGAACAATACCTTCTACGCAGTTAACCAATATACATACATCGAAAACGGTAACAACCGTCGCCCTGATATAATTCTCTTTGTAAATGGTCTCCCTCTTGTTTTAATGGAACTGAAGAGTCCGTCCAAAGACGAAGTCGGTGCTGAAAATGCTTACAATCAGATACGCAACTACATGCAGGACATTCCGTCAATGTTCAATTACAATGCAATCTGTGTAATAAGTGATCTGACTGCCAATAAGGCAGGTACAATCACTTCAGGTCTTGACCGGTTTATGGATTGGAAATCAAAAGACGGTATTGAAACTGTAACTTTAGCTGATTTTGAAACATTTTATGAAGGTATGTTCCAAAGAGAACGATTTCTTGATATTATTAAAAACTTTATTCTCTTTTCAGGTGATGCTCAGAATCCTATAAAGATTCTTGCAGGGTATCATCAGTATTTTGCTGTCAAAAAAGCTGTTGAAAGAGCAAAAATTGCAACTGCCACAGACGGCAAAGGCGGCGTGTTCTGGCATACTCAGGGAAGCGGCAAATCACTATCAATGGTATTTTATGCTCACCTTTTGCAGGAGGCTTTAGACAGTCCGACCATTGTTGTTATGACCGACAGAATTGACCTTGATGATCAATTGTATTCTCAATTTTCAAAGTGTGCTGACTTTCTCAGACAGACTCCGGTTCAGGCAGAAAGCAAAGTGCATTTGAAAGAACTTCTTGCAGGCAGACAGGCTAACGGTATTATTTTCACAACAATGTTTAAGTTTGAGGAAAGCGAAGAACCGCTTTCAACTCGCAGAAATATTGTTGTTATGGCAGATGAAGCTCACCGTGGACAGTACGGCATGGACGAGCGTGTTGTATTGACTGAAAATGAGCAAGGCGAAGCCGAGGCTAGAATTGTCATAGGTAATGCACGTATTATCCGCGATGCACTTCCAAACGCAACATTCATCGGTTTTACAGGAACTCCGGTGTCGTCAAAAGACCGTAATACCCGCGAAGTATTCGGTGAATATATTGATATTTACGATATGACTCAGGCTGTTGAAGACGGAGCAACACGTCCTGTTTACTACGAAAGCCGTGTAATACATCTTAAGTTGGATGAAAACACACTGAAACTTATCGACTCAACTTATGATGTTTTAGAGCAACAAGCTGATTCTGTAACCATTGAAAAGAGTAAGAAGATGCTCGGTCAGATGGAAAGTGTTCTCGGTGCGGATTCAACTATTGAATCTCTTGTAGATGATATTGTTAAACACTATGAAAATGGCAGAGCAAATCTTCTGACAGGCAAGGCTATGATAGTTGCATATTCCAGACCGATTGCTATGAAGATATACCGCCGTATTATGGAAGTTAGACCTGACTGGAAAGAAAAAGTCGGCGTTGTTATGACAAGCGGTAACAATGACCCGGAAGACTGGAAAGAAATCATCGGAACAAAGCACCACAAAGAAGAACTTGCTCGTAAGTTCAAGGATAACAACGATCCAATGAAAATTGCTATTGTTGTTGATATGTGGCTCACAGGTTTTGATGTTCCGTCTATGGCAACAATGTATGTCTATAAGCCAATGCACGGTTACAACCTTATGCAGGCTATCGCACGAGTAAACCGAGTATTCAAGGACAAAGAAGGCGGTCTTGTTGTTGATTATGTTGGCATTGCTTCTGCTCTTAAAGCGGCAATGAATGAATACACCGCCCGTGACCGTTCAAGATACGGTGATATGGATATTGCAAAAACTGCATATCCTAAATTTCAGGAAAAACTGCATGTGTGCCGCGACTTGTTCCACGGTTTCGATTATAGCGGATTCATCAAGGGCTCTGCTCTTGAAATGGCGCAAGCAATTAAAAACGGTGTCAACTTTGTACTTGATGTAAAAGTCCCCGAAAGAAAAGATATGTATCTTAAAGAAGCATTGCTTATGAGACAGGCAATGTCGCTTTGTTCCAGTATGACAACTGATAAAGAACGTCGTGAGCAGGCATATTTTGAAGCCGTTCGTTCAGGCGTTATAAAGCTTATATACGGTGGTACTAACGGGAGACCGCTGTCACTTAAAGAAATCAATGCACAAATCAACGAACTGCTGAAAGCAAGTATTCAGAGCGAAGGTGTTATTAACCTTTTTGACAGCAAAACAGTAGGTGAAAACTTCTCATTATTTGATCCCAACATCTTGGAAGAAATCTCTAAGATGAAAGAAAAGAATATTGCTGTTGAAATATTGAGAAAGTTAATGGCAGAGCAGATATCACTTTACAAAAGAACTAATGTTGTTAAATCTGAAAAGTTCTCTGAAAAAATTGCAAAACTGATGAATGCTTATTATAACGGACTCATCACCAATGAGGAAGTAATAAAAGAGCTTCTTGAAGCAGCTCAGGAAATTGCAAATCTTCATAAAGAAGGAGAAAAGCTCGGCCTTACAACAGAAGAATTAGCTTTCTATGATGCACTTACAAAGCCACAAGCAATTAAAGATTTTTACGAAAATGATGTGCTTGTTGAAATGACACGTGAATTAACAGAAATGCTTCGTAAAAACCGTACTATAGACTGGCAAAAGAAAGAAACAGCCCGTGCTGGTATGCGTAAGATGGTTAAACGTTTGCTTAAAAAATATAAATATCCGCCTGAGGGTATGGATGATGCAGTTCAGACTGTTATGACTCAGTGCGAACTCTGGACGGATAATATGGAGGTGTAAAAATGAAGCTCGGTAAATTAAAAGAATTAGATATCAGAACAGTATGGGCTCATGAGCAATATAACTTTTCAAAGTGGCTGGCTAGCGAAGAAAACATCAAAGAGCTTGGTGATGAATTGAATTTAGCATTAACTGATGTAGAAACTGAAAAATTTGTAGGTAATTATCGCTGTGATATTCTCTGTAAAAATGAAATCACAGGTAAAGTTGTACTTATAGAAAATCAACTCGAAGCTACCAATCATGATCATCTTGGCAAAATTATAACATATGCTTCAGGACTTGATGCGGCAGTTGTTGTATGGATTGTGGCTTCTGCCAGACAGGAACACGCAAGTGCAATTGAATGGCTCAATAAGCACACCAGCGATGATTTGTCTTTCTTCTTAATAGAGGTTCACGCGTACACTATCGGCAATTCTGAACCGGCACCTATGTTTAAGATAATAGAACAGCCAAATGATTTTGCTAAAAGTGTAAAAGCTATATCAAAAAATTCAGAGTTGAGTGTAGCTCAACAAAAAAGATTGGAATTTTGGACACAGTTAAATGAGGTTTTAGAGCAACGTGGCAAACCCTTTAACAAACGTAAGGCAACAACAGACCATTAGTACTCCGTTGCTATGGGGTCCTCCGAATGCCATATATCTATGGATCTTGTTAACAAAGAACATAAAATCCGAGTTGGTATATGGATTGCCGATAATAAAGAGTTATACGATCAATTTTATGCTCATAAAGAAGAAATTGAAGCTTCATGTGGCTTTGAGTTATATTGGGATAGGCTTGATGATAAAAAAGCTTCATTAGCTTGTACATATATCCAGGGGCTTGATTTTGATAATCAAGATAACTATCCTGATCTTATAAACAGAGCTATTGACTTGGTGTTAACTTTAAAGAAAGCGTTTGTACTATTTTTATAATGTTGTTCGTATTTAATAAATAGAATTTTTTATGAGGTGAAGATAATGAAAGAAGGAAAAACAGAATATTTACAAATGTTACAAGAACCAATTTGTAGAATGTCTACAATATCTGCTATTTTTAAAGGCTTTGCAGCTTCTATTGTTGCGGGAATTTCTGTAATTACATATTCAACGACAGATTTATGGATTTTAGGACTATCTTTTCTTCCTGTTTTAGCTTTTGCAGTTTTAGATATTTATTATTTGAAATTAGAAAGAAAGTTTAGATTTTTGTTTGAACAAGTGCGATTGGATAAACATGAAATAGATTTTTCAATGAAACTAACGACCGATCCGTTGGAAATTATTAGTGCAAAGGCTAGAACTTGGGATTGTATTAAATCACCTAGTATCTATTTGTTTTATCCATTGATGTTGCTTATATTGATTATAGTGTTCGTATTAAAGTGCATAAAGGCAATCTGATAAGAGGGTGTTATTTCATGATAAAAATATTTGAACATGGTGCTTTTTCTACATATTCTCAGGTGCGTTTAGATGAATCTCGTTCATCTGTTTTGGAACATTCACAGTATGGGGTTCGTAGTAAAACAACAGTATTCATTTCTCATAAGCATGACGATCTTGAAGACTTGAAAGGTATATTAGGCTTTTTGCAACAAAGATATGGAGTAAAGGTTTATATTGATAGTCAAGACCCTTCTATGCCACCAACAACATCAGCCGAAACCGCTTTAAACATTAAGGAACGAATTAAACAATGCAATAAGTTTATTCTTCTTGCAACAAACGGAGCTATAGAATCAAAATGGTGTAATTGGGAATTGGGATATGGAGATGCACAAAAATTTAAGAAAAATATTGCGTTATTTCCTATGAAACCCAAAGGGGCATATGATAGTGCTTATAAAGGCTCTGAATATATGAGCATATATCCATATATTGCTTATTTTGATGGTACAGAAAAATATAAAAGTGGAAGACCTATTGAGAGAGGATATTATGTCCGCACTCATGAAAAAGATGGTAATTATATTACTCCTCTTGTTGATTGGTTTAATGATGTATAAAGGAGGAAATTGCGTTGGGTCGCAAAGTTTTTGTTTCTTATAAATTTAAAGACAACGATGTGAAAATGTTGTCGGGCGTTACTCAGCCAACATGGCCGTGCGATTATGTGGATTACATAAAAGAAAATGTATTATCTGATGATGATATTTATAAGGGTGAAGAAAGTAATGAAGATATATCATCTTGGAGTGAATATGCTATTTGGGAACATTTAAAAGGGAAGATTTATGATAGTTCAATTACTATTGTGTTAATTTCACCAAATATGAAAGAATACGGCAAATGGCAACGCTCACAATGGATTCCATGGGAGATAAGTTATTCCGTAAAAGAAACGGTTCGTAATGACCGAAAAAGCCACAGAAATGCCATTTTGGCTGTTATTCTGCCAGATAAATTAGGTTCATATGACTATTATGATAAAAATAATCTTTTCCCTATATTGAAAGAAAATATAAACAGTGGATACATATATGTTGTAACTTGGGAGGATTTTTTGAAATATCCTCGGGTGGATATGGATATTGCGTTTAGTTGTATGGGAAAAACGCCTGATTATAAAATTACAAAATCGTTATAACAACCAAAAAACTTTACTGCTTTAAAGTATTGACATATACTTTTATATGTGCTACAATTCATTTGCAATTGTAAATGAAGAGTGTTTCAGGTGGGTGTGAATCCGCCGGGGTTTGTGTTTTTGTTCTGTGATACTGTGATTGATACGGTTTCTCGGCAAAAAACTTAAAAACTTCAGTTTTGCCCCCTCAGAAACCCTTATTTTACGTGCCTTTTCACAAGTTAAATATCAAAACTAAGTGAGTGGGAATAATAAAACCAAGTAGCGGAAGCGTTGATATACCTCAAATTTGCGTTTTCAATGAAACTCTGAGGCAACGCTCCGGTAACATTTGAATATCATAAAAATTAAGAGCTAACTGATTTTAAATGTCAGTCAGCTCTTTTTTACATTTTAATTAACAGCATATAAATACTTATTATTGCATTTAGTGTTACAACACAAGAAAATGTTCCCCTCCACAACAAAACACATAACAATATTTTCTTTATCAGTCATCAATAGCCCAACTGTCAAAAAATGTAAGTTTTTCGTTTTCAAAATGAAATTCAAGGAAGTCTTTATATCCGTTTGGATAACCATAGCTTTCTTTTACGGAAATATTGACTTTGCAAAGAGTTAATCGTTCTCCGTTATCTTCGATATATATAACTGAGAACGGAACTAAGCCAAAAGAACAAAGTTCTTTTATAACATAAGTTTCATCGTCGCCAAGCTTAAAATATTCGCCCATAGATATGCTTTTCATCTTGTCTTGTTTTATATACGGATTAATACAATAATATGAAAGATTGATATTAAGACTTCTGTGGCTTTCATTGTTGTCTTCGCCAAAAGATATACTTGCAGTCCTGTTATCGCTGCGCCCTTTACGATAAGAATCATATTGGGGATAATATTCATATCCGAGGTTTTCCAGCTTGTTTTTCAGCTCATCATCCGATTTATCAAGGGGATTTGCCTTTAAAAATGTATCATCAAGCTCATAAACGGCATCTTGTGCCAGTGCAGAGCCAATATAATCATGCGGAAACGATCCGTTATAATAATTGACTGCCGTGCTAACCCCTGACAATGCAATTGAAAAGACAAAAAATACTGATATAATTAACCTTGATTTTTTCTTTGAAATTGTCTTAAAAGCTTTTTGTTTCTTTGAAAAAATAATAGCGATAACAGAAAGAATAAGATTTACGGGAATCATCGCCATACCGATAACATGCATAATATTATAAACAATATCGGAATCAAAAATATCTGCAAAATATTGCGGAAGCGTTGAAAAACCTAATATTATCGGTAAAGCAAAAGGTACTGCATCTCCGATTGCAATTGAAAAAATGAAACTCAAAGCGATTAATACAACATTCCAAGCAATAAGGAAAACTGCGGTCTTCCAACTTTTTTTTGTAAAAATCCTGTAAAACAGCCAAAAATTAAACGAATAATATGCAGCGCTGAAAATACCGTTCAAAAAATGTGATGCTCCGTCTGATATCCCAACGCTATTCAGAATTCCTGTTCCGAATAAGAAAAACGCTATAAACAAAATGCCGATTACTAAAATTCTTACTGTTGATTTTTTTATCCTCTTGTTAATAAGCTTATCAATCTGTTCTGAGAAAGAAAAATCATCACTGTCAGAAGACAAAACCGGAACAGGTTCCGATACAATCTTTTCATCAAAATATTGCATCAAAACGGTAAATTTTTCAATGTCTTTTTCAATTTCCTGTGTTTCCTCAGGAGTGAGTTTTCCTTTTTTATATTCTTCAAATTTATCTCTGTAGTTCATCCTTGTTCCTCCTCTATTAATTTTTTCAGCTTTTCTCTGGCACGGGAAGCGATTACTCTGACTGCCGAATATGAAATACCGGTTATTGCAGCAATTTCATACTGCTTGAATCCTGAAAAATAATGTAAGGTTATAACTTTGCGTTCATTTTCTTCAAGCTTTTGAATGCAGTGATAAAGCAGATGATATTCTTCTGAGGCAATCAACTTATCGGCAAAAGAAAAATCAATTAAGTCTTTTTGTGCTTCAATATCTGAATATCGCTTTTTCGCTCTGAAATAATCATATGTAAGATTAGATGCTACCTTGTAAAGCCAGGATAACACTGAACCGCAGTCTTTAGGTAATGAAACAATGGCTTTAACAAAGGTTTCCTGTGTCAAATCTTCTGCAACATGAGTGTCATGACATAACGAGAAAATATAGAGAAATATTCTTCTGCTGTGCTCTTGATATATTTCATCAATATTGTTATTTGCCATCGCTTCACCTCCTTACATCAATATGACGGATATCGGCACTAAATTGTTACACAAAAACAAAAATATTTACAAGTTTATTTTACATTAACAAATCCGAATTTTCAATATTACAGCTTGACACCTGATTACTGTCCATAAAGAATAAAAAACAAATCACCTGAAAATTTAATTTTAAATCTTTCGGGTGATTTTTCTTTCGTTGTTAATTTTTGTCTTTACTGTCTGTCGCTTTCTGCCACAGCTCTGCGGATGTTCCATTCGTTTTCTTCGAGGAGCTGCTCGGCTTTTTCTGCTGTACAGCCGAGTATTTCTGTGACGATTCCTATCATTCTTTGTGTGAGCTTTTTATTTGTCGGTCTTAGGTTTATCATCATATTTTCATAAACACAACCACATTTTACCATTGATGCGGTTGAAATCATATTCAGGATGATTTTCTGTGCCGTGCCTGCTTTCATTCTTGTAGAGCCTGTTATAACCTCGGCACCCGTGTCTGCACAGATGTCTATATCAGCTGCCTTTCCGAGGGCTGTGTCGGGGTTGTTTGTGATTGATGCGGTTTTTGCTCCTATGCTTTTTGCGTAGTTTACAGCCGAAATAACATAAGAAGCCGAGCCTGATGCGGAAATACCTATCAGTATATCTTTTTGACTGAAATTACGGCTTTTAAGGTCTTCAATTCCCGCTTCGGCATTGTCCTCTGCGTTCTCAGCGGGGGTAAACATACATTTCTCTCCCCCTGCTATAATACCGTTGAATAAATCGTGCGGTACTCCGAAGGTCGGGGGACATTCTGCGGCATCGCACACGGCAAGTCTGCCCGAGGTTCCGCTGCCTATATAATAAACCTTTCCGCCCGCTTTTATTGTGTCTGCAACCATATCGCATACAAGGGCTATCTCATTCAAAGCATTGTCAACAGCCTTTGTGACTGCGGCATTTTCAGCATTGATTACCGACAGCATTTCGTATGTTGTCATTTTGTCTATATTATATGTATTTTCATTTCTCATTTCGGTTTTCAGCATATTTACCCCACCTTATTTTTTGCTATAAGCACCGCACCGTTTACCATCGGCTCGTCCGAAAATGTAATCGGGAAATCCTGTGACATATATTTATTGAAAAAAGACTGCAGAACATCCTTTTGCTTACACAATCCTCCGCAGATAACTGTTTTTTCGCCCTTTTTAAGGTATGTCTGTGCCGCACGCAGAAGCTTTACGGATTCACGGACATTTCTGTCTAATATTTCCTGAGCCGTTTTGTCTCCCATTTTATACGCTTCAAAAATTACGGGAGCAAAGGAAGCAACAAAGCCTGCTCCCCTGTTATAAATTTCACCGACAAAGTCTTCGGGATTTCCGCCGAGCTTTTTTGCGACAAGCTCATAAATAATCAGGCTTTTTCCCCTTTTATCAAGGTATTCGTATGCGGCGTTAAGTGCCTCTGAGCCGAGACAAAACCCGCTTGTTCCCTTGTCCATCATAAAGCCTCTGCCGCCTATACGGTGCATTTCAGCACATGAACGGACAAAGGCTATAATTCCCGTACCCATAATCACGGCAGCACCGTTTTCACCTTTAAGGGCAAGCTCTACGGCAGAATCCGCATCCGTTCCGTTCAAAAAAGCGCCGAATCCGAATGATGCAAGAAAGCTGTTGATTTCTGTCTTTATTTCATCAGCACCGCCCCCTGCAAGTCCCGCAAAAACGGAAATTTCAGAAAATGAAATACCCTTGCATATTTCCTCTATGCCTTGCAGTAATACCGATTTTGTATTTTCAATTCCTGTATTGACGGGATTTGATGTGCCGAGAATAATCCGTCCTACTTCATTTAAGCTCATATCCGTCAGCAGAAATTCGGTTTTTGTTCCGCCGCCGTCTATCCCGAGAAGATATTTTATCTTTTCCGACACAAAAAACACCTCACAAAATACATCTGAATTCATAATATCAGATTATTTTATTGCGGTCAATCGAAAAAATTAACGACTTATGCTATAATATATATTAAAAAAACAGAAATTTTTATTTTTTCTGTAATTTTTATAAGGAATTTACTCTGTCTGAATTGTATAATAAGTGAAAGGGCATCGCGAGCCCTTGTCAGGAGGAAAAAAATATGGATAACGGCGCAGGTAGCTACCGCCGTTTCCTTGATGGTGATGAGAGTGCCTTTGATGACATAATGAAAGAGCTGTTTGATAAGCTTGTTTTCTTCATTGACCGTTATGTGCATGACATCCACGCCGCCGAGGATATTGCCATTGATACCTTTTCGGATCTGGTGGTCAATAAGCATCGGTATAATTTCAAGGTAACGCTGAAAACTTATCTGTTTATGATAGGAAGAAGCCGTGCATTGAACTACATAAAGCACCGCAAGCGTATTGACTTTGCCGAGCTTTCCGAGGCAGATAATACGGAAGATGACATTCACTCCTTAGAGGAAATTATCCTCGCGGATGAAAGGAAGCGTATTATAAACAATGCTTTGGAGTCTCTTAGTGAGGATATGCGTGTTGCAATTCACTTGATTTATTTTGAAAACTTATCTTACGATGAGGCGGCAAAGGTTATGAAGAAAAACCGTAAGCAGGTTGACAATCTTTTATACAGAGCAAAAAAGGAGCTTCGCATCATTCTCGGGAAGGATGGTGAGCTGTTGTTATGAGAAATTTTGAAGAAAGAAAAGCAGAAATTTTTCTGAGAAGCGAAAAGAGAATCAAACTGAAAAAAAGAAAACGCAGACAGCTTTTGGCGTTTTGTATTCCCGTATGTTTATTGGGTATTGTTTCAATAGCTCTTATCCCCGCATTGCCGTTTGTTTCGGACGATGCCGCATACGAAAACAATGCGCCTGTTTCGGATGATGAAGTAATTGCAGACGAGGATGCTCTTACCGAAAATGCACAAGACTTTGTTTTACTCGAAATCAAAGAGCTGTCCGGACAGTCCCAGCAGTATTACACAATAACCGACACAAAGCAAATAAACGATATTTTTACTAAGCTCGACGCTATTGTGTCATCATATGTATCACTTGATGATATTTCGGGAGAATTTTCAGACAGCTCTGCCGAGGATACTCAAAGTAATACTCTGAAAAACAAGGGCGGATATATCATAACAATAACAAGCTCCGACGGTTCAGAACGGACCTTCAGTCTTACAGATAACATCCTTTCTGATTCAAGGCACAATATTGAAATTAAGCTCAGTGCCGCTCAGTTAACCGAGCTTAAATCGGCTTTAAGAGGTGACAGCAAATGAAAAAGAAAAAATTGTTTCTACCCATTGGTATTGTCTCGGGAATAATTATCCTGTTTATTGCCTCTGTTTTCGTCTTTGGTGCCGTTATCAGTGAACACGGCTACGGAATTTCAAGCGGTATCATATACTTCGCCAGCAACGGCTCTACTTATCTTATAGACAACAACGATATGGCAATGCGAGTATCTGACTGCAGCGATAATGCCGAGCTTTTCAACGGCTTTGAAAACGGCGACAAGGTGTTGCTTTTCCATGACGGTGTTGAAACAAGCTATCCGTCACAGACGGGCGGTTATTATCTTCTTCGTCTGGCAAAGGGGAACTCAGAGTATAAGCCCGAGGATGAAATATTGGGTATTTACACAACAGACAGCGGTAAAAATACATCTGTTACTGAGAAAATAGATTTTGATGTTCAGTATATCCGCACGGGGTTACAGAATTTCGCGGGAGACTTTCCTGTTGTAAGCATTATCGGTTCCGTAGATGAGCTTAATGCATACAATGAGGAAAATAAAGATAATTTCTGCCTTGACTACCGCGAGGATAATGTTACGGATTATCTTGATGCCTGTGAAAAATATACCGCTGAGTTTTTTGAGGAAAACTTACTGATATTCATAGTCCTCGAAGAAGGCAGCGGCTCCACAAGCCATAATGTTGAATCGGTAAAAGCCGACACTAACGGCACTATTTATATCAATATCCTTTCCGTTGAGCCTGAGGTCGGAACCTGTGATATGGCATATTGGCACATTATGACAGAGATACCGAAGATTTCTGTACCCGCTGAAGCTGATAATATTATTGTTTATTACAACGATATGATAATAAACAACAATCATTCCCACTCCCCTGCTGCCGAGGAACAGACTGTTGAAAATCCTGTTTCGGGTTATTGCGGAAACACACAGACAACTGTATATTTTGACAACGGCAAAAGCTATACCTTTATGTATGACTATTCTGTTACAATGACAGACATACTTATAAATCTGAATTATGATGAGAATAAGATTTGCAAATGCCTGCCTGAATACAAGGTTGACACCGAATTCGGAACAGGGTACTCAATAAATCTTTCTCAGGGCTATGCGAGAAGCGATAAAGGTCAGGCAGATTTAACACAAGAACAGATAAACAAATTAAAAGAAATTATAATTTGGGCTAAAGAGGAAGCGGGTATTTCTTCTGAAAATACAGCTTATCCCGACTATTCCTTTTCGCTGACATGGAACATCTACGGTATAAGCTCATATGACAGCGAAACAGGAACACTTATAAAAACCAAAGATGCAACAAATCCGAAAGAATACACAACAGCTCTTAAGCTTTCAGCTGAACAGTATTCTGAGATTTGGCAGCTTATAGAAAAGCTGGATATTGAAGACTATCCCGATGAATACAATCCGCATAACAACGGTGTTTCAACTCCGTATATGACCTTGATTTTATCCGTAAAAGCAGACGGACTTGACAAAACTGTTACGGTTAAAGAAACTGTACTGTCTTATGAAACAAGTAACGCAAAGGGACAGAAATTCCTTGATGTGTGCAAGGGCATAAGAGACATACTTACCGCAACAGACGAATGGCTCGCTCTCCCCGAATATGAATTTTTCTATGACTGATAAGGAGGAAAGGATATGAAAACATCTCGCACCGGCCTTTTGTTAATAAGCTTACTGCTTATATGCGCTTTTGTCTTCAATATGAGCGGCTGTACTATGGAAGTTCAGGCAAAAAATCTTATGGAAAATATCTCCCCGAACACAGTAAGCACGCTTTCAGATATCAATTCACAAAACAGTAAGGTTACTGATTTTGCAATACGCTTATTCAAGGCAACTCAGGAAGACGGAAAAAATACGCTGATTTCTCCTTTATCCGTGCTTTGTGCCTTGTCTATGACCGTCAACGGTGCTCAAAAAGAAACTCTTGAGCAAATGCAAGCCGTACTCGGAATGTCCTCTAAGGAGCTAAATGAGTATATTTACACATATGTCAACAGTCTGCCGCAGTCAGAAAAATATAAGCTCAGTATTGCAAATTCAATATGGTTCAATGAAGACGAACGGTTCAGCGTAAATCAGAACTTTTTACAGACAAATGCAGATTATTATTCTGCGGATATTTATAAGGCACCCTTCAACAGTCAGACCTGCAAGGACATCAATAATTGGGTAAGCGAAAAGACGGATAAAATGATTCCCGAAATTCTTGATAAAATTCCTTACTCTGCGGTTATGTATCTTATCAATGCACTTGCATTTGAAGCAGAGTGGTCAAAGATATATGAAAAATATCAGGTGCGTGACGGTAATTTCACAAAGGAAGACGGCACAAAGCAGAAAGCTGAATTTATGTATGCAACCGAAGGGACATATCTTGAGGACGAAAAGGGCGCGGGCTTTATAAAATATTATAAGGACGGCAAATATGCCTTTGTTGCAATGCTCCCGAATACAGGAGTAAGTGTATCGGAATATATAGCCTCTATTGACGGTGAAGCAGTATATACAATGCTTTCAGCTCCGATTAATACTACTGTTTACACAGCAATACCCAAGTTTGAAACCGAATATTCCGTTGAAATGTCGGAAATACTCAAGGCTATGGGAATTACAGACGCTTTTAATCCCGACAAGGCAGATTTTGAAGGTATCGGAACTTCAACCGAAGGACCGCTCTATATAAACAGCGTGCTTCATAAAACCTTTGTTTCCGTGGGAGAAAAGGGCACAAAGGCCGGAGCGGTAACCGTTATAGAAATGAATGACGGTGCAGCTGCCGAGCCGCTTGAGCCCAAGGAAATTTATCTTGACAGACCGTTTGTTTATATGCTCATAGACTGTGAAAACAATGTTCCGTTCTTTATAGGCACTATGACAGATATTGAAAATTAATAAAATATGTCCGCAGCCGTGTTGTGAGCTGCGGACATATTTGCTTATGTTTATAATTGTTCTGTACTTAAAGCACCTCTTGCCCATAAAATCCATTTTGATCTGTCGAGAGGATCAGCGCCTCTTCTCGGGGCATCTGCTCCCAGCCCCTCGGGACATTCTCTGTAGCCGTAAAAACAGGTTGAGCAGACTGCTCTGCCTGAGGACATAGCTGCAAGCTTTGCGGGAAAATCCATAAATTCTGAGAAAGGAACAACGGCATCAAGCGTTACGGTATCTCCGAGGGTAAACGGAGCATCGCACTCTCCTCTGCCCTGAATGATTTTTGTCAGAAGCTTACCCGAAAGCTCAGCGGGGGCAACAATACGCATTTTCATCAAGGGCTCGAGCAAGGTTGAGCCGCAGTCAACAAGAGTGTTCATAAAAGCCATAGGGGTTGCAACAAAAAAGTCAAGCGGATGGGTGTGTATGGTGTGATGCTCACCGCCTATGAGCGTACACTTAAAGTCCGTTACCTCCCAGCCGTGAAGTCCCTGTTCAAGACATGTGTTGAACGAGCGGTGAATATGGCTCTGATAGCGGTAAAAGCATTGGTTGTTGGGCAGCCTTCCGTGATAGCTCACTCCGTAGCCTCTCGGCATAGGCTCAAACATAAATTCAACCACAGCCCAGCAAGGCTTTGGCATAGTATATACACCTATACCTCTGCCTTTAGCAGAAGGAGTTTCACGGTAGATTACCGTCGGCGGGGAAAAATCCGCCCTGATATTATATCTTTCTTCAATAAGGGATTTGAGAATCTCGGACTGTATATTACCCGTAAGATTTATAACAATTTCGGATTGTCCGTTTTCCCATTTTGCATCAATATACGGCTCCTCGTCGGACAGCTCTTTGAGTGCATTGGCAAGTCTCGGTAAAGCCTCGGGATGCGTGTCGGCAGGAGTTGCCCTTACTCTTAACAGCGGATGTGCAAGGGGATAATTTACGGACGGTGAAACAGAGCCTATGAAGCTTCCGACCTTTGCCTTGGTAAGACCGCAGACAGCGGCAATATCGCCTGCCTCAACAACACCCGCATCGGTAAATTTCCCTCCCGAAGCCTTGCGAATCTGAGAAATTTTGTCCTTGTTGTCGGGGACTTCTTCTATGCTGACAGCATCATTCTCCGAGGGATTTGTTTCTTTGCTTACACAATCGGGAGAAATTACCCTAACGATATCCCGATTTTGTACACTTCCGCCGAACATTCTGATATGTGCTATTTTCCCCATTGCCTTGTCGTGCTCAATTTTGAAAATAACACCCGAGGTCTCCTGTGTTTTCTTATATTCCGAATGGGGCATATATTTTACTATGAAGTCTAAAAGCCCGTCTGTTCCGAGCCCTTTTTTTGCACAGCCGCAAAGCACGGGGGTTATTTTTGTATCAAAAATTGCTTTCGGTAATTTTTCCTCAACCTCTCGTTGCGACAAGACCTCGTCGAGCAGATAAAGCTCGGCAACCTCTTCATCAAATTCGGCAAGAGCCTGAGTTGCCGCACTCAGAAGATTGCACTCTGTAATACCACAGCTGTCGCTCCCCTCGTTCAGAGGCTTATTTATCGGCATAAAAACTGTTTTTTTGTCGGCAAGACGGGTAAGCTCGACAAGAATACCTGAAACATCAGAGCCTGCCATATCAAGCTTATTTATAAAAATCAGTCGGGGAATGTTAATCTCAATGAGTGCAGACAACAGATTCTGCGTGTGTGCCTTGATAGAGTCGGGGGCAGAAATCACAAGCACGGCAAAATCGAGAGCCGCAAGGCATCTTTCAACCTCGCCCGCAAAATCAATGTGCCCGGGGGTATCAATGATATTGATTTTCTCACCCCTCCACTCAAGTGAAGCTGTGGCGGAACGGACAGAAATTCCCCTCTGCTTTTCTATCAAAAGAGAATCGGTGCGGGTTGTACCGTCATCAACCGAGCCTATTTCACGGATAACACCCGACTTATATAATAGCTGTTCCGTAAGCGTTGTTTTTCCCGCGTCAACATGAGCTAAAATTCCTAAGTTGCGATACATCTGTGCACCCCACCTTCTTTGTAATATCAGATATCAAATGCCATACTGCATCTGTTTTTTACATTCATTTCCCTAAAATATTCATTCTCTTTGGGTATCCATTCATTGAAAAAACGAACCGCCATTTCGGGAGAATTGCGTTTTTCTATGCGATTTTTCTGCTTTTCTTCCGAAATATCAATAAACACGGATAAATCATAATAAGCCGAAAGACACGGGTGCATAGAATATGTCCCCTCAATTACGGTAAGCTTTTTCGGATAAATTCTTTCCGACTCTTTGATTTCAAAGGAAGAGCAGTCAAAGCGCCTGTAGTCAATCGGCTTGTTTTGTGACAAGGGAATAAGCACCTCGGACAAAAAGCGTTCTCTGTCAACATTTCCGCCGACCTCGGCAAAACGCCCGGGTGTTCTCTGCTCGGGACGAAGAAAAAAATCGTCCATATGAAGAACCGTACAGTCATATACCCTTTCAAGCATTTTCCCGAGTGTTGATTTTCCGCCTCCGCACTTTCCGTCAATTGCAAGCACAACGCAGCCGCAGGAGAGCATTTTATCAAGCTGTACAAACAAGGGCATAAAGAAAACAAATTCATCTGCAATAACCCTGTAGGCGGGAGAATACACCTTTCGGAAAACATCAGAATGGTGTACGGCAGGATATCCGTTTTCTTTCCATTGTGCCGCTTGATTTTCAAAGTCTGATAATGAAACCTTAAGTATATTCTCAGATATCAGTTCTCTCACAGCTGAGAGCTTATTCTCAAGCTCCTTTTCTCCGTTTGCCTCTTTTTTTGCAGACAGATAAAACAGCTTTGCAAATGTGTTTATGCTTAATCCCTGCTGTAAAACAGAAAAATGCACACGGGTATATTCACCGTCGAGCTTATCATACAATTCAGAAGAAAAAACTGCATTTTCATATTCTTTTCGTATATAATCGGTCACAGCATCCAATGACGGCACCATATGCTCGCATCCGAATGAACTCTGATAGATATACTTAAAAATATCCTGAAGCTGTAATTCAGGATATTTCTTGTAATGTTCTGCAAGTAAATTACGGGTTACTTCGTTTGTTGACATAAATTTCTCCGTATCAATCTCTTAATCGCTTCAAAGTCTTATTATTTTCAAGCAGCATAACAACCACGGGAACAAGAACTATCTGCACGATAATTCCCGGAACTGCATTTATAACCGCCCCTGCAAGAAAAGCAGAAAATGTAAAGCTGTCTCCGTTAATCCCCATACAGATAAACATTGCTGTACCCCACACAAGTCTGCCCGCAATCATAGACACAAGCAGAGAGATGTATATGTATATCTTTTTTTCTCTCAAAAGCTTATGCATTATCCCTGCAACCAGACCGTATGCCGCAAGCTCAAAAGCCATACATACGGCAGTCGGGAAAAGCGGCGGCATACCGAGAATAAGAGAACGAAGCAAGGGGGCAATAAAACCGACAGCCAGTCCCCACGGAGCACCGCATATAAAGCCGCAGAGCAGCACGGGAATATGCAAAGGGCACAGCATTGAGCCGATTTCGGGAATCTGCCCCGTCAGAAACGGCATAACAAATGCCAAAGCAAGAAAAAAGGCGGATAAGGTCATTTTTAACAAGTTGCTGTTTTTCATAGAAATTTCCTTTCATAAATACAAAAAGTGACATCATCTCTCCTGAGATAATGACACCTCCTCAAATTAAAACTGCTCTGCAAAAAAAAGGAAACTTCTGCTTCCGTGATATTCTTCTGAATATCACATTGATGATACAACACATAATGCTGCATTGTCAAGGCTTGTGTTTAATATTTTAATATATATTGTAAAAACAGCACAATTATGGTAAGATATTGAAAAATCTTAGTTTTCGGAGAAAAAAATGTTATTTTCAGATATAATCAACAGCTTCGGTGATGAAATATTCGCAGTCCTCAATGAAAAAAAAGCAGAGGTTGCAGCGACGGGCAAAAAAATATATAACCTCAGCATAGGCACACCCGATTTTGAAACACCCGAGCATATCCGCCGTGCGTTGGCTGATGCAGCTATGGATTCTGCGAACTGGCACTACTCCTTAGGTGACACTCCCGAGCTTCTTGACGCTGTTTGTAATTACTATAAAAACAGATTCGGTGTTGAAATCTCTCACGGGCAGGTTGCAAGCTGTAACGGCTCTCAGGAGGGAATGGGACATATCGGTATGGTGCTGTGCAACAAGGGAGACACCGTTCTTCTGCCTTCCCCCTGCTATCCCGTTTTCATAGCAGGTGCAAAAATGGCTCAGGCTGATATTCAGTATTATCCTATGACAAAGGAAAACGGCTTTTTGCCTGAGGTTTCAAAAATACCCGAAGAAATTGCAAAAAAAGCAAAATATATGATTGTATCTCTGCCCGCAAATCCCGTGGGAAGCATAGGAACACCCGAGCTTTACAGAGAAATAGTTGCTTTTGCAAAAAAATACGATGTCTTAATCATTCACGACAACGCATACAGCGATATTATCTATGACGGAGTAAAGGGCAACAGCTTTTTTAACACTCCCGGGGCAAAGGATGTGGGAGTTGAATTTTTCAGTTTGTCAAAAAGCTTCAATGTTACGGGTGTGAGAATAAGCTTTCTTGTCGGTCGTGAGGATGTTATTTCTGCCTTCAAAAAGCTTCGCTCTCAGATAGATTTCGGTATGTTTCTGCCGATACAAAAGGCTGCTGTTGCCGCATTGACAGGACCT
Organism: Clostridia bacterium; assembly: GCA_017517135.1. Taxonomy (GTDB): domain Bacteria; phylum Bacillota; class Clostridia; order Oscillospirales; family Acutalibacteraceae; genus RUG806. The sequence goes on from JAFXAK010000025.1 coordinate 24,181, forward strand.
CTTGACGGGGTAAAGGAACAGAATATGATATATCAGCAAAGAAGAGACGCTCTGTGCAAGGGACTTTGTGACATAGGCTGGACAGTACCCCAAAGCAAGGGCAGTATGTTCGTCTGGGCACCCTTGCCCGAGGGATATACGGACAGTATGTCTTTCTGCTTACTGTTACTCGAAAAATGCGGTGTGGTCTGCACGCCCGGATGCAGCTTCGGACCTCTCGGTGAAGGATATGTGAGATTTGCACTCACCTTACCTGTTGAAAAAATCAATGAAGCAATAGAAATAATAAAAACAAGCGGTATTATCACAAACTAAATTATCAATCGAGGGAATATGTTATGAAAAATAACAAGCCTAAAATTTATACCGTAGCAACAGCACATCTTGACACCTCCTGGTTATGGACGCTTGAGCAGACGATCTCCGAATATCTGCCCGACACCATAAAGAAAAACTCTGCACTTATTGAAAAATATCCCGAATACAAATTCAATTTTGAGGGCAGCTACAGATATGAGCTTCTCAAGGAGTACTATCCCGAGGAATTTGAAAAGGTCAGAAAATACATAAAGCAGGGCAGATGGAATCCCTGCGGAGCGTGCTATGAAAACGGAGATGTAAACATCCCCTCCCCCGAGGCACTTATCCGTAATATTTTATACGGTAACGGCTTCTTCAACAAGGAATTTTCCGTAAAATCAAACGATATTTTTCTTCCCGACTGCTTCGGCTTCGGCAAGGCTTTACCCACTCTTGCCGCACATTCGGGACTTACGGGCTTTTCTACGGGAAAGCTTTTCTGGGGCAGCAGCGTGCCTATTCCCTTTGACACGGGAAAATGGACGGGAGCTGACGGCAAAGGAATATGGGCAGCTCTTATGCCCTTTTCATACACAACCTCCTTCAAGGCTATGAACAAAGCCGAAAGAGTGCTCAACAAGATAGAAGATAACAAAAAGAAAAATCTCCCGACCTTTACCTTTGCCTATCACGGCATAGGAGACAGAGGCGGTGCACCGCACAAATCCTCTGTAAAAAATGTAATTTCGGCACAAAGAAAAAATGCTTCTGCAGATACTGAGATTATTTCAGCAACCACAAAAGAATTTTTCGATATGCTTGAAAGCAGAAGTGAAGAAGAAAAAGCCGCTATGCCCGTATACAACGGTGAATTTCTGCTTACAGCCCACGGAGCGGGCAGCTACACTTCAAGAACCGTTACAAAACGCTGGAATAAAAGATGTGAGCAGTTAGCGGATGCCGCCGAAAGATTTTCGTCTGCGGCATTTATAAACGGACTTTCCGTGTATCCTCAATACGGCATTGATGAAGCGTGGAAAAAAGTAATCGCGCACCATTTCCACGACGATATCACGGGCACATCCTTTGAAAAATGCTACAAACGAAGCCATAACGACTATGTTCAGGCTATGAATACTTTTTCCGCAGAATATACTGCCGCCTGCAAGGCTCTTGCTTCACAGCTCGACACTTCCTTTGCACTCGGCACACCTGTTATTGTATCAAATCCCGTACAAAGTTTATCGGGCAGAAAACAGGCTGTAAAGGTAAACATCACGAGCACAGCAAAGCATTTTCGTGTGTTTAATAAAGACGGAATTGAAGTCCCCGCTCAATCAAAAATACTGAGCGAAAAAGAAAAAGAGGTTACTTTCTTAGCCGATGTTGCCTCCTGCTCTCTTACCGTTTACGATTTGAGAGAATCAGCAGAAGAATGTAATATCAGTAATGAACTGAAAATAAGCGAAAATTACATTGAGAACAAGTATCTTACGCTTAAGATTGATAATAACGGTGATATATACAGTATTTTTAACAAAAGACTGAAAAAAGAGCTTCTGAAAAAGCCTGTCCGTCTTTGTATTCTTAATAATGTCAACAGCTTTGACTGGCCCGCGTGGGAAATAAAGTATGAGGATTTGTGCGAAAAGCCTTATATGTATGCTAAAAATCCCGAAATAAAAATCAAGGATTCGGGCAGCGCTCTCTGCTCACTTGAAATTATCAGAACTGCGGGGAAATCGAAATTTACCCAGATAATTTCTCTTGACAGCGAAAGCGAATATCTGTCTGTTTACAATGAAACAGACTGGCGAGAGGAAGCATCTCTTCTTAAAGCAGAATTTTGTGTTTCAACGGAAAACGATAACGCAAATTACGATATAGGAACAGGCTACACAGCCCGTCCGACAAACACAAAGAAGCTTTGCGAGGTGCCCGCACAGAAATGGGCGGATATTACCGATAAAAGCGGAGAGTTCGGTGTCAGTATTTTCAGCGATTCAAGAACAGGCTGGGACAAGCCCGACGGCTCTACAATAAGACTTACCTTAATTCACACTCCCTTTGCAAACTACCGCTGGGAATGCTCACAGCATATAATGGATATGGGACTTAACCGCTATGCATTTGCTGTTATGGGGCATACAGGAAAGCCTGAAAGCGTTTCAGCCTTTGCAGATGAATTCTGCCAGCCTATGCATACCTTTATTGCAGACCATCATACAGGCACACTCGGAAAAGAGTATTCTCTCGTAAAACTCAATACCGATAAGGTGAGAATTACCTGTATCAAAAAAGCGCAGGAATCCGACGAAATAATTTTCAGAGTATGCTCCTGCTGTGAAAGCGATATAAACGGAGTTGAAGCAGTATTCTCATCCCCTGTTGCAGAAGCTTTTGAAATTCAGGGAGATGAAACAAAGCTCAGCGAAAAAGATATTTCAGACGGTAAGCTGAGCTTTGATATAAAAAGCAATGAAATAAAAAGCTTTGCACTTACCTTCAACAAAGAAAAAACAATAAACCCGTCTTCTCAGTTTATTCCTCTCAGTTTCAATGCCGTGGGAATAACAACAGACAAGACCTGCTCTTTGTCTACGCTCAAAAACGGTGTTTCTCTTCCCGCAGAAATAACCCCAGACAGCTTTTCGTTTGCGGGAATACAATATACTCTCTCAAAGGGAAATAAAAACTGCCTTGTGTGTGACGGCAGTTATATAGATGTACCGGACACTTGCGAAAAAGTACATTTACTGCTGACCTCACTTTCAGGGGATAAAACAGTAAATTTCTCCTGCGGGGGAAATATAACACAGGTGCCTGTTCCCGATTGCTTTGAAGCTCTCGGTCATTGGGATCTTATGCAAACAAAGGAAACGGGATATATAAAGAGCGTACCTCAGGCTCTTACCCTTTCACACACTCATAACAAAAACGGCAATATGATTGCAAAACAGCTTTATCTTTTCTCTGTTGAAATTCCTTTGAACGGACAAAACAGAATAAAGCTTCCCGACGACAAGGACATTGTAATTTTTGCCGCAAGCGGTGAAAAAAACGGCACAGGCTTTGTAAAAGGAGACTGTCATTTCGATACGCTCCAAAAACGAAAATTTGACTATGAATTTTCAGAGTATGCAAAAAAGCGTATGAATCCGAACAGAATAGAGCGTATACTCAATAAGTTTATTGACAGCACCTTTACTCTGCGAGTAAAAGCCGGTGAATTCTATAATAAGTACGCAATAAATGAGGTCTACTTTATTCTCAGAAATCTCAGCAACAAGCTGTCTTACAAGAAAAATGTAAAAAAACTGACAGACGGCAGAAAATTTTCGGATTAAAAAATTTATAAGCAACATTTTTTATCCGTAAGTTGCATATCAGTATTTTCTATTGTAAAAAAAGTAAATATCTGTTAACATAAACAGTATAGGTGTCAATTTATTTTTCGGGAGTGAAGAAAATGGCAAAGAAGAATGAGTCAAATGCAAATGCAAAAGCATTTGAAGAGCTTAAAAGACTGCAGGAAAATGAAAACAACTCTGCCGAACAAACTCTTGACCGCCGATATGTAGGCAACAAGGAGACATTCGGCTTTGTTGCCTGGGATGCAGCGCAGAGCTTTAACATCAACACCTATTCAACACGCTTTATAACAAGCATCGTTGGTGTTGATTTAGGACTTCAGACCATTGTTAATACAGTCAACAGTATATGGGATATCGTCAACGATATTTTCTTCGGGGCTGTTATTGACAAAACACGAACCCGTTGGGGTAAATTCAGACCGTATCTGCTGTTTTTAGCAGGTCCGGGATGCTTGCTTACCTCTCTTTACTGGTTAATGCCATACATTTTCCCCGGAGTACCGCAGACAGATCCCACAATGTTTATTTTCTATCTGCTGTTAACCGTTGCCCGTGAGGGTGTTACCACATTCCAGACTATTTCAAGAACGGGACTTATGGCAACCATAACGCCGCACCCGAATGACCGAACGAGGCTTATAACTATGGCAAACTTTGCCTCGGGCTTCTTAGGTGAAAAACTACCGGAACAGGCTGTAACGATTCTTATAGATGTATTGAGAAATATGTATCTTAACGATTCTGCAAAGCTTTCGAGTGCATACACAAGGCTCTTCGTCGGTATGGGTATTTTCACAACTCTTGCATCAAGCTTATCTTCCTTCTGGTTCTTCTACAACTCAAAGGAAAGAGTTATGCAGTCAATCAAATCCCCGAGCATATTGATGTCAATCAAATCTGTTATAAATAATAAGCCCCTGCTTCTCATAACACTTTCAGACTTCTTGAGCGGCTTTGCAATCAAGGGAAGTCAGGACGACTACTACACCGATGTTCTCCACTTCTCCTCAATGACGCTTGTTGCGGGTATTCCCGCAGCTCCCATAAGCCCCGCAAGCTATGCGTGGGTACCCTGGATGAGAAGGCATTTCTCAAGCCGTCTGCTTTACATACTTGCAAAGGAAATAGGAAATATTCTTTATATACCTGTCTTCCTCTTCGGCTGTATCGGTATGAAAAAGGATTTCTCGGGCGGTATGTATCAGAAAATTGTTCCTATGGGAATTGCAATGGCTCTTTGGGAAATCATATGGACTCTCTTCTTCGGTCTTAAATCCGTTATCGGCACCGAGCTTTATAATGAGGCTATGGACTACTGCGAATGGAAAAACGGCTACCGTACAGAGGCTATGGCTTCCGTTGCAAAGGGAATTGCCGCAAAGGTCTCCTCAAATACAAGCAATGTTGTAACAACAGCTCTTAAAAAATGGATGGGCTATGAGGCAACAGCTTTCAGATCGGGCAAGGAGCAGACAAATCAGGTTAAATTCTATCTGTTTGCAATGTTCACAATTATCCCCACAATAACAGGCTCACTCGGTATTATTCCGATGCTGTTCTATGATCTCAACAACGAAAAACGCGAGCGTATGTATGCTGAGCTTCTTGAACGCCGTAAGATGATGACAAGTGCAGTTGAAAGCGATGATGCCGATATGCTCGAAAAGTTGTCTGCCGCACAGATAAACATAGGCAAATCAAAAGACTGAAAATCAGAGGTAAGCAAAATGGAAATAAGATATATCACCCCTGACGAAGCAGTTGATTTTCTCAAGGTTTCCGCCGCTTCGTTTATATGGAAATTTGATGCCGAGGTTGACAAAGCTGTGGATGTACCCGTTATGGCGGCCTTTCACGACGGAAAGCTCATTGCAGGTGTAGAGGTTTTCAATTTCAGAACTAACTATTGCGGAAACTTTCTCAACACCGTTGTGCTGAGCGGTGTGTGCAGTCTCCCTGAGTACCGCAGAATGGGCGGTATCAAGGAAATCAACTCCAAAATAGGCAATATCGCTCTCGAAAACGACTGGACATTGGGCTTTCTTGCTCCCTTTTCAATTTCTTATTACGAAAAATTCGGCTATGCAAATCTCAACCGTATGTTTGCGATAAAAGCTCCTTTCAGCAATATGACACACATTGAAAGAAATACAGATGTAATTCTTTACGATGGCAGTCAGTATGAGGAAATAAATGCTCTTCACGCAAAATGTGCAGTCAGAGAAAATCTGCTGACACTTCGTAACGACAAAAAGTATTTCTGTGACACTCCTCTCGAAAACGCGGATTATACATATTTCAGACGCGATAAAAACGGTGTTGCAGACGGATATGTCCGCTTTAAGGTCAACAGACCTGATTCTCTTACGGTAGATGAGCTGTTCTTCCTGTCTCCCGAGGCACTTTACGGTTTAATCGGCTTCCTGAGAAATTATGACGGTATAGTTAAAACACTTATTGTCAAAAAGCAATATCCCGGCTCCCCGTTTGCCTGTCTTGCGGACAGGATTGACGGTGTAACCTATGAATATAACGGCGGCTCTGCAGGCAGAATTTACGATATGAAAAAGCTGCTTGAAAGCAACTCATATCCCGATGAGCACGGCTTTTTCCGCATATTAAGTCAGGATGAATTCACTCAGAATCAAGGCGTTTTCGAGGTTGAATACGAACACGGAAAAGCAAATGTCACACACAAAACAAGCGGTAACTATGATATTTCCCTCACCCCTCCCGCTGCTGCAAGGCTTCTTCTTGCAGGTGAAGGTCACACACGGGATACTGCAATTTATATAAACGGATTGCAGTTAAACTCCGATAATAATGATTTATTCAAAGCCTTCCCCTACCGTCCCACCCTCTTTTTTGACAGCGATATATAAAAATAATAAAGGAGAGTTTTTCAATGAAAAAGATACTGAAAAAAGCTGTTGCATTCGCTCTTTGTGCAGTAATGCTTATGTCTGTAGGTATTCCTGCTGCATCTGCATACGAAACAGACTGCGAAGGCACTTGTGAGCATTCCCCAGTTATTGTTCTCCCCGGCATAAACCATTCTCCCACTTATCTTTATGACGAAAATGACAATCCCGTTATGAACGGAGACACACAGATAGGCGGAACGCTGTTTATACTCAACGAATCCGCACTTTCAACAACTCTTATAATCAAGGCAGTTTTGCGTCTGCTTGCAACAATCACATTCCAGACAAATGTCGGACTTGACACACTTGCATATGATATGATTTGCGAGCTTCTCAAGTATCAGAGATGTGACGAAAACGGTGACCATGTTGAAAACCTTAAAACCTTCCGTTGGAATTATTCTCTTGAGGGTATGTCCGAGGAAGACCTCGAATGGACCTACAGAATGGTACCTATGCAGACTCTTGTTGAAGAAATCGGCGAAGACCATGTTTATTTCTTCTCCTTCAATCTCGTAGGCGATCCTATGGATTCTGCAGATGACCTCGACGAATATATACAGATGGTAAAGGAACAGACAGGTCACGACAAGGTAACTCTCCTCCCCGTAAGCCTCGGCGGTACAATCCTTACGGCATATCTCGACAAGTACGGCCACGATGACCTCGACCAGATAGTAAATGCCGTTGCCTGTCTTGACGGTACAGACATCATTGCAGATATGTATGCAAGAGAGTGGAGACTTGATGACGAATATCTTTATCACGAATTTCTTGCAAAAATTCTGACCGAAGAAGAAGGCAACCCCACACTCGGTTATCTTATAAACACTCTGCTTCATATAGTTCCCCGTTCGGGCATCGATGCACTTCTCACAGGTGCTATGAGCGGTATTCTTGATACGCTTATGCTCAACTGTCCTCAGTTCTGGGCAATGCTCCCCTCTTACAGATATGAAGAACTTGCCGAAAGATATCTTTCAGATCAGCCCACCCTTAAAGCAAGAACAGACCGCTTCCAGCAGGCAAGACTTAACCTTAACAAGAATATCCTTGCCGCAGTTGAAGACGGTGTCAGAGTAAACTCCATTGCCTGTGCAAACCTTGATCTCGGTGAACAGATGTACAGCTATTTCAACATTGTTGCATCAGCCGAAAAGGTAAGCTCCGACGGTATTGTTAATCTCAGCTCCGCTTCAATGGGTGCTACAGGCGCTCCCGGTGAATATACTCTCGCAGACCTTGAGTATGAAAAGAACACCTACTGCTCAGATCCCACTCACAACCACATTTCTCCCGACAATATGGTTGATGCCTCAACTGCAATTCTCCCCGAAAATACATGGATTTTCCTTGAACAGCATCACGAGGTAGGCTACAATGATGTTGTGCTCAATCTCGCAAAGGCAATTATTCTCGGTGAGGTTACCGATGTAAACGATAACCCCGAAAAATATCCTCAGTTCAACGGCACCTGCACTACCACCTATCTTCGCCGTTGGAGACTTCCCGATGCATATAAGGTTGACACATCAACTCTCTCCGCTGAAGATAAGGCTGAGCTTGAAGCAGCTATAGCAGAGGGTGAAGCTGTGCTTCAGATGACAATATGCGACAAGGAAAGAGCCGAAAATGCTGATAAGAGGCTCATTGAGGTGCTTCATAAGATAGGCGCAGAAAACTATGAAACAATAGAAGAGGACTCACAGCCCGATCCTATTATTGAAAGCATAGCCTGTGCTATGAGTAAAAGCTCACTTGCTCTGTTCGGTGGCGGCAGCCCCGTTGACAGACTTCTCAATCCTATCAGAACATTTTTCAGCAACATTTTCAGTGGCTGCTGATTATCAACAGAATAATAACCAAAATCCGGGATTTACATTGAATCCCGGATTTTATATATATTTACATTTCTGCTTTAATTTGCTACAATAAAATAAAATGTAGGAGGTAAAAAATTATGAAAAAAATAATTGCTTTATTTATCGTTGCAACACTTTTCATCTGCGGCAATACAACTGTTTTTGCTGCTCCGCAGCCTCAGGCTGAACTTTACAGTTATTACTCAAATGATATGCTGTTCAAGCAGAATGACGATGCTGTTTTTGCAGGAACTGCTGCATCGGGCACAAAAATAAACTGTACACTTTATAATTCTGCGGACACAGAAATTGCATCTGCTGAAGCTATTGCCTCTTCTGACGGAACATTCAGCGTATACTTCACTTCCCCTTCAGGCAGCTTTGAGGAATATACAATCATCCTTACTGCAGACGGCACTGTTTTTGAAACTCTCACGGGTGTTGTTTTTGGTGAGCTCTGGCTTGCAGGCGGACAATCAAATATGCAGATGTCATTGATGGGCTCCAAAACAGGCTATGAAATGGCTGTAAACAACGAAAGAGGAAGTGATGCACTCCGCTTCTTCTATATCCCCTATATGGGCGGAAATTATAACGGAGATCCGACTTATATGCCTGCAACACCTCTCACAGACTATACTGACACCGTTGGCTGGTATAAAGGTAGCGATGTCAAGGTATTTGAATTAAGTGCCGTTGCTTACTATTTCGCAGAAAACCTTATAAAAGAGCTCAATATGCCCGTAGGTATTCTCAATGCCAATCTCGGAGGAACATCAATTCTCACATGGCTTTCAAGAGAAACAATTGAAAATGATGTTCAGCTGCTTGCCGATTGCAAAAGCGACAACCGTTATATTCCGCTTAACAAATGGAATGAGAAAAATGTGAATTTTTCACTTGATATGACCTGCACCTTCAATAAAATAACGGCACCGCTCAAAAACTTCCGCTTATCCGGTATGCTCTGGTATCAGGGTGAAAGTGATATTTCATGGGAATATGGCAGATATTCACGAGCTTTCAATGCTCTTCAGAAATCATACACAGAATATTTCAACTACAAAAACGGGCTTCTTCCGATAGTTTTCACACAGCTTGCATCATATTCATACGGTGACCTCACCGTTTTACAGAATAAAAACATTGAATTTAGCGAAATTCAGCAACAGAAGCCTGACAGCCGTGCGCTGACTACTATTCTGGATATCCCACTTGACTATACGATAGATACACATGCAATTCATCCTTTATGCAAAGAAGAAGTCGGCAATAAAATGGCATATGCCGCTATGGGACTTGTGTATGATAAATACGACACATACACGGCCGCTACAGTAAAATCAACCCAAATCAATGATAACAGTATTTATGTTACTTTCCGTGATTTCGGAGACAAGTTGAGTTGTGACGGCGATAAACTCAATGCTTTTTCAATATGCGATTCTGACGGAATTTATCTTCCGGCAAAAGCAGAAATAGTTTCTGCTGATACAATAAAGGTATACAGCAGTGCAGTAACAGAGCCTGTCAGCGTTGCATATGCTTATTCTCAGACAAATATAAATGCCAATCTTTTTGCTTCTGAAAACGGAAAGAAAACACTTGCGGTATCTCCATTTGTAACAGATTTAAGTGTCGGCACACACTACTGGCATAATGAAGCGTGGGCAAGCTGCGATTATGATACCTTCTGGCATTGCCACACAAATGAATATTCAGGCTTTTATATCACCTGGAAATCAATTAATTCAGCACATTCTATTGAATCAAGCTCACACGATACCGGAAATGCTTTACGAGTAACAAACACTTCCAAAGAATTTTCTGTTCAGCCCAATTTCACATACACTGAAAACGGCAAAGAAAAATACTTTATGGATATTGACCGCGACTGGTCAGACTACTCCGCTCTTTCCTTTGACATTAAAGTAAATTCTGAAAACGCAGTAAAATTCAACGGGCTGAAGCTTATTATAAACGGAGCTCTCTGGGTTATGCCTGCCGTCAACGCAACAAACAAGGCAGACTGCACAATTGAAGCAGACGGAAAAATGCACACCGTAACACTTGACCTTAATAAGCTCCTCTCCTACGGCAATGCAAACTTAATCAAATATAAAGCTGATAAGCTTACTGATATCCGCAGTGTTGAATTTATTTTCACCGACACAGGTGACGGCAATGCAGATATAAGCATTGATAATATTTCTTTTACTGCTGATAACACAGACAATGAAAATAACAATAAGATGTCTTTCTTTGATAAAATAAAAGCATTTTTCGTTTCATTACTTGAAAAGCTTGCCGACTTTTTCAATATATCCTGCTAATTTCAACAGCCGCATGCTCGGATGAACATACGGCTGTTTCTTTTTTTATTTATAAATATTGTATCAGAATTCAACAGTATAATGACGGACAAAAATTCCTACAAGCTTGTTGTAATCAAGTACATGCATAACAGCGCCGTCTTCATCCAGCCAAAATGTAAGTCCTTCTGTTTCAATGTTGTTACCGCCCACATCTCTCATTGCGGCAACCTCTACCTCACCTGTTGCAACATCAACGCTGAGTATTCTTTTTGTGTTTTCAATATCCTTTGTGTCGTTTGAAAGATAAAGCACACCGTTATAGAACTCGCCGCCCTGAATTCTGTCTATAGGCTCTGAAAGAGCAATGGTATCAACATTTTTCATTGAATCATTCACATCATAAACATAAATATGTTCTGCGTTACTCCATTTTGAAGCATAAAGCAGTCCGCTCTCGTTATCTACAGCAAGCCACGGAATACCGTCATCATAAAGCTCGTTGGGAAGGTCGTAAACCTCACCTGCTGCTTCAAGTGTTTCGCAGTCAAAAACAACTATACAAGCATAACACTCGTCACCGCCCTCAACGGATGCGTAAATCTTGCCGTCGTAATAGCTTATTCCGCCGATATGATTATTTCCTCTGTCTTCACACAAAGAGGGCAAGGGATTGATTTTTCTGTCAACGAGCTCCATATCATCAAATGTGAACTTTGCAAGTGCCTGTAAATCAAGTGCGGTGATAGAGCCGCTTGTGTAGTAATATTCACCGTCGGTTGTTATTCCCTGCCCCATAAAAAGAGCCTTTTCAAGCACAAAAACATCCTGAGACACAAGCTGTGCAGAGTCCGTTGACTGTGCGGCAGGTGTTGTTATAAGAGTTAAAAGCAAAAGGGGCATAGAGATAATTGCCCATATTTTTCTGAGAATAAACATTTCTTTTCCTCCCCGAAATTTTATAACTTAAATATATCAGATATAACAGAAAATAGCAATACAATTTTGTTTTGTGTTTTCTATTGTTTATTGATAACAATTATGATAAAATAAATATATATATTCTGAAAAGGAGAATATTATGGCTACATATTCAAAATGCTTCCCGGCGTGGGGACCTTACGGAAAAAAGTATATGGGTATTTCGAGAATTGCGGATCACAGCTTTGCAAAGGGTGTCCGCTTTGATTTCACGGTTGCTCCTGCAATTTTCGGCGGTGACATAAAGGTTCCCAACACTACCCTGCCCTCGGGTTGCCATCCGTGGAGATGCAGTAAGGATTATTCCGTATTCACATACAGACATGACCTTGAATGGAAGGATAAGGTTTATGCTGAGGTTTCATATGTCAGACTTTCCGACGAAAGCACCCTGGTAAGAACAGAGCTTGTCAATAATACTCCTCTAATACAGAACTGTGTTATTAATTTCTTCGAGTCGGTTGAATATCCCACTCCTTCATACTGTAAGCTCACTCTCCCCGAAAAGTGCGATTTCAAGAAGGCACTCGAATACACAAGCTACAAATATGCAATAAAGCGTCCCTGGGACGAGCAGAATGCAGACGGCTTCAGAAAAGGCGAATTTGCAGATAACAGATTTGTCGGCGGCTTCGGTCTTGGTGACAGAGCGGGCAAATGGCATATGCCCCATCGCGTGCTTCTGCCCTTCGGCGGTGAAAAGGGTGACGCAGTTTCACTCACAATGAATATTGAAAACAGCTATAATAATCCCGTGCTTGCCGTCAGATACCGCAGTGCAGGCATTGAATACATACAGGGAAAAATGGTCGGTGTAAATATTGTACCCGCCGAAACTTTGGCAACATTCACGCTGAATGAAAATACACTTCTTGAATTTGAACCCGTTGACGAGCCTGCAGTTAAATTCTTTGACATAGGTAAAATCGATAAGGGTGAGTTCAATATATGCCTTGAAGCTCTCGGAACGGGCGGAATTGAATTTGACTTTTTCTGTGTATGCGAAAAGGAGGACTGCGAAAAGGTAAGAGCAGATATGCTCCCCTATGAATTTACTCCCGAATACAAATGCGAAAAGCATCCCGACGGCGGATATATCACAAAATGCACATACAAGGATGTTGACGGCACATTTATTTTCCGCACATTCAATGACAACACCCGACTTCGTACCATTGAAACAGGAGCCCTTGAGGACTGTATGACAGCAAGACTGTCAAACTCCGATCCCACCTTTGATGATGTAACGGAAAGCTTTACGGGTGCTTTTTCGAGAAAGCACAGCGATGACGGCTTTTTCCTTAACTCAATAGTACACACAATTTTTGTTCAGCCCGAAAGTAAGCACATTGAGTATGCTGTAATTTCAAAGGGTGAAACTCAATATAAGTCCTCAGCAGAATACGAAAAGATTTTTGAAGAAAGTCTTAATGAGGTTGATGCGGCTTGCTATAACAGCGAGGGCAAAAAATATGAGCTCAGCTGCGATATTCTCAAATCAACCGTAATGGTAAATGCGGTTTATCCTATATACAAGCACGGTGAATATATCATTCACCACACACCCGGCAAGAGATGGGACTGTCTTTACACTTGGGATTCAGGCTTCATAGGCCTCGGAATGAACGATTATTCCGAGATGTTTGCCGAATACAGCCTTGACACCTATTTCAGCGACGAGAGCAATACGGACTATGCATTTTTGCATCACGGCTCCCCCGTTCCCGTGCAGATGTATCTCTATCTTGAAATGCTCAAACGCAGAAATGACAAAACAAAGCTTCTCGAAATGTACCCCAGAGCAAAGCTTTATTATGATTTCCTTGCAGGTAAAATTATGGGCTCAACAACAGCGAAGCTCAAAAGCGGACTTACCACGACCTACGATTATTTCTATTCAACAAGCGGTATGGACGACTACCCTGCTCAGGTTGCTATGATGGACAGAAATATCCGCGACACAACAGCTCCCGTAATCTCAACCTCACAGCTTATCAGATGCGGTAAAATCCTCAAAATGGTGGCTTCAAAGCTCGGCAAAGCAGATGATGTTACTGTTTACGAGAGCGACATTGAAAGACTCACCGAGGCACTTACAAAATATTCTTGGGACAAAGACAGCGGATATTTCAGCTATGTTCTCCATAATGAAAGCTATGAGCCTCAGGGCTTTATGCTTACCGAAGACGGCGAAAACCTCAACAAGGGACTTGACGGTATTTATCCGATAATTGCAGGAGCGTGCAATGAGGAGCAGAAAAATGCAATCCTCGGACATCTCAAAAACGAAAAGGAAATGCTCTCTCCCTACGGCATCAGCGCTGTTGATGTAACCGCAGGCTACTTTATGGTCAACGGCTACTGGAACGGCAACATCTGGTTCCCGCATCAGTGGTTTATATGGAAATCTATGCTTGACCTCGGTGAAAGTGATTTTGCATACACCATAGCAAAGCTCGCTCTCGACATATGGAAACGAGAGGTAGACTATTCATATTACACATTTGAAATGGTAAATGTTGTTACGGGCAGAGGCGGCTGGTTCCACAACTTCGGCGGTCTTTCAACTCCCATCACAATGTGGGCAAACGCCTATTTCAAGCCCGGCACCTTCAACACAGGCTTTGATATGTGGGTTGATAAGGCTGAATTCAACGAAAATAATACTGCATTTAATGCCGAGATAAACTATTTCGGAGAAAACAAAAAATCTACCGTAATTGTAACGATGGATGAAAATGAGAAATATAAGGTGACACTTGACGGTGAGGAAATTGAATTCGTTGAGAGATTCAACGGAACTGTTGAAATTACGGTTTCAATTAAAGATAAAGAAGTTCATAATCTCAAGGTAGAAAAGTTATAAACAATAAAAACTAAACACACAGAGCCGAGTACGGAAATGCACTTGGCTCTGTGTGTTTATAATATTTCAATACTTTAACAAAAAAAATCCCACCTGATAGCTTTACAGTTATAAAAACTGAAAGTTACATAGCGAAAAAAATAATACCAACATATTCTATTAATCCGATTCCGTTTGCCCGCCAGGGCAACTTCGTTGTGCCGAAGGCACACTTCATTGGCAAAGCCACTTCATTTGCCGAAAGACAACATCATTTTGTGTCCGCTTTTCGGACAATGAAGTTGACAGCAAGCTGTCAAATGAAGTACTCGCTTCGCTCGTAACGATGTTGTGTCCTGCGGACACAAACACAAACAAAAAAAGACTTGCAACGCAAGTCTTTTTTTGTTTGGTCGGAGTGAGGTGATTCGAACACCCGACTTCTTCGTCCCGAACGAAGCGCTCTACCAAACTGAGCCACACCCCGATATTTTCGGCTGTATTGAATACAGCCGATTTGAGTTGTTATTATAACATAAGTTGTTTCTATTGTCAACCACGCATTAAATCATTTTTCTGATTCGCTTTTTGCATAAGCTCTGAAAACAAAGCCTGAGATTATGAAGCATATCAGCTCTATAACATATATTGCTAATGAAACATATGAATTTGATGCAAGGAAGGTTATAAGGCTTGCTGTTACACCGAAAACGGCAAGCAATCTCGGCAATACATATATGACTACGGCTGCTGCAGTTAATCCTATAACGGCTTTCATTCTTTTATCATTTGCAAATTCCTTGTATACAAACAAAAAGAAATAACAAAAGAATGCGGGGAATGAAAGTGCTAACAGTACAATTATAAACCATTCAGAGCCCATAAAGGCAACTGCATCAAAGAGAATGTTATATGTGGTTATCAGCAAATTAAAAACCGGTATAAGCAAAAGGAAAATGAGCGGTATGCTTTCCCATACATGTTTATTGAGCATTCCTGCCGTGCTTCTTATAAGATGTACTGCTATTGCCATACTTAAAATTGCAAGCACCGTATTAGCCGCGTCGGCAAAAGCGCTGCCCGACATAAATACTGATATCAAGCAACGGACAATAAGACAAACTGCTGTTGCAATACCCACAGTACTCGGCAAGAAACGATAATTGAACATCGGTTTCATATCACACATTTTCTCCTTTCCTTATTTTTATTCTTCTTTATCAGTATGATACCTTGAGTGTCTTTATTTCAAACGGTCTGAATGTAAGAGAAATATTCTTAACACCTGCAAGTTCGCTCTGAACCTCTTCAAGCATATTGGTAACTTCGACCTTTGTTGCACAGTCTGCTGCATCGAATACAGCATTTGTATATGAGCCTTCTGCTTCGTAAAGTCTTACGATATATGCCTTTTCGCTGTCTTCACAGGGCTTTATAGCTTCAATGATGATGTTGCTGCTGTCAATCTTTGCAAGAGTAGTCGTCTCAGCTTCACCTGAAGCTACAACAACGGGGATATTGAGCATATATGAGGGCTCAATTACGCTCTTTGCATCAAATGCACAGTTATGGGGAAGCAATGAATATACGCAACGGTGTATACCGTCCTTGTCACCCTTATAGTCGGGATGCGTGCCGCCCTTATGGAGTGAAAGACGAAGACTGCCTTCCTTTACGGTGATACCGTACTTACAGTCATTGAGAATTGCGATACCGTATTTTGCTTCGGAAAGGTCTGTATACTTGTGGTTTACAACCTCAAACTTTGCTTCTTCAATGCTGTTGTTTCTTGTTGTGGGACGCTTAGCGTAACCGAACTGAATTTCATTACGGGCAAAGTCATCATATACACAGGTATCAAATGCAGCTTTTAAGAAGCGGTGGTCGTCATTCCAGTCCATAGCTGTGTCAAATCTTACCTCTGCAGAATCTGCAAAGAAAATGATATCCTGCTTTACGGTTGATTTCTTGCTGATTTCATATTCACAACGGATAATGTATGCAACTGCACCAACAGAAATAACTTCTCTTGAAACAAGCTTTGATGCGTTCTGATATTTAAGCTCAATATCAGCATCAACATCCCAATTGTCCCAGAATGCGGGATAGTCTTCCGCAATGAGAAGAGTATTGAAGTTTTCACCATCAACAAGCTCTCTGTTAACTCTCTTGTCTACAAATGAAGACATTGTGCCGTTATCAGCAAATGTAACCTTTGCAAAGGGTGTTTCAAGAGTGTTTTCAGTAGCAACGAATGTGCTGTTATCTTCAACAGCTCCGTCTTTGAGCTTTAATGTTACGCTTGAAAGAGCGGGTACGGTTATACCTGACACAAGCAGCTTCTTGTTTCCGTCAAGGTCGGTATAAATCTGCTGTCTGCAGTCTGCATCAACTATCTTGCCGTTATAGTCAAGGAAAATACAGTCGTTTCTGTCAAAGGAAAGGGTGTTGATAAGTGTAACAGCATCATCGCCCTCGGCATTTACAAGCAATGCGGTCTTTTCCTCAGCTTCCTTTATAAGTGCTGATGTCTGTGCACGGCTTTCCTCATGTGCTCTGTTTATACAGGTGCCGGGGAGAATATCGTGGAACTGATTTATAAGTAATGTTTCATACAAGGGAGCAATTTCTGCGCTGTCTGCAGCCTTTTTGTTCTTTACGCTGTCCATAACAGTTGCAATTTCAAGATCACGCAGAGCAAATTCTGCCTTACGGTTATTTCTCTTTATTGTATGCTGGTTTGTGAGAGTGCCTCTGTGAAGCTCAAGATAAAGCTCGCCTCTGTATGTATTGGGATTCTGACAGGACTGCTCAAGCTCCTTCATAAAGTCGCCTACGAACTTGTGCTCCATCTTAGGACAGCCGTCAAGGTCCTTGCAACGGCGTGCAAGCTCAACCATTTCAAACTGAGGTCCGCCGCCTCCGTCACCGAAGCCGTATGCAAGATATCTCTTGCTTGTTACAGTCTTCTGCTTTATGCCGCTTTCACCGTCAATTCTGTGGTGTGCAGCTTCAACATCGGGATAGTGGTGAGTTGTGTTAAAATGAGTGAATACCTTTGTTCCGTCAAGTCCCTGCCAATAGAAGGTATCAATCGGGAATTTGTTTGTATCATTCCAGGAAATCTTTGTGGTAAGAAAATAATCAACAGCACAGCCCTTCATAATCTGAGGAATTGCTGCCGAGTAACCGAAGGTATCGGGAAGCCAGAAGCAGTTGGAGGTGTAATTGAAATGCTTACGGGTAAATCTCTGTCCCCACAGGAACTGTCTTATCATAGATTCACCTGAAGTGATATTACAGTCACATTCTACCCAAACACCGCCGTTGGGCTCATATTTGCCGTCTGCTACTGCCTTTTTGATTCTTTCAAAAAGCTCGGGATAGTGCTTGAGAAGCATATTTGAATGACAAGCAGAGCTCTGTATGAACTTGTATTCGGGATACTGCTCCATAAGATTGAGCTGATTTGCATATGTTCTTGCACACTTTTTGATTGTTTCATCAACATGCCAAAGCCAGGCTGTGTCCATATGAGAATGACCGATGATAGCTGCCTCGGGAGCAGAATCTGCATTCTTCTTTGCGAGAGCCTCTTTCATAACAGGCTTTACAGCCTCCATTGATGCTTTTACATCCTCCCAGTCTGTATCATCAACGGAAAGATATACACCGCAGAAGACCTTGTACAGCGCATTTACCGCATCTGCTCTTCTGAAGGAGTTTTCGGGAAGAGTCTGAGCCAGCTGAAGAAGGATAAGAAGGTCAAAATAGAATTCCTGTACCTCATAATCCTTTATACAGATATCAACACCGTTGAAATCAAAGGTGAAATCTGTTATCGGGTATGTATCCTCGGGCATACAGCCGGGATAGAGATGACCTGCATAATATTCCAGAGCAACATCAATTTTTTCATTTGCTTCGGGGGCATATTTTATCATATCACAATAGTGATTTCCGTGGCCTGTATAAACAATTTTTGTTGCAAATGTGCCGAAGGGCTTGCCGTTTACAAAAAGCATTGCCTCATAGCCGCCGATGTGGGGCTTGACAAACAAAGTTTTACCTGCAAGAGCCTCGGGAACGGTATATTCGCCTCTGAACCAGCAATATGTACCCTCGCCTGACCACTTACTGCCGTTTTTTACCTCTTCAAAGGGCAGCTCGGGGATTGAATGATACTGCTTGTTGACATGGCATTTTCCCATATTTTTAAGTTCATCAACCTTTATAAAAATATGGGGCTCAACAGCCTCGGCAAAGCGGTTAAGCTTTGTTATCATTCTGTCTATCTGTGCCTGATTAAGCATTTTTCATAACACTTCCTTTTCTCTTATCCGACTGAAAAGCATCACCTTTCAGCATATTTAATGATATTTTAATATATAAAAAAATTTTTTTCAATACTTACTTTGAAAATATATCAAAAAGAGGTTTATTTTGTTTTAATGGCTCAGCGGGACAGGCATTTTTAACAAGTATGACATCGTCACCGATAACACAGATATCCTCCCAGCTGACCTTGAGCATATCCCCTTTTCTGAAGCCTGACATACGGCTTTGTGCAAGCACAAGCAAGGACACAAGTTTACCGCTGCAAACATCAACCTCAACATCTGTAACCGTGCCGATACAAGCCGCATTTTCAACATTTATCACATCTTTTTTACATAAATCCTCAATACTGCAGCAACCCATTATCCTGCCCCCTGAAAATACTTGTTTTAATATATATTTATAAAACAGCTTTTCAGTTTATGCCCCGCAATTTATCCATAGCCGCTTTTTCAAGTCTTGAAACCTGCGCCTGTGAAATTCCTATTTCCTCGGCAACCTCTGTCTGTGTTTTACCGACCATAAAACGCCTGTGAAGAATCTGTTTTTCCCTCTCTCCGAGATTTTTGATAGCCTCTCTGATATTTATTTCATCTATCCAGTCAGCCTCCGAGTTGCTGTCGCCTAACTGATCCACAACAAAAATTGTATCTCCCGAGTCGGAATACACCGGCTCATACAGGGAAACGGGCTCAACAACGGCTTCAAGTGCTATCACAACCTGCCTTACGGGCAAATGCATTCTCTGTGCAATTTCTTCAACAGTAGGCTCACGGTTGTTTTCGTTTATAAACTCCTCTTTTATCTGCATTGCGTGATAGGCGGTATCCCTCATTGAACGGCTCACCCGCACAGAGTTATTATCTCTGAGAAAGCGTCTTATCTCGCCTATTATCATAGGCACACCGTAGGTGGAAAACTGCACGCCCTGAGATAAATCAAAATTGTCTATTGCCTTTATAAGCCCGATACAGCCCACCTGAAACAAATCGTCGGGGCTGTCACAGCGTCCCGTAAATCTTTGTATCACACTCAGAACCAATCTTAAATTGCCGCAAATCAGCTTCTCCCGTGCCTTTTTGTCTCCACAGCGTGCCTTTTCAAGAAGCTTCAGGGTTTCCTCATTTTTAAGTCCCTTGAGAGTAGCGGTGTTGACACCGCAAATTTCAACCTTTGCAATCACCTGATGATAACCTCCGAAACATTTTCACGCTTAGTATTGGCTTTTACGGAAAATTTAACAGATGCAATGATTACCATATAAAGCAATTATGCATATACTGAAAATGAAAAGAAAGTATCATAAATTTAATTTATCGCTTACAGCTGTTTACGGCATATTATTGAAATCTGCCACAGCAACAATAAGTTTTTTTTATACCCGTTTTGTAAGTTATAAATATGAATAATAATACAGAAAAAATTTCAGAAAAATATGGTTTTTTGCAGAAAAATTTAAAAAAATACACTTGACAACTAAATTTTAAAAGCGTATTGTATTAACATTATTTTTTATTCGCACCCCTGTTTAGAGCATTACAACAAATCTTCTGATATTGATTCATAAAAATTTTTTATCAGACTCTTACAGAAGTGTATACGGAGGTTAACACTATGAACAATTACATTGAAAGTGCTATTGCAAATGTAACAAAAAGAAATCACCATGAGCCTGAATTCATTCAGGCTGTTGAAGAGGTTTTAAGATCTATTGAACCCCTTATTGAAGCACATCCCGAATACGAAAAGTTCAACATTCTTGAAAGAATAACCGAAGCAGACAGAGGTATTACCTTCAGAGTTGCATGGGTTGACGACAACGGCAAGGTACAGGTAAACAGAGGCTACCGCTTCCAGTTCAACTCCGCTATCGGTCCCTACAAGGGCGGACTTCGTTTCCATCCCTCAGTTTACAGCGGTATCATAAAGTTCCTCGGCTTTGAGCAGATGTTCAAGAACGCACTTACAGGTCTTCCCATCGGCGGCGGTAAGGGCGGCTCAGACTTTGATCCCATCGGCAAGAGTGAAGCTGAGATTATGAGATTCTGTCAGGCATATATGTCTGAGCTTTACAGACATATAGGTCCCGACATTGATGTTCCCGCAGGCGATATCGGTGTAGGCGGCAAGGAAATAGGCTACCTTTTCGGTCAGTACAGAAGACTTAAAGGCAACTTTGAAAACGGTGTACTTACAGGTAAAGGTCTTTCCTACGGCGGCTCTCTTATCCGTCCCGAGGCTACAGGCTA
The DNA here is from genome assembly GCA_017517135.1 of Clostridia bacterium. GTDB lineage: Bacteria > Bacillota > Clostridia > Oscillospirales > Acutalibacteraceae > RUG806. Next base: position 45,366 of record JAFXAK010000025.1, read on the forward strand.
CGGTGCTGTTTACTATCTCCTTGAGGTTCTCAAGCACTTCGGGGACGATATCAGGGGCAAGACCGTTGCTATTTCAGGCTACGGTAATGTTGCATGGGGTGTTGCTAAGAAGCTTGACCAGCTCGGTGCTAAGGTTGTTACTCTTTCAGGTCCCGAGGGTTATGTTTACGATGAAGAAGGTGTAAACACCAACGAAAAGATTGAATATATGCTTGAACTCAGAGCAAAGTCAGAGCTTGAGCTTGATTCCTATGCTGAAAAGTTCGGTGCCGAATTCCATCCCGGCGAAAAGCCCTGGAAGAATGTTAAGGTTGACATTATTATGCCCTGTGCTACCCAGAATGAGGTCGGTATGGAAGAAGCTGAGGCTATCGTTGCAAACGGTGTTAAGTACTACATAGAGGTTTCAAATATGCCCACAACAAATGAGGCTCTTTCCTATCTCAAGGAACACCTCACAGCTGTTGCTCCCTCAAAGGCAGTCAATGCAGGCGGTGTTGCAGTTTCAGCTCTTGAAATGTCACAGAACTCAATGCGTCTTTCCTGGACTGCAGAAAAGGTTGACGAGGAGCTTCACACAATTATGAAGAACATCCACGACTCCTCTGCAAAGGCAAGTGCACAGTACGGTCTGGGTTATGACCTTGTTGCAGGTGCAAATATCGCAGGCTTCCAGAGAGTTGCAGATGCAATGATTGCTCAGGGTATATTCTAAAATCAGTATCATATATATTAACAGTCCCGCAAGCACAGTTTTTTTGTGCATTGCGGGCTTTTTTGATATTATTATCCGTAACTTGCAGAAAAAACTATGATAAGTGTTGTAAAAAATAGCAAAATAATTGTAAGAAAAGACTAATTGACCAAACTCCACATATTTGCTAAAATATATCTGTATAATTATGGAAAGGAATTCTGCAATTATGGCAAAGAACAAATCAAACTCAACAGGCGAGAAGCTGAATTACAAGCAAACTATACTGACCGGATTCGGTTTCCTCGCAACCTCAATCGCATGGGCGATTTATGATCCTTACATCACAAAAATCCTCAACAAGCTGCTCTCCTCCAGCGATATGATTACCGCATGGAGCAATACGCTGGTTGAAAAAATCCCCTTTATAACAAAATTTGCCGAAGCACAGGGCGAAAATGTTGCTCTTGCAGGCGGCGGTTTTACTCTTGTTCCTCTTTTCATCGGTATTATTATGACATTCGATAACATCTTCGGTGTTATCTTCCAGCCTACCTTCGGCAGACTTTCCGATGAATGTCACTCAAAGCTCGGCAAGCGCCGTCCCTTTATTGTTTTCGGTGCTCCCATTTCTGCTTTACTTTTCCTGCTCATTCCTATTATTTTCTTAAATACCCACTCTCTCCCCCTGACAATGGCTTGCATTATTCTCTTTGTATTCACAATGTCCCTGTGGAGAGCTCCCGTTGTTGCACTTATGCCCGACCTTACTCCTCCCGCACTCAGAAGTGAGGGCAATGCAGTTATCAACCTTATGGGCGGCTTGGGTTCTGCCGTGGGTATGATTGCAGGTACACTTGCTATCGCTCTTTGCACAATCTTCTCCGGTGTAACCAAAGAACAGATTGTTGCTGACGAAACACTCTCCTTCCCCTATGTTTTTGCAATCGGTGCTGTTGTTATGATAGCAGGTATGCTTGTTCTTCTTTTCTTCGTCAAAGAACCCGATTCAAGAATAAAGCTCCAGGGCGATATGAATGCCTATGCTGATGCAAAGGTAAAGAAGCAGGCTGAAAAAGAAGCTCTCAAGGCTGCAAAGAAGGCTGAAAAGGCTGCAAGAAAGGCTATAAAGCTTTCTCCCGCTGAAAGACGCAGTCTCATATTTATGCTTCTGTGCTTATTCTTCCTCTTCTGCGGTGCTAATGCAATCACCACATTCTTCTCACTCTTTGCTCAGGAAATTCTCCACAAGATAACCTCCGAAGCTACCATTCTTATGCTTATCTTCGCTGTTGTTGCAGCTGTTGCGGCTCTTCCTGCAGGTAAGATGGGTAAGAAATTCGGCAGAAAGAAAACTATAACTGCAGGTCTTGCAGTATTCCTTGCGGCTTTCATTGTTTTCTTCGGTATCTTTGTTGCTATGCTCGGCGGCAAGAATCTCACCATAACAAGCTATGTAAATGTAAATAACGCATACAGCACAATCAACAACCAGATCAACGAATACAACTCTGCACTTTCCGAAAAAGCTGATAACGAGGGTGTTGAGCTTAAGGCTGAGGATATGGTTGAAATGAAAGAGTATATCGACTACAGACTTGCTCTTGAAAACAATGCAGATGTTTCCGAATACGAAAACTGCGTTGCATTCGATGAATTTCTTACCGCATATTCAGAACAAACAAAGCAGACAGCTATAGCAAACGGTGCTGATGAAGCAAGCCTTACAGATGTATACAGCGGTATCGTTGCCGTTGCACAGGACATTCTCGGTGTTGAAACAAACAGCTTCGGCACAGCACTCAATGCACTTTCCGAAGCAGTTACAGATGTAACAGCAGTTCTTAATATCCTTATTTACCCCGTTCTTATCCTCGGCGGTGCCGCTAATATGTTTATCACCGTAAACACCCTGCCCCTCGTTCTCGAAATCGGCGGTGTTGAAAAGGTGGGTACATTCACAGGATATTATTACACAGCCACATTCTCCGCACAGATCGCTTCTCCCATTATTTACGGCTTCATAAGAATGTTTGCAGGAACTTATATGTCGCTGTTCTACTACAGCCCCGTTGTTTTCCTGATTGCAGTAGTAATGCTTGTCTTTGTCAAGCACGGTGAAGCAATTCCCGATAATGTAATAAAAGAAGCTGCTCAAGACGATTAAGCTCTCAACCGTCCGTGTTAATTTCGCACGGACGGTTTTTTTGTCAAATAATTACTTGACTACCCGAGGATTTTATATTAATATTTATGCATATTTTTTATTTCCAGAGGACTTAACATGAACAAGCAGAACAAATCCAGATTAATGTTGATTGTATCAATGACAATATTCGGCACCCTGGCTCCCTTTGTGCGTAACATAGCAGTATCATCGGGAGAGCTTGCACTTTACAGAGCAGTTCTTGCTGCCGTGCTTATCGGTGCGGTTTTACTGATAACAAAGCAAAAAATACCTTTCGGAAAAATAAAAAAAGAAATTCCTCTGCTTCTGCTTTCAGGTATGGCAATGGGAATAAACTGGATATTGCTGTTTGAGGCATACAAATACACAACCGTTTCTGCAGCAACATTAAGCTACTATTTTGCACCCGTAATCGTTACTCTTGTGTGTCCGTTCCTGTTCAGAGAAAAATTATCGGCAAAACAGATTATCTGTTTTGTTATGTCCACAATAGGTCTTATTCTCGTTATCGGCATAAATCCGTCCGAAGCAGGTACTGCCGGTATAAAGGGAATTCTTTTCGGTATAGGTGCGGCATGCTTTTATGCAACAGTTATTCTTCTTAACAAATTTATCAAAACCGTTGAGGGTATACACCGCACATTTCTGCAGTTTTTATCTGCAATTATTATTCTCATTCCCTATGTTCTTTTCACAGACGGCATAAATGTTATGTCACTTGATTCTGCGGGTTGGATAAATCTGCTTATTGTAGGCTTGGTTCATACAGGAATAACATATTGCCTGTATTTCTCCTCTCTCAAGGAGCTTCCCGGTCAGAAGGCGGCAATTCTCAGCTACATAGATCCGTTGGTTGCCGTTCTTATTTCTGTTACCGTACTGCAAGAAAGCATAAGCATTTCACAGATAGCGGGCGGAGTACTCATCCTCGGATTTACTCTGCTGAACGAAATTAACCTCAAGTCCTATAAAAAAAATCCGTAAAATTAAATTTTTCTGCTTGACAATCCCTTTGCAGTATGCTAATATATTTTAGCACACGGAGAGATACCGAAGTGGTCATAACGGAACGGTCTTGAAAACCGTCGTACTCTTACGGGTACCGTGGGTTCGAATCCCACTCTCTCCGCCATTTTTTTTAATTGAATAGCCTTAGCGGCGTTATCAATTTGGAGCAGTACTCAAGTTGGTGACGAGGCGCCCCTGCTAAGGGCGTAGGTCGGCTAAACCCCGGCGCGAGAGTTCGAGTCTCTCCTGCTCCGCCAGAGCACCGCAATCCTTGTATATCAAGGCTTTGCGGTGTTTTTTTGTTTTAAAATTCTGTTTCCTGAAAAAATCAAAAATTACCTCAAATTACATAAAATTATTTTCTATGGCATACACTATGGCATACAAGAAAAACGAGCACAGTACAGCAATACTGTGCTCAAAATTTTTTCTGTCTGCCTTATCTTTTAAATCCCTCATCCTCAAGAGCCGCCACTGTCAACGGCCCGAATAATCCGTTAGGCTCAAGACCTGTTCTCTTCTGGAACTCCGTTACTGCACAATAAGATTGTCAATATGAAAGGCTGTGCAAATCCCCTTCTTATCAAGCACGGCTCTTTTGCCGTTAAGCTCGTCAACCTTGTATACATTATTGTATACGAAAGAAGCAACCTTTTGAC
>JAFXAK010000002.1 GCA_017517135.1 Clostridia bacterium
CTCGATAAAAAATCTTCGACCTGAAATCAAAGAATTTTCAGATGATTTTTGGATGTTGAGGGTGCCGAAAGGCTGACGCCTTTCAAAGCCGAAACGCCGAAAAGCGCTGAAAAGGCTTGATTTCAGGCATGGTTCGGATTGCTACCGTCACCCTATGTGATTGTAAAGTGTGTTTACCATACTTGTGCTTCTTGTCATTGAAATATTGTTACAGAAAATAACATCATTGATGCCGTATGCATCTACAAGAGACATTATTGAATACGGTGAATAGCGGAAATCCATAACATAAACATACTTATAGTGAGATGCCAGGAAGGGCACAAAGCAGTTACCGAAGGATTCCTTTATAACCAGACAGCTCTCCCCTGCCGCCATATCGGTATTGTCGATAATGGTAAACGGATTGTCTCCGAAAATGAAGCAGCCGTACTTATTTGAAGCGGCATTACCGCTTACATTATATATAAGCGGATGAACACCCGGATTGCCGTTTTTATCGTATACGGTCATTACGGTGTTGCACGGGGGAACATAAGCATCAACTCTGTCGGGAGTTGCGGAAAGTGCGGGATTCATTCCCGAATCCGTATAAAAACTGCCAAGGAAGCCGTCAAAGCTTAAAACACCGTAAGAATTGAGCGGCAGAGCAGAAATACCCTTTGTATTACAGAAATCGGTATACGCATAATACGCCCCGAGAGCAGTCCAATGATGGTCTGTGCGGAAATACAGATATTCACCTGAATGATTTTTAAGAGTGGGATAAATATTTATTTTCCTTACATTGTCATTCATTGAGCCGAGCATATAATTTATCGCCTTGCTCTGATCGGAAACAGAGAGCTTGGCCCTTACGGCTTCGGGAAGCACTATATCAATGCTCGTAGGAATTACCATACAGTATACATTCGCTTTTCCGAGAAGCTTATCGGCTGTCTGATTGACCGCGGCAATATATCCGTCGGTTGCCGACTGATTGAAATGATAATATTCATAGCCGGCATTTTCGTGGATATATATACTGCTGAATGCCTGAGAATGTGTTGTGCTTTCCGTCTGTCCCTGAGCGGTTGTGCCCTCGGGCAGAGCTGTGGTGGTTTCGGGCAGTAAGGTTGTGGGAGCTTCGGTCACGGGAGGCTCTGTCACGGGAGGGGCGGTTGTGCTTTCCTGTGTCACGGGAGGTTGAGTTGTGGTTTCGGTCTGAATATTATCGGGAACATCGGGGATTTCGTCTCCCTTATTTCCCTCGGAAAAACCGAGCTGAACCCTTGAAGTGCCGAGGAAATTCTGAATTTTAGAGTTAGCCGAAACAAAATAATCCCTGAACGGCACGGTATCGGAAAACCAGAGAGAAATATCAGAAAAATACGAGCCGTCAAGCAAGGCAGATACCGTAAAATCGGGGAATTTTGCAAGCTCTCTCTTTTCCGTTTCCGATACACTCGGACGAAGCGGAATAATAAGAGAACCTATCGACATCACAAGCAGTACAGCGGCAGTAACAACTGTTTTTGTTATATTAAGCTTTTGCTCTTTTGTATAATTTTTCACCTTTTCACCGCCTTAAAACTGGAAATAGATAAACGGATTATATGAATCACCGACTAATGCAAGACAGGATACAATAAGCAATACTGCGGGAATCAGCACATTTGACAGATTATAAACAGCGGCAAACACCTTATTGCTTTGTCCCTTTTCTCTTACCCTTTCACCGAGCTTTTTATAAACGGGTGTGCAGGCAAGAACGCATATAACAAAGAAGAAAATATAGTCCTTTGCAAAGGACAGGCTTTCAAAGGTGAACCAATCATTTGAATTAAGAGCAAACATTCCTCTGAAAACGCTTATGAGCAAAGAAATATCGGTAAATTTAAAGAATACCCAACCGAAGAAAACAACGGCTAAGAGATATATTCTGCTGAAGATACCCTTTTTCAGAATTTTACCGAGGAACGCTTTTTCGATAACAAGGAAAACAAAGAAATAAAGTCCCCACAGCACAAAATTCCAGCTCGCACCGTGCCACAGTCCCGTAAGCGACCACACGATGAAAAGATTTATATATGTTCTTATTTTTCCCTTTCTGTTACCGCCTAAGGGAATATACACATAGTCACGGAAGAATGTGCCGAGCGAAATATGCCAGCGTCTCCAGAATTCGGTTACACTTGACGAGCAATAGGGATAATCAAAGTTTTCCTTATATCTGAAGCCGCAGATAAGTCCCAAACCTATTGCCATATCCGAATAGGCCGAAAAATCAAGATATATCTGAAGCATATAGAAAGCCATTCCCACCCACAAGGTAAGTGCAGAACTGCTTTGAACAGACATAATGTTTTCTATGAGGATATCCTTGTTTGCAATAGCCGCATCCGACAAAAGCAGAGTATCGGCAACTGCCGCACAGGAATTTGCAAGCACAGCCTTTTTGGCAAGTCCGAAGGTAAATCTTGTGATACCCTGACTTACACAGGCAATATCCTCTTTTCTGTGCATTATCTGCTCTTCAATGTCACCGTAACGCACGATAGGTCCTGCCACACATTGGTGGAAAAGCCCCGCATACAAAAGCACACACCGGTATTTTTTCTGTGCGGGCACCTCTTTTCTGTACACATCAACAACATATGTCAGCAGCTGGAAGGTATAAAAGGAAATACCTATTGGCAGAGAGACCTTCGGCACCGTGAACAAAGTGAAGCCTGCAAGGGAATTTATATTCTCAACAATAAATCCCGCATACTTAAAATAGCCTATTGAAGCAATACAGACTGCAACGGCACACAGCAGAATAAATTTTCTTGTTCCGTTTTTCGTACTTTTCTCAATAAGCCGTGAAAATACCCAGCAAAACCACGACATTGCTATAAGAATAAGAACATAAACAGGCTCCCCCCACGCATAGAAAACGAGAGAGAACAAAAGAAGAACTATATTTCTGACCTTTATGCTGTCAACAAAAAAGTAGCACAGCAGATTAAGGCTAAGAAAAACGAGAATGAAAATAAGACTGGAAAAAACCATTTTTATAACTGCCCTTTATATATTGAATACAAAATATTATCCGTCAAAAAATGACAAAAAACAAGCACCTTAAAGCAAAAATAAATAAATTGTATATTTACACAAAAACACCTGTCCCGAAAACACATTTTTTCGGGATTTTTTCATTTTTCTATCACTTCCCCGCTGCAATATCCGGGCTGATGTGAATTTATCTTTCGTTTTAGTGCAAAACAGAGAAAATTTTACTTTTTTATTGTACTTTTCTTTTTTGTATGTTATTATAGAGTGTATTTTTATATCCGGAATAACAACAATAACCCCTACGGAGGCAAAAAATGAAAAAAGTTTTAAGTATGCTGAAACCGCATTCAAAGCCGCTTGTGCTTTCAATAATATTTGCAACAGTAAATACGGTTATGCAGCTTCTTCTCCCCTTTTATACAAAAGAAATAATGGATAAGGGTATCCTTGCAAAGGATATGGAAAAGCTTGTGCAGATATGTCTTATAATGCTCGGCTTTACCGTTATCGGAATAATAACAAGCCTTCTCAATACATATTTTTCAACGAGAACATCCGTAGGCTATGCCGTAACGCTGAGAAACTTTATTTTTGAAAAGGTCTCCCGTCTTTCTCAGAGCGATATCGACAAAATCGGAGTAGCATCCCTCGTAACAAGAACAACAAACGATGTCCGTCAGGTGCACGATATTGTTTTGTCCACGCTCAAATCCCTTATTCCCATTCCGATAATGTTTGTGGGCGGTCTTGTGCTGGCATTCAAGATGAATGCAAAGCTTGCAAGAATTGCATTATGGAGTATACCCGTTCTTCTCGTACTCGCAGTAATTCTTATTGCCGTGATTGTGCCGATGTTCTCAAAAATCCAGAAGCTGGTGGACAAGCTCAACCAGTCAATGAGAGAAAAAATCAGCGGTATCCGTGTAATCAGAGCCTTCAACAAAACCGAATATGAGGATGAACGCTTTTCAAAAACAAACCTTGACCTCACGGGTATCTCACTCAGAGCCCACAGAATTATGGCAGGTCTTCTCCCCATTGTCAGCATAGGACTGTATTCACTCATATGCATTATAGTTTACATAAGCGTATCCGATGCAAACACCCTTGATCCCATCACTCAGAGCGAGGAAATCCGCAGCGCAATACCCAATATGTATGCATTCATAACATATTTCACCTTAGTAATAACTGCTGTCACCTCTGTTGTGAGTATTGTTGTATCAATCCCCAAGGCTTCAATTTCCGGCAAAAGAATCAAGGTAATAATGGATGCGGTTTCCGATATCGTTGAAAGCGAAAATCCCGTAACTCCCGACGAAAAGGACAAGGGCAAGGTTGAATTCAGAAATGTAACCTTTAAGCATAAGCCCTTGCCTGAAAAGGATACAAAAAAGAAACGCTCTCTCAAGGCAAAGAAAAAAGACAAAAACGCCGATACTACCGTAAAAAATACAGAGCCTTTCACGCTCAACAATGTAAGCTTTGTTTCAAATCCCGGTGAAATCACGGCAATCATAGGTATCACGGGAAGCGGAAAAACAACGCTGGTCAATCTCATTCCCCGTCTTTATGACACCACAGAGGGTGAGGTGCTTGTTGCGGGCGTAAATGTAAAGGATTTAAGCTCACAGGAGCTTGAGGACCGTATTGCGGTAATTCCTCAGCAGGCTTTCCTTTTCAGCGGCACAATAGCAGACAATATCCGCTTCGGTAAGGAGGATGCCACCGACACCGAAATATGGCGCGCCCTCGAAATAGCACAGGCAAAATCCTTTGTTGCGGCAATGCCCGACGGCATTGAAAGCTTTGTGTCCCAAGCGGGTAAAAACTTCTCGGGCGGTCAGAAGCAGCGGCTTGCAATAGCAAGAGCAATTGTAAAAGGCGCAGAAATCTGCATTTTTGACGACAGCTTCTCAGCCCTCGACCTTGCAACAGATGCCCGTCTTCGTGCATCATTAAAGGAAAACCTTACGGACACAAATCTTATTATTGTTGCCCAGCGAGTGGGTACGGTTATAAATGCCGACAGAATTATAGTTCTTGACAACGGAAATGTTGTAGGTCAGGGCACACATACTGAGCTTCTGAAGACCTGCAGTACATACCGCGAAATAGTTGTAACACAGTTATCCGAGGAAGCACTTGAGGGGGTGGAAATAAATGAGCAGGAATAAAATGAACACCCTTGACCAAACAAGCTATAACAGCAAATACGCTGCCTACAGAAACCAGCCGAAAAACGAGCAGAAGCCCGAAAATATGAAGGGCACGGTTATCCGCTTCTTTGCACTCATAAAGCCGCAGGCGATTTCAATGGCAATAGTCTGTATTGCTTCAATGCTTAACACCGTCTGTACGGTTGTTTCACCGCAGTACCTTGCAGACCTCATAAATGTTCTTCAGGAGCAGATTGAGGGCAGACTCACGGGCGGCACCATTGATTTTTCGGGTACATACACAATAATAATCAGACTGGCTCTGATATATTTTATGTCCTCGCTGTTTATGTTTGTTCAGCAGTATACCTCGGCAGGACTTTCCCAGAAGCTTGTATGCCGTTTAAGAGAACAGCTCAACTCGAAATTATCCCGTCTGCCCTTAAGCTATTACGACAAAAACACCAAGGGACAGGTTATTTCAAAAATGATAAACGATATTGAAAATGTAAGCTCAAGTCTTCAGAGCAGTATCGTTACAATTCTCACAAGCATAGTTCAGGTAACAGGAAGCCTTGTGATGATGCTCTCCACGGGCAATATGTGGATGACGCTTGTTGCAATATGCCTTGTTCCGATTTCGGGCACTGTCTCCTATCAGATTTCAAAGATATCGAAAAAATGGTTCAGGCGTTATTGGGACACAATGGGCGACCTCAACGGACATATAGAGGAAATGTATGCAGGACATACGATAGTAAGAATGTTCGGGCATGAGAGCAAATCCGTTGAAGAATTCAGAGATATTACCTACCGCCTTGCAAAAAACAGCTTTATGGCGAATATGATTTCGGGTATACTCAATCCCATTCTTACCCTCATCAAAAACATAAACTATGTAAGCCTTTGTCTGCTCGGCGGATATTTCTACATAGGACTGAACAAGGGCTTTGTTGCGGGTGTAAAATCCGTAGCATTGGGCGACATTCAGGCGTTCCTTTCATATTCGTCCTATTTCTCCTCACCGATTATCAACCTTTCAAAGATTATAAACAATATTCAGTCCTCCTTAGCTTCAGCCGAAAGAGTTTTCGCTATTCTTGACGAAGAAGAGGAAGTCCCCGACTGTAACGACAATAATTCCGACGAAAAAGCAAAAGGACTTATTGAATTCAGAGATGTATCGTTCAGATATGTTGAGGATATCCCGCTTATTGACAATCTCAATCTTACCGCAAAACCGGGAAGCGTTACCGCAATAGTAGGCCCCACGGGAGCAGGTAAACAACAATAGTAAATCTGCTTATGAGATTTTACGACATAAACGGCGGTCATATTTATCTTGACGGTACAGATATTTATACAATGTCGAGAAATGCTCTCAGAGCAAACTTCGGTATGGTTTTACAGGACACCTGGCTTTTCAAGGGCACAATAAGAGAAAACATCCTCTACGGCAGAAGCGATGCTACCGAGGAAGAGCTTATTGAGGTCACAAAATCAGCACATATTTATGATTATATAATGTCCCTGCCCGACGGCTTTGACACTCTGCTTACAGAGGACGGCACAAACATTTCTCAGGGACAAAAACAGCTTCTCACCATTGCAAGAGCACTCATTGCAAATCCTGCAGTTCTTATTCTTGACGAGGCAACAAGCTCCGTTGACACAAAAACAGAAATGCAGATACAGAATGCTATGAACACCCTTATGCAGGGCAGAACAAGCTTTGTTATCGCCCACCGCCTTTCAACCATAAAGAATGCAGATAACATTCTTGTTATGAAAAAGGGCACAATTGTTGAACAGGGCACACACGATGAGCTTCTTAAAGCCGACGGCTTCTATGCAATGCTTTACAACAGTCAGTATACAGACGGTATTCCGCCTGAAGATTAAAAATAAAAAAAATTACGAGGTGTATTAAAATGCTTAAAGGTATTCCCGCTTTAGTTTCCCCCGAGCTTCTCAAAATTCTCTGTGAAATGGGCCACGGTGACGAAATCGTTATCGGCGACGGCAACTTCCCCGCTGCCTCCTGTGCACAGAGACTTATCCGCTGTGACGGTCTGGGTGTTCCCGAAATTCTCGATGCAGTTCTCAAGCTCATTCCCCTTGACACTTATGTTGACTCTCCCGCAATGCTTATGGCAACAACCAAAGGCGATCCCACACCCGAAATATGGGATACATATGAAAAAATAATCACGGAAAACAACGGCGAAACAAACATTTCTCAGATTGAAAGATTCGAGTTCTATGACAGAACAAAGAAGGCTTATGCCGTTATCGCAACAAGTGAAAGTGCACTTTATGCAAACATTATTCTCAAAAAGGGCGTAGTTAAATAATGACAATGTCCTGGCTTATATATTTTATGCTTCTTATTGCACAGGCACTTCTCACCTACCGCTACACTCAGGAAAACACAACTCTCAAAGAAAAGCTTGCCGCATCCTCTATTTTCGTGGCAACGGGTATTTATCTGCTTGTGTATGACAACAATCTCTCCTCGCCCTATGCGTGGCTTATTGTCACAGGACTTGTGCTGTCCTTCTTAGGCGACTGGCTTCTCAAATATACCCTTTGCGGTATGCCGGGGCTTCCGGGAATTGCTTCCTTTGCAGCGGCTCATATTCTGTATATCAGCGCATATATTGTCCGTCAGCCGCTCGACAGAAATGCATTGTGGCTTCTTATCCCGTGGGCTGTAATCATAATCACCGCCCTGCTTGTACAGAAGAAAATTAAAATTGATTTCTCAGGCTCAGGCCCCGCTGTTTTCGGTTATATTATGATAATTTCCGCAATGGTGTGTCTGGGCTGCCGTGCGGGTATACTCTATATGGATTTTGCCGACATTATCAGCATCGGCAAGGGACTTATACTCGTTGCCGGAGTTATCCTTTTTATGATTTCCGACTGCGGTGTTGCTTTTCATATGTTCGGGAAAAAAGAGCACATCCGCCTTGGCAAAAAAACATTTTCACTCGATACATTTAATCTTATAACCTATTATTCGGGACAATTTCTTATTGCCTCCTCAATTCTTATGTAAAAGGAGATTGACATTATGAAAAGAGTTCTCGCTTTTGACTTCGGAGCTTCCTCCGGCAGAGCAATTCTCGGTATTTTCGACGGTAAAAAAATCACACTCAATGAGGTGCACCGCTTCTCAAATGATCCCGTAAGCGTGGGCGGCACATTCTATTGGGATGTACTGCGTCTTTTCCACGAAATTAAACAGGGCATACTCAAAGCCAAGCAGGCGGGCGGCTTTGATTCCATAGGAATTGACACCTGGGGCGTTGATTTCGGTCTTATCGACAAAAAAGGCTATCTTCTCGAAAACCCCGTTCACTACCGCGACAAGAGAAATCAGGGTATGATAGAAGAAGCGGAAAAGTACATTTCAAAGGACGAGCTTTATAACATCACGGGAATTCAGTTTATGGATTTCAATACGGTTTTTCAGCTTTTAAGCCTTAAAATAAACCGTCCCGAGCTTTTAGAAAAGGCCGACAAGCTCCTTTTTATGCCCGATTTATTAAACTATTTCCTCACGGGTGCAAAGGTCAGCGAATATTCGATAGCTACCACCTCTCAGCTTATTGACATAAAAACAAGAAGCTGGAGCAAAACCGTTACCGAAAAGCTGTCTCTCCCCGAAAATCTCCTTGCTGATATCGTAAAGCCTGGTACCGTAATAGGAAAATTATCTCCCGAAATATGCAAAGAGCTCTCAGTTGAGCCGGTTGATGTTATTGCCGTTGCAGGTCACGACACTCAGTCTGCAATAACCGCAGTTCCCAGCGAAAAACCCGACTTTGCATTTATAAGCTGCGGCACATGGTCACTTTTCGGCACAGAGCCGGAAAAGCCCATTGTCAATGAAAAATCAAGAAAATTCAATGTAACCAACGAGGGCGGATATAACTATGCCACCGCCTTCCTTAAAAACATCTGCGGACTGTGGCTTATTCAGGAAAGCCGCCGTCAGTGGATAAGAGAGGGCAAGGAATATTCCTATGCCGAGCTTGAGGAAATGGCTCTCGCTTCAAAGGAATTCGCGTGCTTTATCGATCCCGATGCACCCGAATTTGTAGCAATGGGCGATATTCCCTCAAGAATAAAGGAATTCTGCAGAAAAACAGGTCAGTATGTGCCCGAGACCGTAGGTGAGATTGTCAGATGTATCTACGAAAGCCTTGCCCTCAAATACAGAAATGTGTTCGAGGGAATCGAGGACTGTACAAACAAAAAATATGAGCAGATAAACATTATGGGCGGCGGTACAAAGGATAAGCTTCTTTGTAAAATGACAGCCGATTCCTGTCTGGTTCCCGTATATGCAGGTCCCATTGAAGCCACCGTTCTCGGCAATATTGCAATTCAGCTTATGAGCTCAGGTGCAATTTCCGATATAAACGAAGCAAGAAAAATTATTGCAAACGGAGAAAACCTTAAAGAATATCTGCCCGAAAACACCGAAAAGTGGAACAAGGCATACGAAAGCTATAAAAATTATATTGTTGAGTAAATTATGAATTTAACTGATATCAATACCGTAAAAAAAATACTGTCCCGTCACGGCTTTTCCTTTTCAAAGGCTTTAGGACAGAACTTCATAATAAATCCCGATGTCTGCCCCGAAATGGCAAGACTTTCGGGAATTGAACCGGGATGCGGAGTAATCGAAATCGGTCCCGGTATAGGTGTACTGACGGTTGAGCTTGCAAAAATTGCCGAAAAGGTTGTTGCAATAGAGCTTGATACCCGTCTTATCCCCGTACTTGCCCAGACTCTTTCTGACTACCGTAATGTTGAGGTCATAAATGCCGATGTACTCAAAACAGACCTCGTTGACATTATAAACACTCATTTTGCAGGTAAAAAGGTGTATATCTGCGCAAATCTCCCCTACTATATCACCTCTCCCATTATAATGTACCTTCTCGAAAGCCGTCTGCCCGTTGAATCAATAACAGTTATGGTACAAAAGGAAGCAGCCGAGAGACTTTGCGCCCCTGTGGGAAGCCGTGAATCGGGAGCTATCACCGTTGCGGTAAACTATTATGCAAAGGCAAAAAGGCTTTTCGGTGTGGATAAAAACAGCTTCACTCCTGCCCCCAAGGTAGACAGCGAGGTTATGCGGCTCGATATCAGAAAAGAACCTGAAATTCAGCTTGACGACGAAAAATTCTTCTTCAGCGTTGTCAAAGCCGCTTTCTCACAGAGAAGAAAAACCGCAATAAACGGTATATCCTCGGGAATGGGTATAGCAAAGGATAAAATCACAAAGGCACTTGAGGAGTGTAATCTCTCACCCACAGTAAGAGCGGAAGCACTCTCAATGGAACAGTTAGCTTCTCTTGCCAACTGCTTATACAAATTAAAACAGGAGAAATAAAATGAACGGTCGTTTTATTGTAATAGAAGGTCTTGACGGCACAGGCAAATCCACACAGATACAGCTTCTTGCAAAAAGACTGCGAGAAAATAACATCCCCGTTGAAATAACCGCAGAGCCTACCGCACACGAATCGGGAAGGCTCATAAGACGCATTCTTTCGGGTGAAATCAAATGCGATCCGTGGGCAACTGCCGCACTTTTCCTTTCAGACAGAATTACCCACAACACAAGTGAAGACGGAATACAGGCACTCACAGAAAAGGGCAATACCGTTATAAGCGACAGATACTATTACTCAACCTTTGCCTATCAGGGAATGGACACAGACCTTAACTGGGCAATGGATATGCACTATAGCTGTCCGCTTATCAGAAAGCCCGACCTTGTGCTGTTTCTTACGATGTCTGCCGAAAAATGCATTGAAAGAATAAATACAAACAGAAAGGCGGAGGAAATCGAAATTTTTGAAAACACCGAAACCTTAAAAAGAATCAGCAGTCAGTTTGACAAGGTATTTTCACTTATAAAGGATAAGGAAAATATCGTTTATATTGATGCAGACGGCACTATTGAGGAAGTAAGCGACAGAATTTTCTCTGCCGTAAAAACGCTTTTTTAAGAGGTAAATATGGATAAAAATTTGATTCTGTTTGACTTTGACGGCACCGTCATAGACAACAGCGAGGGTATTTTCAACTGTATAAATTATGCGGCAGACAAGATGTGTCTCCCCCGTCTTTCTCCCGAAATTCTGCGTACCTTCATAGGCCCCTCGCTTTTTGACAGCTTTACAAAGCATTATAAAAAGGACGAGGCAACGGTTAAGGAAATTATTGCAAATTACCGTGAAAGATATAACGAAAAGGGCTACCTTGAAACTGTTTTATATCCCGATATAAAAGAGGTTATAAGCCGTCTCAGGGATGACGGCTATACAGTCTGCATCGTTTCGAGCAAGCCTTTGCCCTTTGTTACGAAAATCGTGGAGCATCTCGGCATGAAGCAGTATTTCTCTGCCCTTTGCTGTCCCGATTTCACACAGCACACCTCAGAAAAGGACTGGCTTATAGGTGAGGCTGTAAGAAAATTGGGCTCTTCAAAGGAAAAAACCGTAATGATAGGTGACCGTCATTTTGATATTGATGCAGCAAAAGCAGCGGGAGTTGAAAGCATAGGTGTGTCCTACGGCTTTGCCGAAGAAAATGAATTACAGTCTGCAGGTGCGGATTTTGTTGTTGACACCCCCAAAGAGCTTTACACTCTCATAACAGGTAAGCAAATATGAAAAGATGTATAATTTTCGGTGCGGGAGTATACGACAGCACTATCCCCGACATACAAAGCGGTGATTTTGTTATAGCAGCCGATGCGGGATATGAGAAATGCAGATGCTTCGGTATAACACCCGACATAATAATCGGAGATTTTGATTCATCGGAAAGAATTCCCGACGGAGAAAATATAGTGAGGCTTCCCGTTGAAAAGGATATCACCGACCTTTTTGCCGCAGCAAATGAAGCAAAAAAACGCGGCTGTGACGAGTTTCACATTTACGGTGCCTTAGGCGGCAGACCTGACCATTCCTTTGCAAATTATTCCCTGCTTGCAAGCCTTGCTAAAGACAGGATAAGTGCATTTTTATACGGTGAAAATTATACTGTCACCGCCATACGGAATAACACGCTTGAGATAAACGGAAAAAAGGGGGACACCGTTTCTGTTTTTTCGTGGACTGAAAAAAGCGAGGGTGTTTCCTATTCGGGATTGAAATATCCCCTTGAAAATGCTGTTCTTGAAAGGGATTTTTCTCTCGGTGTGAGCAACTCTCTCACGGGCACCAAAGCTCTCATAAGCGTAAAAAACGGAATTTTACTGGTAATGCAGGAAAATAATTCTTGACAAAGCATATTTTTGTGCTACAATAAAAGCAAATCTAACAGGGGTGCTGAAACCGACTGCCATTAAAAAACGGTCGGCAAAGGCTGAGACGGAGTTTTCCGAACCCTCGAACCTGAAATGGGTAATACCGGCGTAGGGAGTTATGAATAGCAGTAAAGTGTATTCTTTACCGAAAACATCAATCCGTGCGTCCGAGTACGGATTTTTCATTTTTCGTATAAGGAGTACAAAACAAATGACAAACACAAACAAAACAAAGAACACCAAAATCGTAAAGCTCACCGAATGTGCAATGCTTCTTGCATTGTCAATAATCTTAAGCTTTGTAACAGTCTACCAGATGCCAATGGGCGGCGGAATAACTCTTCTGAGTATGCTTCCCGTTATGCTCGTCAGCATAAAATACGGCATAGGAACGGGGCTTTCTGTAAGTCTTACATTCTCACTCTTCCAGCTGCTTCAGGGCATTTTAAGCGGAAATGTTTTCGTCTACTGCACAACAGCCTCGGCACAGATAATATGTGCACTGTTTGACTACATTGTTCCCTTTGCAGTACTGGGCTTTGCAGGTATTTTTGTAAATATCGGCAAGAAAAACAGCAGTGTAAATGCATATATCCTCAAGGCTGTATCGGGTATCGCAATTATGATTTTCCTGCGCTTTGTATGTCACTATATAACAGGTGTTGTTATCTGGGGACAGTGGGCAGAAAATATGAGTCCCTATCTCTATTCGCTCATATACAACGCTCAGTATATGCTTCCCGAATGCATCTTCACCGCTGTGGCTGCTGCTATTCTTCTCAGAGTAAACCGCATCCGTCAGCTTCTTTCAAAATAATTCTTCAAAAAACTGTCCTGATATATTTTCGGGGCAGTTTTTCAATCTTATTTCAATGTTAGTATATTAAATTAAAAAAAGCATTGCAAAAAGCAGCTTAAAATGTTATGATGTAGTGTAAATATTTTTTTGGAGGAATCAACTATGTCAGAGGAAAAGAAAGAAAACCTCACTCCCGAAACTGAAGAAGAGAGCTTGAAAAAAGAGCTCGAAGAGTTAAAAGACACCTTCCAGACAGCTTACAATGAAACCGTACAGGAAGAGCAGTCCGCTCCCGTCATTCAGGAGCTCGAGGAAGAGGTCGTTGAGGAAGAGGAAGAAGAGGAAGAAGCTCAGGAAAACTCAAAGCCTTATCCTTATGCACATGCAAAAGCAAACAAAAAGAATAAGAAAGAGGAGAAAAAGAAGAGAAGCAAGCTTCCCATCATAATCCCCTTGATACTGTGTCTGTTTATCATTCTCCCTCTCGGTGTATATTTTATTATGACACTTGCAGTCCCCGATTTCAGCAATTTAATGAGCTGTGTTGTTGCTGCTGAAAGCAGCAAGGAGCCTGCTGATGCCATTGAAAGCTATACCGATGCACTTGAATACTGTGACGGAAACGAGTTTTTCAAGGCTTATGCGCAGATAATCCACGAAAAGATAGTTCTTCTCACCTATGAAGACACAGGCTTTGCAGATGCTTACAGCTATATGAGCCAGAATCTCACAGAAGATCAGATTGCTTCTCCCGCAACAGGAGAATTAAAAGCATTCCTCAAGGTTATTGATGAGGTTGACGAAATTTCAGACAAGTCATACGATGCTGTTAAAGAAGCCATCGGTGATTCCGATGCGGAGCCTGACTATATTGCTATTCTCGACGAGCTCAAGGTTCCCGAGTCTCTGATTACAGATGTAACAACAGCTCTTAAAAGCCTTGCAACAGCTATAATTGCTGAAAAGACAGCCGAAACCAGGGATGAAATGAAAGAGGTTGCAACCTCTTATATGAGTGCATACCAGACCTTTGCCTCATTGGGTGCAAAGGCACAGTATCTCCTTGAGATTATGGCTCTTACAATGTATGATAACGGCTTTATTTATGAAGCAAAATACATTATAGGTGACTATCTTACAGAAGAAATGCTCGCTTCCCCCAAGCACGAGGAATTGACCGCTGCTGTTGAAGATATTGAAACCATCAAAACCTACACAGACTCCATATACGATATAGCCCTCAAAGCATCTGAAGACGGCAAAACAGGCGAGGACGATTTGTCGGCTTATATAGACACAGACCTGTCCGAAAAGATACAGCCTGCTCTAGTATCTATCCTTGAATACTGCCTTAAAGCTGTTATAGCAGAAAAGGAAAACAACCTCACAATGGCGAACACAAACTATGCCTCAGCAGCAGAGCTTTGTGCAACATTTGAGTTAAGCCAGCCCGAGCTTACCTGCAAGTCAATTGAAATTCTTTATACAATAGGCGATATTTACAGTGCTAACACCTATGCAACAGAGAATTTAACCGAAGATGATATTGAACAGGCAGACAGCGATTTCAAGGCACTCTATGAAGAAATTACTCTTGTATATGCTGCTATGGATGCAGCAAACGAAGCATTCTATCCCTATTATTACAGCTATTCCTCCGCAGGAACAGCCATTGATAAGGATGCGGCATTTGCTGACCTTGATAAGCTTATAACAGAAAGCTCCAACAAATACGACAAGGCATTTGTTGATTACTACAAATATCTTATTGAAGGCTTCACAGATGCTGACTCTGCGAAGATGAATGAATATATCACAGCATTTGCCGAAGCTATGCCCGAAGCTAAATTCATTTACGGCTACGGACTTATTGATAACTACATCGCAGAAAAAGAAAACAAAAAGGCGCTCGCACTTGCAAAGGAGCTTCTTGAAGTCAACATTGCAGACGACTACTGCAATATGATTGTAGCCCTCGAGCAAAGAAAAGCAGGCGACCTCAAGGCAGCACTTGAAACAGCAGTCAGCTGCGTTGAAAATTCAGGCGAATATGTCTACAGCGCAAGAGAAGCGGTAATTCTCTATATGCTTGAAGGTAACTTCGAAAAAGCTTATGAATACGCAACAATTCTTTATGAAGAATCCTTCACAATAGAAACCTGTGAGCTTATGTATGTGCTTGCAACAGAATATCTCAAAGAGGCTGAAGACAACGAAGAACTCAAGGAAGAGCTTGAATATACTATCGAATACATTGACTATGTATATTCCAGCTACTCTGTCAGCCACACAGACACAACCAAGGCTTTAATCAACGGAGAGCTTTCTCTTAAGGATGTTTTCCTTTCCGAAAAATACGACTACGACCTTGTATAAAATTTAACACAGCCGAAAGAGATGCAAAAAAAATCTGCATCTCTTCGGAACATTTCTTATAAGTCATCCGCATCCTGAACGGGATAAAGGTCCTCTTCACATACAGGACCGTTAAAGCCCGTACAGGTACCCGTGTAGCTTCCTAAAACATCACTTTCTATCTTTTGTTTTCCCGGGAAATGCCACACGGCTCTTTTAGAATCATAAGATTGCTTATTTTTATCGTTTTTTGCACTCAACAAAAATCACACTCCAAAATATTAATATATTATTATTAATATTTGTGCAAAACATACAATATATACAAAGTTTTAAAATAATTGTTGACTTTTGGTGATAGATTGTAGTATAGTTGATATGTATAAAAACGCATTAATGTTTTTTATCAAGAAAGGGTGGATTTTCCATGAAAAAAATCTTAGCTGTAGCTATAGCTCTTATGCTCGCATTAACAGCAACTCTTACTGTTTCCGCAACTGTTCTCAACAAGGATGCTGATGAAGCTCCCGTTCTCGTATCTCTTTCCGGTGAAGATCTTGATCTCGGCGGTATTCTTGATACAGTAACAGGTCTCCTCGGCGGCATTGACCTTGGCGGTATGATGGACAGTCTCGGCGGTAGCCTTGACCTCGGCGGCATTATGGATACTGTTGGCGGCCTTCTCGGCGGCGGCGGAGATTCTCTCGGCGGCATCACAGATAGCCTCGGTGGTCTCGGTGACAGCCTCGGTGGCATCACAGACAGCCTCGGCGGTTCTTCAGATGAACCTACTACCGGTGACAATGGCGACAACGGTGACAACAATGGTGGTTGCACAAATCCCAATTGTCCTTGCGGACCTAACTGTTCTTGCGGTCCCGATTGCAACTGCGGTCAGGATGTTAACAACCCCAACACAGGCGACATCAGATAAGAAAAAAACAGTAGAAGAATATACAGGTACAGTTAGCTGTACCTGTTTTTCTTTTGTCCGAAAACACTATCTGTTTTTAATGAATAATGAAGTCGCTGACGCTGATGAATAATGAAAAATGAATAATTGAGGAAGCCGCCAAGCGGCTTAAATTATAATTGCAAACCGCAGGTTCCAAAATTATTCATTATTAATCATTCAATATTCATTATTCATTTCTTTATCTTATCCCAGTATTCCCTTGCCGCCTGCTCGTTCTTATTTTCTCCCGGAACATAATATACCTTGTCCTTGAGAGCATCGGGAAGATACTGCTGATAAGTCCAATGATTGGGATAATCGTGCGGATATATGTAATTCTGCCCTTTCTGCGGATTGTCCTCACCGTCAAAATGCTTGTTCTGCAATTGGCGCGGAACGGGAAAGGCTTTTCCGTTCTGAATATCAGCCATAGCAGAATTTATCGCCATATATGCTGAATTCGATTTCGGGGAATTGCACACAAGAATAACTGCATTTGCAAGCGGTATTCTCGCCTCGGGCAAGCCTACCTGCAAGGCTGTGTCAACTGCGGCTTTCACTATAGGTATAATCATAGGATATGCAAGCCCCACATCCTCATTTGCACAGACCATAAGCCGTCTTGCAGCAGAAGTAAGATCACCTGCTTCTAAAATACGGGCAAGATAATGTATTGCGGCATTCGCATCAGAGCCGCGCATTGATTTCTGAAAGGCTGAAAGCATATCGTAATACTCATCGCCGTTTTTGTCATAATGCATTCCTGAGTGGGCACAGATTTCCTTAACGCTTTTCATCGTTACAAGTCTTTTAGCGTCAGCAGCGGCCTTTTTTGCCCCTAAAACGCACAGTTCAACAATATTCAGAGCCTTACGCATATCTCCGCCGCAGGCATAGGATATATATTCTGTCAATCCCTCTTCAAGCTCAAGCTCCTCGCCTATTTCCTTTGACATTTCATTGAACGCTCTTTCAATTCCGCCCTTGGCATCTTCCGGTGAAATTGCTTTGAACTCAAAAACAGTTGAACGGCTGAGCACCGCGGAATAAACATAAAAATACGGATTTTCGGTTGTTGATGCAATAAGAGTTATATCTCCGTTTTCAATATACTGCAAAAGCGACTGCTGCTGCTTTTTATTGAAATACTGAATTTCATCAAGATACAGTAAAATCCCGTTTCTTGCGGCAATGGTATTCACCTGAGAAATAACATCCTTGACATCGCTCAACGAAGCATTTGTTGCATTGAGGATATGCAAACTTTTATTTGTTGCATTTGCGATAATTCTGGCAACGGTAGTTTTCCCCGTACCCGACGGGCCGTAAAAAATAAGATTAGGAATATTCCCCGATTCGATGATATTTCTTAAGACGGCACCCTCGGAAAAAAGGTGCTTCTGACCGTAAATATCATCCAATGTAGTAGGTCTTATTCTGTCTGCAAGTGGTTTTGACATAGTGTTTCTCCCGACATCAATTAATATAAATATGGTAACATAAATCAATAAATAAGTAAAGACCGCAGAAAAAAGAAATCTGCGGTCTTCCTTTTCAGAGGAGGCAATTATACATAATATGCGATCTTATGGAACACGGGATAAACGGCAATAAACTGTGCTAAAGTTGTTCTCGTATTTGAGCCGGGGTCATTGATTATAAAATCAGATGCGGATGCACCCGAATTCACATATCCCGTAACCACAACCCAATGCATTGTACCTGATGTTTTCTTAAAGCCGACAATAACAGGCTTGCCTGAGTTCAGAAGGCTTTTTATCCTCGCAAGATAGCCCGAGGATGATACAGAAGTCACATAATTCGAGGGCCAATAAAGAGAGCCGCCCGAATTATAGGAAAGCCTTGAAGCCATTGTTTTGGGAGTTATCGTGCTGCCCGTTCTGTAGCTTTCGGTCATTGCAAGACAGGTTGTTGTACAGCCTATTCGTCCCAGCGTCTTACCCGACGAGCCTAATGTAACCCAATTCCAGCGGCTGTCTGTCTGCTTATAGTCAACAACATTGAGCTTTACGGTTTTGGAGGTATTCGCAGAGTACGATACAGCTTTAAGGTAGGAATTGTGTACATATCCCGTCTTATTACCGTGATAGACTACCTTTGCCCAATTTCCGTTGACAGACAAAACAACAACCTTTTCACCGTTGTAAAGATAATCCTTCACACCGTAAGATGTGCCTGCACCCTTTCTGACATTGAGATAACCGGATGACAGCTTTACCTGCATAGGATAAGAAGACTTATTGATATTAAGATAGTCCGTACTGCTATAGCCGGTTTTGCCGTTTGCATAACCCACCTTCGCCCAACCGTCAGAAACAGAATAAACCGTTACGGTTGTTTTGTTGCCAACGGAGGTTATAACATTATTTTTTAATGACGGCCCCGTTCTTACATTAAGTCTTCCTCCCTGTGTAACAATTGTTGCCGCACTCTCGGGTACATTTTCAGCAGCGTGTGCCGTAATATATTTTGCCGAAACAAATAAGCACATCACCGCCAGACAAGCACCCAAAAGTGCCTTAAGCGTTCGATTTTTCATTTTTCTCTTCCTTTCTGTGGCAGGTAACCACAAAAAGAGCATAACACAGCACCCACTCCCCTGCCAAGGGGCAAAATGTTGGTAATGCTGTAAAAATATACAAAAGAAAAACCGCCCGTTTTTGCGGGCGGTAAGTTTTAATTAAGCTTCCCTAAGTATTCCTCAAGACACAGATTATCTGCCTTCATTGCCTTTGCGGCATCAACGCCTACATATCTCCAATGCCAGGGGGAAGCCTGATAATGCGTAATACCTTCCTTATCGGCTGTGTATCTTTCAATAAAGCCATACTCTGCCGCGTGCTTTTTAAGCCAGGAATATGCGGGAGAATCTGCAAAGCTGTCTGCAATCCAGCCGATGTCTATTGCAAGTCCGTAGTTATGCTCACTGCAGCCCTCGGGGAGAACATAGAAAATTGCCTGTACCTTGCTTTGCTCCTCGCTTAAGCCCGAAGCAATAAGACTTTCAACCTGTTTATCATAATTTCTTGTCTGTCTGTCAAGGCTTACATAACCGGAAGCGGGGGTAAGTGTTACTGAATCAGACAAGGCTGCATTATACATCTGAATAAATTTCTCGGCAACTCTGCTGTCAAGATAAATACCCGTTCCCTCAACAACCTCTGTCAGCTGAGGCTCATATGAGGAATCCATTTTATAGTATGCATTAAGAAGCACAAGACACCAGCTCTCATCAGCGGGCATTGTTACTTTTTTAGGTGTGGGGATTTCTGTCAGCTCAACCGCTATATTTCCCGAAGCGGTTGTTTCCTCTGTGTTTACAGTTGTTTCCTCTACAGCTGCAGTTGTTTCTTCTGTTACAGGCTGAGAGGATGTTCTCACGGCAACAGTTATTTTATATGAAACGAAAAATGCGACAAGCATCGCAATTATAATAATCATAGCAAGGGGTAAAAGCTTTTTTATATTCATAAAGGAGAGCCTCCCGATTAAATAAGTTATCTGTGTATACTATACTCTATTATGCGAAAAAAGTCAATCTCAGACGAAATAAAAAGCGGTGTCCCATGCAGGAATATACGGAAGATGGCGCATATACACCTTATAATCGGGATTGATTTCTGAAATTTTAAGCGGAAGTGTGAACAAATCCTCGCTTCTGTGGTAACAGGAGACGAGCATTTTCGGCTTGTATGTTTTTATGGAATGTTCTGCCCCCGAAATGGCTTTCAGCTCATTTCCCTCAACATCCATTTTTATAAAATCAACCCTTTTGCCGTTCAGAAGCGAATCGACGGTAAGCGAGGGAATACACTCCCCTGTTGCCGCTTCGTGCGAGCCTCTGCCCTTTTTGGAATCAAAAAAGGTGTCTTCCACCCTATCTCCTATAACTGCCCTTACACAGTTTATGTTTACAAGCTCTGCCGTGTTTTCACACAATTTTCTGAAGCTGCGTTTATCAGGCTCAACGGCAATAATCTCGGCATAAGACGGACATTTTTCAACAAATTCCTTTACGGTATCTCCGTTATACGCTCCGAGGTCAACAAACACGGCTTTTTCGGGCAAGTCAATTATACTGCTCTCCTCTGCCTTGTCTGTCTCACATTCATATAAATACTCTATTTTCCCTGTAAGCTTGTATTTTATATGATTTTCAAGGGTTTTAACGGATAATTCATCAGCCAAAACTGCTCTGACACGCTCTAATTCATCAATATGCTTTTCATAAAATGACAAATTAAATATGTTATCGCCGTATACCGGCACATCGGGAGCGAGCAGCTCACATTCTGCCGATATTTTTCTGATATTTTCGAGAACCTCCGGACGGCTTGAGCCGAAGCACATCAGCACTGACATATCGAGGAATTTCTCTTTTGCCTCAGAGAAAGACATCACCCGCATCCCTCTGAAAAAGCGGTCTCTTACAAAAGAGTCACTTGCGAAAACACCGCTGACAGGAATATTATTTCTTTCCAGCTCGTCAAGTATTTTATCCGCACCGTTTCCCGTGCCGTATAAAACAATATTTTTATTGCAATTTTTAAGATAAGTCCAGATATCCGTCATATTTTCTCCGTGTTAAGCATTTGTTTTATGTATTATACATTTTCAAGCAAAAAAAGTAAATATTTAACAATATTCTTCCAACAAAAAAAAGCCCCGATTAAGGGACTTTTTTTTAATTATGCATAATTCTTAATAGTAAAAATTATCAAGCGGTTGTTTCTTCGTCTTCTGCACCAATTTTAACACCGAAAATCTTTTCGATTTCAGCAAGAACCTGCTTGAAGAATTCAACTACTTCAGCAACCATCTGCTTTATTGTAGCCATATCCATTAGTGTGCACCTCTTTTCAATTAAATAAAATAATTAATTTGAAAAAATATCAAAAATTAAGCAACAGTTGTTTCTTCTTCACCGAAATAGTCATTGAAGAAAGATTTGATGGAATCAAGAGCTTCAAGAAGCTTTGATATTGCATATTCAAACCAGTTAAAGAAGTTTTCCATTAGTTGCACCTCTTTTCAAAAAGTAATAAAAAATCTTAAGAAATGAAACAATAAAACTAAATAAAATTATTCAGCCTTTGTTGCCCATTCGTCACCTTCCCAAGGCATGGGATTTGTGGATGTGATGTCAGCGATGAAGTTCTTGAGAACGTTGAATAAGTCTTTAAGAACTGTTACGAAGTTGTTAAGCATAGCCTTAAGTTCATCCATTGTTGCGGCACCTCACTTTCATAATAAAATTAAAAATTCTGAAACAAAAATTAAGCAACTGTTGTTTCTTCTTCATCAAGACCGAGTGTAGCCATAGCTCTTTCGATGAATGCAAAGAGTTCGTTGAAGAACTTAACAAGCTTATCGAGGATTACTTCTACCTTATCCATTATTGGGGGCACCTCACTTTCAGATATAATTAGCAAGTATTACCTTGCGATATTATAATAACACCAATGTCTATAAATTTCAAGTAAAATTTAAGCAATTTAACATT
Source organism: Clostridia bacterium (assembly GCA_017517135.1). Classification (GTDB taxonomy): domain Bacteria; phylum Bacillota; class Clostridia; order Oscillospirales; family Acutalibacteraceae; genus RUG806. The sequence continues at coordinate 22,168 of JAFXAK010000002.1, forward strand.
GTTTACATTTATAACAAAATGTTGTCAAAATTGTAACCATTGCCGGCAAAATTATCCGACAAAAGCTTATTTAATGTTGCAAAATCGATTTTTTGTACTATTAATCATACAGCTTTGTTAACATTTGATTAACATTTTGAAATAAAATCAAACGAATTATTTGTTTTCGTTGTATGTTCTTATAAGAATTTCTTCCTGTTCGGGAGTGTATGCTCTGAAGGGCTTGCGGCAATTGCCGAGGTCAATACCGAGATATTTACAAAGCACCTTTTCACCGGACATAACACCGAAACGGCAAAGAACTTCAATGATGTTGTTTGCCTTGACCTGCTCGGCTCTTGCTTCTTCTATCTTATTTTCTCTGAAGAGCTTTTCAATAAGAACGAATTTTTCAGCCATAAAGTTATAGGTACTGCCGATACCGCCGTCTGCACCTGCAGCAAGACCTGAAATGAATATTTCATCAAAGCCGTTAAAAACAACAGCATCTTTTCTGAAATTCTTAAGTCTTTCAAGCATAAAGAAATCGCTGCTTGTGTGCTTTACACCGATGAAACGGGGATCAGACAGAAATTCCTTGAAATTCTCTGTTGAAAGCTTTGCACCGCCTGCTGCAACAAAGTTATAGATAATAACAGGCAAGCCTACATCTGCAAGGTCGAAATAATAATTCTTTATTTCATCATAAGTAAAGCCGTAATAGAAAGGCGGAACACTGCTTATTGCATCAGCGCCTGTTTCCTTTGCGTGCTGTGCCAATGCAAGAGCGTGAGCCTCACCCACATTACCTACATGTGCAATAATTGCAGCCTTGCCGTTTACCTCCTCGCAAACTGTTTCAAGAACCTTTTTTCTCTCGCAGTCTGTCATAAGGAAAGCCTCAGATGTTGAACCGCATACATAGAAGCCGTTAACACCCTTATCAAGGTTGAACTTTACAAGCTCCTTGAGAGCCGCATAATTTACTTCTCCGTCTGCCTTAAAAGGAGTAAGGAGAGCCGGAAATACGCCGTGGAATTTTTCATTCATAATATTTTCCCTCCGAGAAAACCATATTTTAACAATTACAGTATAAATCGAAAAAAAACTTTAGTCAACACCTTTTGTAAATTCCTACAAATAAAAGAACTGAAAATATACATAAATCCGCACAAATCACCGCTAAAAGAGGAAATGTGAAAATCAACACCTGAAACTGTCGGAAAAATGTGCAAAAACAATATTGAAACGGTTGGAATTTTGTGATACACTATATTCACAATAAATACAGGCGGTGTTTTTATGTCCCGACTAATTCGCAAAACCGATACTTTTCTTCTTGAATGGAAAAACAAAACAGACAGACTTCCCCTCATTGTGAAAGGAGCCCGTCAGATTGGAAAAACCGAAGCAATAAGTCATTTCGCAAGAGGAAATTACAAATCGGTAATTGAAATCAATTTTGCCCTGCAAAAGCAATTCAAGGATATCTTTGATGACGGCTTTGATGTGGATACTATCATCAAAAATATTTCTCTCAAAAATCCCGAATTTGAATTCCCTGCCGGGGAAACGCTTTTTTTCTTTGATGAAATTCAGGATTGCATAAACTGTGCAACAAGCCTTAAAGCCTTTAAAACAGACGGCCGTTTTGATGTTATCTGCTCAGGCTCACTTATGGGAATCAATTATAACGAAATTGAATCCAACAGCGTGGGGTATAAAGAAGACTATGAAATGCATTCACTTGACTTTGAGGAATTCCTCTGGGCAAAGGGCTATAAACCCGAACAGATAGAAGAGCTTTTTCAAAAGCTTATCACAACAACTCCGCTTTCAGACACACAATATTCCGTTATGCTCGAAAATTTCAGAGAGTATATGGTGCTTGGCGGTATGCCTGCCGTTGTTTTCTCGTTTGTAACACAAAAAAATTACAGCGGAACTCTCAAGCTGCAAAGACAGCTGCTGCTTGACTACGAAGAAGATATCACAAAATATGCAGCGGGACTTGACAAGGGTAAAATTCTTGATATTTACAGAAAAATTCCTGTTTTCCTCGGGAAGGACAATAAAAAGTTTCAGATTTCAAAAATCAGAACAGGAGCAAGAAACCGAGATTATGTGGGCACGGTTGAATGGCTTAAAAATGCGGGAATTGTAAATGTATGCTACTGTTTGTCTTCCCTTGAACTGCCGCTGAAAGGTAACTATAATCCCGATAACTATAAAATTTATTTCCGTGATACGGGCTTGCTTATCGGCTCTCTTGACGAAGAGGTACAGGAGGATCTCCGATTCAATAAAAATTTCAACACCTACAAGGGGGCACTTTATGAGAATATTGTTGCGGATATGCTGGTAAAACAGGGTTACGGTCTTTATTTTTACCGCAATGAAAAAGCTACTGTTGAAATGGACTTTTTTGTCCGTGATGCAAATTCGCTTATTCCCGTTGAGGTAAAAGCAAATGATGCTTCAACACCTTCCCTTAATTCCCTTATTGAAAAGGAAAGCTTTGAGGACATAAAATACGGCATTAAGCTTGCAAATAAAAATATCGGCTTTAACGGAAAATTCTACACCATTCCGTATTTCCTCACCTTTATGCTGAAAAGATTTCTGAAAGAAAAAAGTAAAACCGACTAAGATACATTGGATATTGAAAAAACAGACTTAATATGATATAATACAACAGTTATATTTGCATAATAAGGAGAAACATATAAATGAAATTAGGTATAGTAGGCTTACCGAATGTAGGCAAAAGTACACTTTTCAATGCACTTACAAACGCAGGGGCACAGGCTGCGAACTATGCATTCTGCACAATAGAGCCTAATGTGGGCGTTGTTGCAGTTCCCGATGCAAGACTTGACGCATTAGCCGAGATGTATTCCCCCGACAAAATCACTCCCGCAACCATTGAATTTGTTGACATTGCAGGACTTGTAAAGGGTGCTTCAAAGGGCGAGGGACTGGGAAACAAGTTCCTTTCTCACATCAGAGAGGTGGATGCAATAATCCATGTTGTGCGTTGCTTTGAAAATGACGATATTATGCATGTTGACGGGGAAATAGATCCCGCAAGAGATATAGAAACTATCAATCTTGAGCTTATTCTCTCCGATGCGGAAATTCTCCAGAGAAGAATAGACCGCGACACAAAGGCTATGAAGGGGGATAAATCCCTTGCAGGAGATGTTGCCTTCCTCAACCGTCTTAAGGACGAGCTTGACAATGCAGTATGTGCGAGAGCCGTTGAAATGACAAAGGAAGAAAAAGAGATAATGGACACCGTTGCTCTTCTCTCCTCAAAGCCCGTAATCTATGCTTGTAATATGAGTGAAGAGGATTTCTCGGGCGACCTTGCAGACAACAAGTACTTCTCAAAGGTAAAGGAAATTGCAGATGCCGAGGGCAGTCAGGTGCTTCCCATCTGTGCAGAGCTTGAAGCACAGATAGCAGAGCTTTCGGGTGAAGAAAAGGAAATGTTCTTATCGGAGCTTGGCATTGAAAAGGGCGGACTTGACCTGCTCATTCAGAAGAGCTACGATTTATTGGGACTTATGAGCTACCTCACCGCAGGCAAGCCCGAGGTAAGAGCCTGGACAATAGCAAAGGGGACAAAAGCACCTCAGGCAGCAGGTAAAATCCATTCAGACTTTGAAAGAGGCTTCATCCGTGCCGAGGTTATCTCCTTTGACGACCTTATGGCAAACGGCTCAATGGCAGCCGCAAAGGAAAAAGGACTTGTACGCTCAGAGGGAAAGGAATATGTAATGCAGGACGGCGACATCGTTCTGTTCAGGTTTAATGTATAATGGATAATATGGGTACGGGCAAGGTAAGCCCCGTTGATGCAGAGGAATTTATAGAGGTTACAGTTTTCGTTGAGGGTGATTTCATAGAAAAAGCACAATACACCTGTTCTCACTCCCCCGAAATTGAGGACTGTGCAAAAACAGTTTGTACGGTTATAACAGACAAGCCGTTCAGGGATATTATGCAGATGAACGCAAATGCCGTTATATACAACACGGAAAACGATTTACCGCGTTTGAAGCTCTACTGTGCCGCAATGGCAGTAACCGCCGCAAAAAAAGCAGTAGCCGATTTTGCAAAGAAAAACAACATAGACATAGGCTTCGACGGACTTTGCAGCTGTTTCAAATAATAATACATACACAAGCACAAAACCTCACCGACATCACATCGGTGAGGCTCTTTTTTATCTGTTCACCTAAGTCAGCATTAAAACTCAAGCTTCTTGATATTGGAATCTGCATCAAAAAACATAATATAATAAATCGGCATATATATTATTTTACCGTTTTGTGTAACATTTCTTTCATTAGATACAACAAATGCTTTTTTAATATTATAATCCTCATTCTGAACAAATGCGTTCAATGCACTATGCACAGTATAGTCTTTACCGGACTTTACTTCAATCGGCACAACTGACAGACTGTCATAATCATCAATAAGATAATCAACCTCGCCCTTGTTGCGATTGTCATAATAAAAGAGCTTGTGACCGTGAGCGATTAATTCACTTGCAACAACCGATTCATATACCGAGCCTAAATTAACACTCTTCACATCATCAAGAACAGCACGGATGTTTGTTCTGTAAAGAATATTTGTAAGAATGCCTACATCATTAAGATACAATTTCAATAAGTTCTTACCGCTGTTCTCAATCAACGGGAATGTGGGGGTTGAAATTGCCTTTACATCAAGTGCAATACCTGCATTGATAAGATAATCAAATTCGTCTTCATAATCCGAAGCGCGTTTTCCTCTGATATTTTCAATATTCTGAATCACCAGACGCTTTTTCTTATTTTCAAGATTTGACGGTATCATATCATATATTCTGCGAATTTTCAGTTTTTTGCCCTCGTCATATTTTGAAGCATCCATACCGTAATAATTATGGATCTGAGTCTGGATATTGCGAACGGCAACAATGTTCTTATCCCGTATATAAGAATTGATTACATCGGGAAGACCGCCTATAAGCAGATACTTTCTGAACAGCTCCATAACTTTATTGTGAGTTGCTTCATCAAGACTCTCCATTGCCTCAAACCTTTTACGCATTTCATCAATCGCATAATTATTAAATCCCTGACTTAACAAAAATTCTTCAAAATCAAGCGGATACATTCTCTTAACCTCAATGCTGCCCATAGGGATAGATTCTGTCTCGGCAAGAGTAACACCAAGCAGAGAACCACTTGCAATATAAGTAAATTTATCATCCCGCTTCAAGAATTTGAGCAGAGTAAGCAAATGCGGGTATGCTTGTATTTCATCAATAAAGATTATTGTATTATCCTTATTTCCCATTTTTTCACCGGCAATCATGCTCACCTGCAAATAAAAATCATCGACGGTTCTTATACTGCTGAAATGCCGATCCTTCAGAGAATCCTCAAGCATATTGATTTCAATATAGTTCTTAAAAAGCTTTTCAGCAGTATATTTTATGATATAGGTTTTACCAATCTGTCTCGCACCGTCAATAACCAGAATCTTATTTGAATCGGAGCGCAAGTGGTTTTCGATATAGGCTTGTATCTTTCTGTAAAGCACAATCTTACCTCCTGTTTTTTGTATTTTACACTTTTCAATATAATTTCATACTCAAATTTCACACTTTTCAATAAGATTATATATCAAAAAATCACACAAGTCAACACAAACGGACTGCTCAAAAATACACTTTTCAAAAAAAAATACTCACCGATTGTTGTACAATACATCAGTGAGCCTTTTTTATGTGTTCACAAATTCAATTTTCCCGTCATCTGCCGTGCATAAAATATCCTTGCCCTGAAGCGTATCTGCTATAAGCATTTCGCTCAGCTTATCTTCAATATTATTCACGATAAAACGCTTTATAGGCCGCACGCCGTATGCTTCGTCAAAGCCTTTTTCGCTTATAAGCTCAACAGCCGATTCTGAAAAGGTAATATTATATCCGAGCTTTTCCATTCTTTCCTGCACCTTTTCAAGGGCAAGTCTTATTATGCTTTTTATATCGTCCTTTGAAAGTCTGCTGAACACAACCGTTTCGTCTATTCTGTTGAGAAATTCGGGACGGAATATTTTTTTAAGCTCGTTTTTTACTGCCTTTTCGACCTCTTTTATCCCCTCGTCCTTCTGAGCTTTATCAAAGCCCATAGACACGAATTGCTGAGATAAAATTTTGTCCCCTGCATTCGAGGTCATAACAAAAATACAGTTTCTGCAGTCCACCGTACGCCCCTGTGACGAGGTTATTATGCCGTCGTCGAGAATCTGCAGCAATGCATTGAAAATCTCGGGATGTGCCTTTTCAATTTCATCAAAAAGCACCACGCTGTAGGGCTTGCGGCGGATTTTTTCCGTAAGCTGTCCGCCGTCCTCAAAGCCGACATATCCCGGCGGTGAGCCTATCATACGGGAGAGCGAATGCTTTTCCGTGTATTCGGACATATCAAGCCTTATTATGGCATTTTCATTCCCGAAAACCGTTCTTGCAAGTGCCTTTGCGAGGGCGGTTTTTCCCACTCCCGTAGGCCCGCAGAAGATAAAAGAGCCTATAGGTCTTTGTTCGTCCTTAAGCCCCGAGCGGCTTCGTCTTATTGCACGGCTTACAGCCTTTACAGCAGAATCCTGACCTATGATATCACGGTGAAGCTCCTGTTCGAGATTAAGAAGCTTTTCTTTTTCGCTCTGAGTTAATTTTTCAGTAGGAATAGAAGTCCATTCGCTGACTATCTGTGCAATATCCTCGGCGGTAACCTCACGGATTTTACCGCCGCTGCCGTCTTTCCATTTTGCCGTGGCTTCACTTAAAAGCAGCTGTACCTCCCTTTCCTCGTCCCTGAGATGTGCGGCTCTCTCAAAATTCTGCGCATTTACTGCCGCCGCCTTCATTTTAGCCGTATTTTTCATTTTTTTCTCTAATTCAACAAGCTCCTCGGGCTTCTCTCTTTCGGATAAGCTGACCTTTGCTGCGGCTTCGTCTATAAGGTCAATTGCCTTATCGGGCAGAAAGCGGTCGCTTATATATCTAACAGATTGCTCAACTGCCGTTTTTATTGCAGCATCACTTATTTTTACATTATGATGCTCCTCATATCTCTCCCTGAGGGCATTTATAATTTCAACCGTTTCCTCTTTGGTAGGCTCCTTTACCGTTACGGTCTGAAAACGCCTTTCGAGTGCCGCATCCTTTTCGATATTCTTGCGGTATTCGTCAATGGTTGTTGCCCCCACAAGACGGATTTCACCTCTTGCAAGTATGGGCTTTAAGATATTTGCCGCATCCACAGCACCCTCGGCAGAGCCTGCACCTATTATATTGTGTATCTCATCAATAAAAAGAATAATGTTTCCGCAGCGGCTCACCTCATTGACGGCATTTCTGATTCTCTCCTCAAAGTCACCTCTGTATTTTGCTCCTGCCACCATTCCCGTAAGCTCAAGAGAAAACAGGTCCTTGTCCTTCAGAGCTTCGGGCACCTCACCCGAAGCTATTTTCAGCGCGAGCCCCTCTGCAACGGCAGTCTTGCCCACACCCGGCTCCCCTATCAGACAAGGATTGTTTTTTGTTTTTCTGCAAAGAATCCGGATTACTCTGTCTATCTCCTTGTCTCTTCCCGTCACGGGATCAATTTTGCCCGCCTTTGCCGCCTCAACAAGACTTCGTCCGTACTTTGTAAGCGTGGGGAAATCCTTTTTTCTGCTGTCATCCTTAAGCTTTACATTGGCAGACACTCCCCCGGAGTTTCCTGTAAGGCTTTTCACCATATCAGAATAAACCTCGGCAGGAGACACACCCATTTTCGCAATAAGAGTATATGCAAAGCATTGCTGATCCTTGAGTATTGCCATAAGTATATGCTCCGTACCCACAAGTGTATATGATGAAGCCTTTGCAAGGCTTATTGAATTTTCTATTATTCTGCGGCATTTAGGAGTTATATCCTCGTTTGTAAGCGTGGTCGGGACACCTATACCCACGGTTTCGCGTATCTTCTCATTAAGACGCATAAAATTGATTTTTCTTGCCCCCAAAACAACACCCGCAACGCTCGACGGGTCCTTAAGCAGTCCGGCCAGCACATGCTCGCTGCCTATATAGGTATGCCCCATATCCTCCGCACAGTTTATGGCAAAATTCAGAGCAACATTCGCTTTTTCGGAAAATCCCGTAAATTTATAAATAAAAATCCCTCCTCAGAGAGTAAAAAAAATAAAGCAGCACAAAAACGCACTGCTTTATTATATGGAAAATATTTATTTGGTATACAGCTTTTCTCGCACAATCTTTGCTCTTATTTCGTCACCCTGAACAGAGCTTAGCTTCGTTCCCGCAAGAACATTGAGAGTTGCGGGCTGCATTGTCACAAATAGAGAATTTACCGTCTGCGGCTTTATGTCAACAAGAGAATACACAGCACCGAGCCTTACCCAGCTGAGTGCCTCCATCATTTCGTCAACCGACAAAAGCACGGCACTCGACAAAAGCCCCATAGAACGGTTTATTCTGTCCTTAACGCTTATATCCCTTACAAACTCCTCTGCCGTTCTTCTCTCCTTGGTTGCGAGCTGCAAGGCTATCGATTTGAGATTTGAAACAGCCTGGCTCTCGCTTATCCCCATAACAACATTGTTACTCAAGCGGTAAATATCGCCCTTGGGATCGGTGCTGTCACCGTATGCACCGCGCACGGTAAGTCCGAGCTTTGCGGCAGTTGAAGCAAATTTAGACATTGCCCCCGTTTTAGACAAAGCCGGCAGATGCATCATAACCGACACCCTCATACCCGTTCCTATATCTCTCGGGCTCTGATTGAGAAAGCCGAAGCGTCTGTCAAAGGCAAACTGCAATTCACCGTCAAGCAAACTGTCTATCTCAAAAGCCTTTTCGGCCGCCTTTTCGGGAGACAAGCCCTCCTCTATAACCTGTATACGGATATGGTCATTTTCGTTAAGCATAATACTTATTTTTTCGTCCTGAGAAAGAAGAAGCACTCTGCCGTCGGAAACGGAAGCAAATTCGGGTGTGATAAGATGCCTTTCAGCCAAAGACACAGCCTCATAGCCGTAAAGACGGCTCATATCTATAGCATTCAGAGGTAACTGACATTTGTATACCGCCGAGCATATTTTTTCGTTTATTTCATTTTTTCTGTTCACATTAAGCCTTACGGGGAAAGGCACAGAGCTTATATTTCTTGCAAGTCTCACCCTTGAAGAAATGACCGTATCCCCCTGCTCACCTGCATTGTGGTACCATCCGCTGTCAAGAAGCATCAGCCTTCACCTCCCGAGAGAGCGCGTATTTCATCTCTTATCTGAGCGGCTCTTTCAAAATTCTGTTCGTCTATGGCAATATTAAGCTTCTTTTTAAGCTCATCTATCCTGAAATCAAGCTTTGTTTCGGCTGTTGCACTTTTGGGAATTTTTCCCGAATAAGACACTCTGCCGTGAATTTTATTCACTACGGGCAAGAGCTTATCGGCAAACACCTTGTAGCAATCCGGACAGCCCAAGCCCCCCGTTCTTGCAATATCCTCAAATGTAAACGAGCAGGTTTCACAGCGAAGCACCTTGTTGCCCAATAAACTCAATTTCGGCTGAGAATACACCGCACCTAAAACAGAAGCAAAGGACGAGGGCAGCGAGGAAAACATATCGGAATAGCCTAAAGCCTTTGCACAGTCCGTACAAAGATGTATCTCATATGTTTCGCCGTTTTTTATTCTTTTCATATGCATAAGAGCATCGTTTTTATGACAGTTCTGACAAAGCATAACAAAACTCCGTAAATATATATGATATTAATAATATATACCACTTTTCTTCATTAGTCAAGTTTGACATATAATTGTGCAAAATACACATAAAAACAGAAAATTTTTCAAAATAGATAAATATTAAACATATTGCAATTTTTTTTACTTTTTACTATAATACATAATGGCGTAGATTTGGAATTCAAATTTTATAAGGAGAAGGTATAATGAAAATCAAATTCACAGAAACCATACTCAGAGACGCAAACCAGTCCCTTATTGCAACAAGAATGCCCTTCGAAACATTCGAGCCCATTCTTGAAACCCTCAATAAGGCAGGTTACTATTCTCTCGAATGCTGGGGCGGTGCAACATTTGACTCTTGCCTGAGATATCTCAACGAAGACCCTTGGGAAAGACTCAGAAAGATCAAAAAGGCTTGTCCCGATACAAAGCTTCAGATGCTTTTAAGAGGTCAGAATCTTCTCGGCTACAAGCACTATCCCGATGATGCAGTAAGACTTTTCGTAAGAAAGAGCGTTGAAAACGGCATTGATGTTATAAGAATCTTTGATGCTCTCAACGACCTTCGCAACATTGAGGTTGCAGTTGACGAAGCACTCAAGGCAGGTGCTGAGGTTCAGGGCACAATCTGCTACACAATAAGCCCCATCCACGACCTTAAAAGCTATGTTGAAACAGCAAAGGGCCTCAAGGCTCTCGGTGTACAGTCAATCTGTATCAAGGATATGGCAGGTATTATGAGCCCCAAGCAGGCTTATGACACAGTCAAGGCTATCAAGGAAGCAGTTGACCTTCCCGTTGTTCTTCACACTCACTCAACAACAGGCCTCGGCTTTATGACACTTCTTAAGGCAGTTGAGGCAGGCTGTGATGTTATTGACACAGCTATTTCCTGCTTCTCAGGCGGTACTGCACAGCCCGCAACAGAAACTATGAACTATGTTCTCAAGGAGTACGGCTACGAAACAGACCTTGACACAGCCGCTCTCACAAAGATAAACGATTTCTTCAAGCCCTACAGAGCAAAATGTCTTGACAGCGGACTTCTCAATTCCGTTGTTATGGCAACAGACACAGATGCTCTCGGCTATCAGATTCCCGGCGGTATGCTTTCAAACCTTGTTGCTCAGCTTACAGCTCAGGGCAAGCTTGACAAGCTTCAGGAGGTTCTCGAGGAAACTCCCAGAGTAAGAGCAGATATGGGTTATCCTCCCCTTGTTACTCCTATGAGCCAGATGGTCGGTGTTCAGGCAACATCAAATGTGCTTCAGGGTAAGTACAAGAACATATCCAAGGAAATCAAGAACTACATCAAGGGTGAATACGGCAGAGCACCCGGTGAAATCAGCGAAGAGCTCAAAAAGCTCGTTCTCGGTGACGAAGAACCCATCACATGCCGTTTTGCAGACACCCTCGCTCCTATAGTTGAAGAAACAAAGGCTCTCCTCGGTGACAGGGCTGAAAGCATTGAAGATGTCCTTTCCTATATTGCTTTCCCCCAGCTTGCAGAAAAGTATTTTGATGCAAGAGAAGAAAAGAAAAAGAAAACTTACATCTACTCTATCAAGGCAATTAAGGAGGACTAATCAATATGCAGCTTTTAAGTGTTTTTGATACAGTCTTCGGCGGTGTTATGACAATCCCCACAGCTATCGTTATTTCCCTTGTAGGATTTGCAACCGTTCTCCTTATTCTCTCTTTCCTCGCTGTTTTCGTTCTTCTTATGGGTAAAATCTTTGATGCTATTGCAAAAAGCAAGGCAGCAAAGAAGGCAAAGGCAGCTCCCGAGCAGACTGCTGTTGCTGCAGCACCCGCTTCTCCCACAGCTGTTATTCCCGAGGTTACTCTCTATAATGTAGAAGAGCCCGATGCTGCAGTTATTATGGCTATCGTAAGCGACAAGAGCGGTATTCCCCTTAACAGACTTAAATTCAACTCAATCAAACTTGTGGAGGACAAATAAATGAAATATCAGGTAACATTAAACGGAAAAACTTATGAGGTTGATGTAACAGAATGTGATGCTGTTATCACATCAATAACAGATGCAGCACCCGTTGCAGCAGCTCCCGCAGCTCCCGCAGCTGCACCCGTTGCAGCTCCTGTTGCAGCAGCTCCCGCAGCAGCCCCCGCAGCAGACGGCGAAAAGGTTGTTGCTCCTATGCCCGGTAACATTCTTGCAGTTAATGCTTCCGTAGGTCAGGCTGTTAAGGCAGGCGATGTTCTCTTCATTCTTGAAGCTATGAAAATGGAAAATGAAATCGTTGCTCCTTCTGCCGGCACTGTTAAGCAGGTTCTTGTTTCCAAGGGTGCAACAGTCAACACAGACGATGTTCTCGCTGTTCTGTAAAATAAGGAGGTCACAAACATATGGAACTCATTACTGAAGTTCTTAAAGGTATATGGGTGGACTCCGGTTTCTATCTTCTTACCTGGCAGAACCTTGCTATGATAGCAGTAGCATTTGGCTTCCTTTTCCTTGCTATTGCAAAAAAATTCGAGCCCTTACTTCTGGTTCCCATTGCATTCGGTATTCTTCTTGCCAACCTTCCCGGTGCTAATATGATGCTCGACACAACAGGCGGTCTTTTAGGCGATATGTCAGGTGCTCCGCCCATTGAAGGCGCACATTGGTATGATTCGGGTGTATTGAGAATTCTTTACACGGGTGTCAAGTCAAGCATCTTCCCCTGCCTTATCTTTATGGGCGTTGGTGCTATGACAGACTTCGGTCCTCTTCTTTCAAACCCCGTTTCTCTTCTTTTAGGCGCAGCTGCACAGCTTGGTATTTATGTTGCATTCATCATTGCTATCCTTTTAGGCTTTGAACCCAATGTTGCCGCTTCAATCGCTATCATCGGCGGTGCAGACGGTCCCACAGCTATCTTCCTCGCTTCAAAGCTCGCTGCTACATACTTAGCACCGATTGCTCTGGCAGCATATTCATATATGGCTCTTATCCCGATTATCCAGCCTCCCATTATGAAGGCACTCACCACTAAAAAGGAAAGAGAAGTAAAGATGACTCAGCTCCGTCAGGTTTCAAAGACAGAGAAGATCATCTTCCCCGTTGTTGTTCTTGTTCTTGTTGCTCTTATTCTTCCCTCTGTTGCTCCCCTTCTCGGTATGCTTATGCTCGGTAACCTCTTCAAAGAATGCGGCGTTACAGAAAGACTTTCAGAAACAGCACAGAATGCTCTTATGAACATCGTAACAATTATGCTTGGTGTTTGTGTTGGTGCAACAGCAAACGGTGCAGACTTCATCAAATGGGAAACACTCAAGATAGTCGGTCTCGGTCTTGCAGCATTCATCTTCTCAACTGCAGGCGGTGTGCTTATCGGTAAGCTGCTTTACCTCGTAACAGGCGGTAAGGTTAATCCTCTTATCGGTGCAGCAGGCGTTTCAGCCGTTCCTATGGCAGCAAGAGTTGCACAGAATGAAGGCAGAAAGTACAATCCCACAAACTTCCTTCTTATGCACGCTATGGGCCCCAATGTTGCCGGTGTTATCGGCTCTGCAGTAGCAGCAGGCTTCCTTCTCATTATGTTCGGCAACTAAAAAACTCAATATCAAGCAAAACGGGAACTGTGAAAAACAGCTCCCGTTTTTATTATTTATTATTTATTATTAATTATTTA
>JAFXAK010000026.1 GCA_017517135.1 Clostridia bacterium
ATGCTATAAGCAAACCTCGCCCTCGGCGTACCTTTGTACGCTGTCGGGGAAACCAAAAACAACACTTTTGTGTTGTTTTTGCTCGGTTTACTCATTCTGCGCATTTTTTCCTGCCCCCTAAAAAGCCAGGCTGTAAAAAAACTTTCGTTTTTTTACAGCCCCGCAAGACCGCCAACATATCCAATATACCAAATTTTTATATGCTTGTCAATACTTTATTGGCACTTGTAAATAAAATCTACGGTTTAAATAAGAAAATTTAGTAAAAGTTGTATAAAAAATCAATTGCAATATGCGAAAATTTATGGTAAATTATAATCACAGAAAGGGAACGGTGATACCAATGTACAGGTAAAGCTCAAAGGTTCTGAAAAAAAAACAGAACCGAAAAAATCCTTCATCTGAAAAAGCTTCCGAAGAAAAACAAAGCTTGATAAAAAACATAAATAAATCGGAGGATTTTTCAAAAATAAGAAGGAACCCCTTATTCCGCAGGAAGAGAGGTACACAAAATGATGTTAGATACAAAAATCGGAGAACCGATAACTTTCTGATTACATAGAGAGGGTGATACCAAAGAACAGGTTATAAAAGACCTTACCGTAAGTTTTAAGAAGATTCCAGCATAAAAGAGGATCCCGCATTCGGGAAAAAAGATGTAGAAAAAAGAGTGTAACGGAAAATCAGAAAAAACAGAAAACGGAAAGGTGTCATTCAAAACCAAGAAAGAGAGGTACATAAAAAGATGTTAGATATCAAGAATGAACAGAAATAACCCTTGGCCGGGGAAAATGTGTGAAGAAACATTCGGTCAAGGGTTATTTCGTTTTTAAAGGCTTATTTTTTTTGACATTTCAGCCCACAGGGCTTTTTTTTTGTTTTAAAATATGTTTGCAGTTACATAATATATATGTTAAAATATTTTTAATATCATTAAACTGCGGAGGCTCGTATGAAGAAAAAGGAATTAACTCCCGAAAAGCAGGCTAAAGTGCAGCTGAGACGGGAAAAGGAAATCAGAAAATGGGAAAAGGAGAAGTCAAGGAGGAAGCCTTCCAATTACTTCTGGTATCTTGTGCTCATAATCTCTCTTATTTACGCTACCGACGAAATCGCATCACAGATAGGCACACTTATGAAAACGGAAATTGCAACCGACCTGTTTGCGAGTGACAACTCTATAGGTATACTCGACATCATTTCCGTTCTGACCGTTCCTTTCCAGGCTCTGGGACTTTTATACCGTCCCCTTGCCGACAAGTGGGGCAGAAAAAGATTTCTTATTATAAATACTATCGGTATGAGCTTCGGCTTATTTGTTGTTTTCCTTTCGGGCAACATTCCGATTTATGTTATAGGTGCGTGTCTTGTGCAGTTCTTCATCCCTCACGATATGCATGTTGTGTATATAATGGAGTCTGCCCCCTCAAAGCACAGAGCGAGAACCTACTCCTCGATAAAATTCTTTGCAAATATGTCGGTTATGCTCGTACCCCTTTTAAGAAGAATGCTTATGCAAGAGGCTTCGCAGTGGAGAAATGTATATCTCATTCCTGCCATTGTGGGTATAGTAACAAGCCTTGTGGCTCTTTTAATGGCAAGAGAGCCCGATACATTTATTGATTCCCGTCTTCGTTACCTGAGACTTACCGATGCCGAGCGAAAGGCAGAGAAAGAGAAAAAGTCTGCAGAAAATGCACAGGGCGGTCTTATCACGGCTCTGAAATTTGCAATGCAGCACAAGCAGCTTCGCTGGCTTTATATTGTGTCCGCACTCGCAAATATCGGCTTCTACGGCTCAATAAATTATTCCGCTATTCTCTCCTACGGATATGCACAGAATTTCGTTGACAACGGACAGTTCGCTGCACTCGACAACGAGGTTATGAATGCCGTAAGCATAGGCCCCGTTACTGCCGCTTTGTTCTTATTCCCCGTAGGATGTGCCGTGGCTCAGGTTATAATGGGCTTTATTTCAGACTGGAAGGGCAGAAAAACAGCCGCAATAGTAACGGCTGCAGACTGTCTTGTGACCTTTGTTCTCTTCTCAATAGGAGCAAGACTCGGCTGGAACTCTTATCTTGTAGGCTTCCTTTGCGGTGCGGCTATAGGCAGCTACTACTCCGCAAACGATGTTCTGATTATGATGATAAGCGAATCCTCTCCCACAAATCTTCGTTCCTCAACAATGTCCGCACAGTTTATAGTTACGGCAATCGGTGTTGCAGTATCTTATACAATAAGTATTCCCCTTGTTACAATTTTCGGCAACACACTTACAAGTCTTGTTTGTCTGTGTCTCCTCGTCCCCGGCTTCATCGCCGCACTCGTTGCCCTTGTTAAGAAGACACACGACACAAAGGGCGTGGACCTTGATACGGTTACAGGCTGCGAATGGGACTGAATTTGAGGTAATAGGTAATAGGTAATAGTGAAGAAGTGAGGAAGACGCGTTGCGTCTTGATTATATTTCCGTTTTTGCAAGCAATAAACAGGTTCGTCATGGTAGGGAACGATGCCCACATCGTTCCGCAATAGGCAAATTCTAACTTTTACAAACCAATTTATTGTCACTAAAAACCAAATGTGAACAATGGAAAGTTACATTTTCCTTATACCGGAACGATGTGGGCATCGTTCCCTACAGGTACAGACCTTTGGTTTCAGAAAAAAAACAACTTCAGAGGTAAATATTATGAGTTATTATATAGGAATAGATCTCGGCACATCTGCTACTAAGTTCATTCTGATGGATGAAAACGGCAGTATCAAAAACAGCGTTTCAAAGGAATACCCCATTGAATTCCCTGCCCCCGGGTACTCACAGCAGAATCCCGAGGACTGGAAAAAGGCTTTATTTGAGGGTATCCCCGAGCTTTTAGACGGCTTTGACAGCTCTCTTGTAAAGGGAATAGGCACGGGCGGACAGATGCACGGACTTGTTGTGCTTGACAAAAACGACAATGTGATCCGTCCCGCAATTCTCTGGAATGACGGCAGAACGGCAAAGCAGACCGAATATCTCAATGAGGTTATAGGCAAGGAAAAGCTTTCGGAATATACGGCAAACATTGCCTTTGCGGGCTTCACGGCTCCCAAAATCTTATGGATGAAGGAAAACGAAGCGGAGCTTTTCAGCCGTATTTCAAAAATAATGCTCCCCAAGGATTATATAAACTATATTCTCACGGGCGTTCACGCCTGTGACTATTCGGATGCATCGGGTATGCTTTTGCTCGATGTTGAAAACAGATGCTGGTCAGAACAAATGCTTGATATCTGTTCCGTAAAAGAAGAACAGCTCCCCACACTTTTTGAAAGCTATGAATGTATCGGCTGTGTAAAGGAAGATATAGCAAAGCTTCTGTCACTCCCCTCGGGTGTTGCGGTGGCAGCAGGCGCGGGGGACAATGCCGCAGCGGCTATAGGCACGGGAACAGTCGGCAGCGGCGGATGTAACATAAGCCTCGGCACATCGGGTACTGTATTTATCTCCTCCGAAAAATTCGGTGTTGACAGCTTCAATTCTCTCCATTCCTTTGCCCACGCAGACGGCGGATATCACCTTATGGGCTGTATACTCTCTGCCGCCTCCTGCAACAAGTGGTTTATGGAGGAAATATGCAAGACAAAGGAATACAAAACCGAGCAGAGCGGTATAACAGACGATATGCTCGGCAACAATAATGTATTTTTCCTGCCCTATCTTATGGGAGAGAGAAGCCCCATAAACGATACAGATGCGAGAGGTACATTTATCGGTATGACACTCAACACATCCAGAGAGGATATGCTCTTGGCGGTCTTGGAGGGTGTTGCCTTCGCATTGAGAGACTGTGTTGAAATAGCAAGAAGCTTAGGTGTCAACATAAGCTCCTCAAAAATCTGCGGAGGCGGTGCGGCAAGTAAGCTGTGGAAAAAGATAATCGCAAATGTGCTTAACATAGAAATTATGTCCCTTGAATCCGAGCAAGGCCCCTCAATGGGCGGTGCAATGCTCGCAATGGTGGCAAGCGGCGAATATGATAACATAAAATCAGTTTGCGAAAAATTCACAAAAATTGCCGAAGTCACAAAGCCCGAAAAAGACCTTGCAGACAGATACGAAAAACAGTACCGGAAATTCAGAAAAATCTATCCGTCACTCAAAGAGCTGTTCAAAAACATATAAATTTTATAAAATCAAAAAAAATCTCGGGAAATTAAAAAATCTCTTGACATTAAAGGGCTTCGTGTGGTACAATACCTGTACCTCTGCGAGGGCTCTTTTTTTGTGCCCGGAAATTCCGAAATATAAGCGGAAATGTATCAGAGGGAGGCTAACTAAATGGAGGTGCCGTTATGAGAGTTAAAATTACTCTTGCTTGTACAGAGTGCAAACAGCGCAATTACAACACAATGAAGAACAAGAAGAACTCACCCGACAGACTGGAGATGAACAAGTACTGCAGATTCTGCAGAAAGCACACTCTCCACAGAGAAACCAAGTAATTTGAAAGAAGCAGAGTGTCTTAAAGGACGCTCGCGTTTTCTTGCTTTCACGAAAGGAATGAGAGAAAATGGCTGAAAAGAAACAACCTACCGACAAGAATGAGCTTAAGGCTCTCAAGGAAGCTGAAAAAGCTGCCAAGAAGGCTAAGCAGGAAAGAATCAAAGCCAGCAAGCCCAAAAAAGAAGGTACGGTATTTTCACGCGCCGGAAAATCAGTTTCTAAGTTCTTCAAGGATTTCGTAGGTACTTGTAAAAAAGTCGTATGGCCCGCAGCTCCCGAGGTTCTCAAGAACAGTGCAATCGTTCTTGCAGTTATCGCGGTAGTCGGTCTTGTAATCTTCGGCTTTGACCAGGGACTTACTGCTCTGTTCGGTCTCGGAACAGATGTCGCTGTTGAAATGGGCGAACAGTTTGCAGACGAAACAACAACAGCTGCTTCAACGGAAACAACAACCGCTGCTGAAACCACAACAGCAGACAGTGAAGAAACAACCGATGATGCAGAAGAAACAACAGCAGAGGAAACAACTGCTGAAGAGACAACTGTTGAAGAAACAACTGAAGAAGAAGAAACAACATCAGAAGAAACAACTGCTGAATAAGCAGCAAAGCAGGCTACGGGAGGAAAACCATGTTTGAAGAGTATAAGTGGTATATTGTCCACACACACACAAACTGTGAAGACAAGGTAGCTGAGAACATCATCAGAGCTGCCGAAAACCGTAATATGCGTGACCAGATACTTGAGGTTTGCGTTCCCACAGAAACAGAAACCGTAATTGAGAACGATAAAAGAAAAGAAAAAGTTCACAAATTATTTCCCGGCTATGTTCTTGTGAAGCTTGCAGTGGCCTATGATGAAAAAGCACAGGAAAAAAAGATGACAGACGAGGTCTGGTACATTGTAAGAAACACACGCTTTGTTACAGGATTTGTAGGCCCCGGAGGAAGACCCGTTCCTCTCACCGAGAAAGAGGTTCTCGCACTCGGTGTTGAAAAGAGAACTGTCACCGTTGGTTATGAGGTTGGGGATCTCGTAACAGTAATCGGCGGTTCGTTTGACGGATTCTCAGGTGTTGTTGATAATATTGATATTGAAAACGACACGGTACGCGTTATCATTTCAATGATGGGACGCGACACTCCCCTTGAGCTCGGACTTGATCAGGTTGAGTCCGCAGTTGATTAATTTACGGTAATTAGCCTTAGGGCTTCTTATGGCACTTAGGTGCCGTGGGAGGATACAAATATCTGATGTATCCGCCACTACCACATTTTTTTTGGAGGTGCAATTATGGCACAAAAAGTAACAGGCTTTATTAAGCTTCAGATTCCTGCAGGTAAGGCAACTCCCTCTCCCCCTGTAGGTCCCGCACTTGGTCAGCACGGTGTGAACATTATGGCGTTCACAAAGGAATTCAATGAAAGAACAAAGAACGATATGGGACTTATCATCCCTGTTGTTATCACAGTTTACGCTGACCGTTCATTCACATTCATCACAAAGACTCCTCCTGCAGCTGTTCTTATCAAGAAGGCTTGCGGAATCGAAAGCGGTTCAGGTGTTCCCAACAAGAACAAGGTAGCAAGCATCACAACAGAACAGGTCAGAAAAATTGCAGAACAGAAAATGCCCGACCTTAACGCAGCAAGTGTTGAAGCAGCTATGAGTATGATAGCCGGTACAGCTCGCAGCATGGGCGTTACTGTTGTTGACTGAGCAGCGGAGGTAATAGAAAATGAAACACGGTAAAAAGTATGTTGACAGCTTAAAGAATGTTGACAGAGAAAAGCTTTATGATGCAAACGAAGCTCTTGCAGTTGCAGTTGCAAATGCAAAGGCAAAGTTTGATGAAACAGTTGAAGTACATGTTCGTCTCGGTGTTGACTCCCGTCACGCAGACCAGCAGGTAAGAGGCGCTGTTGTTCTTCCCAACGGCACAGGCCGTAAAGTAAGAGTTGCTGTTTTCGCTAAGGGCGACGAAGCAAAGGCTGCTGAAGAAGCAGGTGCAGAAATCGTTGGTGCAGAAGACCTCGTTGCAAGAATCCAGGGCGAAGGCTTTATGGATTTCGATGTATGTATCGCTGCTCCCAATATGATGGGCCTTGTTGGCCGTCTCGGTAAGGTTCTCGGTCCCCGCGGACTTATGCCCAGCCCCAAGGCAGGTACTGTAACTCCCGATGTTGCTAAGGCTGTTGCTGAAGCAAAGGCAGGTAAGATCGAGTACAGACTTGACAAGACAAACATCATCCATTGCCCCATCGGTAAGGTTTCATTCGGTGCTGAAAAGCTCTATGAAAACTATGCTACTCTCCTTGATGCAGTTATCAAGGCTAAGCCCGCTGCTGCTAAAGGTCAGTACATCCGTTCTTGCGTAGTAACATCCACAATGGGTGTTGGTATCCGCATCAATCCTAACAGAGTTCTCTCTGTTAATGAGTAAAAAACTCTTTTTCATTGCCCGTATCCCCGATACGGGCAGTTTTTTTGCAAAAATAATGCAAAAAAATTATTTTAAAATATAAAAAACTCTTGACAAGTATACATTGTTATAGTATAATCCCATTGTTGCTGTTCTAAAGACAGCAGGTGCATTTTATGCGTAAGGTTATTACCGCCTGCCGAGGAAAAGTAAAACAATTTTATTTGAGTGTTGTTTTATGCCTTCTCGTGCCAAGCGGGAAGGCATATTTTAATTTTATAAGGCAGGTGAAATTATTTGCCAAGCGTAAAAGTTTTAGAAGCAAAGAAAGCACAGGTTGAAGTTCTTAAGGAGAAGTTCTCATCCGCAGTTGCAGGTGTAGTTGTTGACTATAAGGGTACATCAGTTGCTGATGATACTAAGCTTCGTAAGGAGCTCAGAGAAGCAGGCGTTGATTATGTTGTTGCTAAAAACACACTTATCCGTCTTGCAGTAGAAGGCACAGCTCTTGCAGAAATGGACGAACAGCTCAACGGAACAACAGCTGTTGCTACCAGCACAGAAGATTATGTTGCTGCTGCAAAAATCCTTTCCAAGTTCGCTGAAAAGCATGAAAACTTCAAAATCAAGGCAGGTTTCCTTGATGGCGAACTCATTTCTCTTGAAAAGCTCGAGTCTCTTGCAAAGCTTCCCTCAAAGGAACAGCTCCTTTGTACTGTACTTTTTGCATTCCAGGCTCCTATGGCATCTTTTGCTCGTGCTATCCAGGCTATCATCGATAAGGGTGGCGAAGCAACAGAAGCTCCCGCAGCTGAAGAAGCTGCAGCAGAAGCTCCCGCAGAAGCTCCTGCAACAGAAGCTGCTGAATAAGCCGCTTTCATTACATTAAACAAAAATCAATTATTATTGGAGGAAAATTAAAATGGCATCTGAAAAGATTACTGCTATTGTTGATGAAGTTGCTGCTCTTTCAGTTCTTGAACTTGCAGAACTTGTTAAAGAAGTTGAAGAAAGATTTGGCGTAAGCGCTGCTGCTGCAGTTGCAGTTGCTGCTCCCGCTGCCGGCGAAGCTGCTGCTGTTGAAGAAAAGACAGAATTCGATGTAGTTCTTGAATCCTTCGACGCTGCTGCTAAGATCAAGGTTATCAAGGCTGTTAGAGAACTCACAGGTCTCGGTCTTGCTGAAGCTAAGGCTGCTGTTGAAGCTGCTCCCAAGGCTCTCAAGGAAGGCATTTCCAAGGAAGACGCTGAAGCTGCTAAGGCTAAGCTCGAAGAAGCTGGCGCTAAGGTTACAGTTAAATAATTTTGGCTTAAACGCTGTAAAGCCCTCATCTGTAATACAGATGAGGGTGTTTTTTTCAGGAAGTTGTGATTTTGCGTTCCTTGCCATTTATAAACCGAACTTTGCAGAAAATTTCTTAAGTTTCCGTCCCATACAGGGGCATACCTTAGGTTTCAGCAGATAAAAAAGGCACTGTAAAACAGCACCTTAAAATATGTATATTCAATTAATTCTTACACCGTAACGGCTTGTTTCTCAACGAGCTGTGCTTTTTTCTGTTCTTTTTTATGAAGATATACTGCAAGCACTATTGATGCAAATATATTGCCTATGAATGCTAAAAGCATATCCACATTTGTGTCAAAAACAGCAAACTGACCTTCATTCTGAACACCGAGACCGAAAATTTTAAAAAACAGCATATCGGGATCGGGTGTAATGTTATATGCCTGATTACAGGAGCCTGCCCAGTAATAATCAGCAAAAAACTCAACTAACTCCCAGATAACAACTGCGGCATAGGAAAAGCCTGCAGCAGCAAAGGATCTGACGAGAACGGGAATTTTGTCATCCTTTTTCAGGAAAACATTTATCAGCTCATTGCCGATAAACACCACCACGGCACCCGCAAGCAGATGTAAAAACTTATCCCAGTTTGAAATCTTATGATTGAACGAAAGCCCCTGACCGCACAGAGAGCCTAAGCATATAAGAATGTTGAGCATTGTCTGTGTTCTGTAGGAAAGTCTGCAAATAAGCTTTTTCGGAAAAAGTATCAGCCTGACAAGGGGAATTGTAAAGGTAGCAACAATATTCAATGTAACAAGATAGATATTGATGTTTTCGGGATCGTTTATTTTCATATATATGATAACGCCCACCATAAAAAACCTGAGCAGCCACCAGCTTATGTATTCAACAATATTAAGGTCCTCTTTAAGTGCTTTTATTTCACCGAGAAAAAAGTTTTTTATTTTATCCATTTCCCAGTACTCCGTTTCAATATTTATTAAGTCACAAACATGCTAACATAATATGTCGAAAAAATAAACGAATATTACAAATCTTTAATCAATTTATTTTTTTTCGAAAAACAAAATGTGTACAACGGGAAATTACACTTCCTATATAACGGGACGCAGTGAGCAGCGTCCCCTACCATGACGAAGACGAAGCTTTTGTGGGAATCGTCCCATACCTGCCGATACAAAAATAAGGACTTCAGAGAAATCCGAAGTCCTTGCGGTAATTAAGTATTTTTTATATTCCGTTCAACAAATCTCAGCACAGCCTTTGTAATACCCGAAAGCATAATTGACACACCCGAAAGCACGGAGAAAATTTCGCCGTATACAAAGGGGCGGACGATAACAACTGCCGCAAGGGCTGCCGCCAAAATATTTACAATCAGAAAAACAAGAGCTGTCTTTTTTCCGTTTTTCATAAGCGAACGGGATTTTTTACAGGCAAAAACTGCGTTTGCAACTCCGACACAGCCCGGAATCAGAGGAATTACGGAAACGGGAGTTTTTGCAAAGAGCAGAAAGGCTATACCGCTGAGAATAAAGCTCATACCGAAGGGGAAATCCCACCATTTTGCCTTGTTCTGCAAATCTCTCACAAAAAATACGATTATTTCAATAACACCCGCAATTCCGAGGGCAAGTCCCACAGCCTTGCTCAGCGTTGCAACACTCATCTGACGGAAAAGCACAAACATAAGTCCGCATACTGAAATAAATATGTTCAGCGCGATATATGCACCGTTGCTGTGCCGTATTGAATTCAGGTCTATTTTTTTCAAACCCAGCATTTTTTTATCACCGTTCTTATTCTACCACCAAAAACGGAAAAATGCAAATATATTTATTTCCCTACATATATTCTGCAGTTTTCGGGATAAGCTTTTGCAATGAACTCAAATCCGCACAGCACGGTTTTATAACATTCTTCAGCTTTTCCGGTCAATGTAAAATGCAGAACAAGTGTACCGTCTGAAACACGGCATTTTTTTATTTCGGTCTGCTTTTTACTTTCCAATTCGCTGATTCTTCCGAGCAAGGCTGCACACAGAGCTGAAATTCCCGCACAGACTATGTCTCTGCCTTTTTCGGCAAAGTCTGCGTGTCCCGTACACGAAAAGCACAGAATATTGTCTGTCTGAGAGATTTTTATGCTTGTCATATACCGCTTCTTTTTGCCGCTTCGATTTTCAGCCTGAGGGCTTCTTCGGAGGTCGGGTTGACAAATGACGATTCAGAAACAGGCTGTGAGAGTGCAGGATTATACCTTTTGCCGTTTTCCTCAATAATGTGCATAAGCTTTTCCTTGTTTTCAATGTCAATAAGCTGCAGACAGGCAAGACTTTCAATGCTTTTCTCGGGATTGAAGAAGCCCATTGAATAGAAATTGAGAGCATCATTGTTCTGAGCGGCTCTTGAATATTCATTCTGCTTATGAGCCTTTATCACAACATCGAAAGCGGGCAGTCTTTCTCCAAGCTCTATACCGAACTGAGTGCCGAGGGAAACGGGACGGATAGCGGAGTTATCGTAGTCACAGAATGTCCACTCGCCGTTGTCTCCGAGAATACGCATACTGCGGGGGATGGAATAAAACTGTCTGATAAGCTCAATACAAAGCGTGCAGACCTGAGAAAATGCACGGTAGGTTGCATTTATCATATCACGGGAAATCTTGTTGCCCGATTCCTGTAAAAGACTTATAGCCGCACCCGAGGTAACACCGCCCGAGGTGCTTCCCTGAGAGAAATCGCGGTTTGCGCTTGTTTCCTTCAGTTCGTTTATCTTGTTGTTGAGAATGGTGACATATATTGAAGACAGAGGATTGACGGAAATCTCCCTGAGAGAGTCTTCACCCAAAGAGGAACCGCTCACATGCACAAAGTCCTTATCAAAATCTGCAAATTCCTTTTCGTTTACTGCTCCGTCGGTACGGGTGAAATATCTTCTTTTTGAAGCCATACGGGCATTTTTAAGAATCTGCGTGTTGAGTATGTCAATTTCCTCCTGTGCGGGCTTCATAACATCAATAAAGCCGAAGCCTATGGGAGTGCCCTCCTCCTTGAAAAGAGGATCGAAGACAAAGGGATAAAGTCCGTGGTCGTACCAGCCCGTATCCCTTAATTCCTCGTCGTTTTCCGAAGCATACAATACGCAGTCATTTACAAACTTGCAGTAGTGAAGAAGCGTTTTCCCGTTTACATTCTTCTTGTAATACCAGTCAACAACAGAGGACTTGTCGGAGGTGTCAACAGAAGAATCATAGCTGTAGAGAGACACATCCTGAGAGGGTGCAGAGAGCTTTCCCTCAAGGAAAGGATAAGTGTCAAGCAGGATATCATTGTCAACAAGCTCCATATGGAAGAGATTACGGCTTTTCTGTATATCCCTGACACCCGGCTCCCAGAAGAGATTGAGAAGGTCAATCTGCTTTATGTCAATGTCCCCTATACCGCCCGAGGCTTCGGGATTCCATAATACGGAATAAACGGCTGTTCCCGTTTTGAGCTTGTAAAAAGCCGCATCGGAATATACGCTCTCCCAGGAGCAGCGGTCAAATATAACGGGGAGTATGCTTGTGAGCTGTTCTGCGGAAGCGGTGTCTGACTTCTCGCGGGGAAGCACCGTACAGCCGGGGATTGAGTCCATAAAATCAGCGTGCTTGTTGAGTATGGAGTTGAAAAGCCAGGCGGTGGGCTTTATGTTCTGAGAATCCTTTTCTCTGAGCTGCTCCCAATGTCTCATTCTGAACCAGCGTTCATTGTCGGTTATTCTCGCTTCAAGCCTTGCCTTTGCGGATTTGTACTGCGAGAGAATTTCAGCCGCCTTTGCTATTTCTTCCTTACCGATAATAAGCTCTTCGGCTGTGTCTGTATTTTCGGGTTTTTCAGTTTTTATGTTTTCGTTCATAGTTAGTCCTTTCTATTTATATGAATACTTTTCGTAGAGATTCAACGGATCGTCAAGCGGTATGCTTTTCTGTGTTGTTCTTTTCGGAGTAATCGGTCTTGACATACAGAAATATCTGAATGAATCGGCAAAATGGTCCTCCTGAGAGGTGTCAAGGTCCTCGGGGATGCTTTCGGAGAACTGCAGAAGCGGCAGAGTGCGGATAGCGTGCTTACAGGTGTTGAAAAAATACACCATCGGAAAGCCGTCTTCATCAAAGGACATACGGTAATGGCATTGCATCCAACCGGGTATTCGTTTGTTATCGCCTTTTGAAAAATAAACAAGATTTCTGTCGGCAAAATCAATTATTGCCTCACCTCTCGACACATCCCATATGGACGGATCCGCAACACCCGTTATCTGCTTACCTTTGAGCCAGCGGTGTGTGCTTTCAATACGGTGTATCTCGGAGAAAATCTTGTCGGGATGCCATTTCACCCCCTCGTTAGGAGTGGCTGTGCCGCCGTAAAGCTGTAAAATAAGATAGGCTCTGCCGTCATAATCTACCGCCCACCAGTCACAGGAAAAGGGCTTTGCAAAGCCGAAGTCAAAGCTTCTCACAACAGTCCAGTCCTTGGGTATCTCAAAAGGCTCTATAACATGGGTAAATTTCCTGTCCTTGTAATGCTCGGGGATATCTCTGAACTCCTCAAAGAACTGTCCGTCAAATATGTTCCAGTCTCCCTCAAGCCACGCCTTTCTGAGTTTGGGCGGTAAGGCTTTTAGCTGTGCTATATATTCGGGGTTGGTTTCCATAAGTGCCTTATTATCCGTAACCAAGGAACGGATAAAAGCATAATCCTCTCCGTTTTCGCTCTCTTTATATGCTCTGTCAACAAAGAGCCGCTTTACAAAGGAATGTCCCACGCCTCCGGGGTTACAGGTCAGATATATGCGTTTGGGAAAGCTGTTCACTCCTCGCACACAAGCCTTGAAGCGGTCAAAAAGCTCCTCGGAAAACTGCGTTGCCTCGTCTATAAAAAGAATGTCAACCTCTGTACCCTGATATTTGTCAATGTCGCTTTGTGTCTGGCAATGTCTGAAAAGAATAACCGAGCCGTTGGGAAAGGAAAGCTCCTTCGTGCTGTCCTTATAAACGGCAAAATCCCCTAAAAGCTGTCTGAGAGGCCCTATGTGGTTTGCCCTCAGCTCAGGGTAAGTCCGTCTGACTATCATAATCTTTATGCCGGGAAAGCCGAATGCAAGCAAGACGGCCTTTATTCTCACAGCCCAGCTCTTGCCGCCGCCTCTGGCTCCGCCGAATGCCACATAGCGGTGGGTGTCTGTGAGGAATTCTCTCTGCCTGTCGTTTGGGGACGGCAGAAAAAGCGTTTTATCGGGCAAGCTCTGACACATCTCCCTCCATAATAATGCGTATGGTTTCACCCGTATCGGTGCTGTCCTTATCAAGGCTTGTATTTATTGCGATAATCTCTTTAAGCACACAGCAAAGCTCCTTGAGCATTTTTGCATCCGTATCCTCTTTGCTTGCAAGACTTTTTCTGCAAAGATTGAATGCCGCCCTGCTCACAAGATCTGCACTGCGGTTAAGATACCTACCGCGTACTTCCTTTTTCATATTTTCACTCCTTTCAAGGGGATTTTATAATTAAAATGCCAAAATTTCTCCCCGAAAGTGACGAAAATTGAAATTTAATAGTGTTGACTATATTTTCATAATGTTATATAATTATATTGATTGTTTATAATTAATTTATTTACAGTCTCAGTCAGACGGAACACCGTCATATAAAAAGCGGAACACCGCAGAAAAGAAGGATCAAAAGTGAAAAAAATTATTGTTGCTGATGACGAAGAGCTTATCAGAAGACTGGTGAGCGACTTCCTTGTCAATGAGGGCTATGAGCCCTTGCAGGCGGATGACGGTGATGTTGCCTTACGCCTTTTTGAAGAAAACCCCGACACGGCTTTACTCATTCTTGACATTATGATGCCTAATATGGACGGCTGGGAGGTATGCCGCAGAATCAGAGAAAAATCTGATGTGCCGATTATAATGCTCACCGCCCGTTCTCAGGAATACGACCAGCTCACCGCATTTGAGGCGGGTGCTGATGACTATGTAACAAAGCCCTGCTCATTGAGTGTGCTTATGAAAAGAGTGAGTGCGCTTCTTCGCAGAGGCAAGGCAAACACGGTTAATGAAAATATTATGTCTGTAGACGAGCTGTCCTTTGACGCTGCTGCACACGAGGTATGGCTCGGGGGTAAGAGCATAAGCCTTACTCTCAAGGAATATAATATTCTTCAGAAATTCCTCTCCTCTCCCGGAAAGGTATTCACAAGAGAACAGCTGCTTGCCGATATCTGGGGCTATGATTTTGACGGTGACGAAAGAACTGTCGATTCCCATGTTGCAAGACTCCGCACAAAGCTCGGCGAATGGGGAACCGTTCATATCAGAACCATATACGGTACGGGCTATAAATTTGAGGTAACAAAAAATGCCTGAAATTGTTGAAAAAAAAAGACGAAGAAAAAGAAAGAAAAAGGGTATTGCGCAAAGCCTTGTAAGAGCGATTGCCTTTATTCTCTTTTTAACAATTCTTGTTCCCATTACGATATATAATCTTTTACCCGACTGGGCTTATTACATAACCCCCGGTACAAGACTGTGGTTTGCCGCAACAGAAATTACGGATTCATACGCTTCAAGAGATTTTATAGATACTCTGCACTCCGTTGAGAAAAGCTATGACTCGGTTATTGAAATTTTCAACGAGGATGACGAGCTGATTTACTCAACCTATGCAATGGTAGACTCTCTTCCTTATCCGCTGTCAAAGGCAAAGGTGCTTGACGAAAAATACCGTCTTACATATGAGACCACAAGCGGTACCGTTGATGCGGGCGGTATGGGACTTGTGCTTAAAATGCACGATACGGGAAAAATCAATATAGACTTCCTTGTGTGCTATGCATATCTGCCTACAGGGGAGAGAGTGGAAATATGTATGCAGGTAAGCGTGCTTACCTCAAACTCACGAATAGACTTCATTGTAGTATTCACCCTGATGATGTTCATTCTTGTGGGGGCAATGCTGGTAATTGCAAGCTATATACGCCGCTTTACCCGTCCTATATACAATCTCTGCGATATAACGGACTCTATGGCAAATCTTGATTTCTCACGAAAATGTCCGCCGACAAAGATAGACGAAATAAATCAGCTTGCCGAATCCGTAAACGAGATGTCAGACTCGCTTGACACGGCATTAAGGGACCTTAAGCAGAAGAACGAACAGCTTCTCAGGGATATTGAAAACGAAAAAACTATTGATAATCTGCGTCAGACATTTATTGCGGGTATTTCACATGAGCTTAAAACTCCCATTGCCATAATTCAGGGCTATGCAGAGGGTGCAAAAATGTTCTATGAGGCAGGAAACAAGGAAACTGCCGTAAGCTATTGCGATACTATAGAAGAAGAAGCAAAGCGAATGAACAATATGATAATGCGTTTGCTTGAAATCACCCGTTACGATTCAGGTGCCCACGAAATAAAAAGAGAAGACTTTTTTATCTCTCTTTTAGTACAGGACTGGGTAGAAAGAAATGCCGCCTTGCTTGAAGAAAAGCAGGTAAATATCGAAAATCTTATTCCTGCCGAAATTATGGGAAACGGTGATACGGTTATTCTTGAATCAATAGTGAATAACTATATATCAAATGCCATCTCCCATCTTGACGGTGAAAGAATTATAAGAATTACTGCAGGAGAGACCGAAAACGGCAAATACAGAATTTCTGTATTCAACACGGGCAAGCACATTGCACAAAAGGATATAGACAAAATCTGGACCTCCTTCTACCGTGCAGACAAATCCCTTTCCCGTTCACAGGGCAGATTTGGCTTAGGACTTGCAATAGTTGCCTCAATTCAGAGGCTTCACGACGAGGAATACGGTGTTTACAACTCCGACGGCGGTGTTGTTTTCTGGTTTGATATTCAGAAGGCTTAAAATATAAGAAAAAATCTTATGATTTATCAACCCCCTGCCCCCACTCTTGGGGGAAAGGTGTTTCTTGATATAAGCTAAATTGCTCACTTCGCGAGCAATTTCCTATATATTAAAAATTTACCCCGATTTGTGCTGACTTCACAAATCGGGGCAGTTTTTTTCAGAGAAGCTTTTTTTTGTAAAAAAGGCTCGGTTTTGTGTAATTCATCCATATTTCGACAATTTTTATTAAAAAAATTGGTCAAAATATTGACTTGATAAAAGTGTTGTGATAGAATGAATTTACTTCAATTAATAATTGAAAATATTTTTAAGGAGAAGAAATTATGGAAAACAACAATGCAAATCAGGCTCCCAATGTAACAGTAAATTATGTTGCAGGCGCAACGGAGAATCAGGCTAAGCCTGTAGGTCAGCTTAAAACAAACAGAGGTCTTTTGAAGTTCATTCTGTTAACATTTATCACCTTCGGTATTTATGCACTTGTAGAATATTCTTCAATCTCAAACGATATCAATGTTATCGCAAGCAGATATGACGGCAAGAAGACTATGCACTTCTGCTTACTCGCATTTATCGTTGCTCCTATCACTCTCGGAATCGGCGCAATCGTATGGATGCACAATATTTCCGCAAGAATCGGCAATGAGCTAAAGAGAAGAAACATCGGCTACGGCTTCGGTGCAGCAGATTTCTGGCTCTGGAATGTTCTCGGTTCACTTATTCTTGTTGGTCCCCTTGTTTATATGCACAAGCTTCTTAATGCTATGAACAAGCTTTCAGAGGACTACAACGTTAACGGCTAAGATTAGAAAGGTATAAAAAAAGAGGTAATCTGTGGTTACCTCTTTTTTAGTGCTATTTTCACTTCGTGAAAGTGATATTGCAAACTTCGTTTGCAGTGATATCATTGCCTGACGCAATAGTGATATTGAAACTTTCAGCTTCAGTTATATTTTATTTGCCTGCAAATGACTACCAGATCAAATCCCACATTTCGGTCTGTGAGCCTACTATTCTTGCGCTGCCTGTGATTCCCAGACCTGTGCCGGTACCTGAGGAATCGAGATTTACCCTATAGGTGACCTTGTCAACCATTCCGTTCGGGAGAATATATGCGTCTATCTCCGTACCCGTATAGCCTATATCGGCTTCGGTGATTTTGAGTATACTGAAGCTGTAATCATCTGTATTGAGATAACCGATACAGCCCGCATTGTACTGCGGCTTTCCGCCCATACCCGTATGCTCTTCAACAAGCACAAGGTAAATATGAATAAGTCCGTTTTCTTCTCTGATCTCGGCTCTTGCAACACCGCTTGCGGGCAGAACACAGTCACCCGTTTCGGGAACAAGCATCGGGATTGCTTCACCGTCCTCGTCAACCGACATACCGTTGTTGTATGAATATGTTGTGTCCGACGGCTTGACAACAAGAGCTAAAAGATTGTTTACACAGTATGTTACCAGGTCTCCGCCTACACATTCCTTAACCTCAAAATCGAAGCTTTCCGTGTGATGTACATTTATAGGTGCGGTGTATCTCTTTGTTTTGTTTACCGCGGTAACAAAGGTATCGCAAATCTGTTCCTTTGTGAATGTACTGTAATCAACAGCAGGTGTCTGAACGGTTGTTTCGGGTGCTGCGGTCACGGGGGGAACAGTTGTTGTTTCGGGTGCAGCAGTCACGGGAGGTACTGTTGTTGTTTCGGGTGCAGCAGTCACGGGAGGTACTGTTGTTGTTTCGGGTGCCAAAGTCACGGTAGGAGCTGTTGTGCTTTCGGGGACGGGTGTCACCTGAACCGCCGTTGTGCTTTCGGGGACAGATGATACCTGCAAAGCAGTTGTGATTTCGGCAGAATCGGTTGTTGAGAGTATATCGGAGACATATCTGACATTACAGCCTGTAAGGAATATAAATAATACGCTCAGTAAAAGAGCAACTGTTATTTTTATGTTTTTCATTTATGAATCACCTTGATATTGTTATATGGTACATAATATTATCTCAAAAAACTCAACAAAATACAAGACCTATGTAGGAAAAAAATCTGATAAATATTTGGAGATTTTTGGTAAGTGTTATTGCAGACTTTGTCTGCAGACATTCTGCCCATCTGTCCATCTGGTTATATGAAAATCTATTATTCTGGATATTTATTTATCACCAAAAATGCAATAATATATTAAAAAACAGATTTTTTCGGGGTGATTTAAATGTCATACAAAAGAGTTCTCACAATTCAGGATATTTCCTGTCTCGGCCAATGCTCGCTTACGGTTGCATTGCCGATAATTTCTGCCTGCGGTGTTGAAGCGTGTATACTGCCCTCGTCGGTGCTTTCCACTCACACGGGCGGCTTTACGGGCTTTACCTTCCGCGACCTCACAGACGATATGCCCGCTATCAAAGAGCATTGGGTTAAAGAAAACATAAAATTTGATGCATTCTATACAGGTTATCTGGGAAGTGCGAAGCAGATTGAATATGTAAAGGATATTTTCGGGGCAACAAAGAAAGAAAACAGCATAAAAATAGTTGATCCCGCAATGGCAGACAACGGCAAGCTGTACACGGGCTTTGATATGGCTTTTGTTGAAGAGATGAAAAAGCTGTGTGCAGAGGCAGATTTTGTTATTCCTAACCTTACAGAAGCGTGCTTCCTCACAGGAAGTGAATATAAGGAGCAGTATGACAAGGAATATATTGTTGATATCCTCGGAAAGCTGAGCGCATTGGGCTGCAAGAATGTTATTTTCACAGGTGTTTCATATACAGAAAAAACAACAGGTGTTGTTATATATGAAAACGGGGAATATACATATTACGAGCACGAAAAGCTCCCCAGAGGCTGGCACGGTACGGGAGATGTGTATGCTTCCGTATTTACGG
The DNA here is from genome assembly GCA_017517135.1 of Clostridia bacterium. Classification (GTDB taxonomy): domain Bacteria; phylum Bacillota; class Clostridia; order Oscillospirales; family Acutalibacteraceae; genus RUG806. The sequence continues at coordinate 19,047 of JAFXAK010000026.1, forward strand.
GGGCGTTGCTGAAAGGTAAAACAGCCGTTGAAGCCGCAACACTCGCCGCAGATTTCGCCCTTGAGTGTATCAAGGAAACATCCGACAATGAACCCGACCATTGGTACGGTGTTGCATTTGAAAAGGTTCTCGGCAAGCTCATAAACGCTCTTGCATAAGTAAAATACAATAATATTAAAAGAGAGATGCAGAACACGAATTGTTGCATCTCTCTCTTTTTTTGAAAAAATTTTTACATTACCGTGCAAGCTCGTTTCTTAAAAACTCTATATTTGACTGCAGGGTTTCACCCGAAACGAAGATATAATCCTTATGCGGATTTTCGCCTAAGGGGTATTTTTTGAGGTTCTGTGTCAACGCGGATTTGTTTTCGTTGAAAAGGGTATCTATAACACCGTCAAAGGAATAAATGCTTTGTATTTTCTTTGAACAGCTGTTTTTTGTGTTCTCGCAAAGTGTTCTGAATTCCTCGTATTCCCAAAGCTTTCCGAGCCATTCGTTAATTTCAGTAACATCAATTTTCTGCTTGAGTGTACTGTTGGAGCAAGTCACGGTGAAAGAGGTCATACTGCCTGCACAAAGCTTGCCGTTTTTGATGTAATAATATACTTCATAAGCTGTTTTATCTGTGACATAGAACATATCGCTTAAAATTTTGAGCCTTGCAAAGGTGTTTACATCTGCTTTTTCACAGATTTCCTTATATGTGCCGTTTTCGAGTGTCTGTTCAAAATCAAGCACATAGGGTTTTATATCCTCGGGGAGCTTTGCGGTGTCAAAGGTATTGTTCACAACAAAGCCGATATCGGGCTGAGCGATATATCCGCCCTCGCACAGAAGATAAATCCCCTTGCTTTCACCGTCTGTTATCAGCTCACAATAGGCAAAATCGGGGACTGCCTCAACACCTAAAAGGTGTGCCGAGGAAAAACCGAGTGCCGTTCTCATAAATGTGGGATCAGTACCCTCAGACAAAAGCACAAGACTGTTTCTTTCGTTTGAAGAAAGCAAGGCGGTGCTTTCTCCTAAGGAAACAACATAATTTTTCTTTTGTGTGCCTGTTTCAATTTCGGTTATCTTTGAGTTATCAGCAACGGACATCGTACCCTTCGGTGTTACGAAAACCGCTTCACCGTCTGAATTTACATATAAAACACAGTAATCTTTGGTATTGAGTGTCAGCTTATCAAGTGCATCATTGAGCTGCTTTGCATAGCTGTCCGCTTCATCCTGACTGAGCTTGTTATATGCTTTGACACCGTACACAACGCTGTCAAGCCGTTTTACAATATCCTCTATTATTTTTGCATTTTCACCGTCATAATAAAGCAAAAGATTATCAGGAATTCTGTCAAGAGCCGCATCCAGCGCAGAGAAATCAACCCTGTCTGTTTTGTAGACATATGCACATACGGTACATTCATAGTATCTGTACAAATTCTTCTCGCTTACAACAAATGTATGTCCGGGAGAGGAGATGTCTTCCTGCACCTTGTATGAGCAGTATTTACAGGTAAGAGTCTGCTTGCCGCCGTTCAGACAGTCGGGCTTTTGTGTGATAAGAGGTGCAGAGAAAATATGCTCATCGGTAACTGTGAGCTGTACCTCCCGGCTTGTCACACTCTCACCGTATTTATCCGTTACAATACAGCGGTAAACACTCTCATTCATACCGTCAAAAATCGCAAGGGACAGCTCGGGAGAGCTTTCCTTGTTTATATCGGTCCACATATCCTTATCGTTTTTTGTCTGCCAAAGATATGTAAGCTTATTGCCCTTTGCTTCTATGCTGAAAACGGCTGTATATCCGTTCTCGGCTGTAACAGATTCGGGCTGCGTGACTATTTCAAGAGGGATTTTTTCTTCGCTGAAATGCCTGTACAGGAAAAAGGCGCACAGTATTACAGCCGCCGCAATAACAACAGCCGAGATACAAGTGAGAAATTTTCCTGATTTCTTTTTCATACTGAAATATGGTAACAGAGCTGCTGAATGTTTTTTCAACAGAGCTTGTATCCTTTCTTTTTTTGTTTTTCTTTACAAAGGAGAAGCAGCAGCGGATTTATGCGGATTTTTGCGAAAAATCACGAAAAATCAGACTGCACGGAATTCCTTTTCGTTTCTTGTCTTAGGCTCGGGGCTTTCAGCTCCGTGACCTACCGCTACGGAAATAACAAATTCCCAGTTTTCGTCAACGCCCATATACTTTTTCCACTTCTTGCCGTTTTCGTGGTCCATAAGTGCTCCGAGGCTTCCTATGATACAGCTGTCAAGCCCCAAAGCCTTTGCGGCAATGGCAATATTCTCAACCATTATACCGCCGTCCATATTCGCCTTGTGGTCGGCAAATATAACAAACAATGCAGGTGCACCCTGATATACGGGGTTTACATCCCAACGGGTGTATGCAGGAGTGTCCCAGCCGACGGTATTTTTGAAATCGGTGTTGATTTCGTCTAAGGTTTTTTCGTCTGCTACAACTCTTACAACATTTGGCTGCTTGTTTCTCGCACTGGGAGCCCACATAGCACACGCTAAAAGAGTGTTTATTTCCTCTTCGGTGAGCTTTTCCTTTGTGTATGAACGGACTGTTCTTCTTGATAAAATCAGGTCTATTGTTTCATTGTGAATTATGTTATCCATTTTCTCTTACCTCCAGTATGTCTTTATAGCATTTCTGAATAAGCTTTGTGTTTCTTATTGCGGTATATTCATTGCACATAATATTTATCTGTCTCTGTAACGGCTCCTCGGTGAGTATTTTCAGACATTCATAACGGTAGTTTTCAAAAAGCTCGTCGGTGCCGAGAAGCTCAACACGGTACAGCAGATATATGTAATCGTCAAACAAGCATACTCCTGCCTGACCTTCCTCTATTCCGAGCACGGCTTCATAGAAGCCTGCGGGATAATGCAGGTCTCCCTGAGTTATAACCTGAGTATTCAATGTCTGCTCTACTATCTGGTCGGTCTCTGCAAGAGAAGCATACATAATTTCTATGCTCGTTCCCTTTTTTATCTGTTGGACAGCGTGCTCATAGCGTTCGTATATGACACTCTGTTCCTCGGGAGTGTATTCTATCATATTGCCGTAAACATCGCTTGTGTAGAGATATCCTTTTATAAGCTTGAAGGCAACATAGTTTTCGCTGAAATAGGCCTTCAGGTCTTCCTCGGGAAAGGGTGTTGCACCGTCGGTATCAAAATAGAAAAGTCGGAGCTTTTCGGTGTATGCTTCATTCAGATGTATTTTCAGAAATGTTTCCTTAGAAACACCGGCATTCTGATAATATGCTCCGAAAACATCCCAAAGTGCATTGACCTTTTCAGACACCGCATATTCCTCGGCAGGAGTAAGAGACAAGCTGTGCAACTCAAAGGTGGTGTTAAGGGCAACATAACGGATACACTTTTCCGTTACGATTTCAATTATTTCATCACGGTCTGCCTCGGGATTGTCCGATATGGCGGTGTCAAGAAAATATCTGAAAATTTCCTCGTTTATCCCCGTACCGTTGACGGTTATAGGATAATTCTGTGCAGTTGTACACGAACAGAGACTTAAAAGCAATATTAAAACTAAGGCAAGTGCTGTCTTTCTCATTTAACACATTTCCTTTATATATATTTCTTCTATTACATTTTACAGTAAATAAAAAAGTTTTTCAATAGATAAATTCCGGAGTAATTGCAGTATTATGTCAAAAAAATTGCCCATGCCCGAAAAGCATAAGCAATTTATTTTTTATTATTTATTCTTTGTTCTTTATTTTTCTTTGTGAGAAACACCAGCCGAGAACTGCAACGAAAGAGATAATAACCATAACCGTGTGCAGTCTGTTTATATCTTTGTAGCACGGCTCGTCGCCCATTACCATATACACAATAAAGGTGAATACAGCAAATGCAGGGAGCATTACCTTTGAAAAATTGAACATATCTGTGTTTTTAAGGTTAAAGCCCCACTTGTAATTGATAAGCGTAACGCTGACTATTGCAACGAGTACTGCCATAATTGTGAAGAAAATTGCGAAGTCTGTTTCGTCGTTTCTTACCATAATAGGTCTTGCAATCGAAAAGCCTATAACAAAAACAGAGCTTAATATGAATAAAAGCACCTGCTGAAGCTTCTCGGGGACAAAATCAAAGGTAATTTCAGGCACATCCTCGCGTTTTTTCATAAATACAAGCACCGCTGTGATGATTACACCGGCAATGAAGCCCGTGAAATATTCCCAACAGCTCCATGCAGCGATAAATTCGGAGAATAAAGGCTCGCCCTCCATATGATATCCGCCGTTTGCGAAATAGAAGAACAGATCGGAAACGGTGATTGAAAATGCAAAAGCACCCGACACAACTGCACCGATTTTAGCGGCTACCTTATCCTTTGTGATAAATCGCACCGCAAGCAATGCACTGATACATCTTATTGCAGAGGAAATTGTGATGATTGATGCGAAATAATTTCTTCCGCCGTCTATTTTCTTAGCCCAGGATATACCGCCGAGATTTTTTACAAATGCCTCGTATGCACTCATATCGTAGCCGCTCGTTTTGAGTCCCTGCTCGAAAAGGGTTGCCGCCTCGGGCTGAATGAGATTTAATATCCAATGCGAAACAGTAAGCTCCGAGAGCAGATATGTACCGTAGAAAACAGCGAAAAGGATAACAAAATCCTTTATTTTCCATTGCTTGTCACTAAAGCCTCTGCCGAGCATAATACCGTAGATGGCAGCCATACCCAGTCCCGTGCAGAGCATTATGAACACAGCGGCTCCAACAGATGTATACACCGTACCGCCCGTTTCGTTTATCCAGGAGCTTTCTGAATACAAAACACCTGTTATCTGATTTAAGAATGTTCCCCAGGCGGGAGAAGTGAGCATAAACGAGCCTACAGTCAGCGAAAACCAGCCGATATTCAATTTCTTTCGCTCACCCAGAAGCATAATCACAAATAAAGTGTAAAGAAGTCCTGCAGAAAGAAGTCCCCACGACGAGCCCCAGCCGTGTGTACCTCTCACACGCCAGAGGAAACCCATCAGCAAGCCGCCGATGAGGATGGACACTATTTTCTGTACATTTGATTCAGACTTTTCCATATTCATACCCCTTTTTTATATTAATGAATAATGAAGACGCAAGGCTAATGAATAATGAAGAATGAATAATGTCGGAAGACGCTTCGCGTCTTAATCTTAAAATGCCGACCGCAGGTCCCGCAATTATTCATTATTCATTATTCAATATTCATTATTCATTAAATAAACAACATCAGGGCTGTCACACCGACAACCCTGTTGAACAAAATATAATTATTTCTTAGGCAGAATCTTTTCCTTACCGCCCATATAAGGACGCAGGGCTACGGGGATATTGACACTGCCGTCTTCGTTGAGGTTATTTTCAAGGAATGCGATAAGCATTCTGGGGGGAGCAACAACTGTGTTGTTGAGAGTGTGAGCAAGATACTTCTTATCCTTGCCGTTTACTCTTATCTTGAGTCTTCTTGCCTGAGCATCCCCCAGATTTGAGCAGGAGCCTACTTCAAAATACTTCTTCTGTCTGGGAGACCACGCTTCAACATCCACGGACTTAACCTTGAGGTCTGCAAGGTCACCTGAACAGCATTCGAGTGTTCTTACGGGTATGTCGAGTGAGCGGAAAAGGTCAACTGTGTTCTGCCAGAGCTTATCAAACCACATTTTGCTGTCCTCAGGCTTACAAACAACTATCATTTCCTGCTTTTCAAACTGATGTATACGGTAAACGCCTCTCTCCTCAATGCCGTGAGCACCCTTTTCCTTTCTGAAGCAGGGTGAATAGCTTGTGAGAGCATAGGGAAGCTCCTCTTCGGGTATAATTGTGTCAATAAATTTACCTATCATTGAGTGTTCGCTTGTACCGATAAGGAAAAGGTCTTCGCCCTCGATTTTATACATCATAGCTTCCATTTCTGCAAAGCTCATAACGCCTGTAACAACATCGCTTCTGATCATAAAGGGAGGAATACAGTAGGTAAAGCCTCTGTCAATCATAAAATCTCTTGCATAGGAGATAACTGCAGAGTGAATTCTCGCAATATCACCCATAAGATAATAGAAGCCGTTACCTGCAACTCTTCTTGCGCTGTCAAGGTCAATACCGTTGAAGCGTTCCATTATATCTGTGTGATAAGGAATTTCAAATTCGGGGACAACAGGCTCACCGTAACGCTGAACCTCAACATTTTCGCTGTCATCCTTGCCTATCGGCACAGATTCGTCAATGATGTTGGGAATTATCATCATTATCTTTGTGATTTTTTCCTGAAGCTCAACCTCTTTTGCCTCTGCTGCGGCCAAAGCCTCGGACTGTGCATTTACGAGTGCCTTCATTTCTTCGGCTTCTTCCTTTTTGCCCTGAGCCATCAAAGCACCTATCTGCTTTGAATATTTGTTTCCTGACGCACGAAGAGAGTCGGCTTCTGTTTTATTTTGTCTGCTTTCCTTGTCGAGAGCTATAACCTCGTCAACTAATTCAAGCTTCTTATCCTGGAACTTTTTGCGGATATTTTCCTTTACTGCTTCGGGATTTTCTCTTAAAAATCTGATATCTATCATAATTACATCTCCTGTAAAGTATTTATTACCATATTATGGTTATTTTTAATCTTCATTAAAAAGCTTTGCCAATTTTTTGAGGTCGTCCTCGTCAAAAAACTCAATTTCTATCTTACCGCCCTTTTTGGCATTTATAACAGAAACCTTGCGGCTTAAAACTGAGGACAATGCAAGCTCTACCTCGTCAAAGAACTTATCTCTTCTGGGCTTGACCTTAGGTGAAGCGGGAACCTTATTGAGAGCCTTTACAAGTGCTTCGGTCTGACGGACTGAAAGCTTTTCCTCGATAACCTTTTTTGCGGCATCGGAAAGCATTTCCTTGTCTTTAAGACCTAAAAGTGTTCTTGCATGACCTGCGGAAAGCTCATTTTCAGAAACTAATTTAGCAACATCCTTGGGTAAAGCAAGCAATCTGAGAGCGTTTGCTATTGCGGGACGGGACTTTGAAAGCTTTTCGGCTGCTTCCTCCTGAGTGAAGCCGAATTCATCCATAAGTCTTTTTATACCTGCTGCTTCTTCTATTGCATTGAGGTCCTCTCGTTGTAAATTTTCAATAAGAGCAATGGCTGCTGCCTCTTCCTCGGACAGGGATTTCACCACAACGGGTATCTCCCTGAGCCCTGCTCTCTTTGCGGCACGCCAACGGCGTTCACCTGCAACAATTTTGTATGAGCCGTCAGACATAGGACGGACTAAAAGCGGCTGTAAAACACCGAATTCACGGATACTTGCCTCTAATTCACCCAAAGCCGCTTCGTCAAAACGGGTTCTGGGCTGATTTGAGTCGGGCTCAATATCGCTTATCGGTAAGGTTACAGCAGTATTATCAGAAATGGCTTCGGAAGAATTTTCGATAAAAAGAGTATCGTAACCTCTGCCTAAGCCCCCTTTTTTTGCTGCCATTTTCTTTCCTCCTGTATTTTTCATAAAAAAATGTGTTTAGATACCCTATTACTGCTTTGATAAAAATTCGTCTGCCAAGGCATCGTAGGCTATGGCACCCTTTGAGGATTTATCAAAGTAAATTATCGGCTGACCGAAGCTCGGAGCCTCGGAAAGACGGACATTTCTGGGAATTGTTGTCGAATATACCTTTTTTGGGAAGAATTTTTTGACTTCCTCAACAACCTGCTGAGTGAGATTAAGTCTGCCGTCAAACATTGTGAGCAGAACACCCTCAAGCTCAATGTAAGGATTATACAGTCTTTTTATGTTTCTGACCGTTGACATAAGCTGTGAAAGACCTTCAAGTGCATAATATTCACACTGAATCGGCACAAGGAAGGTATCTGCGGCGGTAAGGGCATTGAGAGTTATAAGCCCCAGGGACGGCGGACAGTCTAAAAAAATGTAATCATAGTCGTTCCATACACCCGCAAGAGCGTTTTTCAGCAGACTTTCACGGTTTTTCATATCAATTATTTCAAGGTCTGCACCGGCAAGGTTCATATTTGAAACAATCAGGTCAACATTCTTAAAAGCCGTATGCACAACGGCATTTGCGGCTGTTGCTTCTCCTACTATAACATCATAGGAGGAATGGGCTGTTTTTCTTTTATCTATACCGAAGCCGCTTGTTGAATTGCCCTGAGGATCAATGTCGGCAAGCAGAACCTTTTTACCCTTTGCACCCAGGCATGCGGCAAGGTTTACGGCTGTGGTTGTTTTACCCACACCGCCCTTCTGGTTAAGAACAGCAACTGTTTTTGCCATTTTGAACTCCTTATATATTAATTACAAATAATTATTTTATTTATTAAGTATAACAAAGTAAATACCAAAAATCAAGCGTTTTACAGACTGTTTTTAATATGTTTCACGTGAAACATCGGTATAAACGAACAGACAGCCCTCTGTAAAGAGAACTGTCTGTCCGTTTGGATGTGGGGTGTGAAAGAGAAAGATATGGGCTGTATGATAAAAGGGTGGTTAGCCCTGATATCCGGTTTTAACGGTTTTACCCGATTTTCGGAATGATTATGCGGTATTCTATGCTGTTTTCATCCTCTGTTTTATCTGAAAGTGCATCAATGCCGCTTTTCTGCATAGTATCTATTGCGTGTTCAACCGTGTTTACAAATATGTTTATATCCTTGAAAAGCTTTATCGGCTCGGGCTTTGCGGATTTTTCTCCCGTAATTTCACGGCTTCGTTCAAGTGTCTGTGAAACGGTAAGCCTTTCATTGATAACAGCTGTTAAAAGCTTTTGTCTGTCTGCTTCGCTCTGAAGCCGTAAAAAGGCTCTTGCGTGCTTTTCTGTCAGTCCGTTTTCAAGCATTTCCTTGCGCATTTCAAGTGAAATTGATAATAAACGGGTTTTATTCATCAGATACAGCTCTGATTTTCCTAAAATGTCTGATATTTCACCGAGGGTAAAGCAGAATACATTTGAGAGCTTGTCTATCAGGGCGGCTTCCTCGAAGAAATTGAGGTCGCTTCGTTGCATATTCTCCGTTACCGTCATTAAAGCGGCTTTTCTTATTTCATTTGAGAAAAGAACACAGGGCACACGGACAAGTCCTGCCAACTTTGCGGCTCTGAGTCTTCGTTCACCCGAAATGAGCTGATATGTACCGTCTTTTTTATCGCAGACACTCAGAGGCTGTATAATACCTAACTCCCCTATTGATGCCGCAAGCTCATTCAGAGCCTGTTCACAGTAATATGTTCTCGGACGGAAAGGATTGGAATGAATATCCTCAATAGGTATAAACAATATTCTTGCTCCTGTTTTAACTGCCTTCCGTTTCATATATCCGTCACCTTAAAAAAATAACTGCGGTATCAGCTTGTCCTGAACACAAGCTAAGAATACCACAGTCAAAGTGAATAATTTAGGCTATTCGGTTGTCGAAAATAATTTTTTTATACTTTTTATAAGGGCTTTTTTGAAATCTGTGCAGCATTTCGGGGGTATTTCGGCAGAGTGGATGAAATTTTTTCAAAAACAATTATTTCTCTCATAGAGCCGTCAGGGATAGTATATATCTCTTTTCTTCTCATTTTTGCTCCGAGAGTACCCGCTGCACACAAGCCCTTATGCTCTTCCTCATCTGACAGCACCGCCTTGAGAGGTGCAAACACACCGCCCGTCTTTACAAGCGGAACACAGTATTCGGACAAAACATTAAGACTTGCAACCGCCCTTGCGGTAACAATATCGAATTTTTCTCTGTATAAGCTGTTTTTTCCCGCATCCTCTGCTCTTGTTGTTACTATTTCTGCTTCAAGCCCCAATTCCTTTACGAGAAATCTTATAAAGTCAAGCTTTTTATTGATGGAATCGAACAGAGTTACTTTAAGCTTCGGATTGTATATAAGCATAACCGCGCCGGGAAAACCTGCCCCCGTACCCACATCACAAAGCTTTTTGCCGTCGGAAAGGTCAACATACCTTGTAAGGCAAAGGCTGTCAACAAAATGCTTGTTTACAATCCCGTCGGGATCCGTTATAGCGGTAAGGTTGACCTTTTCATTATAATCTATAAGCATTTTTGCATATTTATCAAGACGGTCAACCGCTTCAGCGCTTATTTCTATATTCAGCTCATTACAGCCTCTGAGCAAAAGTTCCTTTGATATAGTCATAATTTCCTCACGCAAGTTTATTTTTTGAAAGATAGATAAGTAAAACGGAAATATCCGCAGGGCTTACGCCCGAAATTCTCGAAGCCTGACCGATATTGAGCGGTCTTATCCTTTCAAGCTTTTCCATAGCCTCAAGACGGAGATTTATAACATCACGGTAATTTATATCCTCGGGGATGAGCTTTACCTCTAATCTCTGCATTTCCGCAATCTGAGCATATTGTCTTTTTATATATCCCTCGTATTTGAGGTCAATTTCAACCTGCTCGAATACCTCTATGGGCAGTTCAGGTCTGTTTTTATCAAAGGGTGTAAGAACGGCATAGTTGAGCTGCGGTCTTCTTATAAGGTCTGCAAGCTTACAGCCCGTTGAAAGCGGTGATGTTTCACGTGAAACAAGCATCTCGTTTATTTCGGAATTGGGCGCGATAACCGTTTTTTCGGTTCTTTCGCGTTCAATTCTCATAAGCTCTAACTTTTCGAGCAATTTATTATACTTTTCTTCAGAAACAAGCCCCAATTCTCTGCCGTATTTCATAAGGCGTATATCTGCATTGTCCTGACGGAGTACAAGACGGTACTCTGAACGGGAGGTCATCATACGGTAAGGCTCATTACAGCCCTTTGTAACGAGGTCGTCTATAAGAGTTCCTATATACGAACTTGCTCTGTCAAGCACAAAGGGCTCTTTTCCCTGTACCTTCAAAGCGGCATTTATACCTGCCACAAGTCCCTGTGCCGCTGCTTCCTCGTATCCGCTTGAGCCGTTAAACTGCCCTGCTCCGTAAAGATAAGGAATATCATTGAATTCAAGCGTTGATTTGAGATTGAGAGGATTTACACAGTCGTATTCTATTGCATAAGCGTTTCGCATTATCTTGCAGTTTTCAAGTCCCTTTATGCTGTGCACAAAAGCCTCCTGAACATCAACGGGCAAGGAGGAGGACAGGCCCTGAAGATACATTTCCTCAGTTTCAAGGCCGCAAGGCTCAATAAAAATCTGATGTCTTTCTTTTTCCGCAAAACGGACAATCTTATCCTCTATGCTCGGACAGTATCTCGGGCCTACACCCTCAATTTTACCGCCGTACAAGGGAGAGCGTGACAGATTTTCCATAATTATCCGCTTTGTTTCATCATTTGTATATGTAACATAGCATTCGAGCTTGTTTTCGGGGAGCTTCTCATTTGAAAAAGAGAACGGCACTACCCTCTCGTCACCGTACTGGGGCTCAAGCTCGGAGAAATCAACGCTTCTGCGGTTTACTCTCGAGGGAGTTCCCGTCTTGAAGCGGCGAAGCTCAACAGCCATATTTCTCAGAGAATCGGAAAGACCTATTGCGGGGAACATTCCGTCGGGACCGCTTGAATACACCTTGTCGCCTACATAAATTTTGCCGTCAAGGAAGGTACCCGTAGCAATAACAACAGCCTTTGCCTTATAAACACAGTCAAGCTGTGTTTTCATTTCCCACAAATCATCTTTTTTTATAAGGGAAACAATCTCAGCCTGAACAACATCAAGTCCGTCCTGTTTTTCAAGAGCGTGCTTCATATACTTGCTGTATTCTCTTCTGTCTATCTGTGCTCTCAGAGAATGTACCGCAGGTCCCTTGCCGAGATTCAGTATACGGCTCTGCAGAGTGTTCGCATCTGCCGCAACACCCATTTCGCCCCCGAGAGCATCTATTTCTCTCACAAGATGTCCTTTTGATGTTCCGCCTATGGACGGATTACACGCTAAATTGCCTATCCAGTCAAGATTTATTGTAAAGCACACGGTCTGACAGCCGAGCCTTGCCGAAGCTAAAGCCGCTTCAATTCCTGCGTGTCCCGCACCGATAACCGCAACATCATATTGTCCTGCAAAATAATCCATAATTTTTCCCCGATAAAACAATACTACATAATTTTTCAATTTATATTATCATAAAAAAACAAAGAACGCAATAATTAACATTGATGTTGCAGCAATTATATGATAAAATATTTTAATATATACTGTTTACTAAGGAGAGTTATTATGTCCACGATAGCAGCTATAGCAACACCCAATGCCACGGGCGGAATAGGAATAATCCGTATTTCGGGTGAGGATGCGATAAATATAACCGAAAAATGCTTTAAGAGTATTTCGGGAAAGCCCGTAAGCGGTATGAAGGGCTACACCGCCGCATACGGAACTGTTTTTGACAGCGACTCAGATATTGACCACGCTGTTGTTATAATCTACAGAGCGCCCAAAAGCTATACCGGTGAGAATGTTGCGGAAATCTGCTGTCACGGCGGACTTTATATAATGCAGAAGGTGCTGCGGCTTGTTTTTTCTCTCGGTGCAGTTCCCGCCGCCCCGGGTGAATTTACAAAACGGGCATTCCTCAACAATAAAATGGACTTAGCACAGGCTGAGAGCGTTATGAACATAATTTCCGCACAGGGCGAAAGCTCTCTGAATGCGGCAAGAAACACATTAAAGGGAAATCTTAGCAAGAGAATTGACACTATAGCTTCATCGCTCGTAACTGCCGCAGGTGCTCTTGCTGCGTGGGCAGACTACCCCGACGAGGATATACCTGCCGTTGAAAACGGAGAATTACTTAAAACTATAGAAAATGCACTCTCAGAGCTTGATGCCCTTATCTCACGCTACGATTCGGGCAAGGCTGTGACAGAGGGTGTGAATACGGTTATCTGCGGAAAGCCTAATGTAGGCAAGTCCACACTTATGAATCTTCTCACAGGCTATACCCGTTCAATAGTAACCTCAACGGCAGGCACAACAAGAGATGTAATTGAGGAGACTGTACGGGTGGGAAATATCGTTCTGCGTCTTGCAGACACCGCGGGTGTCAGAGAGACCGAAGACGAGATTGAAAGCATCGGTGTTGATATAGCAAAGGAAAAGGTAAGCAATGCAGACCTTGTGCTTGCAGTATTCGATGTATCCCGTGAAAAGGATGAAGAAGACGAGGAGATACTAAAGCTTTGTGAAAACAAAACGGCTGTTGCGATAATAAACAAAACCGACCTTCCCGCTGTTTTCAGCGAAGAAGAAATTTCAGAATATATCCCCACAGTAATAAATCTTTCGGCTAAAAATGAAAAAGACTGCTCAAAGCTCGAAGAGGCTCTGAACAGCGTTCTGGGCACCGAGGGACTTGACTTCACTCAGGAGCTTTTAGCAAATGAAAGACAGCGCCGGTGCTGTATCAATGCAAGAGATAATCTCTCTGAAGCAAAATTCGCCCTTCTCTCGGGACTTACCGTTGATGCGGTAAATGTAAATATCGACTGTGCCGTACAGGAGCTTTTCACCCTCACGGGCAGGAAAGCGAGTGAAGAAATCGTCAACGAGGTCTTCACAAAATTCTGCGTAGGAAAGTAAAATTAAAGTAAAAAGTAATAGTGAATAGTGAAAAAGTGCGGAAGACGCTTCGCGTCTTGGATTTTAAAATGCCAACCGCAGGTTCCTCACTTCTTCACTATTACCTCTTACATATTACTTCAACCCCCCGTCTTCCTCGCTTTTACTGTTTATTATTACTTTAAAAAATAGCAGAAATTATGGCTGCTGCGACCGCTCCGGCAGAGGCTGAAAGAAAGATTTTTACCGCTTCGCCTTTGCCTTTTTTTCTTTTTTTATGCTTCGTTGACGGAGGCTCAGATGTGTCCTTTATAAGTGCATCCGCCTTGCTTCTGAGCTTTGCTTCACCCAGTCCGTAAAACTCGGGTTTAACAAAAAATAACACCCTTTCAAAGTACACGCTCTCGGGCTGAGAGACCTCCACAACCTGTCTGTTAACACCTTTCAACATATGCTTTTCCTCTTTTATTTTGATTACAATACAATTTTTATCCGCCGAGATAAAATTATTCATTTCAGCTTAAAAAAGCCTTGTCAAGTGCGTTTTGCCATAAATGTTAACAAAAAAAGTGCAAGGCTTTTATACAATTTAAATGTAAGTGCTTTTATACTCATTGTATAATGTTGAAAACTTGAAAATTGTTAAAAAGTATGTTCAAAATGTTAATAACTTACGGCAAAATACCTTGATAAGCCTTGTTTTTAACACTAAAAAGTTATGAACATCGGAAGATTGTTAAATATTTAACATATACAGCTTGTTGTCTTACCTTTCTTGTTATACAAAATGGATATATTTTTTAAATAAAATTTACCGAAAATTTTATTTAAAATCACAAATAGCCTTTTTTGGCAAAAAAAGCTTTTTCGGGAGAAAAAATGAACATAACACAGCATAAACAATATGTAGAAGTAAGCGGCTTCGGTCAGATTAATTTAGAATTAACCCTTGATTGCGGTCAGGCGTTCAGATGGGAACGCTTACCCGACGGCTCCTTTTTCGGCATTGCCGATTCAAGGGAAACAAGGGTAAAAAAAGAGGGAAATTCTCTCTTATTTTTTAACACGGCAATTGAGGATGTTGAAAATTTCTGGATAAATTATTTTGACCTCGCAGAAGATTATGAGCGTATTTTAGAGCGTTTATGCAGGGACGAAAAAATATGCTTTGCACACTCTGCCTACGGCACGATAAGGCTTCTCAATCAGGAGCCTTTCGAGACACTTTGCTCCTTTATAATTTCCGCCTGCAACAATATTCCGAGGATAAAAACAATAGTAAAAACGCTTAGTGAGAGCTTCGGTGAGAAAACAGAAAACGGCTTTGCCTTTCCGTCAGCTGAGGTGATGGCTTCCCTTAACGAAGACGATTTATCCGTAATCCGTGCCGGCTACAGAGTACCCTATCTTCTTGATGCCGCAAGGAAGACTGCAAGCGGTGAAATTGATTTTGACAAAATCAGAGGCTTATCCGAGGACGAAGCACGGCGCGAGCTTATGAAGATAAACGGTGTGGGAAAAAAGGTGGCAGACTGTACTCTTCTTTTCTCTCTGGGATTTAAGGACTGCTACCCCGTTGACCGCCACATTGCAAGAGCCGAAACTCTCCTCTACCCCGACGGCTTGCCCGACTTTTTTTCAGGCAACAAGGGCCTTGCCCAGCAGTATATTTTCCATTACCAGAGGACTTATACAAAATAGATAAAAATATTTAAAAACAAGTTGCATTGTTATTATATTTTGTTTATAATGAGTTTATATATATTTATTTTTTATTAAAAACCTTGTTAAAGGGGAAGAATCAAATGAAAACAGTAAAAAAGCTTTTATCTCTCATTATTGTATTGAGCATATTTTTGTCGTCGGGCATTTTGTTCTCGGCTTTGCCTGAGGCTGACGCTTCTTCGGGCACATGGCTTACCGCCTGGACAACAAGTATGGTCAACGGCTCAATAAAGCTCGGAGATACCTTGGCTTTCAATGATTTTATTCCTGCAAAAAGCACAATAAGAACGGAGCTTACCGTAACAACTGCAGGCACAAAGCTGAGACTTAAATTCTCAAACGAATACTCAATCACAGACATAACTCTTGACGAGGTATCCGTTGCAAAAACACTCGGCTCGGGAGAAGCCAAGATAGTTGACGGAACTCAGACTGCCGTAACCTTCAACGGCGGTGAAACTTCCGTAACAGTAAAAAGAGGCGAAACCGTCTGGTCTGACGAAATAGACTTTGAAACAGCCGCACTCGAAAAAATCAGTGTCAGCGTATTCTTCAGGAATATGACCTACATAACAACAGGCGGTCTTGCACACGCTGAAACATATCTTGATACGAGCAATCTTCTTAATTTCCTCACAGGCAAATCATTTGTAAATTCCCCCTCTCTCAATTCCCCGAGCGAAATCAACATCTCCTCAGGCGGTATGACATATCATGTAACACCCTTCCTTTGCGCTATTGATTCACTTTCTCACGAAAAAAATGCCGCAACTGCCGTTTTCATCGGTGACTCAACCTTGGTAAACAACACACATCTCTATTTTGCAGAAAAGCTTGTTAAAAACGGTATAACAAATATCTCCGTTGTAAACGAGGCAATCATTGCAAATAAGGTTCTCTCGGGCGGCAGCGGACTTATCGGTAATCTTTACGGTGATTCACTTCTTTCCCGCTTTGAAAGAGACGCTCTGAATTTAAGCGGTGTAAAATACATATTTATAAAAGAAGGTCTTAACGACATTATTCATCAGTATTCAAAATCAATGTCCCCGAACACTCTCAAATGCTCCACGGACGATATTATTGCAGGCTACATACAGCTTATAAATGCTGCCCACGAAAGAGGAATAAAGGTTTATTTCTTCACAAAATCAGCCTGGAAGGGCTACGAAAGAGCATTCTTAGGACAGACGGGCGACCTCGTCTGGTCACAGGAAGCACAGGACAAGTGTGACGAGCTTGACAAATGGATAAAAACAAATAAACTGGCAGACGGCTATATTGATGTTTCTCCCCTTGCAAACCCCTCAGACACATATGCACTCTGCCCGTCCTTTACTCCCGACGGTGCACATCTTACGGACTTGGCTTCAATAGCTGTTGCAGACCTTATTCCCCTTAAATATGTCGGTGTAAAATCAGATGTAAAGCTGACATCAGCCGAGATTAATTCTGTTGATCCCTATAAGGAAAAAAATCAGATTATTTCACAGATGAACTCAAAGCCCGAAACCACCACCAAGGCACCTGAAAACACAACTCAGAAGCCCGAAAACACAACAGCAGCACCTGAAAACACAACGGCTGCTCCCGAAAATACTACTACAGCTGTACCGGAAAACACAACAGCTGTTGTTCCCCCATATATCACGGAAAGCACAACGGCTGTTACTGATACTCCCGTAATAATTGTACCCGAAACCGAGGCTACCGTGCCTTACGAGGAAAGCACAACTCTCCCGCCCGCAAATCAGAATACAAGCTTTAATCCCTCAGGCAGTCAGTCACAGAATACAAACACCATCGGCAACGGCGGTCCTATAGTAATTATGCTTATACTCTTCTTTGTTGTTATTATTGCAGGCGCTGTTGTGCTTGTAACAGTAAGCCGCAGAAAAGAAGAAGAAAAAGAAACTCAGTGGTAACTCAAGCGACAGCTTAAAATTATTTATAAAGGAGAAAAGACTATGAAGGTAACTTTTATGGGTGCAGGAAGCACGGTTTTCGCAAAAAATGTTTTAGGTGATGTTATGACAACACCTGCTCTTCGTGAGTGTGAAATCGCACTTTACGATATTGACGGCGAAAGACTTGAAGAATCATATATTATGATCACCGCGCTCAACCGTAATATAAATGAAAACAGAGCAGTTGTCACAAAGCACCTCGGTGTTGAAAACAGAAAGGAAGCTTTAAGAAACGCTGATTTCGTTGTAAATGCAATTCAGGTAGGTCTCTATGAGCCCTGTACCGTTATTGACTTTGAGGTACCGAAAAAATACGGTCTTCGTCAGACAATAGCAGACTCAAACGGTATCGGCGGTATTTTCAGAGCGCTGAGAACAATCCCCGTGCTCAAGGATTTCACCGACGATATGACGGAGGTCTGCCCCAACGCATATTTCCTTAACTACACAAACCCCATGGCACAGCTTGCAGGCTACCTCGGAAGATACACCGGTATTAAGTCAGTCGGTCTCTGCCACTCCGTTCAGGGCTGTTCAAGAGGACTTCTTAATGACCTCGGCATTGAATACAAAGAGCCTATCAGAGAAAAAATTGCAGGTATCAACCATATGGGCTGGCTGCTTGAATTAGAGGATGCAGACGGAAACGACCTTTATCCCGAAATCAGAAAGAGAGCTATAGATGTACTCAACAGCGGAAACAAAGAACATCACGACCTTGTAAGATACGAATACATCAGACGCTTCGGTCACTACTGCACAGAATCAAGCGAGCACAATGCAGAATACAATAATTTCTTTATAAAATCAAAATATCCCGAGCTTATAGAGAGATATAATATTCCGCTTGACGAATATCCCAGACGCTGTATACATCAGATTGCCCGCTGGAAGGAAGACAAGCTCAAATATCTCAATGACGAGGTAAACCACGAGCGTTCAAAGGAATACGCTTCCTACATAATGGAAGCTATCATTACAGACAATGCATATAAAATCGGCGGTAATGTTATAAACAACGGTCTTATCACAAACCTTCCCGACGAGGCCTGCGTTGAGGTTGCCTGTCTTGTAAACAAGAACGGTATTCAGCCTTGCTTCCAGGGTGCTTTGCCTCCCCAGCTTGCCGCAATGAATATGCTCAACATCAATGTTCAGCTTCTCACAATTGAGGCTGCCGTTACTCTTAAAAAGGATGCTATTTATCAGGCAGCATTGCTTGATCCCCACACCTCGAGCGAGCTTTCCATTGACGAAATTATCAACCTTTGTGACGACCTCATTGAGGCTCACGGTGATTATCTCCCCAAATATCACTGATAAAAGAGGGCTTATAAAATGTCATTATTAAAGCTTAAAAGCGGTACCGATATAAGGGGCACCGCTATAGGTGAAAATATACAGCTCACTAATGAGGCTATACAGAAAATAACTGTTGCTTTTGTAGGATATATTTCCGAAAAGCTTGGTATTGAAGCAGAAAATTTAACTGTATGCGTAGGTCACGATTCGCGTATTTCCGCAAACAGAATAAAAAGTGCGATTACAGGCGTTCTCAATGCTCTTAATGTAAAAGCACTTGACTGCTCCCTTTCGTCAACTCCCGCTATGTTTATGACAACCGTAGAGGGCTTGTGCAACGCAGCGATACAGATAACCGCAAGCCACCACCCGTCAGACAAGAACGGACTTAAATTCTTCACCCGAAACGGCTGTCTTGAAAGTGAGGATATCGGAAATATTCTCACCATAGCAGAAAATGCCGTTGTTCCCGCTTCAGGAGATACTACGGCTCAGAAAATTGACTTTATGTCAAGATACTCCGAAATTCTGAGAGATAAAATCAAAAAGGAAGTAAATGCTTCCGACTACGAAAAGCCTCTTGACGGCTTTCATATCGTTGTTGATGCGGGTAACGGTGCCGGCGGATTTTTCGCTACCGATGTCCTCGAAAAGCTCGGTGCAGACATCACCGGCAGTCAGTTTTTAGAGCCTGACGGAAATTTCCCGAATCATATTCCCAACCCCGAAAACGAGGTTGCAATGTCTTTCATATCAAGGGCTGTAACGGAGAATAATGCCGATTTAGGCGTTATCTTTGATACGGATGTTGACAGAGCCGCCTGTGTTGATGCCTCAGGCAATGAAATCAACCGTAATTCACTTATTGCACTCTCATCGGTTATGGCTTTGGAGGGTAACGAGGGCGGTACTATCGTAACAGACTCCGTTACAAGTGACGGCTTGAAGGAATTTATTGAAAATTCTCTCTCCGGTAAGCACTACCGCTACAAAAGAGGCTATAAGAATGTTATAAACAAGGCTATAGAATTAAATAAGCAGGGTATAAACTGTCCGCTTGCAATAGAGACCTCGGGACATGCCGCTTTGAGGGAAAATTATTTCCTTGATGACGGTGCTTATCTTATGACAAAGATAATAATTCTTGCCGCGAAGCTCAGAAAAGAAGGCAAAACCGTTGATATGCTCTTAAAAGACCTTAAAAAGCCGCTTGAAGAAAAGGAAATGCGCTTTAAGATAGAGCTTGAAGACTTTAAGCCCTGCGGTGAAAAGGTTATAAGCGATTTAGAGGAATACTGCAAAGGCTTTTCGTTCCTTACTCCTGCCGACGATAACCGCGAGGGCTTCAGAGTGTCCTTTGATAAAGAACACGGCAACGGCTGGCTTCTTTTAAGAATGAGTGTACACGATCCCATTCTGCCTCTTAATATTGAAAGCAACGAAGAAGGTGGAGTAATAAAAATTGCGGAATTTTTCTATAATTTTATAAAAGAAAAGGGAAACCTTGATATTTCAGCAATTAAAAAATTTCTTGATAAATAAAGGAGAAAAGATATGTATAACTTTCCCATAGGTGTAATCATCAACAGCTTCCGTACCGATATAAAGACTGCCGTTCTTAAGGCAGCAGAGGTCGGTGCAAACGGAATACAGGTTTATTCAACAAGAGGCGAAATGGCTCCCGAGAATATGTCCCCTGCTGCAAGAAGAGAGTTTCTTGACTTGGTAAAATCAAACGGTCTTACAATCTCCGCACTCTGCGGAGACCTCGGCTGCGGCTTCTTCAGACCCGAAAGAAACCCCGAGCTTATTGAAAAATCAAAGAGAATACTTGATTTGGCAAAGGACCTTGAAACAGATATAGTAACAACACACATCGGTGTTGTTCCAGAGGATCCTTCTCATCCCAGATATGCTATTATGCAGGAGGCATGCGGACAGCTTGCTGAGTATGCAGACAGCATCAACGCTCACTTTGCCGTTGAAACAGGGCCCGAAACCAGCCTTGTACTTAAAAATTTCCTTGATTCACTCCACTCAAAGGGTGTTTCCGTAAACCTTGATCCCGCAAACCTTGTTATGGTAACAGGCGATGATCCCGTAGGTGCCGTTCACAATCTCAAGGATTATATTGTTCACACCCACGCAAAGGACGGCGTAAGACATTTCTATAAAAACCCCGATTATATCTACGGCATTGAGGATGAACCCATAGTAACAGGCGACTCCTTCACAGAGGTACCCTTAGGCGAAGGCGGAGTATGCTTCCCCAAGTACCTCAAGGCACTCGAAGAAATCGGCTACAAGGGCTTCCTTACCATAGAAAGAGAAGTAGGCGACAATCCCGAAAGAGATATAAGAAAAGCAGTTGAATTCCTTAAAGAGGTTATGAAAAATTATTAATAATGTATAATGAAAAGGGTGCTGTAAAAATTTTTTACGGCACCTTTTGTTGAATAATTCATTTAATATACTACAAACAATAAATTTAAAAAATTATCTTGAATTTTTTTATTTAATAACATATAATAATATTGTAAGAAAATCAGAAATTCAGAAAATAAAAGTGGTGACTTTATATGTTAGCAGAAATCAGAGGTCGTTCTCAGATTACAATACCGTCAGAAATCATCAAAAAATTGGGAATTACCGAGGGTGATAAATTTGACATTATAGAAAAAGACGGCGGCATATTCCTTTGTCCGGTTGTGGTATACCCCAAAGATAAAATATTGAAAATCGCAAAACTGATAAAGGATTCCGAAAACGGGATTTCTTTACAGGAGGGATTTGATACTGTTGAAAATATGTTTGCAGATATGGGGATAAATATAGATAATGTATAAATTAAAATACACAAAGGATTTTGAAAAAAATCTGAAATCGCTCACACAACAAGAACAGAAATTAGTTGCAAACAAATTAAAATTGTTAATTCAGAATCCGTTTTTTCACTATTTAAAGCTTGTAAAATTATAATGTTTTTTTCAATTCATCATAAAAAATCCGATTAAGAAATTGCTTAACCGGATTTTTTTTATTCATTATGGCTTTGCTGAGCCTGTGTTGCCTGTTCTTCTCATAATATCTATTGCCGTTACTCTGTTTTCGGCAAGCTCGATATTTGATTCACCGTAAATTGTTTCGTGAAGCTCCTTTGCTGCGGCGGGATAGTCAACAATCCATACCCAGGCATAACCTCTGTAGTCCATTCTGTGCTCTAATGACGGCACGGACTGTGAAATAATTTCATAATTATACCATTTATTAATGAGAGCCTGTGTTGCATAGGAAATAAGCTGAACGGATGAGCAGTCTGTTTTTACATATTCAAACAGCGTTTCAATAACCTCTGCAACCTCGCTTACGGAAAGCTCCTGAGTTCTCTTTATAAGAGAGCTTATGAACATTCTCTGTCTTCTTGTACGGCTTACATCTCCGTCGGCATCGCATTTTCTGATTCTGCAGAACATAAGAGCCTGCTCACCGTTGAGATGTACATTTTCACCGCTCGGACAGTCAAGTCCCACAGCCTTTGCTTCATAGGGCTGAACGGTAATATCAACACCGCCTATTAAATCAACTATCTTCACAAATGATGTGAAATTAACGCTCACATAGTGGTCAATAGCTATTTTATAGTCGTTCTGCAGTGTTTCTATAAGCTTTTTAGCACCGCCGTTTGCATATGCGGCATTGATTTTTGCATATTTATCACCGTATGAGCTGTTTATATAAGTGTAGCTGTCACGGAAGAAGGATGTCAGAAAGATTTTCTTTGTTTCCTTGTTAAGGGACATCATCATTATAACATCGGAATTTCTGCCGCCCTTATCAACACCTATAATAAGGAAATTGACAACATTTTTGCTCTTCATAAGCCCGTTTTCGCCCATAGTAGCCCATTTTTTGAGAAGTGTTGACAAATCCTTGGCATTTCTCAGCTCATTGAGAGTTTCAATGTCCCCGTCCTCGGGGAAAAGAGAGCTGTCGTCCTCGATATCGTCTTCAACTATATCAATGAAGCCTGTTCCTTCATCCTCATTGAAAACATCCTCTTCAAAGTCAAGCATAGAGCCTACCTTGATTCCTACAGCCAAAACCAATACAAGACAAAGCACAGCTAATATTTTAGCTACGGTTTTTATAGTGCTTTTTTTCTTCTTTTTCTTTTTTACTGCCATTTTTCTTTCCCACCCCTAAAATTACTGCTCGTCCTGAGCTGTTTCCTGCTCGTTTTCATCCTCGGGATTATCGGGGAGAGCATCAGCAGGCTCATCTTCTGATTTAAGAGTGCTGGTCAGAGTTATAACCTTATCGTTTTCTCCGAGGCGCATTACCCTTACGCCCTTTGACGGTCTTGCACATTCTCTGATATCTGTAACAGCAAGACGGATAATAAGTCCCTCAGAGGAAATGAGAATTACATCCTCGTCATCATATACAACCTTGACTGCACAAACAAGACCGTATTTTTCGGTACGGTAGTTCATTGAGCCGAAGCCGCCTCTTGTCTGAACTCTGTAGTCGGAGAAATCACTCTTTCTGCCGTTACCGGTTTCGCTTACGGTGAGTACCTTTCCGCCCTTTTCCTCGTCAAGTATTTCCATACCGACAACGCAGTCATCGTCATACTTGAAGGAAATAGCCTTAACGCCTCTTGCAGTTCTGCCTATAACTCTTGCATCCTCTTCGTTGAATCTGATACCGAGTCCGCGTCTTGTTGCAACAAAGAGGTCATTTTTACCTGTTGTGAGCTTAACGCTGCGGAGAATATCACCCTCGTCAAGATTAATGGCAATAATACCGTTCTTTCTTATATTATTGAAGGCTGAAAGCTCTGTTCGTTTAATAATACCGTGAGCCGTACACATACAAAGATACATATCCTCGGCATCTTTAGGTATCATTATCATAGCGGAAACCTTTTCGTCACTTTCAATGGGCAGAATGTTTACAAGATTCATACCCTTGCTTATACGGCTTCCCTCGGGAATTTCATAGCCCTTTATCTTATATGCCTTACCCTTTGTTGTGAAGAACATAACGCTGTCGTGAGTGGAGCAGGTAAACATAGTATTAACAACATCTTCTTCGCGTCTTGTTATACCAATCTTACCCTTACCGCCCTTCTTCTGAACATTATATTCGTCTGCCGCCATTCTCTTGATATAACCCATTTCGGTCATAGTAAGAACGCAGGTTTCCTCGGGAATAAGGTCTTCAATATCAACCTCACCGCTGACATTTACAATTTCTGTTCTTCTTGCATCATCATAACGGCCTCTTACCTCGAGTGCTTCTTCCTTAACGAGTGCGAGCACATTTTCGTGAGAGCTTAAAATTCTGAGGAATTCTGCTATCTTTTCCTGTAAAGCAGCCATTTCCTCTTCTATCTTGAGTCTTTCAAGACCTGTCAGCTGTCCTAAACGCATCTGAACGATGTGATTTGCCTGAATTTCATCAAAGTCAAAGCGTGCCATAAGGTTTTCCTTACCTTCCTGAACGCTCTTTGATGCACGGAGAATTTTTATAACCTCGTCAATAACATCCAATGCCTTAAGCAGACCTTCGAGTATATGTGCTCTGTCCTGAGCCTTTTTGAGGTCAAAACGGGTTCTTCTTTCAATAACCTGACACTGATGGTCAATATAATGCTCAAGAATCTGCTTGAGATTAAGTACCTTAGGCTCGCCGTTTACGAGGGCAAGCATTATAATACCGAAGGTTGTCTGCAGCTGTGTGAAGCTGAAAAGCTGATTGAGCACAACCTGAGGATTTGCATCTCTTTTAAGGTCAATAACTATCTTCATATCGCCTCTTGAAGAATAGTCATTTATATCCGAAATACCTTCTATTTTCTTATCCTTATGAAGGTCGGCAATAGACTCGATAAGTCTTGCCTTGTTTACCGTATAGGGAATTTCGGTAACAACAATAGAATATCTGCCGTTTTTGTTTTCAACAATTTCACATTTTGCTCTGACAGCTATTTTACCTCTGCCCGTTGCATATGCAGCTCTGATACCTGCTCTGCCCATAATCATACCGTATGTGGGGAAATCAGGTCCCTTGATATGCTCCATAAGCTCTTCAACACCCGCATCGGGGTTATCAATAAGACAGCACATACCGTCTATAAGCTCGCCTATGTTGTGAGGAGGGATATTTGTTGCCATACCTACGGCAATACCCATTGAGCCGTTTGCAAGGATATTCGGAAATCTTGAGGGCAGAACAACGGGTTCTTTGAGTCTGTCGTCATAGTTGCCCGTAAAATCAACGGTATCCTTATCAATATCTGTGAGCATTTCAAGCGAAATCTTGCTCATTCTTGATTCTGTATAACGGTATGCAGCAGGCGGATCACCGTCTATTGAACCGAAGTTACCGTGACCGTCAACAAGAGTGTATCTCATAGAGAAGCTCTGTGCAAGTCTTACCATAGCATCATAAACAGATGCGTCACCGTGGGGATGATAACGGCCCAGAACTGAGCCTACGGTGTCTGCACACTTACGGTATTCCTTATCGGGCATAAGATTATTTTCATACATCGTGTAAAGAATACGGCGGTGTACGGGCTTTAAGCCGTCCCTTACATCGGGAAGCGCTCTCTGTGTTATAACCGACATTGAATAATCGAGGAAGGATTTTCTCATTTCCTTATCGAGGTCTACCTCAATAAGTGTTCCCAACTGATTATTTTCCTGCTCGGGCTGATTTATCATATTTTCATCATTTGACATTTTCTGTTCCTCCCAAAAAGGAATTATATATCGAGATTCTGAACGAATTTAGCGTTCTTTTCAATGAAATCTCTTCTCGGCTCAACCTTGTCACCCATAAGAATACTGAAGGTTTCGTCCGCTTCTATAGCATCCTCAAGACGGACCTTGAGCATTGTTCTGACAGCAGGGTCCATTGTTGTTTCCCAGAGCTGCTCGGGGTCCATTTCACCGAGACCTTTATATCTCTGTATTGAATAGCCTGTTCCGAGCTTTTCTATTATTTCGTCTCTCTGCTCATCAGAATAAGCATAATGATGCTTTTTATTCTTTGTAAGTCTGTAAAGAGGGGGCTGTGCTATATAAATGTGTCCGTTATCAATGAGAGGTCTCATATAACGGAAGAAGAAGGTTAAAAGAAGAGTTCTGATATGTGCACCGTCAACATCGGCATCCGCCATAATAACAACCTTGTGATATCTCAGCTTCGTGATATCAAAGTCCTCTCCTATTCCCGTACCGAGAGAAAGAACAACGGGAATGAGCTTTTCGTTTCCGATAACCTTATCTATTCTTGATTTTTCAACATTGAGCATCTTACCCCAGAGAGGAAGTATTGCCTGAGTTGTTCTGTCTCTGCCTTCCTTTGCAGAGCCGCCCGCAGAGTCACCCTCTACGATGAATATTTCACAGTTTTCGGGGTTCTTGTCTGTGCAGTCATAAAGCTTACCGGGAAGTGAATTTCCCTCAAGTGCGGATTTTCTTCTTGCAAGCTCCTTAGCCTTTCTTGCTGCCTCTCTTGCTCTTGCGGCATCAAGGGCTTTATTGAATATAGTTCTTGCAACAGACGGATTTTCTTCAAAATATGTTGAAAGCTTTTCATATACCATTGACTGCACAAGCTGTGTGATGTCTGTATTACCGAGCTTACCCTTTGTCTGTCCTTCAAATTCTGCTTCCGTAAGCTTAACGCTGATAACAGCGGTAAGACCTTCTCTTACATCCTCACCCGAAAGATTTTTGTCTCCCTCTTTGATGAAGTTATATTTTCTGCCGTAATCGTTGAAAACTCTTGTAAGAGCGTTCTTGAAGCCTGTTTCGTGAGTACCGCCGTCTATGGTACGGACATTGTTTGCGAAGCTTAATATAATTTCATTATAGCTGTCGTTATACATAATCGAAACTTCCGCGCTTCTGTCACCTTTTACGGTTGAAAAATGAATGGGAGTATCGTGTACGGGGGTAAGTCCTCTGCTTTCGTTTATATATGTTGAGAAGCTTGAAATACCGCCGTCAAAGCAAAAAACCTCTTCTGTTATGTTTTCAGCATCTCTTGAATCTGTCAGAGTGATTTTAAGACCTGCATTAAGGAATGCCTGTTCTCTTATTCTTCTCTGCAGAGTTTCATATTCATAAACTGTGGTTTCCGTGAATACCTCGGGATCAGCCTTGAATCTTATAAGAGTTCCCGTTTCTTCGGTATCTCCTATTACTTCAAGCTCACTCGCAATAGCACCTCTTTCAAAACGCTGACGGTGAATGTGTCCGTTCTGGCTTACCTCAACCTCAAGCCATTCGGAAAGAGCGTTAACAACGGATGAACCAACACCGTGAAGACCGCCCGATACCTTATAGCCGCTGCCGC
Source organism: Clostridia bacterium (assembly GCA_017517135.1). GTDB lineage: Bacteria > Bacillota > Clostridia > Oscillospirales > Acutalibacteraceae > RUG806. The sequence goes on from JAFXAK010000026.1 coordinate 45,971, forward strand.
CGAATTTACCGCCTGCGTGAAGCACCGTAAGAACAACCGTTACGGCAGGCATACCCTGCTTTTCGTTTATATCAACGGGAATTCCTCGTCCGTTATCTCTTACGGTAATAATATCCCCCGGGAGAATTTCAACCTCAATATGAGTACAATAGCCTGCAAGAGCTTCGTCTATTGAGTTGTCGAGAATTTCGTAAACGAGGTGATGAAGTCCTCTGGGGCCTGTTGAGCCGATATACATACCCGGTCTTTTTCTTACAGCCTCAAGTCCTTCAAGAACCTGAATCTGGTTGGCATCGTATGTTTCACTTACAGCTGTGTCCATCTGCTCATTCATTTCAACAGAATTTACAGTCTCCTCCAAACCCTCATTCACTTCTTTTTTGGTATTTTCCATTTTATTTTATCCTCCCATAGGGTAATAATCAGAAAAGTATTTTTATATACCTTTGCTTCGCTTGATTACGGTTGAAGCCGATAACTGCGAAATATATATTTTTTGTGTGCCGTTTTTACCGGTACATAATACAAAAGATTTAGGCAATTCAAAGGAAACGGTTTTTGCCTCCCCTTTTTTTTCAGCCTTACTTAAAAAGTCTCTTGTTCTTTGCGAAACTGTTGATGTATCAAGGTCAAAAACACCGATTATTTCTTTATCTCTTATAACGGCATCCGTGCCTAAATCTATATACATCAAACAATTTCTCCTTTTGATATATTAAAGGTTTTTCCGCCGAGCATCCTTAAAACTGCAGACGGATCGCAGCAGGTTATAAACACCTGACGGTCTTTTATGTGATTTAATATATAATCCTGCCTTAAAACATCAAGCTCACTCATAACATCGTCAAGTAAAATAACGGGCTTTTCGCCGGTTTCTTTTTCTATGACCGCAGCCTCGCCCAATTTAAGTGCTAAAGCACAAGAGCGCTGCTGTCCCTGTGAGCCGAAGCTTCTTGCCGAAAAACCGTTGAGTAATATCTCAATATCGTCTCTGTGCGGCCCTGCAAGGGTTATTTTATTGAGAATATCCTCCCGTCTTTTTTCTTTTAATATGTCGGATAAGGTCTTTTCGTTTCTTTCGTCGGACTTTTTGACATAATTAAAAGATATTTCCTCTCTTCCCGAGGAAAGACCGCCGTAGATATCAACAATAAAGGGTGTCAGGGTGCTGAGATATTCCTTTCGCCAGTCAATAACAGCCTGTCCGGAAACGGATATTTTCTCGTCTATAATATCGAGCATATCATAAAGCTGTGCATTCACCGAAATATCTTTAAGAATAACATTTCTCTGCTGCAGCAGTCTGTTATATTCGCTGAGTATTCTTGCGTAATTAGGCTTTAACTGACATATTGCGGCATCTATAAATTTTCTTCTTTCAGAAGGACCGTCTTTTATAACGGACATAAATGACGGAGAAAAAATAACCGTATTGAATTTACCCATCATAGCGGTGGGCGAGGGGAGAGTAACACCGTTGAGTGTTGCAGCTCTTTTGTTTATTACGGTAATTTCCGCTTTCTGATTTCTTGAAAAGGCTTCAAAATCAAGCTTCAGCTTCGAGAAATTATTACCGAAGCCCACAAGCTCCCTGTCCTTTGCTCCTCTGAAGCTTTTAAGACCGCTGAAAAGCCATATTCCCTCAAGAATATTGGTTTTCCCCTGTGCATTTTCGCCGTAGATTATATTTACCGCGCTGTCAGGCTCAATACACATCTCATTTATGTTTCTGAAGCCCTTTAATTCGATTTTATTTACTTTCATTAAGACTAACTATTAAAAATCTCTGATTTCTGTATTCAAAATTATCTCCGGGGAAAAGCTTTTTACCTCTTACAAGGCACTTTTCACCGTTTACCTTTATTCTTTCTTCCTCAATAAGAATTTTAGCGTGTCCGCCCGTTGAAGCAATGTTACTGAGCTTCAATGCGGAATCAAGCTTTATAAATTCCGTTTTTATAGGAAGCTCATTTTCTTCTATTTCAAGAAGCCTTACTTTAATCTTTTTCACTTTTATTTCTCTTTTCTTTTATCAGTCATTCTTTATTCTTACGGGAAGAATAAGATAAAGGAAATTTTCTCCGTCGGGCGGTAAAATTATAGCGGGAGCTAAGGGGCCGTTAAGATTTATAAGCACCTCATCCGTTTCGCACGAGCGAAGAGCATCAAGCATAAATCTGTTGTTGAAGCCGATTTCAGTCCTTTTACCGTCTGTTGAAGCCTCAATTCTGTCATTAGAGCTTCCCAGAGCCGTAACTGCGGAAATTTTTATAATATCCTCATCAAAAATAAATCTTATGGGACTTCTCGTTTTTTCGGTTATTATTATTGAAGCTCTTTCAATACATTCAATAAGCTTTTTTGTGTTAACTCTTACCGTTGCGGATTTTGCGGAGGGGATAGCGGAACGGTAATCGAGAAAATCACCCTCAAGCAGACGGGAAATAAGGCTGTAGTCTCCGATATTGAAAATAATATGACGGCGGCCGATGCTTATTTTAATAAAGTTATCCTCATCATTTATAAGCTTTATAACCTCTGCAAGAGTTTTTGCGGGAACAACAAAGGAGATATCATTTCCCGAATAATCCGTAAATTCATTTCTTATTGCAAGTCTGTAGCCGTCTAAAGCTACGAGCTTTATCTGACCTGCGGTAATTTCAAACTTTATACCTCTGTGAACAGCCTTTGAATCGTCAACAGACACGGCAAAGATAGTCTGTCTTACCATATCCTTGAGAACACTCTGAGAAACCGTAAAGGGAACCTCGTCCGTTATTTTAGGAAGCTCGGGGTATTCATCGGGATTCATGCTTATAATTGTGTATTCAACATTTCCGCTCTTTATAGTACATACATTCTTATCATCACAGTCTATAACAACATTTTCCTCGGGAAGATGCTTTAATATGTCACAAAGAGTTTTAGCGTTAAGAACAACAGCACCGCCTCTTTCAATGCGTACATTCATTGATGTTGTGATACCGAGGTCAAGATCAAAACCGCTCAGTTCTATTTTTGATTCTCCGGTTGTTTTAATAAGAATACCCTCTATATGCGGCATAACAGCCTTTGCAGGTACACATCTTTGTACATTAAGACAAACATTGGTAAGTGCCTGAGTGTTACAAATTATTCTCATCCGATATCCTCCGTTCGGTTTTTAACCTTTTTTTCTTAATTGAAATGAAATTTTCCCCCCTCACAGGGGTAAGGATTGTTTTAAAAATAGTAGTAGTAGTAGGGGCTGTTGAAATTGTTTAAAAGTCCGGTAAGCATTGATATTACTGAAAAATTTAACCGTTTTTCAGTTTTGATAAAATTTTGATAAAATTTTAATTCAACAATTCTTTTTTTCAGAATGTTTACAATGTTGAAAAAGAGATGTTGAAAAGTGAAAACTTGTTCAAAACTTTCCTATAATTTCCTGCTTTTTTTGATGTTATTTTTCCTGAAATTCCTTGATTGTGTTTATGACAAGAAGCTTCACGGAAGCACTTTCCTGCATTTTTTCCTCTGCACATTTAAGAGAATGCAGAACTGTTGAGTGGTTTTTATCGAAAATTTCTCCGATTTCCTTAAGAGTTAAATCTGTTACTTCTTTTATAACATACATAGAAATCTGTCTTGCAAGAGTGATTTTAGCCTGTCTTTTATCAGATTTTATATCTGCCAAGGTAACATTGTATGTCTGGGCAATTCTTTCCATTATTTTATCGGTTATAACGGAAATCGGCTGATTGTCGGTTGTTATATCCTTGATTATGTTCTGAACCTGCTCAATTGTTACGGGTGTGCCGTATGCCTTGCTCATAGCGTCAATCTTTTTAACCGTACCCTCAAGCTGACGGATATTGTTTTTGATTTTCTGAGCTATGTATTCTGTAACAGAATCGCTGAGCCTTATGCCTAACTGTTCGCATTTTCTTTTTATGATTGCTTTTCTTGTGTCTATGTCAGGCGGCTGAATATCAGCTATAACACCCTGCTCGAAACGGGTTCTCAGTCTCTCATCAAGACCTGCCATTTCTTTGGGAGGAATATCGGATGTGATAACAATCTGCTTTCCTGCCTGCTGGAGAACATTGAAGGTGTGGAAAAATTCCTCCTGTACGGATTCACCGCGCTGAATTATCTGGATATCATCCATCAAAAGAGCATCTACATTTCTGTACTTATTATGGAAGTGATCCATATTCTTGTTGTAGATATCCTTAACAAGCTCATTCATAAAGTTTTCACCGGTGGTGTAAATAAGAATTGCATCGGGATTCTGTGCTTTGAGCTTGTTATAAACAGCGAGCATAAGATGTGTTTTTCCCAATCCGCTTCTTCCGTATATGAGAAGAGGATTGTATTTTGTGCCGGGCTCCTCGCAAACACCTCTTGCAACATTGTATGCAAAGGTATTTGATTTTCCTACTATGAAATTATCAAATGTAAAGCCTGAAAAAGCATTCTGTGACTCTTTATTTTCAGGTTCTGATTTATTTTCTTTTTTATCTGAAGAATTGTCTGATATAGTTTTATCAACTATTATATCAATTTCAACGGGGAAGCCTAAAACCTGCTCGAAGCCGTCTTTTATAATACCTGAAAATTTATCCTGTATTATAGATTTCTTATAGTCCGCACTTACAAGGAAAACAACCGTGTCATTTTCAAATTTTATAAATTCCAAGGGTGCAAACCATATATTATAAAGAGGCTGTGCAACCTGAGCTTTGCAGATATTCAGTACCTCTTTCCATACATCGTTAAAAGTATCCATATTCTTTCTCCTGAAGCTTATTATTATTAAAAAAATTAAATCTTATATTAAAGAAAATATTTAAAT
>JAFXAK010000027.1 GCA_017517135.1 Clostridia bacterium
CAGAATGAGTAAACCGAGCAAAAACAACACATTTGTGTTGTTTTTGGTTTCCCCGACAGCGTACAAAGGTACGCCGAGGGCGAGGTTTGCTTATAGCATAAAACTTGTTTTATGCGGTCTGCACTTTTTTTACAACCCCTTGATTTATACTGTTGTTTTGTTAAAGCTTAAAAAAGAATACCGAGGTAAGACTTAATCATATCTATAATAGCATAGAAAAGATTGTACAGATAGTTGAAGAATGATGTTGCCATTGATTCGTCAAGCTCTGAATCCTGAACCTCGTTTTTATCTGTTTTCTTTATAGCATATGTATCAATCTGTGTGATTTCCTGAGTTTCGTCATCAACAACATAAGCTGTGTAGATAAGATAATCACCGTCAATAGTTGTTGTTGCGAAGCAACCGCCGAGGTCTGATGTGGAGAGTGCAATTTCTGCAACATCCATAATGGGAGCAATTGCATCCTCGTTTACTGAATATCTCTTTGTGCCTGCTGTTGAGGGAAGAACATGAACAGCACCTTCGGGATTGAGAGCAAAGGTTGTGGAAACACCGTTATAGCTTTCTGTTACGGTTGTAACCTCTGTTCTTGCATCAGCGTAAACAGGAGCAGTTCTCATATACATATGGTCGTGACCTGCCATAACAAAGTCGATGTCAATTTCATCAAAGATGGGGATAAGAGTGTTTCTGAGAATGATGGTGTCGGGCTTGTTGATGTTCTTACCTGCGGAATAGAGAGCACGGTGCATGAAAACGAGCTTCCATTTAGCGTCTGAGGTCTTCATATCGTTGATAAGCCAGTTCTTCTGAGCCTGTGACATAGGATACATATCATTTGTGTTAAGCACTGCAATGTGAGCATCGCCGTAATCGAATGAATAGTAAACACCCTCAAGTGACTGATTGTCGGACTCGTCAAGGCAGAATGTATTTTGGAAAACATATGTATTGAGCTTGTTTGTGATATTACCGTCGTGGTTGCCTGCAACGGGAACAAGAGTTGTGTTGTTGTTTGCAAATGCAAAATTCTTGAAATACCAATCCCACTCATCATTTGTGTTGTCGTTGACAAAGTCACCGAGAGTAACAACAAATTCAGCCTCGGGCATTGTATCCATAGCTGCCTTCATAACCTTTGCAGCCTGTGCAAAGTTTTCATTGCTGCTTGCCTGAACGTCTGCAATAGTGATGAATGAGAATGCATTGTCACCGTCGTCTGTTGTGAATGAACAGGTGTCACTCCACATATTCTTCTCAGCATCGCCCACACGGTAGCAGTAGCTTGTGCCTGCTGTGAGGTCTTCAACAACAACCTTGTGTGCGAACTGATCTCTGAATTCTTCTGTTTTGCCCACATAGCTTACGGCATTGCTGAAGCCTGAAACGAGATATTCTGCTTCTGTAACAAGCTGAAGGTCGGAGTTGCCGTCTTCAAGTGTGTACCAGCAGAAGCCTCTTGAAGTTGCACCGTCTGCATACATTGAGCAGCTGATTCTCTTTACCTCGTCGGCCGATGCACCGACAGCCATACAGCCGAAAAGCATAAGGCATGCAAGAACCATACAAAGTGACTTTTTGAGTAAAGTTTTCATAATACTTTTCCTTCCGTATTAAAAATAATAGCACTAAAAGTATACCACGCTCAGGAGAAATTTGTCAATATAATACTTTCAGTTCTTATGACAGTTTTTGACTGTAATTTTATTTTACCTGTTGTATTATAGGCGGGTGGCTAAATATGTGCCAAAGTCTTTGTGCATATTGTACAGTTTTTGGAAAAATTTTGTAATAGCACTTCTAACAAAATAGTCAAAACTACTTGCAAAAATGTTTCGGGTTTGTTAAAATGGAGAGTGGAGGTGAATGCCTTTGAGAAAAGAAGTACACAACAGCGCAGAGATTCCCGTCTATCTGTTCAAGGAGGGGAATAATGCAAAGGCCTATGAATTTTTCGGTGCACACCCTACTGAAAGCGGAGCGGTTTTCAGAGTATGGGCACCGAAGGCAAAAAGTGTCAGCGTAACAGGCGAATTCAACGGCTGGAACGGAGAAAGCCATCCTATGCACCTGATTGCTGACGGAATATGGGAAACGGAGATTGACGGCATAAAGCAGTTTGATGTCTATAAATATGCCGTAAGAGGGGCGGATGATACTGTCAGACTAAAAAGCGATCCTTATGCTTTTCATTCTGAAACAAGACCTGCCAATGCTTCCAAGTTTTTTGATATTGAGGGCTTTAAGTGGAGTGACTCGAAATATTTTGAAAAACTTAAGGCTAAGAACATATATGCCTCTCCTATGAATATCTACGAACTTCACGCGGGCAGCTGGAGAATGTATGAAAACGGTGAGCCGTATTCCTACCGTGCGCTTGCAGATGAATTAGCACCCTATCTCAAGGAGATGAACTACACTCATATTGAGCTGCTCCCCGTTATGGAGCATCCGTTTGACGGCTCATGGGGGTATCAGGTAACAGGATATTTCAGTGTTACCTCTCGTTACGGCACACCGCACGATTTTATGTATTTTGTTGACAAGCTGCATCAGTACGGAATCGGTGTTATTCTTGACTGGGTGCCTGCTCATTTCCCCAGAGATGCTCACGGACTTTTCGAGTTTGACGGCTCTTTCTGCTACGAATATTCCGATCCTCTTAAAATGGACCATAAGGACTGGGGAACAAGAATTTTTGATTTCGGCAAAAATGAGGTCAGAAGCTTTCTTGTTTCAAGTGCACAGTTTTTCTTTGACAAATATCATGTGGACGGTCTGAGAGTTGACGCTGTAGCATCAATGCTTTATCTTGACTACGGCAGACGCGACGGCGAGTGGAGAGCCAATATATACGGCGGCAGAGAAAATCTTGAGGCTGTATCATTTCTGAGACATCTCAATGAAAGTATTTTCAGAGATTACCCCTATGCCATTATGGCGGCAGAGGAAAGCACAGCATGGCCTATGGTTTCAAGACCTGTATCTGACGGAGGACTGGGCTTCAATTTCAAATGGAATATGGGCTGGATGAACGATATACTGAGATACTGCTCGCTTGACGGTCTTTCAAGAAAGTTCAACCACGACCTTATAACATTTTCATTCTTCTATGCTTTTTCCGAGAACTTTGTGCTTCCCATTTCGCACGATGAGGTAGTGCACGGCAAATGCTCACTTCTCAATAAAATGCCCGGAGAATATGCCGACAAATTTGCAGGAGACAAGGCATTTTTAGGCTATATGTATTCACATCCGGGAAAGAAGCTGCTCTTTATGGGGCAGGAGTTCGGGCAGTTTATTGAGTGGAATGAGAAAAAGCCTCTTGACTGGTTCCTGCTTGACTACGATGCTCACAGAGACTTCCATAACTTTGTAAAAGAACTCAACCGTGTGTATAAGCAAAATCCCGAGCTTTGGGAGATTGACTATTCCTGGGAGGGCTTCGAGTGGCTTGTGAGTGACGATAACACAAACTCCGTGGTTGCATTCCAGCGAAAAGACAAAGAGGGAAATGTTTTAGTTTCAATATGTAATTTCACACCCGTAACGAGAGAGAACTATAAAATAGGCGTGCCGCAGAGAGGCAGTCTGACTGTTCTTCTCAATTCGGATGATGCAGCCTTCGGCGGTCAGGGAATACTCGGTAATTCAAGGATTTACACCAAAAAAGAGCCTATGCACGGCAAGGAGCATTCATTTGAAATCACCTTACCCGGGCTTTCAAGTGTATATCTTAAGTACAAGCCCTATGCCGTACGCGGTGAAAAAAAAGCAAAAAAATAAAATTAACATAAATGAAAGGACGATTATCTTGGCAAGAAAAACAGAATGTATAGCAATGCTGCTTGCAGGTGGTCAGGGCAGCAGACTCGGTATTCTCACAAAGAACATTGCAAAACCCGCAGTTCCCTATGGCGGTAAGTACAGAATTATTGACTTCCCGCTTTCAAACTGTGTAAACTCAGGTATTTCAACCGTCGGTGTTCTCACACAGTATCAGCCTCTTGAGCTCAACGACTATATCGGTAACGGACAGCCCTGGGACCTTGACAGAAACGAGGGCGGTGTTCATATCCTTTCACCCTATCAGCAGATAAGCGGCACACAGTGGTACAAGGGTACTGCAAATGCAATTTATCAGAACATCAATTTCATTGACAGATATAATCCCGAGTATGTTGCCATTCTTTCAGGTGACCATATCTACAAAATGGATTATAATGAAATGCTCAAATATCACAAGGAAAAGAATGCGGCTTGTACTATAGCAATGCTTGAGGTACCGTGGGAAGAGGCTTCCCGTTTCGGACTTATGTTCGTTGATGATGACGGTGCAATAACCGCATTCGAGGAAAAGCCCAAGAATCCCAAGAGCAATAAGGCTTCAATGGGTGTTTATATCTTCACCTGGAGCAAGCTCAGAGAGTATCTTATTGCAGACGAAGCAAAGGAAGGCTCCTCAAACGACTTCGGTAAGGATGTTATCCCCGCAATGTTCAATGCAGGCGAGGGAATGTATGCCTTCCGCTTTGACGGCTACTGGAAGGATGTAGGAACAATAGACAGCCTTTGGGAAGCAAACCTTGACCTTCTTAATCCCACAGTAAATATTGACCTTGATGACGATAACTGGAAAATCTACTGCAAGAACTCTGCATTGCCTCCTCACTTTGTTTCCCCCAAGGCGAATGTGCAGAACTCTCTTGTTGCGGGCGGCTGTATGGTTGAGGGCGATGTTGACTATTCTGTACTCTTCTCCAATGTTACCGTTGAAGAGGGGGCAAAGGTTGAATATTCAATAATTATGCCCGGAACAACAATTAAATCGGGTGCTACCGTAAGATATGCTATGATAGCAGAAAATGCTGTTATCGAAAGCGGTGCGGTTGTAGGCGAGGATCCTCAGAAGACCGAAAATAAAGAAGGCTGGGGAGTTACCGTTGTGGGTGCTGATGTGAAGGTCGGAAAATCAGCAGTTGTTACCGCAAACAAAATGGTTGCTGAGAATGTAAAGGAGGGTGAAACCGTATGAGAGCAAATAATGTTTTAGGCTTGGTTTTTGCCAATGTTGACGATAGTGTTTTAAGTGAAGTTACAGGTGTGCGTTCAATGGCTTCCGTTCCCTTCGGCGGCGGCTACAGACTTATTGACTTCGTTCTTTCAAATATGGTAAATGCAGGTATGACCAAGGTTGGTGTTATTACAAACAATAATTATCAGTCGCTTATGGACCACATAGGCGGCGGTAAGCCCTGGGATCTTGCAAGAAAGAATGAGGGCTTGTATCTTCTGCCTCCCTTCAATGCACAGGCTATTGATAACTACAATGCAGGCAGAATAGGTGCACTCAAAAATATTATGCGCTTCCTTGAGCGTTCAACAGAGGAATATGTGCTTCTCACAGACTGCACATATGTTGCAAATCTTGATTTCAATGATATCTTTAAGTATCATCAGGAAACAGAGGCGGATATAACAATTCTTTGTCAGAAAGGCAAGCTTCCCGTTCTTGACAGCGTTTTAGTCGTTGATAAACGAGATGACGAAAGAATAACAAAGCTTCATATGGGTGATACCTCGGGCAAAAAGGCTGAATACTGCCTTAAATGTGCCGTTATGAAAAAATCTCTTCTTGAACGCCTTGTAAACGATGCTTTTGCAAAGGGACATTCCTCCTTTGAAAAGGAAGTTTTCCTTAAAAATGTTTCAAAGCTTAAAATCAACGGATATAAGGTTGATACCTTCTGTCCCGTTATCGATTCACTCGAAAGCTATTATGAAGCAAACTTCTCTCTGCTTGATGTCAATAACTATAAGCAGCTTTTCAATACCGAAAGACCTGTTTATACAAAGGTTTATGAGGATATGCCCGTTGTATACGGACTTGAAAGCTGCGTAAAAGCTTCTCTTGTTGCCGACGGCTCGGTTATTGACGGTACTGTTGAAAACTGCATCATTTTCAGAGACTGTCACATTGAAAAGGGTGCGGTTGTCAAAAACTCAATCCTTATGCCTCACAGCTTTGTCGGTGAAAATGCAAAGCTTAATTACTGTATAACAGATAAGGGTGTTTCCGTAAGAAGCGGTAAAAACCTTTCGGGTGCAGATTCATTTCCCGTATATATCGGAAAAAATATTCATATCTAAGGAGTTAATAAATGAAAGTTCTTTATGCTGTAAGCGAAGCAAAGCCTTTTATAGCAAGCGGCGGACTCGGTGATGTGGGCGGTTCTCTTCCCATAGCACTCAGAAAGCGTCTTATAGGCTGCAGAGTTGTTATGCCCTTGTATGATAAAATCCCGCAGGAATTCAAGGACAATATGAAGTTTATAACTCATATAACCGTTCCCGTTGCCTGGAGAAGACAGTACTGCGGTATCTTTGAAGCAAAATATAACGGTGTTATATACTATTTTCTTGACAATCAGTATTATTTCAAACGCGATGCCCTTTACGGCTATTATGACGATGCAGAGAGATTTGCTTTCTTCTCCCGCGCGGTGCTTGAAATTATCCCTTATATTGATTTCAAGCCCGATGTAATAAACTGTAATGACTGGCAGACAGCCCTTGTGCCTGTTTACTATTCCGCATATTATGCAAATTCACCCGGCTTTGAAAACATCAAGACGGTGTTTACGATTCATAATATCCAGTATCAGGGCAAGTACGGTACCGAGATTCTGCAGGATGTTGTGGGACTGGGTGACGCGCACGCTTCCTTGCTCGAATATGATGATTGCGTAAACTTTATGAAGGGTGCTATTGAGTGTGCAAACTCCGTAACAACGGTAAGCCCCACATATGCACAGGAAATTCTCGATCCGTATTATTCACACGGACTTGATCCCATTCTTAAAGCAAGAAGCTGGAAGCTCAAGGGTATTCTCAACGGTATTGATATGGTTGCAAACGATCCCGAAACCGACAAGGCATTACCGGCTCACTTCTCTGTTGAGCATCCCGAAAATAAGGCAATCTGTAAGGCTGAGCTTCAGAAGGAAATGGGACTTCCCGTAAGAGAAGATGTTCCCGTTATCGGTATGGTAAGCCGTCTTGTTTCCCACAAGGGCTTTGATCTTGTCAAGTGTGTACTCGAGGAGCTGCTTGCAACAGAGGATGTTCAGGTTGTTGTTTTAGGCTCGGGTGATTGGCAGTATGAAAGCTTCTTCCTTGAAATGGCTTCAACTTATCCCGAAAAGATGGCTGTAAAGATAGGCTTTATTCCCGCACTTGCAAGCCGTATTTACGGCGGTGCCGATATCTTCCTTATGCCCTCACAGAGTGAGCCCTGCGGTCTTGCACAGATGTTCTCACTTCGTTACGGCACAATCCCGATAGTAAGAGCAACAGGCGGTCTTCGTGACTCTGTTACCGATTCGGGTGACAACGAGGGTAACGGCTTCGTATTCGAGGACTATAATGCTCACGATATGCTTCACACCATCCGCAGAGCTGTTCACGGCTTCGCAGATAAGGAAGGCTGGCAGATTCTGAGAAAGCGTGCAATGGAATGTGACTACAGCTGGGGCCGTTCCGCTAACGAATATATAAAGCTTTATAAGGCTCTGATTAAGGAATAAGAGGAAAAACAATGGCAGAATTTATTTTATCCGCCTTTGCAGATGAGGCAGGCGGCGGCTTATTAAGTCAGATTGATGCGCTTAAAGCAAACGGTCTTACTCATATTGAGCCCAGAGGACTTGACGAGGGTAATATTTCAACCTTTACAGCCGAACAGGCAAGGAATGTGAAAAAGATACTTGACGAATACGGAATAGGTGTTTCTGCAGTAGGCTCACATTTCGGTAAAATCAATATAAAGGATGATTTTGCACCGCATTTTGAGTCCTTCAAGCAGTGTGTTGAAAATGCCGCAATACTCGACACGGAAAATATCCGTATGTTCAGCTTCTTTATTTCAGAGGGCGAAAATCCCGATGTGTACAGAGATGAGGTTTTCGAGCGTCTTGAAAAGATGTGCGATTATGCGGTAGCCCACGGCATATGGTGCTGTCACGAAAACGAAAAGGGTATTTACGGTGACAACGATATAAGATGTCTTGATATTCTTCGGACCTTAAAGGGCAAGATAAAGGGTGTTTTCGATCCTGCAAACTTTATACAGTGCAAGGTGGAAATTCTTCCCGCATATGAAAAGCTCAAAGAATATATTGAGTATATGCACATAAAGGATTGCCGTTTGTCTGACGGATTTGTTGTCCCCTGCGGCAGCGGTGACGGTAACTTAGAGGAGCTTCTCAGACGCTTCAATGAAAAGGACGGCAAGCGCTTCCTTACTCTTGAGCCGCACCTTAAGGTCTTTGCAGGACTTGAAAATTTAGAGGAAGACGGCGGAAAGTCCTCCGTAAGCGAGGAGTTTACCTACCCCACAAACCGCGATGCCTTCAATGCAGCGTGCGATGCCTTCCATAAGATATTAAAGGCAGCAACTGAATAATTAAATTTTTAAACAGCGGTGTCGGCGTTATACCGCTGTTTTTTTTATTCATCGCTTTTTTCGGGTGAATCCTGATATTTTGAATAATTCACAACCCTTATCACCTGATATTTATTGTATACCTTTCGTTTTATTTCTCCCGTTGCCTCTAAATGCTGAATTGCCGTGCGGACTTGTTTTTCGCTTAAACGCAGCTTTTCGGCAATGCTGAAATATGATGTGACAAGCTCTCCGCGGTGTACGGTTATTTTCCCGAAAGCGTGATCCTTTATGTTTGCCTTCAGAATTAAATAGGTGAACACACGGTAGGTGTTAGGCTCAGTAAACCAGCCCCAGTCGAGTATGCTTCTGTTGAGCTTTATGTATGTGTCTGCTTTGTTCATATGCTTTCTCCTTTTTGCTGTATTTTGCTTGCATTATAGATGATATAAATAAAGATTTCTCCCCAGAAGCGCGGAAAATACAAAAAAATTTTTGTTGTTTCAGAAAGGTGAAAAACCGACATAGTTTTGTGATTACAAAAAACCTTGATATATCAACAGATTTTAGGATTTTGTGTCGGGCAGTCAACAGGCAACCAGCAGGCAATCAACAATCTCTCGGCAAGCAAGGGGCAGGCTGTGGGCACTCAAAGGGCAACTATTAAAGAATGATAAGAAAGAAGAGAATGAGAAGAATGGAATAATTCAATAATTTAAGAAATAATCAAATAACCCCCTTGCGGGGGTGTTTAAATAAACTTAAATTAAAGATAATAGTTATTTTTATTTTAATCAAATAACGCTTCGCGCCCCCACGCGATAAAAGGGGATTATTAAAAAACATTTTTTTGCAAAAAAAGAAAGGCGCTGTATTTTGTATACAACGCCTTAAACTTATTAAACTGAAATTATTTGAATGTTCTGCTTTCCTTGAGCTTCTGTTCCATTTCGAGGACCGCTTCAAGGTCACCGTCAGATGCTGCAAGGGAGGCTTCTTTTCTTCTTGCAAGAAGCTCTGCATACATCTGCTCCTTCTTTTTGCCGTGAAGGTCATAGAAGAGCATGGGGATAATGCCGAGAGTTCCTGTCATAGCGGGAACAATGGTGAACATAGCAAAGAGATAGAACTTAACATAGTCAGGCTGTTCCTCGCCCTTGGTGTATGCACCCTGGTCGTAGCCTACCATCTTTTTGAGTGCTGTTGTAACAACACCGCTGACAGCACCCGAAACCTTTGATGCAAGTCCCTTTGCAACCGAGGTCATAGCCTCTGTGCGGTAGCCGTTCTTCCATTCGCAGTAGTCCATTGACTCGTTGTAAAGCTCTGTTCCGATAACGGACATAAGGCCGTAGAAGATAGTCCAGATGAGCTCCCACAGAGCCATAGCAAAGAACATCGGGAGCTTCTTCCTGTAAAGACCGCCCTTGAAGGTCTTGGGATTGAAGCCGATACATCCGAAAAGGAATACGAAGATGTGCAGGAAGTGGGAAATGTTACGGCTTACAATATAAAGCAGACGGGAGGAGAACTTTCTTCTGAACCAGGGGACGAATGAATAGGAAACAGGGGATAGGGGAGCTGCGGGAAGTCCTGCAACGAGTGTCATTGAAGCGAAATGCAGAACATCTATGTAGTAGTCCTGCTTGCTTCCCGAAATACCGAAGTTCGCAAGGAAATCGGAAACGGTGAGAAGAAGCATCGGCTTGTTGTTTGCAATAGAACGCAAAGAATCTCTTATGCTCGGTGTTTTGACCGACTGCATAATTCTTTCCTTTGAATTCATAAAGAACCAGAACGACATACCCGAGGAAATGAGCGTTGTTGCGGCACCCATACCCACGAAAGCCCCCATAAGCTGTTTTTCGTGCGACATCGAGGTCTTGAAAACCTTGTTGTCTATAAGGTCAAGAACAATTGTCATTGCGTGCTCGGGTAGCTTTTCACCGAAGAAGCCCGATGCAAAGTTTGCTATTGTTATAAGCCTCGTTCTGTCAACGGGGTGCGGCGTTATTGTTGCTAAAAGTCCCGTTCTTGCAATGCTCTGGAAGGTGCCAACACCCTCTCGTAAAATTTCAAGTGCAAGATAGAATACAAATTTAGAAACAGACATTGCTGTTTTGCCCTGAAAGAGAATAGGCATAAACCAGTAAAGCAGAGTTGCGATACAGCCGGGAATTGCAAGACCTAAGAGGTAAGGTCTGAATTTACCCCAACGGGTTCTTGTTTTTTCAACAATAGCCGCCGTGAAAATATCGTTCACAATATCCCATATACTGTTTACTGATTTTACTATAGTCTGATAACCGAGGTCGATTTTTACAATGTTTGTGATGAATCTTGTTGAATAGGTGTTTATGTTAAGACTTTGTGCGGCATCCCACAGAACAAAGCCTGCGGTTTCTTTCTTACCTACATAGCGTCTGTTTTCGTAAACATAACCTAATTGTTCATCGGTATAAGCATCATTGAGATTTTTTTTCTCCGCCAAAAAAAATCATCTCCTTTGTTTTGCACTCAAAGTGCCTTATATAATAAATATTAACATATTGTGAGTATTTCTTCAATACGGCTTTTTTAACAAAAAATTTGTCTGTTTATTGACACAATGAAAAGTATTTTTAATTTTCTCTGTTTTCGGGGAGAATTAATATTTATGCTCTGATAATATTAACGCAAACAACTTAATAAATTTGCTGCAAATTTTTGTCCTTGAATGGTAGGGAACGATGCCCACATCGTTCCGCCTGATGGGAAAGTAATTTTAAATTTGTCTAAATCTTTTTGTTTGAAATAATGCTGAATTCCTGCAAAAAAGTTAGAATTTGCTTAATACGGAACGATGTGGGCATCGTTCCCTACCGGTACAGCCCTCTGGTCGCATTGCAAAATCAAGTTTTTATCTGCCTTCGATAAGGCTAAGTATGAAAAAAGCCCTGAACCGAAATTCAGGACTTTTTGTTAAACTATTTGAAAATAAATCAGCAGCAGCCCTCTAAGAAGTTGACCTGAGAAACCTTGCCGTCTGCTTCAATTCTGAAGGTTTTGATTTCGTGGGGGAGGAAATCAACTCTGAAGGAGCAATCGAGCATATCGCAGGTGATATAGCCTCTTGTTTCAACGCCCTTTGATTCATAAAGTCTCAGTACAGCAGCACCGCTTTCGTCCTCTGCGAATTTGAATGCCGTTACAATGAGATTATCGTGGCTTACCTTGAGGAAGGATTTTTTCTGCTTTTCTTCACCCTTGTGATAGCCCTCGGGGATAGCAACGGGACGGATGTTGAATATAGCCGCCTCATTTGTAACACCCGATGTTTCCGGCTCGTTTTCGTGCAGGAAAATACCGTATTCAAAACGCTGAATTCCCTCGTCCGTGAAGTTGAACTCTGCTGCGGGACGGTGTGAATAGTGGTCTGCAAAAATAACATTACGGATAAGAGTAATTCTCATATCGTTGTCGGGACAGTCATAGCTGTACTTTGAATCGTTGAGAATCTGCAAGCCGTATCTCTTGCCTGAATTTGTAAAGGAGATACCGCCCCAACGCTGTGCGGGCTCTTCCTCGCCGTTTGCGGGACGCTTTATGTAGCCTGCGGGGATTTCGTAGGTGTTCACAAAATCTGTACCGTCAACGGGGAAGGACATCTTGAGCATTGTGAACTTTTCGCTCCAGTTAGCCTTGCACTTAACTCTGAGTGTTTTCTGACCTGATGCGAGAATAAAGTCCTGAGTGAGAACGGAAGAGCCGAAGGTGTGATGAGTTCTGATAACAGCTCTTGCGGGGCCGTTTTCAACAAGCTCAATGTCGCTTAAATCCATAACACCCTTTTTGTTATGGAACTTGAACACCATATGTGCCCAGGTGTCTGTTTCGTGATCGTCGATAACGGTGGGGACAGCAAGCCGTCTGTCCTTTGAAGCATAATCAAAGCCGTTTTCCTTGCTGATAAGGCTTTCAATAGTACCTGTTTCCTTGTTGAAGGTAACGGAAATATATTCGTTTTCCATTGTAAGACCGGCAGCCTTTACATCGCTTTCGGATACGGTGATTACGCTGTCTTCGTTCTCTCTCATTGTGAGCCAATAGGTGTTATAGCCCATTGCGGGAACTGAAGCTATAAAGCAGGTGTCAAGATGTGAGTCGTTTGAACGCGAGGAACGGACATTCTGGAAAATAACAGCATTACCGTCTGAATCAACAACCTTCATTGAGGGGTGATATGTTCTGACGGGCACCTTTATATCAAAGGAGAGGGGATTGAATACTATCACGGGACGGGGGTATTTACCGCAGGAGTGATGACGGGCATCCGATACACCGTCAACCCAGGTATCAATATGCTTTGCAATACGAAGCACGGCTTCATTGTATGCTTTTGAAGCCAGGTTCATAGCGTGTCCCATAGAAAGCTTTACATCCTCATAAGCCTCCATTATTGAACAGCCGCAGAGAATATCGTGGAACTGATTGAAGCATACCTCTTCCCAGGCAGATTCAAAATCCTTTGTTTTTTCTTTCATACCCGCTTGTTTGCTTGCAATAGTTGAGAATGCTTCTGAAGCATAGAGCAGATTTTCTGCCTGACGGTTAAGCTGCTTTACAAGTGATGTTGCAGAATAGCAGCCGCTTGCGTGGTGCTGTAAATCGTCTCTCCATATAGGCAGATCGGGCATTTCAAGGCACAGAGAATTGAAAAATTCGTCGGGGGAGGAGAACTTGAGCTGCGGCTTACCCTCACGCTTTTTAAGGGAAGTAAGATATTCTATATCCGCCTTTGTGGGGCCGCCGCCGTGGTTACCCACACCGTAGAACAGCATCATACTGCTGCCCGATTCTTCGGCTGAATTATCAAGCTTTTCGAGTGCTCTGTCGAGGGAAGCCTTGCCGTTTTCGGCATAGCCTGTGGGAATACGGTAGGTGATAACCTTTGAGCCGTCCTGACTTTCCCAGAGGAATTTTTCGGGGACCTCGGAATTTTCGTGTGTGCCGGGACGCATCATTACATAATTTGTCATACCGCCCTGACGAAGAAGCTGAGGCAGATTGCCGTTGTGACCGAATGAGTCAACATTATAGCCTGAACGGCAGATTTTGCCGAATTTTTTATAGTAGAAATACTGTGAATAGAGAGCCTGTCTTGCAAAGGATTCGCCTGAGGGCATATTGCAGTCGGGCTGTACCCACCAGCCGTTTACGGGTACCCATCTGCCTTTCTTTACCATCTCAACTATCTCTTCAAACATATCGGGATCGATTTCGCTTACCCATTTATAGTATGCGGCGGAAGAACAGGTGAAAACAAGCTCGGGGTATTCATTAAGTCTGTCAAGTGCACTGCGGAATGTCTGCAGAACCTCTCCGCAGCCCTCCTGCCAACGCCAAAGCCAGATAGGATCAAGATGTGCATTGCCTATAAGATGTATTTTAGGATTTAATTTCATTTTTTAATCCTCCTGAATTATTCCGTAGTATCTGCCGAGCCAATAAGCGAAGGTATAAACATATGCGCTTTCAACAACAAGGCAGTCTTCACACTCAATGTCATTATAGTTATAGGGATTACGGTCATATTTTGTTATAGGAAGCTCGTCGGGTTCAATAAGCCAGGTTGTTTCCTTTTCGCCGCCGAAACGGTAACGCACGGGAGCATCAAGTCTTTTTGAGATACCGCAGGAGGTAATAAGTCTTGTGATAGAGTTTCTTCTGAACCAGTCAATATGTCTTGATGTGTCAAGCTTTTCTTCGGGGAGGGAAAGCATATAGGGGAAATCGTATATGGGATTATGCTCTCTTCTGAATGTTCCGTTCCAGCCCTTGTAGCCTGCTTTGTACATCTCTCTGAGTGTTTCGTCCTTTTCAAGCTGAATGAGAACAAAGTATGCGGCGGTTGCAAGGAAGTGGTCGCCGTACATAAGTCCTTCAACCGGCTCGCCGCCCTCCATCATAGCGCTTATATGGAAGCGTGCCTCGTGCATAGTTGAAAGCTTTGCATAGCCGTGGTTTTCAATAAGGTCATTGTAGGCCTCAAGCCATCTGCCCGTCTCACCCGTGATGTGCATAACAACCTTTAAGTACATAAGCAGCTCTGCGGAGTTAAGACAGCCGTCTGACCAGCCGAGGAAGCTGTTGAAATAATTTTCGCTCCACTTAGCCCAGGTCGTGGGCTTGCCGTTACATTCAATGAACTCGTTGCCGTTATCAAGAATGTGTGCAACGGTTGCCTTTGCGGCACTTGTCATAAGGTCGTGCAGCTCCTTGTCCTCGTCGCCTAAAATTTCGTGGAAGAAATACATAAGCATATAGTGAGAGGTAATTTCGTCGCTGCTGGTGTCTCCCTTGTAGGTGATATCGTTGTCCGTGTAGCCGAGGTCTGTGTAGAGCCGGGCCAGTCTTTCAGGTACGGGGTGAGATGCATCAATCACCATACCGTTCATTTTTCTGCTCTTAGCCCCCGATGTGTTAAGACAAACAGCCTTGCCGTTCTGCTTGCGGAAGAACAGACCGTCATTCGGAAGAGGCTCAGTTGAGACAATATATGTTCTTGCAATGAAGCCGTCGCCTCTGCCGTGGATATACATTAAAAGCAGACAAGCCTCTGTTGCTCTTATGGCGGAAGCCTTCGCAGCAACTGTTTTGGGATGCTCTTCACCCAATTCTCTCTTGTATACTGCATATTTGCACAGTTCACCTATAGCATAGCCGGCTGTGAAGGTGCCTGAGTTGTCAGAGTGTCCGTAGGGGACAACCGTGTCAAGCTCGCGTGCAACGGAGAGATGTCTCTGAGTTATCATGCCTCTTCTGGAAACATATTTTTCAGATTCCTCATGAAGCCGCTGTGCCTTTTCTTCTGCGGAGATGATTTCGAGTGTTATGTGCGATACACCCTTGTCTGTAAGCACCCACACGCTTTCGGGGGCGGATGAATCACAGTAAACAGATTTTACATTATCGTCTGCAAGAAATCTTGAGGCGCTGAAATACATAACTCTGTCTGTTTCAAATTCGGGATTTGCTTCATATCTTGTAAGACCGTTGGCAGCCCCCAGCCACAAAGCCTTTTCTGATTTTGCAAAGCAGGTATAGTCCCTTTTCTTTGAGGGCAGAGGGAAATCAATGTCCTCCAGGTCAGGCTTGCCGCTTTTGACGGAGAAAAGCTCCTTGGGTACCTCGGGAGCAAAGCGGTCGTATATTTTTACAACTCGTGCAAGTGTATTGGGTATTGAAAATGTCTGCATCGGAAATCTCCTTTCAATCTCTTTCATTATATTTTATCTGTTATCGGAAGAAAAAGCAATAGTTTTATATATTTTATATTGAAACGAAAATGATAATAATGTAATATATATAATGTAATTAATAATTATTATATATAATGTAGGTGTGCTATGAAAGAGGAACTGTGCCGTACGGCAATGCTTATCGGCGAGGAAAATGTAAAAAAGCTTGAAAACAGCCATATCTGTGTTTTCGGGCTGGGAGGTGTCGGCTCGTATACCGTTGAGGCTCTTGCAAGAAGCGGTGTAGGGGAGCTGACACTCGTTGACGGTGACACGGTATCTTTGTCAAACATAAACCGTCAGCTTTATGCATTGCACTCAACCGTGGGGCTCAAAAAAACAGAAGTTGCAAGGCAGAGAATATATGACATCAACCCCGATTGCAGGGTGAATATAATTTCGGAATTTGTGACGGAAGAGAATGTTGATATATTCTTTTCCTCTCAGTATGATTTCTGTGTTGATGCTATTGACGATACAAAAGCCAAAACCGCCATTGCCGTCAGGTGCGGTGAAAAAAATATTCCTTTTATAGCTTCAATGGGAACGGGGAGTAAATTATGTCCCGAAAAATTTGTTATTACGGATATTTTCAAGACCGAAAACTGCCCGTTGTGCAGAGTTATGAGAAAAAAATACAAGGATGCGGGTGTAAAAAAGGTGACTGTTCTGTATTCCCCCGAGCTGCCCTGCGGGAATAAGTATTCCTGTGAAGAAAATGCACAAAAAAGGGTGCCGTCAAGCATAAGCTTTGTGCCGTCGGTTGCGGGACTGAGAATTGCAGGATATGTTATAAACACCTTAACAAAGTGAAATATTTTTAACAATTTATACAAAATTTATTGAAATAGCATAAAAATTATGGTATTATTACAGAAAAGAGGTATTTCGGTAATAATACCTTTTATTTCTTTTGGAGGTGCAAAAAAAATGGCTCAGTGTCCTAAATGCGGTAAGGCCTTGAAGCTTAGCGACTGGCGGCAGGCTTGTCCGTACTGCTCCACGAATATGGTTATTTATGACCTTCAGGAAAGGCTTATGCTTGATGCGGATAAGGCAGAGGTGCAGAACTACTATTTTCAGAAGAAGATAGACAGGCTCAAAGGTTCCTTTGCCGGAAGCAGACTTGCTATCGTGAGAATTTTTACTTCACTTTTACCTATAGCAGCTTTGTTCCTGCCTGTATTCAGATTGACTTTATCTGCACCGTTTGAAGCCTTTGACGGTAATTTTACTGCAATAAGCTTATATAATATGGTATCATCGCTCGACTTCGGAAAGGTGCTTGAGCTTCTTTCGTCGCCCGAAACACAGACAGCGGCAATTATGTTTGTCGGTTCGCTTTTGTGCTTGCTGCTGTCGGTTGTTATTATGCTTGTGCATCTTCTGTGCCTTATGATGGCTTTAGGGCCTAAGGGTAAATTGAGAAACTATGCACTTGACACCGTTTTTCTGCTTTTGTCCGTTGCAAGTGTTGTGCTGTTCTTCTCTATTCCCGAAAACTCCTTTGCTTCGGGTACGGTAGGAATAGGCTCATATCTGTATATTGTGCTTGTTATTGTAAATTTTGCAGTTGACATTGCTGTTTTTAAGCAGGGAATTGAAGTAAAGCACAAGCAATGCTATGTGGGCGGTATTCCCATAGAGGAATATTTCGAGATGCTCGAAAACGGCAGACCGCACGAGGAAATAAGAGCCGATATGTATGAAAGGCTCACGGCAATACAGAGAGAAAAGGATGAAAAATTAGCTGCAGAGTTAAAGGAACAGGAAGAAGCGGAAAAAAGAGAAAAGGAGGCGCAGATGAAGAATGAGTGAAAATAAAAACACCGCATTGAAGGAAAACGATATTCCTCAGCAAAGCTTCAACAGCGAGTCGCTGAATGCTCCCGCGTATATGAACAGAATGTTCTGTTCAACAAAGGAACGAATTGCGTATGTTCTCAAATGCACTCTGGGCGGTATAGGTCTGGGAAAATACGACATCGGCTCAGACCTTTATATGTACACCATCTACGGTGTTGAGCCTACCGCACTTGCAAAGGCTCAGTCTTTTCTTGTTATTTACGATATTATAAACGATCCTCTTTCAGCAACGATTATTGACCGTATGCGTTCTCGTTGGGGAAAGTTCAAGCCCTTCCAGTATCTGTCTTTGATGCCGAGCCTGATTTTAGGATTTTTCAATATCATTCTTCCCTTTATTGCAGATGCAAACGGCTCGGATGCAAGTGAGAGACTGTGGATGTATATGGCGATTTCCTTTATGAGTGAAACAGTCGGTGCCATTGTGGGCGGCGGCGGATACATAGACAAGGTATTTACCCCAAATCCGAATGAACGAACCTCGCTCATTGTGGCGGCAAACTTTGTGAGTGAGTTTATTGCAAGACTGCCCGAACAGATAGTGGGTATATTGTATGACCTTGTTGCAAACGGTGTTATAAAAATGAGTATCGTGAAGCTCATTGTTTATATGAAGATGTTCTGGTGGATAGTTTCAAATGTTCCCAATATTATGTGGGTGTTTGTGAGCAAGGAGAGAGTACCGCAATCCAACAAGCCGCCTCAGGTAACAAAGGGACTGCTTTCTGTTTTTAAGAACAGACCGTTGCTTATCAATATGCTTTCGGGCTTTGTGGGCGGAATTGATATAGGCACATCGGAATCGCTGTATTATGCGAATGTTCTTAATTTCTCAATGCTTCCCACTATTGCGGGTATTCCGGGCTCACCGATTTCGTATGCAAGCTACCCTCTGGCAACGAAGCTGAGAAAGAAATTCTCAACCAAGGCACTTTATATGATGTCTAATCTGTCTATTTCATTCTCCGAGACACTGTTCTTTGCCGTAGGATTGATAGGCGGTAAGGAAAACGGCTTCTATCTCAAAAAGGTGCCTATGACCATAGCTGCCTGTATCGGTAACTGTGTTGAGATGCTGTTCTATGCAACAAAGAAGATAGTGGGCAACGAAATTGACTTTGAAATTCTCGACTACTGCGAATGGAAAAACGGCTACAGGGTTGAGGCTACAATAAATCTTATCAGAGGATATTTCGACAAGGTAAAGAGCATTGCCCTTCGTATCATCAATGCATATCTTCTTGAAAAGTGGGCAGGCTTCCAGATAGGTGCGGATGCTATACAGACCATTGATACAAAGTGGAGAGTGTTCCTCACCGCCTGCGGACCGAAGCTCATATTTGACCTTCTGGGACTTGTGCCTATGATGTTCTATAACATAGATGCGAAAATGCGTGAGAGAATGTATCTTGAGCTTGAGCACTCAAGAGCACTCACAGCCGCAAGAGTAAAGAGAAATGCCGACGAGGGCGTTGTTGCAGAATAAAATATTGATTATATTAAAAACGGAGCTGTGTACCGCCCGGTTACAGCTCCGTTAAACATTCTTATGCTTATTTTACAAAATCCTCAAAATCAAGAATCTCTATTCCCTTATATATTTCCTTTACCTTGTCAAACGCACAAAGAAGCATATCCTTGTGGTGGCAGTCGGATGTAAGAATAAACTTACCGCCGTTTTCAACTATGAAATCTGCAATTTCGCGTCTGGGGTAGGGGGTTACTCTTGCACCTCTTGAGATTGCACCTGTGTTGATTTCAAAGGGGATGCCCATTTTTATGAGATGCAGTGCGGCATCCTGCCATGCCTTTACATATCGCGGATGCTTTTCGTCAAACAGCTCGCCGTTTTCGTTGAACTTTGTAACAAGGTCGAAGTGTGCGATAAAGCCTGCATTCTTGAAATCGGCTATTTTCTTTACTGTTTCATAATAAGCCTCGCAGTAGCTTAAAATGTCTCCGTCAAAATATTTGTCGGTATCTGAAAGCTGTTCCTTTGCGCTGCCGTCAACCGTGAGAAGCTTGCCGTCTTTTTCAATATAGTGTACGGCTGAGAGGAAGTATTCAAAGCCGTCTAAATCCATATCCGAAAAAACATCAAGCTCCGTTCCGCAGTAGATGTTTATTTTATCCTTGTATTTCTCCTTGAGAGCATTTATCTCTTTTATGTAATCTGCAATTTTGTCTTTTTTTATGCAGTAGCTCAAATCTCTTGATGTATAGGAATGAACGGAAAAGCCGATAGCTGTCATTTTGTTTTCAATAGCAGACAAAACCATCTCCTCGGGGGAATGCTTACCGTCGCAGTATGTTGTGTGAGTGTGAAAATTGCTTAAACCCATTTTTCATCTTCCTTAAATTTTTTTTCGCTAAAAAGTATAGCACTATAATGTAAATGTGTCAATTCAATATTGTGTTGAGAGAAAAAGTTATATATAATGTATATAATAATTATTATATATAAAGGAATACATATTTTGAAGCAGAGCTCTCACAAAACACTTGATATGATACTCGTCGCGCTCTTTTCGGCTGTGATAGCCGCAGGAGCGTTTGTAAGCATACCCTTTGCTGTCCCCTTTACAATGCAGAGCTTTGGGATATTCTGTGCCTTGCTGATTTTGGGAGGAAAACGCGGATTTCTGAGCGTGCTTATATATGTTATCTTAGGATTTGCCGGTGTCCCCGTTTTTTCGGGCTTCAAGGGGGGAGTGGGTGTACTCGGGGAGATTACGGGCGGATATATAATCGGCTTTGTTGTCGCTTCTGCAGTTTTTGTGCTTTGTGAAAAATTATATAAGGGAAGAAAAGGGAAGACAGCAAATGCAATTCTTCTGCTTATATGGCTTTTTGTATGCTACGCCGTCGCGGTGCTGTGGTATTGCTTTGTTTATTCCGCCGAGGGGCTGATTTCGGCTGTGAGCGTGTGTGTTCTGCCGTTCATTTTGCCCGATATTGCCAAGCTGCTTGTTGCTGTTATCTTTTCTGAGAAAATTGTCAATATTTTGAAAATAACTATTGACAAAATGAATATGTAGTGCTAATATATGTCTATGCTTTATTGTAGTAAAGTGATAAAACGGCTTTGAGCCAAAAAATTTAAGTGAGGTAAACTAAAATGAAAAAGACTATTTCCGTACTTCTTGCAGTACTTCTTGTTCTCGGTGCAGTTTTTGCATTTGCAGCCTGCTCAGACAAGACAGACGAAACCACCACAGCTGCTAACACAGAAGAAACCACAGCTGCTGAAAGCGACCTTCAGTACATAACCGATAAGGGTGTGCTTGTTGTTGGTATCACAGAATATCCTCCTATGGACTATCTTGATGAAAACAACGAATGGACAG
This sequence comes from Clostridia bacterium, assembly GCA_017517135.1. GTDB lineage: Bacteria > Bacillota > Clostridia > Oscillospirales > Acutalibacteraceae > RUG806. Next base: position 20,940 of record JAFXAK010000027.1, read on the forward strand.
GCTTTGACGCTGAATATGCCAAGTTAGTTGCAGAAAAAATCGGTGTAGATGTTGAATTCGTTGAAATCACATGGAGCCAGAAGGTATTTGAGCTTGATGCTAAGAAAATTGATGTTGTCTGGAACGGTATGACAATCAATGATGACCTCAAGAAGTCTATGAGCATTACAGATCCTTATGTAAAGAATGCACAGGTAATCGTTATGGCTGCTGACAAGGCAGAACAGTACAAAACTATCGAATCAATGGCTGAGCTCAACTTTGCAGTTGAAGAAGGCTCTGCAGGTAAGGATGTTGCAGAAGAAAACAGCTTCAGCTACACAGGACTTCCAACTCAGGCAGATGCTCTTCTCGAAGTAAGCACAGGCAAGGCAGATGCTTGCATCATCGACCTTACAATGGCTGATGCTACAACAGGCGAAGGCTCAAGCTATGAAAACCTTGTTCAGGTTATGGCTGTTAATGAAGAAGAATACGGTGTTGGCTGCCGTACAGGCTCCGACCTTTGCGATAAGATCAACGAAATCACAGATGAACTCATCGCTGACGGTACTCTCACAGCACTTGCTGAAAAGTATGAGCTTACACTTGTTGACTAATTAAAAAAGAATTTTTTTCAGGTTGTTTCTCCAAATAAACCAAACAGGCAGAGGGTTTTGTGCCCTCTGCCTTTTGGTGACTTAATAAGGATGCCGTAAATACGGCGGATTGGATAAATTTATGTTCTGGACTGTAACTCAGAGCCTTTTAGAGGGCTTTTCAAAAACCGTTGAAATATTTGTTGTAACCTTGGCTTTCGCTATTCCGTTGGGACTTATCATAAGCTTCGGCTCTATGAGTAAAATAGCTCCCGTAAAATGGCTGTGCAAGACCTTTGTGTGGATAATCCGAGGCACTCCGCTTATGCTTCAGCTTATTGCCGTTTTCTACGGCCCGGGCTTGATGCTTTCGTGGATAACAAAGATGTCACTCGACCTGCCCGCAGCTGTTATGGGAGTTATAAATGCTCTGGCGGCGATGGACAGAATAACTGCCGTGTTTATTGCATTTATTGTCAACTATTCCTGCTATTTCTCCGAAATTTACCGCGGCGGTATAGAGGCAATTCCCAAAGGTCAGTATGAGGCTTGCCAGGTACTCGGTATGACAAAGTCTCAGACCTTTTTCAAGGTTGTACTTTTACAGGTTATAAAACGCATTGTGCCTCCTATGGGCAATGAAATCATCACTCTTGTTAAGGACACATCTCTTGCAAGAATAATTGCCGTTTATGAAATCATCTATAATGCAGAAAAGTTTATAAAGCTTGAGGGTATTATATGGCCCTTGTTCTACACAGGTGCATTCTACCTTATTTTCTGCGGTGTTCTCACCGTTTTGTTCGGCAGAATTGAAAAGAAAATGGATTATTTCAGAGGTTAAGCTATGGCAATATTGGAAGTTACAAATCTTAAAAAAAGCTTCGGTAAAACCGAGGTACTCAAGGGTATCAGCTTCTCTCTTGAAGAGGGACAGGTGCTTTCCGTTATAGGCTCTTCAGGCTCGGGTAAAACAACACTGCTCAGATGTATAAACTCGCTCGAGGAATCAGACGAGGGTAAGATAGTTGCCGCAGGCAGCACGATTTTTGATTCGTCCTCAGACAAGCAGCTGTCAAAGGAAGAAAAGAGAAAAAATCAGCTCAATGTTGGTCTTGTTTTTCAGTAGTTCAATCTGTTTCCGCAGTACAATGTCTTGCAGAATGTAAGCCTTGCCATGCAGCTGCAGGCAAAAAACCGACCTGATTACAAGAAAAACAAAAAGAAAATCCTTGAAGAAATTGACACTCTTGCAAGGGAATATATCGATAAGGTAAATCTTATCGATAAGGTTGACAATTACCCCTGTCAGCTTTCGGGCGGTCAGCAGCAGCGTGTTGCAATAGCAAGAGCGCTTGCATTAAATCCTAAAATCCTATTCTTTGACGAGCCCACCTCCGCACTCGATCCCGAATTGACAATCGAGGTGTTAAAGGTAATAAAATCCCTTAAAAATATGGGCAGAACAATGGTTGTTGTTACCCACGAAATGGAATTTGCCAGAAATGTTTCCGATAAGGTAATTTTTATGGCAGACGGTGTTATAGAAGAAGAGGGAACACCCGAAGAGGTATTCAATAATCCCAAGTCCGAAAAAACAAAAGCATTCCTTATGAAGTCATATGATTAAGCCGGTGCAAAAAAACTCTCAAAGCCTTGATATATAAAGGTTTTTCTTGAAAATACACATGTTGAAAAGACACTTTTTCCGTGCGGAGTAAGTGTCTTTTTTTTCTTTTGAGTGATTACATTTTTGCTTTTATTTGTGCAATCTGTTCTTATGTGCTGTTGTAGTAAAATTGCTCAAAAAACGACAGAAAAAAGCGACAAAACACAGAAAAATAATTACAATTTGTAATCATTCTGTTACGCCTTGTTAAGTTTATGAAGTTTTCACAAATTTTCGCGGGTTAAAAATTTTAAAAAATATGAAAAAAATGCGAAACCACTCTTTATTGCGGTTATTTTGAAGATAAGACACAAGAGGCTTTGTGCAAAGTATACAAAAAAATTTTTCTCGGTGATTTGACATTTGAAAAATGTTTGAATATAATGTCCCCGTTCTTCCCCTATAAATGTATTGAGCCACAAAAAACTATAAAAATCAGGCTCGATATTTTAACGGACAGGAGTAATATTATTATGAGTAAGCAAAAAAAGAGAAACAGATCGGGAGGCCAGAAACAGGTCTACAAGATAATTTCTCACCCTACCAAAGGCAGATACGGCTTCAAGGCTTGTGCGCTGATGGCAGCTGCAGGACTCTCTTTATCAGCAGTACTTACAACAATGCCCGAAACAGTTGTCAGCGTTATGGCTGTTTCAAATCCGGATGCACAGCCCGCAGCTATCGTTCGTGAAGTCCCCGATATGAGTGCGTTTTATTCTGATACTGATTTAATCAGTGTTGAAATTCCCTCTATTGTAGAAGAGTTTGCTTCAGAAGAGGAAAAGCTGAAAGCTGAAGATGCCCCCGGTGACTTTGAATGTTACGCAACATCTCTTTCACAGGAAGATGCACAGACAAAGCTTCTTGAGGCGCAGGTTACCTCAAAACACGGTTATGTCAGACTTAACAAGCACGGTATACCGATGTCGGAAAAAGAAGTTCCCGAATGGCTGGAGCTTGATGAGAACGGAATCCCCACAAACTATGCATATACAATAAGCGGTAAGTCCACAGCATATCACACGGGCTCAATAACTGCAACAGGCACAAGACCTCAGCAGGGTACGGTTGCAGTAAACCCCAGACAGATTCCCTACGGAACGGAAATGTGGATTGTATCCCTTGACGGTAAATATGTTTACGGATATGCAAAGGCGGAAGACACAGGCGGATTTGTTCATTTCAGAAACGGTGCAACCGTAGACTTATATATGTATTCAGGCGAGGATGCCACAAACTGGGGCTGGAGAGGCGTAGTTATCTACATTCTTGACTCAGGAAAATAATTTGCATAATAAAGAGAAAAGGAGCTGAGAAATCGGCTCCTTTCGTTTTTTTTAGTATTAACTTTTGCCGAAGGCAAAAAAGCACTTTTTTAAGTGTTATTCGCCTGTCGCTGAGTGATATTGTGCTTCGCACAGAGGTATTTGCCTTACGGCAAGTGATATTTTCTTCGCAGGTTTATATTTTTCCCGTGAAAACTATTTGTGCCTTAGTGTTTATAAGCACCGAGTTATTCTTTTTGCATAAAGCATAAATTTCTCCGCCGTCGCTTGTTACGGTGATTTCTCTGCCGTGTTCGGTTTTTCCGTTTCTGCAAAGTGAAAGTGCGGCAGCTGCGGCGGCTGAGGCATCCGACAAAACAGTACCTGTTCCGTTTATGTAGGAACGGATAAAAAGAGCTGAGTCGGATTTCAGTTCGCAGAAAACGGCACTTGCTTTTTTGTTGAAAAGAGAGTGCTTTGTTATCTGCTCTCCGAGAGTGATGAAATTTAACGATGACGGAAAATGTGTTTCGTGTACCGCGAAGATATTTCCGATTTTCAATGCCGTCATATCAAGTATTCTGTTGCCCACCTCAACACGGCGGTTGATAACGGGAGTTTTTGATGCAAGAGGAATTTCGTCGGGCAGGAAAGTACCCTTGCCGAGGTCAGCTGTAACATCAAAGCCGTTCTCCTGCTTTACTGTCATAATATCCGTTGTGCCGGAGCTTTGTTTTATTCCCGTATGAGAAATATTTCGTTTTTCGCACAGGTATACCGCCGTACATATCGCCGCCGATAAATCAAAATCCGTTCTGATTCCCTTATGTGTGAAAACATCAACATAGAAATTTTCTTCTCTCATAATAATAAGTCCGCTTGCCCCCGCCCCCGAATATCTGTTGCAAAGCTGTGTTGCAAGTGACGGTAAATGAGTGTCACGGGAAAGACAGGTGTGTTCAATAAGAATATAATCTCTGCCGGCATACTGTATTTTTGTAAATTCCATAATGTTTGTCCTTTCATAAAAGCTTCTTAATATGTATATGTGAATAAAAACAGAGAATATAATTTTTTTATAAAAAAAGAGTTGACTTTTTTGTTTTGTAGTGGTAATATATTTAGGCAATAGCGAATGCGCCGGTAGCTCAGTTGGATAGAGTGACTGGCTACGAACCAGTAGGTCAGGGGTTCGAGTCCCTTCCGGCGCGCCAAAAAAATCGACAATCTTCGATAGAAGGTTGTCGATTTTTTATCCAATCCGAAGGATTGGTATGTAATCTCGCGTAGCGAGCATGTAATCGCCGAAGGCGTATGTAATCACGCGTCAGCGTGTATTTCCTTCGGATTGATTACATACATTTCTGCGAAATGATTACATACACAACTTCGTTGTGATTACATTCCGTCTTCGACGGATTTCATACAATGCTTCGCATTGATTTTCGTTGCTTGAATTTGCTATGTCTTTATGATATATTATTTGCAGGAGGTGAGCTTATGAAAGATAATCCTTTAATGAAATATTCCGAGCAATTAGCATCGGAGATTGACAAATTGTGTAAATCATTAGAGAAAAAAGATAATTCAAATGCAATATTTCAGATTCGGAAATCTTCATCAAGTGTTTTTGCTAATATTTCAGAAGCTCAATACCCCCAAAGTCTTCCTGATATGTTGTCTAAATTTAAAATAGCACGAAAAGAATGTGTTGAAACTGAAAGCTGGCTGAAGTTATTATATTCAGTAAACGCTATTGATGAAGCAACATTCAAAAAATACAGAAATCTTTGTGGCAGAATACAAAGAATGTTAACATCGTCTTGTATAACTATTGAAAAGAAAATTTAAATGTTTTTTATTCGTGTCTTTATGCTTTTATTACAAAATAACCGCACTTCGTATTTTAAGAATACGCAGGTGCGGTTATTTGTAATCTTTTTTAGTGTCAGTCAGTCCGATGATGTAGTCTGCAGATAAATTATAAAATTGGCAGAGCTTTATTAAATCGTCAATTTTAAGTTCTGCACGTCCTGCTTCTATGTGGTTATAGCCTTGCTGTGACTTGTTTAATAATTTGCCAAGCTCGGATTGAGTTAAGTCACTGTCTTCCCGCAGGTTTCGCATACGCTCTCTGTAATCAGTCATTGTAAAGCCCTCCTTCCAATGTTTATATGCTACCACACTCAAATATTGAGTATTGACAATTACTCAATATTTGAGTATTATTGTTAGTGCAGTATGTTATTTGTTTTGATATGAATAACAGTCTGACAATAATTTTTAAGAAGAAAGAATGAGGGTTTGAAATGAAAAGAATTGTTGCATTGTCACTGATACTTGTTATGGCTTTGTCGCTTTTCGGTTGCGGAAAGAGTAAGGCTGCAGGTGCATTTGATGATCTTGTTAAGGCGATAGGTACTGTTTCTCTTGAATCAGAAGCTGCAATTGTTGAAGCTGAAAATGCTTACAATGCACTTACTGATGAAGAAAAGGAATCTGTAGCAAAAAGCAATACCAGTCTTGCAGAAATGCGTGCGGAATATGAACGCCTGGTTGAGCAGGATGCAAAAATCAAAGCAGTAGTTGCTCTTGTTGATGCAATCGGTGAAGTTACTGTAGATTCAAACGAGGCAATTTCAGCTGCTGAGGCAGCATATGAAGCTCTTTCCGAAGAAGAAAAGGGTATGGTTGCAGATGTTGCACAAAAGCTTGCTGAATACAGAGAGAAATACGATACAGAAATGGTCGCTGCCCGTGTTGAGGAAGTTACTAATGCAATTGATGCTATCGGAACTGTCAGTGTTGCAGGAAAAGAAAAAGTAACAACAGCAAGAGAACTGTATGACGCTCTCTCTGATGCAGAGAAAAAGCTTGTAACCAACTTCAGTGCCCTTGAGGATGCTGAGGCAGAGTTAGAGAAGCTTTGGGAAGCAGAAAAGCAGAAAATTGTTGATACATATAGTAAAAAATTTGGTATTGACAAGGATCCTGTTGAAGGAATTTCTTGGTATATGCACGATAATATGCCCAATTACATTGATACCAGATGTTATATCATTCCCTATATCGGTGTAAAAGGAAATAATAAATGGATTTGTATAAGATATAACTATACTGCTGATAGCTGGATTTTCTGGGAAACACTTACCATTATGGTTGATGGTGAAAAATACTTTAAGAATGTCGGATATTATAATACGGTAAGAGACAATGATACAGAAGTTTGGGAATATTATGACGAATGTCTTAATTATAACCAGGCTATGGATTCATCTGAAATAAAAATGCTGAAAGCAATTGCTGAATCAGATGAAACAATCATCCGTTTCCAGGGGGACGATTATTATCATGATTTATATGTTTCTCAAAAGGATAAACAGATGATTAAGGATACTCTTACTCTCTATGAGGCAATGATTGGCTGATGTAATTTGCAGATGGAGCAGTTTTTGCTGCTCCGTCTTTTTTTTTGTTGTTGCAATTCCCCCGAAAAAGTGTATAATAAAACTCTGTATCAATAACAAGCAAAGGAAAAAAGCCATGTACGAATTTTTTACCCAATACCGTGAAATAATTGCCCAGGCACTCGGATTTATCGCGATGGGGATTGCTGTTGCGATGTATCAGTTCAAGAAGCACCGCACTATATTGATTCTTTTATCGCTTTGTTCCTTTGTATGGAGTCTGCATTTTGCCGCACTCGGACTTTTTACTCCCGTCGGGCTTAATATGCTCAATGTTTTCCGTGGGATTGCGTACAGCTTCCGTGACAGAAAGTGGGCACAGAATAATATTATCCCTGCCGTGTTCGTTGTTCTTTGTGCGGGAAGCGTTATTCTCACTTGGGAAAACTATCTGAGTATTTTTCCGTTTATAGGCTCTGTTTTTGCAACAATCGGTAACTGGCAGAAAAATACAAGGGTGCTTAAATACCTCACAATACCCGTCTGTGCGTGCTGGTTTGTGTATAACACAATCAACGGCTCAATAGCGGGAATGTGCAATGAAATCCTCGCTTTTACCTCTATTGTGATTTATCTTGTAAGAACAAGAAAAGAAGCAAAAAATATCCCCGAAGCAGCCGAAAAAGTGTAAAAATCAGCTCCGTTCGGGCTTTGAATGAAAAACTCAACGAAAATATTGTCAAAAACGGCTCAAAAATCAATTTGTTTTATAAAACGCCAAGTTATACGAGAAAAACGAAAAATTGATTTTAGGGCATATTTTGAGAAAAATTTAACAAAATCGCAAAATCAAAGCGGTCGCAGTGTTTTTAAGACATCTGCAACCGCTTTTTTGTATACATTTTTAGTGATTTTCTTCAAGTAAAAAACTTTGTTTTTTTATAATCAAGACGCTCCGCGTCTTCCATACTTTTTCACTATTACATCTTACTTTTTACCTAAAAAATCCCCCGTACCTCACGCAAATGAGATACGGGGGAAAGCTTTATATTTAAGATATCAGACAGCCTTATTCAGCATCGGGAGCATAGAGAGCCTTGAGTCTGAGAAGGTGGTTGTATCTTTCAACTGACTTAGCTTCAGCATCAGCGAAGAGAGCTTCTGCTCTTTCGGGGAAGCTTCTTGTAAGAGAAGCATAACGGGCTTCGTTGAGAAGGAATGCCTTGAAGTCTTCTGTCTTACCGGGCTTGGAATCAATTGTGAAGGGATTTTCATTCTTAGCCTTGAGAGCGGGGTTGTAGCGGAACATATTCCAGTAACCGCATTCAACAGCCTTCTTCATTTCAGCCTGGCAGTTCTTCATACCGCCCTTGATTGAATGCATTTCGCAGGGAGCGTATGCAATGATGATTGAGGGACCGGGATAAGCTTCTGCTTCAGCAATAGCCTTGATTGTCTGGTTCATATTAGCACCCATAGCAATCTGAGCAACATAAACATAGCCGTAGCTCATAGCGATTTCGGAAAGGCTCTTCTTAGCGATAGCCTTACCTGCAGCAGCAAACTGAGCAACCTGACCGATCTGAGAAGCCTTGGAAGCCTGTCCGCCTGTGTTTGAGTAAACCTCTGTGTCGAATACCATGATGTTTACATCTTCACCGGAAGCAAGAACATGGTCAACACCGCCGAAGCCGATGTCGTATGCCCAACCGTCACCACCGAAGATCCATACGGATTTCTTAGCGAGGAATTCTTTGTTTTCAAGGATGGAAGCGCAAAGCTCACAGCCGTTAACCTTTTCGAGTTCAGCAACGAGAGCCTTTGTAGCAGCACCGTTCTTTTCGCCGTCTGCCTTAGTTGCAAGGTATTCGTTAGCAGCAGCCTTGAGTTCATCGGAAGCCTTGTCGGAAGCAGCAACTTCTTCTACCTTAGCGATAAGGGAGTTACGAAGAGCGTTCTGACCGAGGAACATACCGAAGCCGTGTTCTGCGTTATCTTCAAAGAGGGAGTTTGCCCATGCAGGACCGTGACCGTCTTTATTTGTTGTGTAGGGTGATGTTGCAGCAGGTCCGCCCCAGATTGAAGAACAACCTGTTGCATTGGAGATATACATTCTGTCACCGAACATCTGAGTGATAAGACGGGCATAAGCTGTTTCTGCACAACCTGCGCAGGAGCCTGAGAACTCGAGGAGAGGCTGCTTGTACTGGCTGGACTTAACAGATACGCCTGCAGTCATTTCGGGCTTTTCTGTAACATTGGCAACACAGTAATCAAATGAAGCCTGCTGAGCATCCTGGCTTTCACGGGATACCATTGTGAGAGAGTTTGTGGGACAAACACCGACACAAACACCGCAACCCATACAATCCATGGGAGATACTGCGAGAGTATATGTGTAATCTGTTTTCTTGATTTCCTTTGTCTTTGTGATTGCGGGAGCAGCAGCTGCTTCTTCAGCTGTCATAGCAAAGGGACGGATTGTTGCGTGAGGACAAACATATGCACACTGGTTACACTGTACACACTTTGTGGGATCCCATTCGGGAACGAGAACAGCAACGCCTCTCTTTTCGTAAGCGGAAGCACCCTGTTCAAAAGTACCGTCTGCATGATCCATAAATGCTGAAACGGGAAGAGCATCACCGTTCATCATTCCAACGGGCTTCATGATGCTGTCAACCATCTTAACGAGCTTAGCGGGACCTTCGCTTACAGCAGCTTCTGCTGAATCAACAGCGTTTGCCCAGTCAGCAGGAACTTCAACCTTAACGAAAGCAGAAACACCTGCGTCGATAGCATCGTGGTTGCACTTAACAACCTCGGGGCCCTTCTTGGAGTAGGACTTGGTTGCAGCGTCCTTCATATACTGAACAGCTTCATCAATGGGCATAACCTTTGCAAGAGCAAAGAAAGCAGCCTGGAGAATTGTGTTTGTTCTCTTGCCCATGCCAACCTTTTCAGCAAGGTCAATAGCGTTTACGATATAGAGCTGAACATTGTTTTCTGCGATATACTTCTTTGTTTCAGCGTTAAGCTTTGTTGAAAGCTCATCAGCTGACCACTGGCAGTTGATAAGGAATACACCGCCGGGCTTAACGTCATTAACCATCTTGAAGCCTTTTTCAATGTATGAGGGGTTATGGCAAGCAACGAAGTCTGCCTTGTTGATATAGTAGGGGCTCTTGATGGGCTTGTCACCGAAACGAAGGTGAGAAATTGTGATACCGCCGGTCTTCTTTGAGTCATACTGGAAGTATGCCTGAACGAACTTATCTGTGTGGTCACCGAGGATCTTGATGGAGTTCTTGTTTGCACCAACAGTACCGTCACCGCCGAGTCCCCAGAACTTACATTCGATTGTGCCTTCAGCAGCTGTGTTGGGAGCAGCCTTCTCGGGAAGAGAAAGGTTTGTTACATCGTCTGTGATGCCGAGAGTGAAGTTGTGACGGGGAGCATCCTTGGAAAGCTCTTCATATACTGCGAAGATGCTTGAGGGAGGTGTATCCTTAGAGCCGAGACCGTATCTGCCGCCAACAACCTTTGCATTTACACCGTTTGCTGCAAGAGCTGCAACAACATCAAGGTAGAGAGGTTCACCGAGTGAGCCGGGTTCCTTTGTTCTGTCAAGAACAGCAATCTTCTTTGCTGTTGCGGGGATAGCTTCAACAAGCTTTGCAGCGGAGAAAGGTCTGTAAAGACGAACCTTTACAAGGCCGACCTTTTCGCCCTGAGCTGTAAGATAATCGATAACTTCTTCAGCAACATCGCAGATTGAACCCATAGCGATGATAACCTTTTCAGCATCGGGAGCACCGTAGTAGTTGAAGAGCTTGTAGTCAGTGCCGAGCTTGGCATTAACCTTATCCATATACTTTTCAACGATTTCGGGCATTGCATCATAATACTTATTGCAAGCCTCTCTGTGCTGGAAGAAGATATCGCCGTTTTCGTGTGAGCCGCGCATTACGGGACGCTCGGGATTAAGAGCACGCTTACGGAATTCGTCAACAGCCTTCATATTGCACATTTCTTTAAGGTCTTCATAATCCCAGCATTCAACCTTCTGAATTTCGTGAGATGTACGGAAACCGTCAAAGAAGTTAATGAAGGGAACTCTGCCTTCGATTGAAGCTAAGTGTGCTACTGCACCGAGGTCCATAACCTCCTGGGTGTTTGTTTCAGCGAGCATTGCAAAGCCTGTCTGACGGCATGCATATACATCTGAATGGTCACCGAAGATGTTAAGAGCGTGAGAAGCTACACAACGGGCTGAAACATGGAAAACTGAGGGGAGAAGCTCACCAGCAATTTTGTACATGTTGGGGATCATAAGAAGAAGTCCCTGAGAAGCTGTGTAGGTTGTTGTGAGTGCACCTGCTGCGAGTGAGCCGTGAACTGTACCTGCAGCACCTGCTTCGGACTGCATTTCAGCAACCTTTACAGTTGTGCCGAAAATGTTTTTCTGACCTGCAGCGGACCACTGGTCAACATAGTCTGCCATGGGGCTTGAGGGAGTAATAGGATAAATACCTGCTACTTCTGTGAAAGCATAGGAAACATATGCGGCTGCATTGTTACCGTCCATGGTCTTTTTCATTCTTGCCATAAGTATATCCTCCTAAAATTAATTACATTTAAATGGTGCCATAACACCAACAGTTATTTTAGCACCAACAAAGCGAAAAGTAAATATTTTTTTTTGATTTATAAGTAGAAAATTGTCACACTTTTAACTATCTTTTGTGTATCTTCTACAATCTTGGGTAAACTACCGTATAAAGTAAAAAAATACTTTACATTTCGGAAAATGTATGCTATAATCGCCCTTGCCGAATTCTCGGAAACAGGAATTGCCCGGTATATTGCCGGTATTCACCTTGACCTGTTCTGGGATTTTCGGGAAATATTTAAATGAGGTGAAAAAAATGACACAGGCTGAAAAGCAGGCAATTATGGCAGAGTTTGCTACACACGAGGGTGACACAGGTTCACCTGAAGTACAGATCGCTGTTCTCACAAAGAGAATCAACGACCTTAACGAGCATCTCAAGGTTCACAAAAAGGACCACCACTCCAGAAGAGGTCTTCTCAAGATGGTTGGTCACAGAAGAAACCTTCTCGGCTACCTTCAGAAGAACGATATCGAAAGATACCGTGCTGTTGTTGCAAAGCTCGGACTTCGTAAATAATTGCAAAAGTGCGGGCGGCAAGTATTCTTGTCGCCCTGATTTTTAGGTATGCATATATTCTCGGCTGTTGATGATGTACAATTCAGAGTAAATGAAGATTTTTGTCATTTATTGTGAATTGTACATTAACAGTAAGAAGTATATAGGCAGACCTTTCGAAAAAATGAACGAAAAGGAGAAAAAAAGATGTTTAACGAATTCAGAAAATTTGAAACCACTCTTGCAGGCAGACCTCTGGTTGTTGAAACAGGCAAAATGGCACAGCTTGCAAACGGCGCAGTTTTAGTGCGTTACGGCGAAACAGAGGTTCTCTGTACTGCTACTATGGCAGACAAGCCCCGCGAGGGCGTTGATTTCTTCCCTATGTCTGTTGACTTTGAGGAAAAACTCTATTCAGTAGGTAAAATCCCCGGCTCATATCAGAGAAGAGAAGGAAAGGCAAGCGAAAAGGCAACACTCTGCTCCAGAGTTATTGACAGACCTATCCGTCCTCTTTTCCCCAAGGATATGAGAAACGATGTCGGCATTGTTGCAACAGTTATGTCTGTTGATCCCGACTGCTTACCCGAAATCACCGCAATGATCGGTGTTTCCATTGCACTTTCAATCTCATCAATTCCGTGGGAGGGCCCCATCTCGGGTGTTTCTGTCGGTCTTGTTGACGGCAAGTTCGTTATCAACCCCACAGCTGAAGAGAGAGAAAGATCCGAAATGGCAGCAACAGTTGCTTCCACATCCGACCTTGTTGCAATGATTGAAGCAGGTGCAAACGAGGTTGATAACGATACAATGTATGATGCAATTATGTTTGCTCACGCTGAAAACCAGAAGATTGTTGAATTCATCAAGGGTATTCAGGCACAAATCGGTAAGGAAAAGGTAACCTGTCCCTCCTGCGATCCCAGCGAGGAAATGTTTGAGGCTGTAAAGGAATTTGCTATTGACGATGTAAGAGTTGCTCTCGATACAGACGATAAGAGAATCCGTGATGAGAGACTTCTTCCCATCTACGATGCAGTTCACGCAAAATTTGACGAGGTTTATCCCGAAGAAACAGCAAAGCTTGATGACTGTCTGTATAAGCTTCAGAAGTTTGTTGTACGCCGCTGGCTTCTTGACGACAACAAGCGTGTTGACGGCAGAGGAATAAACGATATGCGTCCTCTTGATGCTCAGATTGACCTTCTCAGCAGAGTTCACGGCTCAGGTATGTTCACAAGAGGTCAGACACAGGTTCTCACAGTTACCACTCTCGGCACAATCGGTGAGGCTCAGACTCTTGACGGTATTGACGAAGAAGAATCAAAGAGATATATTCATCATTATAATTTCCCCTCATATTCTGTTGGTGAAACAAAGCCCTCAAGAGGCCCCGGCAGAAGAGAAATCGGTCACGGTGCACTTGCAGAAAGAGCACTTGTTCCCGTAATTCCCTCAGTTGAAGAATTCCCCTACACCATAAGACTTGTTTCCGAGGTTCTTTCCTCCAACGGTTCAACCTCTCAGGCTTCAATCTGCGGCTCAACACTTTCACTTATGGCAGCAGGTGTTCCCATCAAGGCTCCCGTTGCAGGTATTTCCTGCGGTCTTATCACAGAGGGTGACCGCTTTATGACAATGGTAGACATTCAGGGACTTGAAGACTTCTACGGCGATATGGACTTCAAGGTTGCAGGTACAAAGAAGGGTATCACAGCTATTCAGATGGACCTCAAGGTACACGGTCTTACTCCCGCTATCATCCGTGAGGCTCTCACAAAGACATACGATGCAAGATGCAAGATTCTTGACGAGGTTATGCTTCCCTGTATCGCTGAGCCCAGAGCCGAGCTTTCAAAGTATGCTCCCAAGATGCTTTCCACAAAGATTGATCCCGAAAAGATCGGTGATGTTATCGGTAAGCAGGGTAAGGTTATCCAGAAAATCTGTGCTGAATGTAACTGTAAGATTGATATTGAGGACGACGGCAGCGTATTCATTTCCTCAACAGATATTGACGATGCAAACAAGGCTCTCACAATGATTGAAACAATCGTTAACGATCCCGAAGAGGGCGCAATCTACAAGGGTGTTGTTACAAGACTTATGAGCTTCGGTGCATTCGTTGAAATCGCACCCGGCAGAGAAGGTATGGTACACATCAGCCACCTTGATGTAAAGAGAACAGAAAAGGTTGAAGATGTTGTTAATGTAGGCGATGAAATTATCGTTCAGGTGCTTCCCACAGACGAGCAGGGCAGACTTAATCTCTCCAGAAGAAACGCTCTTATTGCTGTTGAAGGGCTTACTCCCGAAAACGAACTCAGCGATGCTCCCAGAAAGCCCAGAAAGGACTTCAAGGGCGGCAACCGCGGTCCCAGAAGAAACGACAGATAATCTGAAATCATAATTTTCGCAGTGACTGAATATTTTTCAGTCACTGCATTTTTTTTGTGCGGAAAAACATTCGCATTATTATTTGCAATATACAAATAAATATACATTTAGTTCTCAAAAGGAAATAAAAACTGTATTTTTTAAGCTTTAGAATGTATATAAAAGGTAAAGGTAAACTGCTTTACTTTGTTGAAAACTTTGTTCATTTTGTTGAAAAGTTAAAATAAATGTTAAGAAATTGACATTGTTAAAAAAATAACACGGCAAAAATGTAAAGAGACTGACTTTATTTTGACAAAGTTTTGAACATTTTTGCGATTTTTGAAAAATGTATATACAAAAGTGTATTCAGATGTTAAAATAGAAAGGCGAGGTGAGAATAATGCTTAAAACAAAAAAAGCGTATGCCAAAATCAATCTTACACTTGACCTTACGGGTGTGCTTCCTAACGGCTATCATCCTATTTTCACGCTTATGCAGACGGTGAGTCTTTGCGATGAAATAGGAGTGGAAATTACCGGCACGGGCGTGATTGAAATTGAATCCGAGGAGAAGAATATCCCGCTTGATATGTCCAACACGGCATATAAGGCGGCGGCACTTTTTCTTGAAAAAATCGGAAAAAGCGATGTGGGTGTTAAAATTTATATTGATAAAAATATCCCGTCTCAGGCAGGTCTTGCAGGAGGAAGTGCAGATGCTGCCGCAGTGCTTAATTTACTCAATGAGCATTTTTCTTTCCCGTTGAGCGAAAAAGAATTGCTCGCACTTGCCCTTAAAGTGGGTGCCGATGTGCCGTTTTGTGTGAAAGGAAAAACACAGCTTTGTCAGAATATCGGTGAGGTTATGAGTGAGCTTCCCGCATTTTGGGCCTTTGTTGTTATAGCAAAGCCCGAGGAGGGTGTTTCCACAAAGGAGGCTTTTGCCCGCTTTGATAAGAGCGAAAATATCTCTCATCCGGATAACGATAATTTCCTTTTCTATGCCGCAAGGGGAGAATACAAAAAGGCACTTGAAAACGCGTTCAATATATTTGAATTACTTTCTGTTGTAGAGCAAGGGGAGTATATAAAGGAAACTATGAAAAAATACGGTGCATATTATGCATCGATGTCGGGCAGCGGCTCTGCCTTTTTCGGTCTGTTTGATTCTTACGAAGACGCTCAGAAATGCGAAAAAGCGCTCAGCGACAAAGTATATTTCACCTGTGTGTGTGAAACTGTAAATTAACTGTATAAAAAAGGAAAAAGCCGTCCATACTCAGAGTAAATCTGAAACGGACGGTTTTTATTATGAAAGAAACATATGTAAAAAAAGGTAAAAGTACATTTCTCTCAATTCTTATTTTGAGCTTTTCGCTTGTTTTGTTGTGTATTATTGAGTACACAGCCGATTGCCGTGAGGTGCGGGACGGTGTTTTAAGACTGCACATTCTTGCTGATTCCGATTCCGAAGAAGATCAGAGCGTAAAGCTGCTTGTCAGAGATGCACTGCTTAGCAGCGGTGCGGCGATTTTTGACGGCAGCGTGTGTGCAGATGACGCTGTGGAAAAAATAAGCCCCGAAATTTCCTTTCTTGAAGAAACGGCAAATTCGGTGCTCAGAGAAAACGGCTTTGATTACAATGCAAAGGTCAGCATAACAAGGGAATATTTTGCAACCCGTCAGTATGACAGCAAAACTCTGCCCGCAGGGGAATATACAGCCCTCAAGGTCATATTAGGCGAGGGTGACGGACACAACTGGTGGTGCGTTATGTTTCCGCCCTTGTGCCTTCCTGCCGCGAGTGATACTGAAGAAGAATACTGTGTGTTTGACGAAGACGGCAGGAGAGTTGTATCGGGAAGCGGACACTATGCAGTACGCTTTAAGATAGCCGAATGGTGGGAAGAGATAAAAGAACGGCTCTTTAATTAATTTTTATAAAGTATATCAAAAATACTCTGAATGAATATTATCTTGCAGTTTTTGTCAAAAAGTGTTATACTTTCTGCAATTATTTTCATTCGGAGGTTTTTTTATGAATTATCTTACATTGGGAGTAATCGGTGCATACCTCATTATGATGGTCATAATCGGTGCATTGTTCTCCAAAAAATCAACAAATGCAAAGGGCTATTTCCTCGGGGACAGAAAATTAGGCCCCTTTGTAACCGCAATGAGTGCGGAAGCATCCGATATGAGCAGCTGGCTTCTTATGGGACTTCCCGGAGTTGCGCTTGCAGCAGGTCTTGCGGAAGCCTCGTGGACAGCAATAGGTCTCGGTATCGGTACTTATATAAACTGGCTTCTTGTTGCAAAGAGAATAAGAGTTTATTCTCAGAAGATTGACGCTGTTACAATTCCCGAATTTTTCAGCAAGCGCTTCGGTGATAAATCGGGTATGCTTTCGGTTATTTCCGCTCTGGTTATCGTTATTTTCTTCATTCCCTACACAGCCTCGGGCTTTAATGCCTGCGGAACACTTTTCAATTCTCTTTCGGGCGGAGAAATTCCCTATTTCACCGCAATGGTTGTGTCTGCAATAGTTATTGTGGCATACACGGCTCTCGGCGGCTTCCTTGCCGCTTCAACAACAGACTTTATTCAGTCAATAGTTATGTCTGTTGCACTTATAGTTGTTGTTGTGTGCGGAATAAATTATGCCGGCGGCTGGGAAAATGTTGTTACAAACGCGCAGAGTATGCCCTCATATCTTGAAATGTTCACAACATATGACTACACAACAGGCGGCACAAAGGATTACGGACTTCTTACCGTTGTTTCAACCCTTGCGTGGGGCCTGGGCTACTTCGGTATGCCGCACATTCTTCTCAGATTTATGGCTATTGAAGACAAATCAAAGTTAAAGCTTTCGAGAAGAATAGGCACAATATGGGTATTCATTGCAATGGCAGTTGCTATTGTTATCGGTATTATAGGCTCGGGTATTATTGCAAACGGTGCAATTGATATTTCTCCCGGAGACGGTCAGAGAATTATTGTTGAGATTGCAAAGCTTATGAGCTCCAACGGCGTGCTTCTTGCTGTTTTCGCAGGTCTTATCCTTTCGGGTATTCTTGCTTCAACAATGTCTACCTCCGACTCACAGCTTCTTGCAGCATCCTCAAGTATTTCTCAGGACTTGTTTGTAAATGTATTCAGGCTTAAGATAGACAACAAGAAATCCCTTCTTATTTCAAGACTTACAATAGTTGTTATTGCAGTTATTGCAGTTTTCTGGGCAAGAAAGGAAAACTCCGTATTCACAATAGTTTCCTTTGCCTGGGCAGGCTTCGGTGCAGCCTTCGGCCCCGTAATTTTAGCAGGTCTTTTCTGGAAAAAAACAACAAAATGGGGTGCCGTTGCAGGTATGGTTACAGGCGGTGCTATGGTATTTATCTGGAAATACGGCATTGCAAAGCTCGGCGGTATATTCACAATCTATGAGCTTCTTCCCGCATTTGTATGTGCTCTTATAGCAATAATTGCTGTAAGCCTTCTCACAAAGAACAAGGACAAGGAAATTGAAGAAACCTTTGATGAGGTTAAAAAAGAGCTCAACGCATAATGTTGTATAAAGAACAGAGGCTGTCCGGTTTGGTGTACCGACAGTCTCTGTTGTATTTTGTGTTTATTTGAGATAAGTGTTGATATATTCTCTGAACTGATTGTCTGTTTCTGAAGAAATTGCATTGTCTGCATCAAGACCGTGTCCCGAATTGGGATAGGTGTTGAATATATATTCAGCTCCTGCTGCTTCAAAAGCAGCAGCCAGAGAAACAGCATTTGAATAGGGAACTATCGTGTCTTTCTGACCGTGATTTATTATTGTGGGAACTGTGTTTTTGTTTACATAATAAAGGGGAGAAACCTCTTTTATCTGTTCTTCAAAGTTCCCTATAGTTGCCTGAGTTACTGTTTCACCTGTTGCCCAGGATAAAAGCATTTCAACATTCTGAACACCGAGGTCATTGTTTATAAAGAAGTTTTCGTCAAGCATATCGGTAGGCCCTGCATAGCTTACAACGGCTTTTACGGGAATAGCCGATACATCATTTCTTGCATACGCATAAAGCATTGAAAGATGACCGCCTGCCGAATGGCCCGTTGTTATGATTGCATTGATTGTAACTCCCTGAGAGAGTGCCGTTTCCTTTATGCATTTAACTGCAGCCTCGATATCGTCTAAAATATCGCTCATTGTTGTGTTTTCGGAAAGATATCTGTAGTTTATTGTTGCTGCGGCAATGCCCTGTTCCTTTGCAAGAGATTTTGCCATATCCGTGTAGCTTGATTTGTCACCGGCAACCCATGCACCGCCGTGAATTGAAAGCACAAGACCGATTTCACCGTCTGTTTCCTTGGGGAAGTACAGATCAAGCACCTGTCTTTCGTGTGTACCGTATTTCAGATCTTCGTATTTGTGTAAGCTGCTGTCAAATACCTCCACACCGAAAAGACCTGCAAAAAATGAAATAATTGACATAAAAAACGCTATGATTTTTTCAAACATTTTGTTTGCTCCTTTCATTTTGATAATTTGATAATAGCATAATTTCGTGAATTTGTAAAGATTTTCTGTTCTTTGTCATATGCATATAAGGAAAAATTATTTTTTTCGGGAGAAGCTTATGAAAAAGAAAAAAAGATACACCAATAAAGAGGATATGTTCTTAAAAATAACTCTTATTCAGGTAACTGTTGCTCTGATATTATTTGCCGTGTTTTTCGGGATATCTAAAATAAACAGCAATCTTTTTGCTGAAATGAAGCGTCAGTTTGCGGATTTGCTCGAGGACGATTTTGATTATAACGATTTTGTCCCTTTCGGTATGGACGAGGTCTTTTGGTTTTTCGGGGAAGAAAGCAGTGTAGTACAGGAAAGTGCTGTGCTGCCGGAAGAAATCCAAGCTGAAGAAACGGAAAGTGCAGAAAGAACTGAGGAAAGCACAGGCGAAGAGGAAATCACGGGCGAAGAGGAAATCACAGGCGAAGAAGAAAGCACAGGCGAAGAAGAAAGCATATCCGCATCGGGCGGAGAGGATCTCAGCGTTGACGAAGGGCTCGAAATTATGAATTTTGAGAAATATTATGCGAGCGAGAGTGCCGTTTATCCCGTAAACGGAGTTGTTACAAGTGAATTCGGCTACAGAACGCACCCTATATACGGAACACAGGGGCTTCATTCGGGTAAGGACATTGCCGCAGATGAGGGTACGAGTATTTACTGTGTACTTGACGGAACGGTGCTTGAGACGGGAGTGGGTGAGAAAAGCGGTAATTACATAAAGGTAGAGCACGAGGACGGTGTGATTACACTTTATGCACATTGCAAGGAGGTTTTAGTCCGTGAGGGGATAAATGTTAGAAAAGGGGAGATTATTGCTCTTGTCGGCTCAACGGGACTCGTTACAGGGCCTCATCTGCATTTTGAGGTTATAATAAATTCAGAAAAGTGTGATCCCGATTTTCTTCTGGAGAATGCAATTATTATGGATGAAGAGGCGTTATGTGTATCACAGTAGGCACGGTTAAAATACATATAGGCTTTCTTTTTGCAGCCGCCGTTTGTCTGTATCTGAATTCCTCGTATTCTTCGGTTTTTATTGCAGCTTTCGTGAGTGCTATGCTTCACGAAATGATGCACCTTGCCTATCTTTTGAGCTACGGCTGTAAAAATATAGAGCTTACCTTGCTGCCCTCGGGGGCGAAAATCAGCGGTGCGGCACTTGAAAGCCTCAGCTACCGACACGCTATTGCCGTTACATTAAGTGCCCCCGTGCTTAATATCATATTATCTGTATTACTGTTTTGCGTATACCGAATCGGCACTAATATGAATATACTGCAGGCGGCTCAGCTGAATTTCCTGTTGGGTGCGGTAAATCTTCTGCCGATGTCCTTTCTTGACGGTGGCAGAGCCTTGTTTTCTTTTGTTTGCATAAAAAAAGACCTTACGGCAGCCGAAAATATATCGCTTGTATGCGATATCGTAATATTACTGCTGTTATTGAGTGTTATTGTTTTCTTTATGTTTATAAAGCTTAAGTTTATGTCTTTGCTGATATTTTTCATATATGCCGTACTTAATATGACAAAAAAACACTCCAAATCTTGAAAAAGATGCGTAAAGATGTTAAAATATTATGTAATAAATTTTTAGGATGTGTTAAATTGCAGGACTTTAAGCTTGATAAAATTTTACCGCTTGTTCAGAAGCCTGCCCGTTATGTGGGCGGCGAGCTTAACAGCGTCACCAAAGATAAAGATAAGGTGGATATCCGATATGCGTTCTGTTTCCCCGATTCGTATGAAATAGGAATGTCGCATCTCGGAATAAAAATTCTCTATTCCGTTGCAAACGCAAGGGAAGACACTTGGTGCGAAAGAGTTTTCGCGCCCTGGCCCGATATGGAGGAAAAAATGAGGGAGAACAATATCCCCTTGTTTGCCCTCGAAAGCGGGGATGCAATAAAGGATTTTGATTTTATAGGCTTTACATTGCAGTATGAGCTTTGCTATACAAATGTACTCAATATGCTTGACTTAGCGGGACTGCCCGTAAAGGCAAAAGACAGAAAAGGTCTGGCACCTATTGTTATGGGCGGCGGTCCCTGTGCGTGTAACCCTGAGCCTATAGCCGAGTTTTTTGACCTGTTCAGTCTCGGTGAGGGTGAAGAGCTCAACAGCGAAATTATGGATTTATATAAGGAGCATAAGAAAAGAGGCTCAACAAAAGAGGAGTTTCTTGTTGATGCCGCAAAAATTGAGGGCGTGTATGTTCCGTCACTTTATGATATATCCTATAATGAGGACGGTACGGTAAAGGCTGTCACTCCCAAAAACGGTGCGCCCGAAAAGGTCACTAAGAGAATAATAAAAGACCTTGATTCTGTGTTTTATCCCGAGGATTTTGTTGTTCCCTTTATTGATGTTGTGCACGACAGAGTTACTCACGAAATATTCCGCGGCTGTATAAGAGGCTGCCGTTTCTGTCAGGCAGGCTTTTTATACCGTCCCATAAGAGAAAAAAGCCCCGAGGTTATAAACGAGCAATGCAAGAAGCTTTGTGAAACAACGGGCTATGATGAAATTTCCCTTTGCTCACTTTCGAGCAGCGACTACACGAAAATGGAGGAGCTTCTCAATCTGCTTCTTGACTGGACAGGCGAAAAGAAGATAAATGTTGCTCTGCCGTCTCTCAGAGTTGACAATTTCTCCGAGGAGCTTATGAAGAAGCTTACGGGTGTCAGAAAATCGGGACTTACCTTTGCTCCCGAAGCCGGCACACAGCGTATGAGAGATGTTATAAATAAAAATGTAACAGAGGAAGAAATGCTCGAAACTGCCCGTATTGCTTTCTCGGGCGGCTATTGTGCCGTCAAGCTCTACTTTATGTTAGGTCTTCCCACGGAAACAGACGAGGATGTTGAGGGAATAGGCAAGCTTGCAAAAAAGGTTGTTGACGAATTCTATAATAACCCCGACAGACCTCAGGGTAAGGGTGTAACCGTCGGTGTGAGCGCTTCGTCCTTTGTGCCCAAGCCTTTCACTCCTTTCCAGTGGGAGCCGCAGGCAACTCAGGATGAACTCAAGGCAAAGCAGGAGCATCTTAAAGACACTCTGCCCTCAAAGAAAATAAATGTAAGCTTCCATCACATCCCCACAAGCTTTTTGGAGGGTGTTTTTGCCCGCGGTGACAGACGACTCTCAGAGGTTATAGAGCTTGCGTGGAGAAAGGGCTGTAAGTTTGACGGCTGGGGAGATATGTTCCTTTATGAAAAATGGCTTGAAGCCTTTGAGGAAACAAATGTAGCTCCCGAATTTTATGCAAACCGCAAAAGAGAATATGAGGAAATTTTACCTTGGGACCACCTTGATTACGGTGTTAGTAAGAAATTCCTTATAAACGAAAACAAAAAAGCACATAATGCCGAAACAACTGCACATTGCCGTCAGAAATGTGCAGGCTGCGGTGCAAATAAGCTGAACGGAGGTCATTGCGATGTTTGAGGTAAGACTCCGCCTTTCCAAAACGGGAAAGCTTAAATATGTTTCACATCTTGATATGTTCCGTATAATGCAAAGAGCAGTAAGAAGAGCAGATATTCCTCTCTGGTACACCGAAGGCTTCAACCCGCATCCGTATATATCATTTCTGCTTGCTCTGTCTTTGGGTGTTGAGGGTATAAATGAGCCTGTTGATATAAGAATAGTCGGTGAAATGACAACTGCCGAAATAAAGGACAGACTCAATAATGTACTCCCCGCGGGACTTGAAATTACGGACTGCTCCTTACCTTTCAATAAGAGTGCCGAAATAACATACGGTGCGTATGATGTTTGGTACTCAAAAGAGGACATAAGCTCAGATAAGCTCTTTGAAGCCTTGTCCTCGGGGGAATTAAGCTGTCAGAAAAGCGGTAAATCGGGCAGAAAAAAGATAATGAAAACTGTCAATGTTTCAGAGCATATAAAGAAATTTTCACTCGAAGAGGCAGACGGTATGATTTTACTTAAGGTCATACTTCCCGCAGGCAGTACCTTTAATCTCAACCCCTTGCAGCTGACACAAAGCGTTGGGGACTACCTCGGAATTTCTCTTACCCCCGTAAGAGCCGTAAGAACAGCTCTTTTGTGCGAGGATTTAAGCGAGTTCAGATAAAATAATATTAAACAATCGGCGAAAGGAGAAAAAGCAAATGAAAAAGGCAATCTGTTTTGCGGGCGGCGGCTCAAAGGGCGCTTATCAGTTAGGCGCGTGGAAAGCTCTCGAGGAATTGGGCGAAAGCTTTGATATTGCAACGGGTACTTCGATAGGCTCAATAAATGCCGCCTTTTATGTTCAGCAGGACTTTCAAAAGGCTCAGGAAATGTGGTTCAATGTTGAAGCTGCAGCCGTTATGGTGAACGGCATAAACTTAGAAAAGTCATTCCAGTCTGTATATCATCAGCGTGAGCAGTTAGTCCCCTTTCTGAAAACATATATACACTCAAAGGGTGCAGATGTTTCTCCTTTTCACAATAATATTCAGAAGTATTTTGATTCCGAAGTCTTTTTTGCATCCTCTGTTGATTTTGCTCTTATGACGGTTAAATTCCCGTCAGTTTCTCCCGTTGAAATAACAAAGGAGCAGATGCGTACGAGAGGGGAGTCTGCCTGGGAATGGCTTGCGGCATCTGCTGCCGCATTCCCCGTTTTCCCCGTTATGACAATAGACGAAACAGACTATATCGACGGCGGATATTACGATAATCTCCCCATAGCCTCCGCCTTTAAGTTAGGTGCCGAAAGTGTTGTTGCAATAGATTTGTCTTACGATAACCGTGACGAGAGATATTATCAGCATCCGTCAGTAACCTATATAAGGCCCACAAAGGACCTCGGTGCCTTTCTTAATTTCGATAGAGAGGCAATAGAATTTTCATATAATCTCGGCTATTTTGACACAATGAAGGTATACGGAAAATACCTCGGAAATAAGTATACATTCTCATTTAAAGATAAGAGCTTGTCTGAGGCGGCAGGTCAGGAGTTTATAAGGCTTCTCACCTCAATGGAGGCGGCTTTCGATTTTTCGTCTTCCGTACATTTTCAGAGAATCAACAAGCAAAAGGGCTGTACGGCAATTCTTTGCGAAAGTCTGAGAAAAGAAAAATGCACTCCCGAGGAGCTGTTTATTGCCGCACTTGAGGAATATCTCACTCTCTTAGGACTTGACGACAGCGTGACATATGATTTTGAACAGCTGATGTACGACCTCAAATTTGAAGCAGACAGAATTTATCCTTTCCTTGAATACGATACAGACACCGCATTCACAACAAGCATTAAATTTATAAAGGAAAAAACCACTCTGAAGCCTAAAAGTATAAAAATAGAGGACGACAGAATGAAAATAATCATAATGTCTGTTATAAGAGCTTTGCAGCATATCAGAATAGTATAAAAGTTAAGCTTCCAACCGTCCGTTTGCTTTCGGGCGGTTGATTTTTGTGTTTTTAAAGCATTTTTGTCGCAGTTTAAAGCATTTTTGTCGGAAGTATTGAATTTTATAAAAAAAGGGTGTACACTTTAGTTAAATAAAACAAGGAGGTTTTATTATGAAAAAGACATTAAAAAGCTTACTGGCAGGCGTTTTAGCCGTGCTTCTTTTAGTTGCCGCTGTGCCGATGAATATTTCTGTTGAGGCAAATGCTCAGGAATTTACATCAGGCGATTATACATACACGGTAAAAGACGGTAATGCTACCATTACAAAGGTTGACAAATCTATCAGCGGAGATGTTGTAATTCCCGAAACAATTGGCGGACATGGATATACTGTTGTAGCAATAGGTGACAGTGCCTTTTATTATTGTGAAAATATTAAAAGCATAGAAATTCCTGCTACGGTAAAGAAAATCGGCTATACAGCTTTTGCCGGCTGTTCTAAGCTTAAAAATGTAACCATTTCTGAGGGTGTAGCAGTTATTGATGCCAGTGCTTTTGAGGAATGCAGCAGCCTTCAGTCTGTTGAAATACCTGCAAGTGTAACCACTCTCGGTAATCAGGCTTTTGCACTTTGTTCTTCTCTTGAAAGTATAACTTTTTATAACCCTGAAACCGATATTAATGTGAGTAGTGGTACAATACCGTACGGCACTACTGTTTACGGTTATAAAAACTCAACCGCACAGGAATATGCACACAGATATAATATGAACTTTGTTGAGATGGAAAATCCCAACAAGGTAACATCCGGTAAGTGCGGTAAAAATCTCACATGGGAATATGACGGTAACGGTACTGTTTATATCAGAGGTAAAGGTGAAATGTCTTTATCTGCTGATGAGCCTAACTGGAGAACAGATTTCAGAGAAGCTATCACAACAGTAGTTATAGAAAACGGTGTTACAAGCATCGATTATCTTGCTTTTTACGGTTGCGTAAACCTTAAAGATGTAACAATTCCCGAAAGTGTTACAAGTATCGGTGTCTCTGCTTTTGGAAGCTGTCGTAGTCTTACCAAAATAGCAATTCCCGATAGCGTTACCCAAATAGGCCCTGAGACAT
This sequence comes from Clostridia bacterium, assembly GCA_017517135.1. Taxonomy (GTDB): domain Bacteria; phylum Bacillota; class Clostridia; order Oscillospirales; family Acutalibacteraceae; genus RUG806. The sequence continues at coordinate 46,465 of JAFXAK010000027.1, forward strand.
TTTCCGGTTGCTCAAAGCTTGAAGAAATTACGCTTCCTTCAGGACTCACAGAAGTTTCCGGCTGGATGTTTATGGATTGTACTTCATTGAAAAATATAGATATTCCTGATAGTGTTACCGTTATCGGCGGTGGTGTTTTTGAGTGCTGCACAAGCCTTAAAAATATAACAATTCCTGCTGCAGTAACAACTATTCACGGTGGTGCATTCAGAGGCTGCACAAGTCTTACAGATGTATATTTCCTCGGCACTCAAAAGCAGTGGAATGCAATTACATGTAACGATTCCACAATGGGTAAGGAAAATATGTCCGGACTTACTGACCAGATAATTCATTTTACAAATGAAAATATCAAAACAAGTGATACTGCAAAGGATTGCATTTTTGCTCTTGAGGGACAGACTGCGGCTTCTCTTGGCAGTATTGTTTCCTGCACAGTAAAGGTGCTTGACAAAAATTCAAAGGCAGTTTCCGACAAAGCAAAGCTTGCAACGGGTATGCATATTGTTCTCACAGACGAAAAAGGTAATGTGCTTGACACTGTAACAGTTGTTGTTCCCGGTGATGTTGACGGTGACGGTGAAGTTAAGTCTTCCGATGCAAGACAGGCTCTTCGTGCCGCAGTTAATCTTGAAACACTTGTTTCTTATGAAAAATCTGCCGCAGACCTTGATAACACGAGCAAGAAGCAGAATATAAATTCAGCAGATGCAAGATATATTCTTCGTGCTGCAGTAGGTCTTGAAAATACAAAGGATTGGCTTGATACCCTTAATTAAACTGCAAATAAAGGAAAAGGGCGGAAGCAGAAATGTTTTCGCCTTTTTCTGTATTTCTTGTAAAGGCTATTTAAGTTTATTAAAAGAATAGATATAAAAATTTCGTAAAAAACAAGGAGGTTTTTTTTATGAAAAAGACATTGAAGAGCTTATTTGCAGGCGTTTTAGCCGTACTTCTTTTAGTTGCCGCCGTGCCGATGAATGTTTTACCTGTGTTTATTGAAGCAAATGCAACAACATTTACTTCAGGCGTATATACATATACGGTAGAAGACGGTAATGCTACGATTACAAAAGCAGATAAAAGCATAAGCGGCGAAGTTGTAATTCCCGAAACTCTTGGCGGCTATAATGTAACCTGCATCGGAAAATCAGCTTTTTCTATTTGTGATAAAATAAAAAGTATAAAAGTTCCCGACAATGTGACAAGTATTGGTGGCAATGCGTTTTTTTGCTGTTTTAATCTTGAGGAAATAGAACTGCCCGATTCCATAACAAGCATAGGTGAGGGAGCGTTTGATTCAACCGCTTATTTTGCAGATAAAAATAACTGGGAATATGGTGTTTTGTATATCGACCATTATCTTATTTATGCAGTAGCTGTTGGGGATAATTATGTAGTAAAAAAAGGTACGACGCTTATTGCTGATGATGCATTTTTTGAGTGTGGCGGACTGCAAGAGATATATGTGCCGAGCAGTGTAAAATATTTAGGTGCTGAACTTTTTGACAATTGTATGTCCATAGAAAAGATAGTTATTTATAATCCTGATGCTGCTATCGGTAACTGGTTGCTTGAACAATATTCGGAAGCAGTGATTTGCGGTTATGCGGATTCATCTGCACAGGAATATGCAGAAAAGAATAATTTTAACTTTGTTTCACTTGGTGAATATTCATTGGATAAAGATTCTGAAAACTCAGCTTTGTTTGATGAAAATATTGTATGTTTTGGCACACATAATAAAAATCTCACATGGAGATTTTATAAGGATGGCACATTATCAATTGACGGTAGTGGCGATATGAAGGCTGCCGGTTCTTATCCGTGGCTTTCTCTCAGAGATAAAACATTAAAAATAGTAATCGGTGAAGGTGTTGAAAGTATTGCAAAAGAAGCATTTCAAGGATTTGAAGCTGTTGAAGCTATAGAATTACCTGATAGCCTTTTGAGTATCGGTGAATCTGCTTTTAATGGCTGTATTTCTCTTGAAGAGGTAGTTCTTCCTGATAATGTAGGAACTGTAGGCCGTGATGCTTTTTATATGTGCGAGAGCCTCAAAAAAGTTGAAATCGGCGCAAGTGTTAATTCTATAGGCTCACATGCTTTTTTGTCTACTCCTTCTCTTGAAAGTGTATCTGTTGATAAAGAAAATGAAGATTATTCATCGGAAAACGGTGTGCTGTTTAATAAAGATAAAACAGAGCTTATTGTATTTCCTCGTGCCGGTTCAGTAACAGAATATGTTGTTCCTGATGGTGTAACATCTATTGTCGGCAGTGCTTTTTATGGTTGCAGAAAGCTTGAAAGCATAAAATTACCAGATAGTTTATTAAAAATCGGTGAATCAGCTTTTGCCGGCTGTTCTAAACTTAAAAATGTAACCATTTCTGAGGGTGTAGCAGTTATTGATGCAAGTGCTTTTGAGGAATGTGAGAATCTTCATGCTGTTGAAATTCCTGCAAGTGTAACCACTATCGGTGATCATGCTTTTGCTTATTGCTCATCTCTTGAAAGTATAACTTTTTATAATCCCGAAACAGAGATTAATATGGGTGATGGCACAATACCATACAGTTCTACAATTTACGGTTATAAAAACTCAACCGCACAGGAATATGCACACAGATATAATATGAACTTTGTTGAGATGGAAAATCCCAACAAGGTAACATCAGGCAAGTGCGGTGAAAATCTCACCTGGGAATATGACGGTAACGGTACTGTTTATATCAGAGGTAAAGGTGAAATGTCTTTATCTGCTGATGAGCCTAACTGGAGAACAGATTTCAGAGAAGCTATTACAAAAGTAGTTATAGCAGACGGAGTTACAAGCATCGATTATCTTGCATTTTACGGTTGTGTAAATCTTAAAGATATAACAATTCCTGATAGTGTTACAAGTATCGGTGATTCAGCATTTAAAAGCTGTCACAGTCTTAAAAAAATGGCAATTCCCGAAAGTGTTACCAAAATAGGTGCTGAGGCATTTTTTGATTGTTCAAAGCTTGAAGAAATTACACTTCCTTCTGGAATCACAAAAGTTGCCAGCTGGGCGTTTATGGATTGTGTTTCATTGAAAAATGTAGTTATTCCTGATGGTGTTACTGTTATAGGTGGCGCTGTTTTTGCCGGATGCTCAAGACTTGAAAGTGTAACAATTCCTGCTACAGTAACAACTATTCACGGCAGTGCATTCAGCGGTTGCACAAGCCTTACTGATGTATATTTCCTCGGTACTGAAAAGCAGTGGAATGCAATTATATGTAACGATTCCACAATGGGTAAGGAAAATATGTCCGGACTTACTGACCAGATAATTCATTTTGCAAATGAAAATATCAAAACAAGTGACACTGCAAAGGATTGCATTTTTGCTCTCGAAGGACAGACTGCGGCTTCTCTTGGCAGTATTGTTTCCTGCACAGTAAAGGTGCTTGACAAAAACTCAAAGGCAGTTTCCGACAAAGCAAAGCTTGCAACGGGTATGCAGATGGTTCTCACAGACGAAAAGGGCAATGTGCTCGATACAGTAACAGTTGTTGTCCCCGGTGATGTTAACGGTGACGGTGAGGTAAAGGCTGCCGATGCAAGAAGTGCACTTCGTGCCGCAGTTAAGCTTGACACCCTTTCCGATTGTGAAAAAGCAGCAGCAGACCTTGATACAACATCTTCAGCTCACAGCGTAAATTCAGCCGACGCAAGACATATCCTTCGTATGTCTGTAAAGCTTGAAGATGCCAACGATTGGATAAAAGACCTTAAATAAAATTATAAAATTATGTAAAAATACACCCCGTATTCTCTGTGTCAGGGAAAACGGGGTGTAAATTATTATTGCCGTCAAACAGCATATAATATATTCAGATTCCGTATGTCTGCATTTTTTATTCTGTCATTAACAGAATAAGCTTGTCTTTCAAGCTCCTGTGAGGAAATGTCCGTCAGTTTATGTTTTGTAAGCTCATCAACCACTTTTGCAGAAATCTCTTCAATAAGTGTCTGCTTTTTTATGATATTTTCACTTGTGTTGTCGCTTGAAATGAGATGTTCGAGTCCGCTGTATAAATCACTCAGAATATCAAGCTCTTTTAATGCACGGAAGGTCCATTTATAATACGGTATATATTTTCTGTTCAGAAGAAAAATTACCCTGAGCGCAGAATTTACAAATTCTCCTGCTGCGAGCTGTGCTGCGGCAGTTTCGTTTCTTTGTATGCATCGGCTGTAATTATACTGCCCCGACTGTGCCATAAGAAGAATATTACCTGCAAGCTTTTTGAGCCGCACATCCTCGGGCATATATGCTATTTTTTCTCTGAATTGAGTCATAAGCCCGTAATTATCAAAAAACAGCTTGCCGTTTGTTGCCTCCGAGAGGAAATTTTCGGGAATGGCAAACCACGCACCGAGAGGAATATCTGCATTGGCATTGCTTGTTTTTTCGGTGAAAAATCTGCTTATTCTGATAACACCGTGACGGTTGCCGCCTACGGGATTCAAAGGACTTCGTTTATATCCCATAAATTCCTTGGGGAGCTTTGCATAGGCTCTTTCAAGCTGAAATTCAGTACGGGAATCAATTATATCCTCATTGGGAATAAAAATACAAAAGCCCGGCTCAAAATCGTGATCCTGCGAAAGCTCATCATCAAAGCCCGAGCATTCCGAGCCGCTTCCTATAAGTCCCACAGCCAGATATTTTTCAATATCGGCAAAGCTGTCTTTAAGCATTTTTTCGCCGTATTCATAATAAAATTTTTCAGAAAGTTCAAGCCCTTTCATAAATATCCCTTGCCCTCTTCAATAAATCCTTTTCGTAAAGAAAATATCCGAAATATCCGAAAACCGAAGCACATTTTTCGCACACAAATGCATAATATCCGTCTCGCTTTTCGTGCTTATCGAAAATTTCCATAGCTTTTTCAATATATGAGCTTACCTCGGCTTCGCATTCAACTGCACCGAGCTCATTTTCCTTTGCACTTGCTATGTTGAGATATGTTATTGCCACCTCGAGATCTCCGTCGTCAACTGTCTGCATAACTGATATAGCCTGTTCATAAAGCTCATAGGCTTCCTTATACTTTTTAAGATCAACGAGCGCAAGAGCCATATTGTTGTAAAGACCGCCGAAGCGTTTGTCATTGTCGGGAAGCTCTTTTTCATATACGGCTTTTGCCTTTTCAAAGAGAGGTAAAGCCTCGTCAGCTTTTCCGAAAGCCTTATAAACCGTGGCGCAGTTTATATATGTTGTTCCTGCTCCGATGTTGTTTTCAATTCCCATAAGAGCAATTAAGTCAAGCAGCTCTGTAACAGTCTGAATTGCATCGTTTTCCTTTGCAAGCTTACGGTACAGTCCTGCAAGCTCATTTAAGAACAGAAGCTGACAACGATTATCATTGATAGCCCTTGCTTCATTTTTCCAATATAAAAGATGTCTTTCGGCAGATAAATAATCATTTCTGCTGAAATATTCATCGAGCTTATCCAGCACACGCTGAGTCTGAATCTGTGACATATAATACTCCTTGTTACTGATGTTATGTAAACATAATATCATAAAAGTGAAATTATCGCAACTTAAAAAACAGAACGGTATGCTTTGTGCGGCAGTATCTTGCTTGACATTTTTTGGTGTATATAATATAATGTGTGCAAACAAATGTTCATTTGAAAGACGGTGGGGATATGGTATCTAAAATTAAAAGTATGGGCATATTCGGTATGCAGTCTTTTATGGTAGATGTTGAAGCAGATGTAACGGGCGGAAAGTTCCGTTTTGATATGGTAGGGCTTCCCGATACTGCCGTAAGCGAAGCCCGTGAGAGAGTACAGGCTGCCATAAGAAACAGCGGTTATTCTTTTTCCTACGGTCACATAACAGTAAACCTTGCTCCTGCCGATATCCGTAAGGAAGGCTCAACCTATGATTTACCCATATTCATAGCCTTGCTTTTGTCTGCCCGTCAGATAAGCTTTGACCACTCGGGCTGTGCTTTTATCGGTGAGCTTTCGCTCTCGGGAGATGTAAAAAGAGTAAACGGTGTTCTGCCTATGGTGATTGAGGCGAAAAATGCGGGAATAAAGCGTGTTTTTGTTCCCAAGGAAAATGCAAACGAAGCAGCGGTAGTAAGCGATATTGATATTTATCCCGTTGAAAATGTTTGTCAGCTTCTCGATTTTCTGCTTGAAAAGCCAAACCCCGAAAAGCCCCTTACAAAAATAGAGAACTTTGTTTTTGAAAAGAATAAAACAGAAAATTATCTGCTTGATTTTGCAGATGTAAAAGGACAGCATAATGCAAAAAGAGCATTGGAGATAGCGGCGGCAGGCGGTCATAATTTCCTGATGATAGGCCCGCCCGGCTCGGGAAAAAGTATGCTCGCAAAACGCATACCCTCTATTCTCCCCGATATGACCTTTGAGGAATCTTTGGAAACCACCAAAATATATTCCGTTGCAGGTGCACTGAAAGACGGCGGCGGACTTGTTTCAACCCGTCCGTTCCGTTCACCGCATCACACAATTTCAGCCGCAGGACTTTCGGGCGGCGGTGCCGTTCCGAAGCCGGGTGAGCTCTCTTTAGCACATAACGGCGTTTTGTTCCTTGATGAAATGCCCGAATTTGCCCGAAGCTCAATGGAGGTTATGCGCCAGCCTATAGAAGACGGAAAAATCACCATTGCAAGAGTTGCGGGAACGCTCACTTTCCCGTGTTCCGTTATGCTTGTGTGTGCAATGAATCCGTGTCCGTGCGGTTTTTTGGGACATCCCACAAAGCAATGCACCTGTTCACCCGTAATGGCACAAAGATACCTGTCAAAGGTATCGGGACCGCTTCTTGACAGAATTGATATTCAGGTCGAAGTGCCTCCCGTTGAGTTTGCCGACCTTGCCGCAAGAGAGCAAAAGGAAGAAACCTCTGCCGAGATAAAGCTGAGGGTAGACAAGGCAAGAGAAAAGCAGAGCAGACGATTTGAGGGAACTTCTGTTACCTGTAATGCAAAAATGCCTGCAAATATGGTAAGGGAATACTGTGTTATGGACGAGGGTGCAACAGCCATTCTCAAAAAGATTTTCGATAAGTTAGGTCTCTCCGCGAGAGCATACGATAAAATTCTCAAGGTTGCAAGAACTATAGCAGACCTTGAGGACAGCGAGATTATAACAGCCGTACATATTTCGGAAGCTATCCGCTACAGAAATCTTGACAGAAAAACATATACTAATTTAGGGTGATTTATTATGATTTTTTATTTCAGCGGTACGGGAAACAGCGAATTTGCCGCAAAGGAGCTGTCACAGCATATAAACGACGGTAATATAATTAATATTACAGAATGTGTAAGAGAAAATAAATACAGCTTCACGCTTGAAAATAACGAGAAAATAGGCTTTGTATTTCTCGTTTTTTATGACGGCTTGCCGATTATTGTTGCCGATTTTATAAAAAAGCTTGAAATAAAAACAACGCCCGAAACCTTTGTGTGGGCTGTTATTACTGCAGGTGCTAATATGGGCGGCAGTGCATATGCTCTTAAAATGAGTTTATCTGCAAGATGGATATTTTTATCGGCAGCATACTCACTCACAATGCCCGATAACTATATAATAATGTATAACCCCTGCGAAAAAGAGCACGCAAAGGCAAAAATAAAAAATGCAAAGATAAAGCTTGAAGAGCTTGCTAATAAAATAAAAGCAAAAGAAAAAACCGAAATAGAAAGCTCACTTTTAGGGCAGACTAAGTATGATATAATGCAAAAAGCCTATAATTTTATGCGAGGCACAAAAAAGTTTTTTGCAGATGAAAATTGTGTTGCTTGCGGAAAATGTGCCGCAGTCTGTCCTATAGGCTGTATTGAAATGAAAAACGGGAAGCCCTACTGGAACGAGAAAAAATGTGTGCATTGCACAGCGTGTATCAACCGCTGTCCTGTAAATGCCTTGCAGTACGGTAAAAAAACAAAAAAGAGAAACAGATATAATATCGAAATAACAGGGTGACGGTAGTAATCCGAACCATGCCCGAAATCAAGCCTTTTCAGCGCTTTTCGGCGTTTCGGCTTTGAAAGGCGTCAGCCTTTCGGCACCCTCAACATCCAAAAATCATCTGAAAAATCTTTGATTTCGGGTCGAAGATTTTTTATCGAGAGGATTTTTGGCAATTCAAGGCAAAAACGCAGCCAATCCTTGCGGATTGGCGAGTATTTTAACAAAGAAGTGGCGAAAATCATCCGATAAAAAACACGGTTCGGATTATTACCGCCACCCTAACGGAGGAAATATGGTAGTTTGTGTTTTCGGCGCTTCAAGTGCCGCTATTGATGAAATATATATAAACAAAACCTATGATTTGGGTGTAGCCCTTGCTAAAAGAGGTCACACTCTTATGTTCGGAGGCGGCGGCAACGGACTTATGGGAGCCGCTGCAAGAGGCTTTTCTGATGTGGGACAGCACATAACAGGTGTTGCACCGTCTTTTTTCAATGTTGACGGAGTGCTCTACGAAAAGTGCGACGAAATGGTGTATACCGACACTATGAGGGACAGAAAAAAATATATGGAAGACAATTCCGATGCTTTCGTTGTAACCCCCGGCGGTATCGGGACATACGAGGAATTTTTCGAGGTCCTGACCTTAAAGCAGTTAGCCCAGCTGTCAGCCCCCATAGTGCTTTACAATGTAAACGGCTTTTTCGATAAGCTTGTGAAATTAATGGAAGAGGACGACAAAAACGGCTTTATCCGCAAGGGAGTAAAAGACCTCTACACAGTAACCGACAGCATTGACGAGGTAATAAATCACATCGAAAATGCAGATACAAGTAAGAGAGAAATAATATTTTGACATACAAAAACAGGTGTACTTTTTGTCGGTACACCTGTTTTTTTGTTTTACGGAAATTTAAGTATTTCTCATGGAACTTGCTGTTATAAATGGCAGGAAAGTAACATTTTATCACCAAATTTCTCTTAAAAGAAAATCCGCAATATGTGTTATTTCAATTCCGTTATCATTACCGATTGCAAGTGTATCTCTGCAGACTACATATTTGTGGTAGTGGTCTTTGATTTCCATAAGGTTATCTGTTTCTCTTGTTGATTCAGAGGGTAGTTCAACACAAACCTGAACATAAATTTTTTCATCTCTGCGAACACCGATGAAATCTATTTCTTTTGTGCCGTTTTTGCCGATATAAACATCATAACCTCTGCGTTTCATTTCAAGAAAAACAATGTTTTCAAAAATAGCCGATAACATTTTTCTGTCAAAGCCTTGCAGACTGTATTTTATTGAAATATCGGAAAGATAATATTTTTCCTGAGTTTTCAAAATTGCTTTGCCCTGTAAATCATATCTTTTGCAGGGATATATTATAAATGCTTCACTGAGCCATTTGAGATAATTATATATAGCTTCAACAGAAAGACTTCTGTTTTCACTTTTAAGAAATTTTACTATTGAAGATGCTGAGAAGGTCTGACCTACATTTTCAATAATATATCTTACAACTCTGTCAAACAAATCCTTGTTCCTTATTTTGTGTCTTTTGGAAATATCTCTCGTTATTACGGAAGCGTAAATTCCCTCAACTACCTGATATGCCGATTTTGTATCAAAATTGCTTATTCCCACAATAGGAAATCCGCCGTATTGCACATATTCATCAAAAGCTTCACGAGCTTTTGTAATGTCCTTGTTTTTGAATGTCAGATACTCCTTGAAAGAAAGAGTGTAAACAGGAATAAGAATATATCTGCCTGTTAAATATGTTGATATTTCGCTTGACATCAGCTTTGAGTTTGAACCGGTAACATATATATCAACATCAAAGTCTTCCATAAGAGTGTTAACTGTTTTTTCCCAACCGTTGATTTCCTGAAGCTCGTCAAGAAAAAGATAACATCTCCCTTTTTCTTTTATGGCATCTTTTAAATCGGTATACATCTTTTTTGCCGTAAAGTCGTCATAGTCGGGATTGTTATATTTTCTTTCAATAATGTTATCGATGGGAACACCTTTGTTTTTAATTTCCTGTACCAACATTTCAAAAATTGTTGATTTACCGCATCGACGGACACCTGCAAGAATTTTTACAAGCGGGGCATCGATAAAAGGAGTAATTGCATTAATATAGTCCGGTCTTAAAATCATAATGATCACCTCTGTCAGTAAAAGTATACCGAAAAACTGTTGCGAAGTCAACGGTTTTTGCTGATATACCGATAAAAACTTTTGGTTTTGGTGTGGTTTTTCGGGTTGGTGTGATTGGATTGTTATTTTGTTCCCTTTTAATCTAATCCGAGAATAAAATCTGCCGATACATTATAGTATCTGCAAAGTGCAATAATATGTCTTACAGGGATTTCGTTTTCTCCCTTTTCATACCTCGAATAAACCTGCTGTGTTGTGCCTAAATATTCTGCAACCTCTTTTTGAGTTTTATCGTTATCCTCACGCAAATCTCTGATGATTTCAACATAATTTTTCATAACTATCTCCTTGAAAATTGATAGTTAAATTTTACATTACACCACATATGATGTATTGACTTTACGCCAGATGTGGTGTAAAATAATAGAGGCAAATGCATTTTTTTTCATATTTATAGTTTTTTTGTGTTTGCAGAGTAAATATTATTTTTGGAGGTTAAATGTATGAACATTTCAGTCAAAGGTCCGGGATTGAACAAAAATTGGTGTGTAACAGATACATCAATCACAATAGGTAGCACAGAATACAAATTTAATGAATTGGAATCTTTTAAAATTATAACACCAGCATCAGCAGTTCTTCCCGGAACAGCACAAGGCCGTACAAAGGAAGGAAAATTGATACAATGTGCATTTAAATTTGCAGATAGAGTTTCTGCAACACAAGCAATAGCTTTTGTGCAGGAGAAAATAGAAGAAGCTCAAGGGACAAAGAAAGATTACAAGTATAAACTTACTGCACATACAGGCAGTTCTTTGGAAGTATATGACCAATATCTTATTATTAACCATATGCAAGTCGGATTTATGACTAATGCAATGAATGGCGGTGCTTTGGGCGGCAAGAAAATTAATTTTAAAGATTTGACATCTGTTCAATTCAGAGAGCCTGCTGGCTTTACGGTCGGCTTTATCCAGTTTGCCTATCCGGGAAGTGTAGAGAGTAAGGGTGGAATTTCTGCAATGATAAATGATGAAAATTCAATTCCAATTCAGCCTTCAATGGTTGAACAGGCAAGAGAAATTGTCAATTTCATTGAAAAGCGCAGAGATGAATTAAATGTACAGCAGACAAGTACTGTAATTCAACAGACTTCTGCTGCCGATGAACTAAAGAAATTCAAAGAACTTCTCGATATGGGAGTTATCACACAGGAAGAGTTTGATGCAAAGAAAAAAGAAATTTTAGGTTTATAAATAATAACAAACAGAGCGAACAGAAAAAAGTTCGCTCTGTTTGTTATTATTGGCTTGCAGTTTTATATGAAGTTTTTATATTAAAATTATGCTGATATATGCTTAATTTTTTATACAATACAACAACCCTATAGTATCTCTCCCGCAATGGGCGGTGACGGTGCAGCCTGCTTTGTAGCAATAGATTTTATCAAATATCCCCTCATTTTCCGCTTGTTCTTTTGCCTGAGTGACAAGTGCTTCGTCTGTTCCCTCGGTGTAGAGCAATAATGCATATGATGTATCTGCATTATCCCGAGCCGATGAGCAGATAAAATCTATATATTTATGCACGGATGAATTGAAGCTTCCTATAAATTTTTTGCTTACAACTAATTTCCCGTCACTCATCCCTATCATAGGCTTGATAGATAGCGCCTGAGTGGCAAATTTCTGTGCTGAGGTGCATCTGCCGCCGCGGTAGAGTGTTTCTGTTGAGTTGATGACAAAGCTTACCTGAAGGCGGTTTTTTGCGGCTTTTATCAGATTTTCCACATTGTCAATGTCAGTTCCCGTATCAATTGCCCTTTGTGCCGTAAGTGCGAGCAGAGCGATACCGCCCGAAAGGCTTCGGGTGTCAATAAGGCGTATGTCACGGTCGGTCAGCATATTTTTTGCTCTCAAAGCATTTGAATATGCTGCGGACAGCTCTTTTGACATACAAAGATGCACAAGTGAATCTCCGTTTTCGGTCAAAGCCTTGAAAAAGTCAAGATATTCGCCCGTTGAGGGAGCGCTGGTCTGTGCTGTTTGTCGTGTTTTGTCGAAAAAGGACAAAAGAGAAGACGGTGTGATATTTACACCGTCTTCAAAAGAATCTTTATTTAATATGATGTGAAAGGGGATAACTGCAAAGTTTTCATTAAGCTGTGCTGCATCGCCTGTTGAGTCAACCGAGATGTTTATGCTCATAAAAAGCCTCCGATTAATATTCCTCGGGGTGTTCGGCAATATATCTCAGCTCTGCTTCCTTATCAGCCTTTGAGCGTGCCTTTACTGCGGCTCTTATCTCTTTCTTGTTCTTGCCTATGATACCGTTTTTAACGAATGCAACCCAGAACATACCGAGCACCGAGCCGGCACCTGCCAAAATCATATCTATCATAGTGTCAACAAGTCCGTCTTCTGCGAGGATGGGGGACTTCTGAAGATCATAGCCGTAAAGTCTGTCCATTGTAAACTCATAGAATTCCCAGCCTACAAGAATGAAAACAGAGAAGCACAAAGCGAACATTGAAGCAAGTCCGGGACTTAAATGACGCGATCTGCCTTGGAAAACAACCGCGAAGTCATATGCAAAATAAGATGCTACAACACCCGACATAAAATGCTCTATAAGGTCTATATGCTGAAAATTTGTTTTTGTGTTGAGCACATAGCCCACAACAACGCCGAAGCAGATAAATATATTGAGAAGTGTCTGGGGGAAATATCCCACTCTTGTGATAAAGGATTTGCCGCCGAAAAGCTGCCACATATCCCACATATGAGTGAAGGCTATTGCAAAAAGTCCCATCAGGAATTGAGTTACGGAGTTGTGAAGCAAGCCGTAAATTCCGAAAATCAGTAATGCCGCCCTTATAGCCCACCAGAGTATCTGCTGCCCCATAGGTACTGCTTTTAGTCTGTTCAGTTTTTTCATTCTTATCCGCCTTTTATGGAAAATTCAGTTTATGATTTTAGTATATATACAAAAATAAAGTACATAATTGTAATTTTTAGCTTGAAAAGCGTAACAAAAAACGCTTGATTATGGTATCACAACTGTTTGCAAATTTCAATAGTAATTATTATCAAAAAAACAAAAAAATCAAGGGTAACGGCAAAGCGGACTTGCTGTTACCCTTTAAGATATATGATTTTATTAAGTCTTTGAGGTTTCTGTTCTTGTCTGTGTAAGCTTTAAGAAGTCTACCTTTTCAAGTCTTGTTCTGGGAAGGGCATCAATCACTCTGATATCTCTGGGAATTGAGAATCGGTCAAGAGTTGAGCACTTGTCCATAATTATCTGCTTGTATTCGTCGAGCTTATCGGCATCTGCATCGGGAGCTAAAACAATGTAAAGACGGACAATCGGCTTTTCGTCATCGTCATAGCCCTGAACCGCACAGCATTCTGCAAGGAAGGGAAGGGGCATAAGAAGATTTTCAATGTCTGCGGGGAAAACATTGTAGCCCGAGATAATGATAACTCTCTTCTGTCTTGCCATAAAGGTTACAAAGCCCTCTTCATCCATTTTGCCCAAATCGCCCGTAAGCACCCACTTTTTGCCGTCCTTATCGGTGTAAACACCCTCACCGAGTCTGCCGTCGGGCATAAGATAACCCTTCATAAGTGTGTTGCCTGTGAACGCAATTTCACCGATTGTGCCGTAGGGCACCTCGTTGTGGTTTTCGTCAAAGATTGCAGCCTTTGTTGTTTTGAGATGTCTGCCGACTGTGCCGGGCTTTGTATACCAGGGCATATTGATGCAGTTAACGGCACCGCATTCTGTAAGTCCGTAGCCGGGCATAAGAGTTGCTTCAGAGCCGCATTCAGCCATAATATCGTTGAATTTCTTTAAGAAATCAAGCGGAACATAGTCACCGCCTGCGAAAGCGTATCTTACATATTTGAGATGCTCACCCTTGAATTCGGGATGTGCGAGAAGCTTACGGTACATATTGGGTACACCGATAACCTCATAACACTTGTTAGCCTTGAGATAGGTGATGTATTCATCAGCCTCGAAACGGGCCATGGGAACTGCCTTCCAGCCTGAGAAGAGTGTTGTAAGAAGACCGCCGCAAAGACCGTATGCGTGGAAGAAGGGGAGAGCAAGGATTTTGCAAAGCTCGCCTGCCTTGTAGTCACAGGGAGTTGCGGCATTGAGTGCGTTTTTTGTTACGGCATTGAGAGCAGTTGAGGAGAGCATTATTGTTCTGCTTACACCCGTTGTGCCGCCGCCGTTCATATAAACTGCAACAAGGTCACCGCTTCTGAAAAGACCTTCTGTTTTCTGTCCCTGATACTTTTTAAGAATATCGCCAAAGAATTTAACGGTAAGGTTATTTGCTTGGGCTACAGTCATAGCCTTTTCATCGGGACGGATAAAATATTTCTTTGCAACGGGAGCCGCATAGAGCACGGGAGTTGTTACAATGATATCAATATCCTTCATTTCAGCGAGAGCCTGAGCGTGCTGATGAATGAACATATCGTAAAGAAGAACACCCTTTGACTTGGTGTATTCAACTGAACCCTTCATAGCCTCGGGCGGGAAAAGGGGATGAATGAGGTTTGCAATACAGCCGATTTTGTTGAGAGCAAACAGCATAACAACCTCTTCAATTGAGTTGGGAATGAAAAGAGAATATGCATCTCCGGGCTCCATTTTAAGCTCTTCCTTGAAATAAACAGCCATAGCCTCAACATCTTCAAGGAACTCACTTCTCATATGGTCTGTGAGCTTGAACTGGAACATAGGATAGTCATCCTTGTGGAATGAAGTACATGCGAGCAGGAATTCATAGAGATTCATATCTGCATAATCGGGCAGAACTTCATCCATAGTAAAAAGGGGTAATTTTTCCATTATAGCCTCCGAAAAATATAATATTGCCGAAATTAATATTATAAGAAAATACTTTTTTCGTCAACCGACAGTTTCTCTGCATTTATTCAAAAACCGACAAAGTGTCGGTTTTTTGTTGCTTACTCAAAAAAGTTTGCTGTTTGTTAAAAGACGGTTAATATTTTTTGCTTTTACCGGAAAATGAAAAGGGGTTGTAAAAAAAGTGCAGACCGCATAAAACAAGTTTTATGCTATAAGCAAACCTCGCCCTCGGCGTACCTTTGTACGCTGTCGGGGAAACCAAAAACAACACTTTTGTGTTGTTTTTGCTCGGTTTACTCATTC
>JAFXAK010000028.1 GCA_017517135.1 Clostridia bacterium
AGAAACAGGTGGAAACATTTCTTTCCCTGTCTGCAAATGAAGTTGAAGTAAAAGCAATAAATTTTGCAATAACAAAGGATGAAAACGGTGAGCCTCAGCTTGAAGTAAGAACTGCCGATGTATGCGAAGCACTTCACTATGAGCATATAGACTTTGAACTGAAAACCTCCCTGAAAATGGTACGGGTAAAGGCAAAATTCAAAAAAGCTATAAATGAAAAAAGATTCAAGGTTTATATTTTTGAAATCGAGGATTATAATCAATACTTTATTTAACACTAAAAGCAGTCTGCATTTTCTTAAGATGCAGACTGCTTTCTCTTTATGTATTATTGATTTTACGATTCTTTATTTTTTCTTCAAGAACAGGTAAAACACCGTATGCCGTAACACCTGATATAACAACCACAAATCCGACTATCGCAAGCTTTCCCGGCATTTCACCACAGACTATTGCAACGGGTATCGGATTAAATATAGGCTCTATTGTGAGCAAGAGCGAGGATTCTATTTTGTCTATCTTCTGACATCCCTTTGCATAGAAGATGTTTGCAAGACCGTACTGGAATACACCGAGAATCAATACCCAGAATATGGTTTTTGCCGAAAAATCCATTCCCTTATCAAAGAACATAAACGGAAAACAGACCACAAAGCTTAACACATTGCTCAGATACATTCCGCCCGAGGAATCCATTTCCTTGTCGTTGAACATAATTATCTGTGCGGCAAAGGAAATTCCCGAAGCGACACCTAAAATATTCCCTGCGATGTGCGTTACATCAAGCTGATCGGCAAAGGACAGAAAACAGCCGCCGAAAACAACGAGTACTATTATGATCTGACTGATTTTAGGCTTAAGCTTCTGAAAAACAACACTGTACAGAAAAACAAAAATCGGGGCAACATACTGCAGAACAATGGCTGTTGCAGCAGTTGTCATTTTAATGGACATCATATACAAAAGTCCCGTAAGGCTCATAAAGGCGGCACCGATAAAGGTTTTTTTATTGAATTTCAGAGAGAAGCTTCTGTTATACAAGCCGAGCATTATGATACCGATAAAGCATCTTGCAGCCATAATAGATATGGAGTTCCACGGGATTGATTTGACACATACCCCCGCAAGTCCCCACAGCAATGCCGTTGCTATCATCATTACTCTGCCGTAATTTTTATCTGATTTTATCCTTAACATTTTTGCCTTCCGAATAATATATTTGCCACATCATTTTATATGTACGGCAAAGCATTGTCAAGAATAAAAAATAAAAGCACCTCAGTTTGTGTAACACATTCTGAGATGCTTTGCTTTTTTATTCAAGCTCAAATGCACCGGTATAAAGGCTGTAGTATGTGCCCTTTTGTGCTATAAGGTCTTCGTGATTTCCGCGTTCGATAATTCTGCCGTGGTCAAGAACCATAATGGCATCGGAATTGCGGACAGTTGAAAGGCGGTGAGCGATAACAAAAACTGTTCTGCCCTCCATAAGAGCATCCATACCTCTCTGAACAAGAAGCTCTGTTCTGGTATCGATTGAGGAGGTTGCCTCGTCCATTATCATTACGGGAGGATCGGCAACAGCGGCTCTTGCTATTGAGAGAAGCTGACGCTGTCCCTGGGAGAGATTTGCACCGTTCGAGGTAAGAGGTGTGTTATAGCCCTCGGGAAGTCTTGTGATAAAGTCGTGAGCATTTGCAAGCTTTGCCGCCTTTATACACTCCTCATCCGTTGCATCAAGCTTACCGTAGCGGATGTTTTCCATAACCGTACCCGTAAACAGGTTTGTATCCTGTAATATAACACCGAGACTCTTTCTGAGATCCGCTTTCTTTATCTTGTTTATATTGATACCGTCATAACGGATTTTTCCGTCTGCAATATCATAGAAGCGGTTTATAAGATTGGTAATTGTTGTTTTACCCGCACCCGTAGCACCTACGAAAGCCACCTTCTGACCGGGCTTTGCATAAAGCGAAACATTGTGAAGCACGGGCTTGCCCTCTTCGTATGCAAAGTCAACATCGTCAAGAACGATATCACCCTTAATCTGTGTATAGGTAACCGTGCCGTCTGCCGAGTGGGGATGCTTCCAAGCCCACATTCCCGTGCGTTCTTCACATTCAACAATCTCACCGTTTTCCATACGGCAGTTGACAATGGAAACATAACCGTTGTCTGTTTCGGGGATCCGGTCGAGGATTTCAAATATTCTTCCCGCACCTGCCATTGCCATTGCAATGGAGTTTATCTGCTGTGAAGCCTGATTTACAGAGCCTGTGAACTGCTTTGTCATACCAACAAAGGATGCAACAACAGCTATGCTCAAGGGCGCGACTATTGAGCCTGCAGTAAAAATGTTTTCAAGTGAAACATTGAGAAGCTTTCCGTCTGATGTGATAAGCAATCCGCCAACAAAGGCTGTGAGAACATAAAGAATATTACCGATATTATTCATAATCGGTCCGAAAATATTAGCAAAACGGTTTGCACTTTCGGCATCCTTAAACAGCTGTTCATTTACTTCGTCAAATTCCTTTTTGACCTCATCCTCGTGACAGAAAACCTGAATAACCTTCTGTCCGTTCATCATTTCCTCAACGAAGCCCTCTGTTTTTGCCATAGACTTCTGCTGTCGCATAAAGAATTTTGCAGAGTTTCCGCCGACCTTTTTTGTGACATTCATCATAGCGAAAACACCGATAAAAACAACAACCATAAGAGATACGCTGTAATAAATCATTACCGCTAGCAGTACCACAATGGTAATTGCCGCCGAAAAGATACTCGGTATTCCCTGAGAAATGAGCTGACGCAGAGTGTCTGTATCGTTTGTGTAATAGCTCATTATATCGCCGTGGTTGTTGGTATCGAAATACTTGACGGGAAGAGTCTGCATATTATTGAACATTCTCTTTCGCATATTGTCAAGAAAGCCCTGTGTCACAATCGCCATAAGACGGGCCTGAAGATATGCAAGAGAGATACCGACTGCGAACAGACACAGCATTATGAGAACTGACGACAGCACATCCGACTTTACAGCATCCCAGCCGTTTTCAAGACCTACGAGTATATATGATGTTATTGTTTCAATATATACAGCAGGTGTAACACCGATTATTGCATTTATAATAATGCAGGCAAAAATAACGCAGATTTTTCCCGGATAATCCTTGAACAGCAACGAGATAAGTCTTTTCAGCACCTTGAAATTCATTGGCGGAGGTCCCTTGGGAGGCATTGCACCGCCTTTTCCTGCAGGCGGAACAGAACCGCTTTTTCCCATAGGCGGCATAGGCCTGTTTTTATTCATTGCTGTCACCTGCCTTGTTCTGAGAATAATATACTTCCTTGTATATTTCGCTTCTTGTGAGAAGCTCATCATGTGTGCCGACATCGGAAATGCAGCCGTTATCAAGTACAACTATCATATCCGCATCCTGAACAGATGCAATTCTCTGTGCTATGATAATTTTTGTTGTGTCGGGGATTTCCTCTCTGAATGCCTTTCTTATGAGTGCATCTGTCTTGGTATCAACTGCAGAGGTTGAGTCGTCAAGAATGAGAATCTTCGGTTTTTTAAGCAAGGCTCTTGCTATACAAAGTCGCTGCTTCTGACCGCCCGAAACATTCGCACCGCCCTGCTCAATATATGTTTCATACTTATCGGGGAAGCGTTCAATGAATTCTGAAGCCTGCGAAAGCTCACATATACGCTTGATTTCGTCTTCATCTGCCTCAGCGTCACCCCAACGAAGATTCTCGTTTATAGTGCCTGAGAAAAGAACATTTTTCTGCAGAACAACGGAAACCTGATTTCTTAAAGCTGTGATGTCATAATCCCTGACATCCACACCGCCGACCTTAACGCTTCCCTGACTTACATCATAAAGACGGGATATAAGCTGTATAAGGCTTGTTTTACTCGAGCCCGTACCGCCGATGATACCAACAGTCTGTCCCGATGCGATTTTCAGATTAATGTCTGACAAAGCATACTTTTCTGCATTCGCGGAATATTTGAAGCTTACATCGGAAAATTCAATACTGCCGTCCTTAACATCACAGACTGCGTTTTCTTTATTTGTGATATCGCTTGTTTCGTCAAGCACCTCAACAATTCTCTTTGCAGATGCCATTGCCATTGTAAGCATTACAAAAATCATTGAAACCATCATAAGTGACATAAGAATCTGCATTGAATAGGTAAGCATACTTGAAAGTGCACCTACATTGAGATATGTACCGCCCGAGGAAACAATAAGCTTTGCGGCAAAATAAGAAATAAGAAGCATACCCGAATACATCGAGGTCTGCATTGCGGGGCCGTTGAAGGCAAGAATTTTTTCCGCTTTTGTAAAATCGTTTCTTACAGCCTCTGAAACAACACCGAATTTTTTGATTTCGTGCTCTTCCCTTACAAAGCTCTTAACAACACGTATACCCTTTATATTCTCCTGAATGGAGTTATTGAGTCCGTCATATTTTTTGAAAGCACCTTTAAATACGGGCATTGCCTTGTATATAACAAGTCCCAGTGCCGTTGCAAGGAAAGGAATGATTGCAACAAACACAAATGCAAGCTTTTTACCCACAAAGACTGCCATTACAGAGGAAAATACAAGCATTAAGGGCGCACGCACAGTTATTCTGATTATCATCATAAACGCCATCTGCACATTGTTTACATCCGTTGTAAGACGGGTAACAAGAGACGATGTACTGAAGCGGTCTATGTTTGAGAAAGAAAAGGTCTGCACTTTGTAGAAAAGATCGTGGCGCAGATTTTTCGCAAAGCCTGCCGAAGCCGTAGCTGCAGTCATTCCCGCAAGTGCACCGAAAGACAGCGAAACAAGTGCCATAACAAAAAGCAGCAAGCCGTATTTTACAATCATATTCATTTCACAGCCTGCTTCAATTGAGTTGATAAGCTTTGCAGTTATCATAGGAATAATACATTCGCAAGTAACCTCACCTATCATAAACACAGGTGTGAGAATTGCGGGCTTTTTATACTCCCTGACACTGCGTGCAAGTTTTTTTAACATTTTTCATCCTCCCGTTTTTCCGGCGTATGAACACCGATATTATCAAGCATTCTTAATATATAAATAAACAACATTTCTTTTTCCTTTTCGGAAAAATTTTTAAGCAAAAGCTCTTCTGTTTCCTTTATTTGTTCAGCCACCGTGCTGTCACATTTTTTGGCTTTTCCGGTTGCCCTTATAAGCTTTTTTCTGCGGTCATCCTCGGCTGACACGCTTTCAAGAAAGCCCTTTGCTTCCAATCTGCTTATAATTCCCGAAACTGTTGCATGCGACAGACCGAAAAAGGCTTCTATATCCTTCTGACAGATATCCTTTTTTTCGTTTTTACACAAAAAATGCAGCGTAAATATCTGTGCAGAGGTAAGCTCCATCTGCGACACATCATTATTCATTTTTTGTTCTATTGCATTTTCCAACATTCTGATAAGAGGGCCTATGTGCTTTTTTTCAGTCATTCTGCCACCACCCTGAAAAAATATGTTGCGTGCTACATAATATCACACAAATAAATTTTATTCAATAGCAAAGTTTATATATTAACAAAAAAAACGGTGATGCAGAAGCTTGCGCATCACCGTTTCAATTCAATTATCAGCAACCGGCATCAAAGATACTTCCCTTTTCTTCTGCTCTTAATGCAAAAAGATTGAGAGCATCGTCTGTCTGCATAAAGCGGGGATATTTTTCGTTCATATTAACATCGGGCTGTGTTTCCGATTCAAGAAGCCAGAAGGTAAACTCGCTGTACTGCGTGCCGTAGTCTGCAGCAACATGAGGAGCATCCTTTACAAACCAGGTATAGTCCTTATAAAGTGCGGTTGAAGCATCAATAATCTTATCTGCGGAAACATATGTGCTGTCTGCCGTAGCGAGATATTCCTCGTCAAGTACATAACCGAGCTTTGCAACGGTTGCAAAGTTTGAGGTAAGCTCTGTTTCGAGCACCATATCGCCGTTGCCGTCTGCCTTTTCATATACGGGTACAAGACCTGTGTTATAATGTGAAGCAAAGGAAATCTTCACACCGTTATCGTATGCCGCCTGAATGGTTTCTTCTGTTGAGAAAACAAATTCCTTTGTTTCGGCAAGAGTTTCAAGAAGAACGGAATATTCCTCCTTGCAGTCACCGAAAATTGTTTCTATTGCAGAATCATAGTCCTCATCGGGACAAAGTGCCCAGAAGCCTGCAAGAGTGCCGAAGCAGTCGCGAAGTACTGCATCGTTTGCCTTATCAAAGCTTTCTGCAACAATATTGTTTATAATGCCTGTTGTGAAATCAATAACGCCGAGAGCATCGAAAACCGTGAGAATAACCGAAAGGAAGAGGTTATTATCAGTAACACTCTTAACAAGATTGAGCAATGTGTCCGTCTTAAAAACAACTCTGCCGTTAAGACAGTCGCCTACAACATATGTACCGTTATGTGCACCTGAGAGATATACCGCAGAATTTACACAATTACTGCCGTAATAATGCATATATGCTGTTGTTACCATACAGCCCATTGATGCACAGATAATATTTACCTTATCCTTACCGCTGTTTGCCTTTGCTGTTTCAACCATAGCATTAAGCTCGGAAGCGAGGGTTTTTGCATCCTTACGCCAGTCATAGGAGAAGAAATATGTGTTATCAGCACCGTATCTCTCTACTGCTGTTTTTACGATACCGGGCTCTGCACCGTCAGTAAGATTTGCAACAAATTCGGGATAATTTGAAAGTGCATCGGGATACTGCACCATTGATACGGGATAAACGGATTTACCCTCATTATCACAGGCAAGAGGAGAAAGGATATCGTATGCAATATCAAAAATACCGTCCATAAGCTTATCCTTGTTGAAGCTGAACACCATAGCACCGAAAGCCTTGAAAAGCCCTGTGAAAATAGCACCGATGTCAACATTGAGTGCAAGAGAGCCGTCTTCATATGTAAGACCGCCGAAATCAATACCGCGTACAACAATTACGGAATATCCGTCATAATCTGCCGCTTCACTTTCCTCGGCAGCAAAAACGGGTACAGCCATACCGAAAAGCATAACGCAGGCAAGAAGCAAAGAAATTACCTTTTTCATTATATTCCCTCCGAAGTAAATATTTACATATATCTATTATTAAACATCAATTTTTCACTTATGTCAACAAAATTAGAAAATTTTAACCGTCATACCTTCAAAAATAAAAGTCTGACGGTTATTTTCATCAATAATTATAGGGATTGTTGTATTTCGGCTTGAATTCTATCCATACACGCACATTGAATTTTGTTCCGCATCTCGGACATTTTGTGGTATGCTTTCCCTTTACCCTTGCAAGTCTGAGCTTTGCCTTGCAGTTAGGACAGTTTTTATAGATATGCTCCCTGTCCTTGAGCTTTTCCGTTTTTTTTGAGAGAAAGGGTAATACCCTTGCTTTTATCTG
This sequence comes from Clostridia bacterium, assembly GCA_017517135.1. Lineage (GTDB taxonomy): Bacteria > Bacillota > Clostridia > Oscillospirales > Acutalibacteraceae > RUG806. The sequence goes on from JAFXAK010000028.1 coordinate 7,477, forward strand.
CAGATATTTCTCATTTTCAAGAGTTCTTTTGTAGGTATTTTTTGAAAGTATACGGTAAAAAGCCACTATATAAAGGGCTGTGTTGATTCCCGAAAACATTGCATATAAAAACTGCCAGGGTAAAAATCTCACAAAAAAGCAAAGTATCCAGAACACAAACGCCAGACCGAAAAGAAATCTGCCAAGCTGATCAAAGCCGTATCTGCCGTACATAAATCTCATTAATTTTTCACGAAAACCGTTCATTTATTGTCCCCCTTAACAACCGTAACCGTTGTAATAATATCCGTCATCACAGCAAAAGCTTCTTCCGAGACAGCTGAAAACCGAATCAAGAATACAGCACCAGAAGCAAAGCTTATTGAGCTTTATACGAGGTCTTCCGTAATTATAGCTTCTTTGTGCATATTCCCCCGAAGCGCGTGACAGACGGGAATAGTATTCCGCATAAATAATATTTTCAGGCTCCCTCTCAAAAGCAATTTTGGCATGCTCAAGTGCACTTATACGGTTTCCTACACCAAAATATGCAACCGCACTCAGATAATACCATTGTGCATTACGGTTTTTTATTGCCGAGAGAACATTGAGAGCCTGAGTATACTGACGGTTATTCAAAAATATTTTTGCACTGTTAAGCCGCGATTCATCAGACGAATCGGAAGATGTGTTATATGAAGAATATCCCCCAAAAGGATTGTAGCCGCCGCCGAAGGGATTGTAACCGCTGCCGAAGGGATTTGAGCCTGTTGAATAAGAGCCTGTATACCCCGTGCTCTGATTTGCAGTACCGTCCTTAATCCGGTCATATGCGGCATTTATTTCGCTCATTTTTTTTGCAGCTTCAGGATCATCCGGATTAAGGTCGGGATGATATTTCTTTGCAAGTTTTCTGTATGCCTTTGTTATTTCCTCCTCACTTGCCGTGGGAGAAACACCTAAAATTTTATAAGGGTCCTTCATTATTTCTTTTTCCTCCGTCTCAAAGCGGCTTCATACTGAGTCCACACACCCGAGAATAAAATATTTTCAATTATTTCGCTGTCCTGTGTTATTTCAAGCTCATTATATTTTTCAACACAATCCGCCATAAGCATATCAAGAATTTCTCCGTACATTTCAGACGGTGTTCTTATAAGAGGGTTATAGCGTTGCTTTTTTATGTCTTCCCTGACATCGAGTACGGCATCAAGAATATATATGTATTTACCAAGAGCCTTACCGAAGTTAAAAAGCCGTTCACCCTTTTCATCGGACGATACGGAAAATATTTTTCCCATAAGCTCTCCGAAAATATCCGCAGGGATATCGGGATTGAGCACATTTGCCTTTTCTGCCTCGGAAAGTCTGTCAAGACACAGCCTGATTGCCTCGCATTGAACGGGATATTTTTCTGCTATACGCTCGGTTTCCTTCTTAAAAATCTGCATATTCACAAATGCGGAATATGATTTATCGTCCTTCCAATCGTCAAGGAATTTATAATACGCAAGTGCGATATTCATATCTGCTGCAAACTCGGTTTTACTGTTTACAAGAAAAATCTTTTTCTCTAAAGGATGAAGCATACATTTGCCCTCAACTGCCGCGTATTCCTCATTTTCAACAGAACTGAGAACAAGAATAAGCAGTACAAGGTCGTATGTTAAGGTCATTTTATTTATTTTAGCTCTGTTTTCACCGAGCTTTTTACACAGACCGCAGTAAAGCCCTTTGTATCGGGCGCGTTGTTCACTATTCAGCTTTTCGGGATTTGCAACAATGTAACCGAACAAATTTTACCACCTGTAACAATATATAAATTACCGCTTAAATCATACTTAATTTTAACATATTTTAATATTATGTGCAACAGAAAGAAAAAAACAATGCATAAAGTGTTGATTTTTTTTCAAATTAAAGTATAATAAAAGCCGTATAAAAATTTGGAGGTCAAAAAAAATGTTAGTATCAGCTTCTGAAATGCTCACAAAAGCAAAAGCCGGCAAATATGCAGTCGGTCAGTTCAACATCAACAACCTTGAATGGACAAAGGCCATTCTTCTCACAGCACAGGAATTAAACTCCCCCGTTATCCTCGGTGTATCTGAAGGCGCAGCAAAGTATATGTGCGGCTTCAATACCATCGTCGGTATGGTTAACGGTATGCTTGAAACTCTCAACATCACAGTTCCCGTTGCTCTTCATCTCGACCACGGCTCATATGACGGTGCTTATGCTGCTATGAACGCAGGCTTCTCATCAGTTATGTTCGACGGCTCACACTACGCTATCGACGAAAACATTGCTAAAACAACACAGATCATCAAGGACGCTTCCGCTAAGGGCATTTCCGTTGAAGCAGAGGTTGGTGCTATCGGCGGCGAAGAAGACGGTGTTGTTGGCAGCGGTGAAGTTGCAGATCCCAAGGAATGCAAGCAGATTGCAGACCTCGGTGTTACAATGCTTGCAGCAGGTATCGGTAACATCCACGGCAAGTATCCCGCAAACTGGGCAGGACTTAACTTTGAGGTTCTTGCAAAGATTCAGGAAGAAACAGGCACAATGCCTCTCGTTCTTCACGGCGGTACAGGCATCCCCGCTGAAATGATTCAGAAGGCTATTTCTCTCGGTGTTTCAAAGATCAATGTTAACACAGAATGTCAGTTAAGCTTCGCTGAAGCAACAAGAAAGTACATTGAAGACGGCAAGGATCTTCAGGGCAAGGGCTTCGATCCCAGAAAGCTTCTCGCTCCCGGTGTTGAAGCAATCAAGGCAACAGTTAAGGAAAAGATGGAGCTCTTCGGCTCAGTAGGCAAGGCGTAAGATGACCTTTCACGAAGAAAAAGCAGAAAAATTCTTTCTTGACGGCTACAACTGCGCACAGGCTGTTTTTATGGCTTATTCCGACTTAACAGGCATAAGCGAAGAAACAAGTGCAAAAATCTCCTCCTCTATGGGAGGGGGGCTGGCAAGACTCAGAGAGGTTTGCGGCGCAGTAAGCGGAATGGCTCTTGCTGCAGGTGCGATTTACGGATATGATAACCCGGATGATGCTCAGGCAAAAAAAGAGCATTACGAATTTGTTTCTTCCCTTTGCTTCAAGTTCAAAGAAGAAATGGGCTCATACATCTGTAAAGAGCTTTTGTCTTTGCCTGAAAACACTCCCTATTGCGCAAAAGCAGAAGAAAGAACTCAGGCATTTTACAAAAAACGCCCCTGCGTTGAATGTGTAAAATATGCTGCAAGACTTCTTGATGAAGCCATTGCTGAAAAGAAATAATACACAAAAAAATGATAAAGGCTTTGACACTTGTTTTTCAGTGTCAAAGCCTTTTTATTATTTTGTTAAAGTTGCAGCCATAACTGCCTTTATTGTGTGCATACGGTTTTCTGCTTCCTTGAAAACAACCGAAGCCTCGCTCTCGAATACCTCGTCTGTAACCTCAAGAGCATCAAGACCGAACTTTTCACCGATTTCCTTGCCGATAACCGTTTTGTGGTCGTGGTAGGAGGGCAAGCAATGCATAAATATTGTAGCCTTGCCTGTTTTGTCCATTGTTGCCTTATTTACCTGATAAGGAAGAAGCTCGTTTATTCTCTGCTCCCAAACCTGGGCAGGCTCACCCATTGAAACCCATATATCAGTATAGATAACATCTGCACCCTTGACTGCTTCGTCAACATTCTCGGTGAATGTGAGTGTTGCACCGCTCACACTTGCAAATTCTCTGCACTTTTCAATAAGTGCCTCATCGGGGAAATATTTTGCGGGAGCACAGGCTGTGAAATTAAGTCCCATCTTAGCACAGCCTATCATAAGGGAGTTACCCATATTGTATCTTGCATCGCCCATATATACGAAATTAAGTCCCCGGAGCTTTCCGAAATGCTCCTTTATTGTAAGGAAGTCTGCAAGAATCTGTGTGGGATGGTATTCGTTTGTAAGTCCGTTCCATACGGGGACTGATGAATACTTTGCAAGCTCTTCAACAATTTCCTGACCGAAGCCTCTGTATTCAATACCGTCAAACATACCCGAAAGAACTCTTGCTGTATCTGCAATACTCTCCTTCTTGCCTATCTGAGAAGCCGAAGGATCAAGATATGTTGAGCACATTCCGAGGTCATTTGCCGCAACCTCAAAGCTGCAACGGGTTCTTGTGCTTGTCTTTTCAAAGATAAGCGCAATATTTTTACCTCTCAATGTATCGTGTGCAATACCTGCTTTTTTCTTTGCTTTAAGTTCAGCCGCCAAATCAATAAGATAAGCAATTTCTTCGGGAGTATAATCTAAAAGTGTTAAAAAATCTCTGCCGTAAAAATTCATAATTTACACCTCGCAAGCTTTTTTCAGCACATTGATTGCTGTTTTAAGTTCATCATCGGGGATATTGAGTGCGGGAAGAAGACGAACCTTGTTTTTTGCCTTGATTACAAGCACACCGTTGTCCATACATTCCTTGATAACCGCAGAAGCTTCCTTTTCGGTTTCAATACCGAGCATAAGTCCCATTCCGCATACGGACTTAACACCGTTAACACAGCTTAATTCATCGATAATATACTGTGACTTTCTTCTGACATCCTCGAGCAATTCACCGTCAATTCTTGAAATTACATTGACAGCCGCCGCACAGCTTATGGGATTTCCGCCGAAGGTTGAGCCGTGGTCGGACGCTCCGAGAGTTTTTTCTGTTTTCTCGCCCATAAGTGTTGCACCTATCGGCAAGCCGCCTGCAAGTCCCTTTGCGGTTGATACGATATCGGGAGTGATTCCGTAATTCATATAAGCATACAGACTGCCGCTTCTGCCGTTACCTGTCTGCACCTCATCGCAGATTACAAGCAGATCGTTTTCTTCTGCAATTTTTACAATAGCTTCAACAAATTCCTTTGTCAGAGGAAGAACACCGCCCTCACCCTGTACACACTCGAACATAATAGCCGCACATTTATTTTCCTTTACCTTTGCATTAAGGTCGTCAATGTCGTTTGCATTTGCATACACAAAGCCCTCTGTCAAAGGCAGAAAATCCTTATGGAAAACATCCTGTCCCGTTGCGGCAAGAGTTGTTATTGTTCTGCCGTGAAAGCTGTTGACAAGTGTTACAATGGTGTTGTATTCACTGCCCTTTTTATCTGCCGCATATTTTCTTGCAGTCTTTATTGCACATTCGTTTGCTTCTGCACCCGAGTTTGAAAAGAATACCTTTTTCATTCCCGTTTTTTCGCAGAGAAGCTGTGCTAATTTTGTGCAAGGCTCGGAATAATAAAGATTGGATGTATGCTGAAGCTTCCCGAGCTGTTCAATTACTGCATTTTTCCATTCATCATCCGAAAAGCCGAAGGTATTTACAGCAATACCCGTACTTAAATCTATATATTCCTTACCGTTACTGTCTTTCACCCTTGAGCCTTTTCCCTCAACAAGACACAGAGGGAATCGTGCATAGGTATTTGCAATATATTCTTTATCCGAATTAAAAATATCAATCATTTTTTATTCTCCCGTAAACATTGTTCCTATACCCTCATCGGTAAGGGTTTCAATCAATATGGAATGAGGAACTCTGCCGTCAATAATAAATACCTTCTTAACGCCCCATTTTATAGCATTTGTACAGCACTCAACCTTGGGAATCATACCGCCGTTTATAATGCCGTCCTCAATAAGCTTGGGGGCTTCACTTATTTTGATTTCGGAAATAAGAGTTGAGGGATCGTCCTTATCTCTCAGAATACCGCTGATATCGGTCATTGAAATAAGACTTTCCGCATTGAGTGCGCCTGCAATTTTAGCGGCGGCAGTATCTGCATTTATGTTATACACATTGCCGTCATCGTCACACGCTACGGTTGAAATTACGGGGATATAGCCCTTTTCGAGAACATCTAAAACCGTTGTTACATCAATGTCTGTAATCTCACCCACGAAGCCTAATGCCTCGTCCTTGACCTTTGCCTTTATCATATGTCCGTCAAGTCCCGAAAGACCTATAGCTTTACCGCCCTTTCTTTCGAGAAGCCCCACAAGACCTTTGTTGATTTTACCGGCAAGCACCATCTGTACGACCTCTGCAGTTTCCTTATCGGTAACTCTCAGTCCGTTTACAAACTTGCTTTCCTTGCCCATTTTATTAAGCATTTCCGTAATTTCGGGGCCGCCGCCGTGAACAAGCACAACCTTAACACCGATAAGGCTTAAAAGCACTATATCACGCATAACGGAATCCTTTAGCTTATCGTTAATCATAGCGTTACCGCCGTATTTAACAACAAGTATTTTACCTGTGTACTCTTTTATATACGGCAGTGCACTTACTATAACATGTGCGCGCTCTGCATTTGAAATATCCATAATAATTTTCCCCTTTTATCAGGTACGGTAATCTCCGTTTATCTTGACATAATCATATGTAAGGTCACAGCCCCACGCTACGGTATTATATTCACCGTTGTTGAGATTTACCACAATATCGATTTCTTCTTCGAGCAGAATTTCCTTTGCCTGTTCTTCAGAAAACGGTATTCCTGCACCGTCCTTGCAGACTGCTATTTCACCTTTTGCGGAAACAAAAGATACATCTACCTTTGAAACATCGGTATCGGCACCGGAATAGCCTATTGCACACAGCACTCTGCCCCAGTTGGCATCCGCACCGAACATTGCAGCCTTAACGAGTGAAGAACAGATGATACTCTTTGCTATCAGCTTTGCATCCTTGTCTGTCTTAGCAGAGTTTACCTTACATTCAATAAGCTTTGTTGCTCCCTCACCGTCACCTGCAATTTTCTTGCAAAGATAAACAGTTACACTATTAAGAGCCTGCATAAAGGCCGTGAAATCCTCACCCTCGCAGGTGATTTCTTCATTTCCCGCCATACCGTTTGCAAGTACGGTTACCATATCGTTTGTTGATGTATCACCGTCAACGCTTACCATATTAAATGTGTTTGCAATATCGCTTGAAAGAGCCTTCCGGAGCATTTCGCTGCTTATTGCACAGTCGGTTGTGATAAACACAAGCATTGTTGCCATATTGGGATGAATCATTCCCGAGCCCTTTGCAATACCGCCTATCTTACATTCCTTACCGCCTACGGTAAACTTTACGGCAATTTCCTTAAGACGGGTATCGGTTGTCATAATACCCTCGGCAGCAAGCTGAGAATTATCACCGAGCCCGCTGACCAATTCCCTCATACCGTTTCTTATGGGAGTGTTGTCAAAGGGCATACCGATAACACCCGTTGAAGCAACAACTATATCCTTTTCGTCGATTCCCAGCTCCCGGGCTGTGATACGGCACATCTCCTGTGCCTTTTCTATTCCGTCTGCATTACAGGTATTTGCATTTCCCGAATTGCAGATAACAGCCTGTGCTTTACCGTCTGAAATATTGTTTTTTGTTACTGTCAGAGGTGCCCCCTTTACAAGATTGGTTGTGTAAACAGCAGCAGCATTCGCTCTGACCTCACTTTTTATAAGCGCAATATCACGCTTTGTTCTGTTTTTACGGATACCGCAATGTATACCGTTAGCGGTGAATCCCTTTGCGGCACAAACGCCGCCGTTTATTATATCCATAAAATTTTCTCCTGATTATTTTCCCTTGCTTATAAACTAAGCCCCGAGGTTCTGTCAGCCCCGATTGCGATATTCATACATTCTATTGCCGCACCCGAAGCACCCTTGCCGAGATTATCATATCTTGCAACAAGCAGAATTCTCTCGTCATTTCCGTGAACACTTATCTGCATATTATCCTTGAAAGACAAAGCATTTGATGAGATAAAACCGCTCTCATCCGTATTTTCTTCATATTTCACAAAAGAATCGGCATATTTTTCTTTATACAGATTTTCTATATCTGCCTTTGTTTTGCCGTTTATCAGCTGTGATGAGAAAAGAGGTACCGTGACCTCCATTCCGCTGTAAAAGTCGGAAACGACGGGGCAGAAAACGGGAGCTGAATTTATCCCCGTTACACCAACCATCTCTTTAAGATGCTTGTGCTGCTGAGTAAGAGCGTACTGACGCGGAGCATCCAGAAGCTTTTCTCTGTTTTCACTTTCGTATGCGGCTATCATATTTTTTCCGCCGCCCGAATATCCCGTAACCGAAAAGCAGGTAAGCAAGGTATCCTTTGAAATAAAGCCTGCCTCAACAAGAGGATAAACCAAAGCAATAAAACCGCTTGCGTGACAGCCCGGAACTGCAATTCTCTTTGAGGACAAAAGCTTTTCCTCGTGTGCTTTGGAAAGCTCGGGAAAGCCGTATGCCCAGTCGGGATTTGTGCGGTGTGCGGTTGAAGTGTCAATAATCACCGTTTCGGGATTTTCAACAAAGGACACAGATTCTCTTGCCGCATCATCGGGAAGACAAAGGAAAGCAACATCGGCAGAATTTATTGCCTTTTTTCTGCATTCGGGATTTTTTCTGTCTTCTTCACTCAACACAATAAGCTCAATATCATCCCTCGCAGACAGTCTGTCAAAAATACGAAGACCTGTTGTGCCTGCTTTTCCGTCAATGAACACCTTTTTCATTTGCCAAAAACTCCGTTATATAATCTATCTGCTTTTCAACAGAAACCTTGCTTGTACCGCCCAGAGAAATACGCTTTTCAACGCATGTTTCAAGGCTTATTGCCTCATAAAGGTCGTTTTCAAAATTTGAATCAAAATTCTTGTATTCTTGGAGTGACATTGCTTCAAGAACCTTTTTATTCTCAATACAGTATGCCACAATCTGCCCTACCGTTTTATAAGCACTTCTGAAAGGAAGTCCCTGCTTTACAAGATAATCGGCAAGGTCGGTAGCATTAATAAAGCCGTTCTGTGCAGCTTTATACATATTTTCTTCAATAGCCTTCATTGTTGCTATCATGGGAGTGAATACTCTCAGACACTTCTTGACTGTTTCAACACTGTCAAAAATTGCTTCCTTATCCTCCTGCATATCCTTGTTATATGCAAGCGGAATACCCTTAAGTGTTGTGAGAAGTGCCATCAGGTCACCGTACACTCTGCCCGTTTTACCTCTGACAAGCTCTGCCATATCGGGATTTTTTTTCTGCGGCATAATGCTGGAGCCTGTTGTGTAGGAATCATCCAGCTCAATAAATTTGAATTCCCAGCTTGACCAGAGTATGATTTCTTCCGAAAAACGGGAAAGATGCATCATAATAAGCGAAAAAGCAGACATAAGCTCAACACAGAAATCTCTGTCAGACACACCGTCAATGGAGTTGAGCATAACTCCGTCAAAGCCTAAAGCCTTTGCTGTCATTTCACGGTCTGTGTTATAAGTAGTTCCCGCAAGAGCACAGCAGCCTAAGGGGGAATAGTTCATTCTTGCCTTAGCATCTTTAAGCCTGCCCACATCTCTTGTGAACATCATAGCATATGCCAATAAATGATGTCCGAAGGTAACAGGCTGTGCTCTTTGCAGATGAGTGTAGCCGGGCATTATTGTGCCCGCATACTTTTTAGCCTGTTCGTTTATAACCTCGATAAGCTCAAGCACAAGCTTTATTACCTCATCAGCTTCATCTCTGAGATAAAGTCTTATATCAACGGCAACCTGGTCGTTACGGCTTCTTGCGGTATGAAGCTTTTTACCCACATCGCCTATTCTTTTTGTCAGCTGTGCCTCAACAAACATATGGATGTCTTCCGCATCCGTGTCTATTGCAAGCTTGCCGCTGTCTATATCATCAAGAATAGTCTGCAAACCGTCAATGATTTGCAGACTTTCATCCTGAGAAATTATATTACAAGCGGAAAGCATGGCGGCGTGCTCCATAGAGCCGGTTATATCCTGTTTATACATCTTGCAGTCAAAGTGTATCGACGAATTGAAATCGTCTGCCTCTTTATCAAGAGCCTTTGAAAATCTGCCTGCCCACATTTTTTCCATAGCCATATTCTCCGTTATGATACCTTTTTTATTTGAGATTGTTCTTAGCCTTCATCTTTGCATAAACCTTGGTGGGAAGACCGTAAAGATTAATGAAGCCTGCTGAATCAGCCTGATTGTAAACCTCGTCTTCATCAAAGGTTGCAATTTCGGGATCATAAAGTGAATAGGGAGATGTTACACCTGCATTTATCATATTGCCCTTGTAGAGCTTGAGTGTTACATCACCTGTAACTGTTTCCTGAGTTGACTTTACAAAAGCAAGAATTGCCTGTGTAAGAGGAGTGAACCACAAAGCGTTGTATACATTCTCTGCAAGCTTCTGTGCAACAAGTGCCTTGTAGTGAGAGGTTTCCTTGTCAAGACAAATGGTTTCAAGCACCTGATGAGCCTTGTAAAGGATTGTTCCGCCGGGAGTTTCATACACACCGCGGCATTTCATACCCACAAGACGGTTTTCAACAATGTCAAGAAGACCGATACCGTTAGCACCGCCGAGCTCATTGAGCTTTGCAACAAGTGAAACGCTGTCCATTTCAACACCGTCAATTGCGGTGGGAATACCCTTTTCAAAGTGAATCTTTACATATGTGGGCTTATCGGGAGCCATTTCGGGAGATACTCCCATTTCAAGGAAGCCTTCCTTGTTGTAAAGAGGCTCGTTTGCGGGATCCTCAAGGTCAAGACCTTCGTGTGAAAGGTGCCAGAGGTTCTTATCCTTTGAATAGTTTGTTTCTCTTGTTATCTTAAGAGGAATGTTGTGAGCCTCAGCATATTCGATTTCTTCCTCACGGCTCTTTATATCCCATTCTCTCCAGGGAGCAATAATGGGCATATCGGGTGCGAAAGCCTTTATTGCAAGCTCAAAACGAACCTGGTCATTACCCTTACCTGTACAGCCGTGGTAGATAGCATCTGCACCCTCTGCAATAGCTATTTCAGCGATACGCTTTGCAATGGGGGGACGGGCAAATGCTGTGCCGAGAGGATAATCCTCATAGAGAGCACCTGCCTGAACACAGGGGAAAACATAATCCTCAATGAATTCCTTTGTAAGGTCTTCAATATATATCTTAGAAGCACCTGTTTTGATTGCCTTTTCTTCAAGTCCTTCAAGCTCGCTTGCCTGACCAACATTACCTGAAACTGCAATTACTTCACAATTATTATAGTTCTCCTTAAGCCAGGGGATGATGATTGATGTATCAAGACCGCCTGAGTATGCAAGAACAACCTTTTTGATTTTTGACTTATCCATTTGTTTTTCCTCCAAGTTGAATTAATATTCATTCGTTGTGCATAACTATACACCCATTGATTATGTTTGTCAAGCATATTCAAAAATTATTTTGCATTTCTGTATTTTTGAACAGAATAACACAAAACAAGCATTTAATTTTAGCACAATTGCACACAAATACCCATTAATAATTATAATAATATATTTTATTATCCCTCATCAATACTCTTTCAGCACTCTGATTATACAATTTCGGATGATTTTTTATGCATATTTTCACTGTATAATTGCATAAAAATTAATTTTTCGCTGAGACAATGTCACAAGAAAACAAAAATGTTCAAATTTTCTTCATTTTTTGTTAAAATATATATGGATTTTAGTTAAAAACTGTGCTAAAATACTCGATTATAAGTTATTTTGCGAAAAGAGGCGACCTTTTATGTGTGAAAACTGCAGCAAAAGTGATCTGACATTGCTCAATGATGTTCTTAAAGAATTTGCATCGGTCAGAGGCTCACTTATCACAATTTTGCAGAAAGCACAGGAAATTTACGGTTATTTACCTGTTGATGTAATTTATTATTTAGCTGAAAAAACGGGCAACACCCCCGCAAAGGTTATGGGCGTTGCAACCTTTTACACTCAGTTCCGTTTAACCCCCGTAGGCAAAAATCTTATTATGCTCTGCAAGGGTACGGCCTGCCATGTAAACGGTGCGGATGCTGTTGAAAAGGCTATATGCGACTATCTTGAAATCAAAGACGGCGAAACAAGTGCAGACGGTCTTTTCTCGCTCAAAACCGTTGCGTGCCTGGGCTGCTGCTCACTCTCTCCCGTTATGATGATAAACGAGGATACCTACGGCAGTCTGACTCCTCAGAAAGCAGTTGAAATATTAACGGAAATAAAGGCAAGGGAGGAAGCATAATGAGAATAGTTATCGGTGAAGGCTCCTGCGGTATTGCGGCAGGCGCTCTTAAAGTACATTCGGCAATAGATGCTTTCGCAAATTCGGATATACAAATCGGTATCACGGGCTGTATCGGTATGTGCTTCCTTGAACCTATAGTTGATATATACGAAGAAAATGAGCTTAAAGCAAGGCTTGTTAAGGTTAAAGAAAGCGATGCCCAAAATATCGTAAATGCCGTAAAAGAAAACAATCTTTCTTTGGTAGACTACCTCAAAATTTCGGACGAAGACAATTCCTTCTTAACACAGCAGACAAGAATTGCGCTGAGAAACTGCGGTATAGCAGATCCCGAAAATATTGAATCATATAAAGAAAAAGGCGGCTATGAAGCTCTTAAAAAGGTGCTCACCTCAATGACACCCGAGGAGGTTATAGAGGAAATAAAGACCTCGGGGCTTGCAGGCAGAGGCGGTGCGGGCTTCCCTACCTGGTTTAAGTGGAATGCGGCAAGACAAAGCGATGGCGACGAAAAATATCTTATCTGCAATGCAGACGAGGGCGATCCCGGTGCATTTATGGACAGAGCGGTTATAGAAAGCGATCCGCACAATCTTATTGAGGGTATGCTCATTGCGGCATATGCTATCGGTGCAAAATATGCCTATGTATATGTAAGAGCGGAATATCCTCTTGCAATAGTAAGACTCGGCAAGGCAATAGAGGATGCAACAAAAGAAAATCTTTTAGGCGAAAATATACTCGGCACATCTTTCAGCTGTACACTCAGAATCAAGGCGGGAGCAGGTGCATTTGTCTGCGGTGAGGAAACCGCACTTATTGAATCGTTGGAGGGCAAAAGAGGTATGCCGAGGCTCAAGCCTCCCTTCCCCGCACAGAAGGGCTATGAAAACAAGCCCTCGAACATAAACAATGTTGAGACCTTTGCGAATGTACCGTGGATAATTCTCAATTCGGGCAAAGCCTTTGCTTCAATGGGTACTGAGACCAGCAAGGGCACAAAGGTATTTGCACTCACGGGTAAAATCAGACGCGGCGGTCTTGTTGAAATTCCTATGGGACTTACTCTCAGAGATGTTATTTTCAACATAGGCGGCGGAATCAGAAACAATAAAAAGTTCAAGGCAGTTCAGTTGGGCGGCCCCTCCGGCGGATGTATTCCCGAAGCACTCCTTGATACGGTTATCGACTATAAGGCATTGTCTGCAACGGGTGCTATAATGGGCTCGGGCGGTATGGTTGTTATGGACGAGGACACCTGTATGGTAAATATGGCTCGCTTCTTCCTTGACTTTACTACCAAGGAATCCTGCGGTAAATGTGTGCATTGCAGAATAGGCACAAAGAGACTGTTTGAAATTCTCACCCGTATAACGGACGGCAAGGGTAAAGAGGGCGACATTGAGCTTTTAGAGGAGCTTTGCGACTCGGTTAAAAGCGGTGCTCTGTGCGGTCTCGGACAGACTGCTCCAAACCCCGTGCTTACAACAATAAAATATTTCAGAAACGAATATGAAGCACATATCAATGAGGGCAGATGTCCCGCGGGCGAATGTGCGGCTTTAAGAAAATATGTAATAGACGAAACAAAGTGCAGGGGATGTACACTCTGTGCTAAAAAGTGTCCCGTAAACGCTATAAGCGGCTCAGTAAAACAGGCACACAAGATAGATACAAACAAATGTATAAAATGCGGTCTGTGTAAATCAAACTGCAAGTTCGATGCAATAGAAGTAAAATAAGGAGGCGGTAAAAAATGAACGAAAAAATCAATATAACAATAAACGGAAAAGCAATTACCGCCGACAAGGGCGAAACAATACTCAATATTGCGAGCGCAAACGGTATTGAAATTCCCAATCTCTGCTATCTCAAGCACTTATCCCCCTACGGTGCGTGCGGAATGTGTGTTGTTGAAGCAAAGGGCAGTCCTAAGCTTCTTCGTGCCTGCTCTGCTGTGGCTGCAGACGGCATGGAAATTGAAACGAATTCCGAAAGAGCTGTTAAAACAAGAAAAGCGGCTCTCGAGCTTCTTATGTCTGACCACGACGGTGACTGTAAGGGACCTTGCACACTTAACTGTCCTGCCCACACAGACTGTCAGGGATATCTTGCAAAAATTGCCGAAAACGATATGGAGGGTGCCGTAAAAATCATAAAAGAAAAAGTACCTCTCCCTGCGGCAATAGGCAGAGTTTGTCCTCATCCGTGTGAAACAGCATGCAGAAGAACACATGTCGAAGAAGCTCTTTCTATAGCAGCTCTCAAGGCTTTTGCTGCTGATGAGGTAAGAAAATCGGGCAAATCCGTTTTACCCGAAATCAAAAAAAACAGCGGTAAAAGTGTTGGCATCATCGGCGGCGGTCCTGCAGGACTTAGTGCCGCATATTATCTTGCAGAAAACGGACACAAGGTAACTGTCTACGATAAAATGCCGAAGATGGGCGGTATGCTTCGTTACGGTATTCCCGAATACAGACTTCCCAAGGCAATACTTGATTGCGAAATCGAGGAAATAAAATCCCTCGGTGTTGACTTCAGAAACAATGTGATGATAGGAAAAGACATCACACTCGAAGAAATCAGAAACAGCCACGATGCAGTTTTAATCGCAAACGGTGCGTGGAAAAGCACCGCCATCCGCTGTAAGGGTGAAGACTTAGAGGGTGTTTTCGGCGGTATAGATTTCCTCAGAGAGGTAGCGTTGGGCAACAAGCCCGAAATCGGTGAAAAAACCGCCATAGTCGGCGGCGGTAATACCGCAATGGATGCCTGCAGAACTGCAAAAAGACTCGGTGCAAATGAGGTCAGCGTTATATACAGAAGAACAAGAAACGAAATGCCTGCCGAGGATATAGAAATCGAGGAAGCAACGGAAGAGGGCGTAATTTTCCGCTTCCTTACAAATCCCGATGAAATTATCGGTGAAAACGGCAAGGTAAAGGCTGTAAGACTTCAGGTTATGGAATTGGGCGAGCCCGACGAAAAAGGCAGAAGAAGCCCCGTACCCGTTGACGGTGAATTTATAACCCTTGAGCTTGATTCAATAATCATTGCCGCAGGTCAGCGTAACGACAGCTTCGGCTTTGAGGAAATGCCCGTAACCAAAAAAGGAACGATTATTGCAGACGAAAAATCCTTTGCAACCTCTCTTGACGGTGTTTTTGCCGCAGGTGACTGTGTAAATAACGGTGCATCAATCGCTATTGAAGCAATAGCAAAGGCAAACAATGCCGCAAAAGCAATAAATGCATATCTTAACGGTGTTGAGGTTTCCTTCAGAGAGCCTGTCCTGTCCGAAAGAGAAGTAACAAAAGAAATGTTCGAGGGCAAGGAAAAGCAAAGCAGAGTAAAAATGCCCACCCGTCCGGCAGACGAGAGAAGCAAGGACTTCGGAGAGGTAAATTTAGGATTAACAAGAGAAGAAGCTATAAACGAAGCAAAGCGTTGTCTCAGCTGCGGATGCCACGATTACGGCAACTGCAAGCTTATAAAATATGCCGACGATTACTGTGTTGACTGCAAAAAATACGCAGGAGAAAATCATCCCGCATTTACAGAAACAAAGCTTCAGGTAATCGAAAGAAATCAGAATAAATGTATTCTCTGCTCACTTTGTGTCAGAGAGTGTGAAGACACCGCAAAGAAAGGCATCTTAGGACTTGTAGGCAGAGGCTTTGATACCGTAATCAAGCCCGAATTCAGAGATTCCGAGGTTATAAAAGACTGTGTAAGCTGCCGTAAATGTGTTGATGCCTGCCCCACGGGAAGTCTGAGATTTATTCAGAAATAATACAGATAAAGCAAAACGGTGCCTATAGAACACTAATTCTGAAAAAATTATTGTTTCACGGCATCTGTCTGTCAGAAACGGAAAACAGTATAATGCATCACATTGACAAAAACGCTTAATTTGCGGTATAATAATGCTTAACTGATGCAAGAAGAAGACTGCTGAATGAGTTTATTGCAATGCTATAAAACTTTTCCGGCAGAAAGTTTTTTACACAGCAGAATTTTGCGGTGAATATGGGATAGACTACGAAATTACAGAAAAAGAGTGGTTGATAATTTGATTTTAAGCAACAGCAAACTGATCAGAAGCCATATTTATCCACGGAGAGAAAAACAGTATGAAAAAGATTAAATTTACAACAACTCAGATTATCCTGTTGAGTTTTCTTATAGTGATTTTAATCGGAAGTATTCTTCTGGCACTGCCGATAAGCACAGCTGACGGTACTTCCGTACCGTATATAGACGCTCTGTTCACGGCAACAACATCAACCTGTGTTACCGGACTGGTAACACTCCCGACCTTTTCAACATGGAGCGTTTTCGGACAGATTGTTATACTGGTGCTGATACAGGTTGGCGGTCTCGGAGTTATCACAATTATGACAGGCATTATGCTGCTGCTGAACAGAAAGCTGGGGCTTGGTGACAGATTGCTGATTCAGGACGCTTTCAATCTCAATACCATGTCAGGGCTTGCCAAATTTGTGAAGAATGTGCTGTTCGGTACGCTGATCATTGAGGGAATCGGAGCTGTTCTGTATATGCTCGTGTTCGTCCCCGAGTTCGGAGCAGAAGGCATCTGGATATCCGTATTCAATTCGGTGTCTGCCTTTTGTAACGCAGGTATTGACATTATTGCGGAAAACAGCCTTTGTAATTACGCTACCAATCCATTAATCAACATCGTAACCTCTGCACTCGTAATTCTCGGAGGTCTCGGATATATCGTATGGTGGGATGTTCTCCGTGTACTCAGGAGCCGTTCAGCAAAAAACAGAAAAATATTCAGACATCTGACCTTGCACAGCAAGATAGCCATTGCCGTGACAGCCGGTCTCCTTCTTACCGGAACAATTCTCATATTTGTTCTTGAATATGATAATCCTTTGACTATCGGAAAGATGGATTTTTTCGATAAGCTTCAGGTCTCCTTCTTTCAATCGGTCACAACAAGAACCGCAGGCTTTGCCTCGCTTGCACAAGAAAATCTGACAGATGCAGCTGCTGCCGTATCTGTTATTCTGATGTTAATCGGCGGTTCGCCGGTAGGAACGGCAGGCGGTATGAAAACCGTAACAGTCGCTGTACTTATCTGTTCGGCATTTGCTACTGTCAGAAACAAGAACAGCACCGCTGTGTTCGGCCGCCGCATTTCCGATGAGTCTGTGAAAAAGGCTGTTGCTGTGGTTGTACTGTTTCTTACTATCTGTGTCAGCTCAGCGGTGCTTTTACTGGCAACGAACAATGCTTCTGTCATTGATGCAGTTTATGAAACGGTCAGTGCAACGGCAACCGTCGGTCTTTCGAGAAATTTCACGGCAACACTCAATACATTTGGCAAACTCATTATAATTGTAACTATGTATTTTGGCAGAATCGGTCCAATATCGCTTGCAGTAGCTTTGGGCAGAAAAAATGAAAGTCAGAATGTTATTTCCGAGCCTACGGAAGATATCAGTATCGGATAAAGGAGAATCCTATGAAAACAAAGAAAACATACGCAGTCTTCGGACTGGGAAGATACGGCATAGCAGTAGCAAGAGAGCTTACAGAGAACGGAATGGAGGTTATTGCAGTAGATTCCGAGCAAAAAATCGTGAATGATGCAGCGGCATTTTTGCCTGTTTGCAAGTGTGCGGATGTAACCGATCCGGAAGTCATATCCCGCCTTGATATTGGTAACATTGATACCGTAGTCGTTTGTATGGCAAGCAACCTTGAAGCGAGTGTAATGACTGTCACCCTCTGCAAGGAGGCGGGTGTAAAAAATGTTATAGCAAAATGTGCAAACGAAATGCACCAGAAGATATTGCTTCGTGTGGGTGCAGACAAAGTTGTATTTCCCGAGAACGAGTCCGGCATCCGTCTTGCAAAGAACATACTCAGCTCCGGCTTTATTGATATGATCTCGCTGTCGAAGGATGTGTCAATGATTGAGATCAATGTAAAAAACGAGTGGCAGGGCAAAAATTTAATTGAATTAAATCTCAGAAAGAAATACGGTTTCAATATTGTCGCTATCAAAAAAGGTGAAACGGTAAATGTAAATATCAATCCCGAACAACCTCTTGAAGCGGAAACCACGCTGATAGTTATTGCCGACATAGCTAAGTTAAGCAAAATAAAATAAGTCTCACAAAGTCAGCAAGGCTGATTTTGCAAAAAAATACACAGAAAATAATTACAACAAAATTAATACCTATACATCAAAAGCGGTTGCTTCCGAAAGGAAACAACCGCTTTGCTGCGTTTATACGCTGAATATTAAATTTTAATAGTGAACCGCACCGCATTCACATACGGGATTCATTTTGAACAGCTTCCAGAAGAAACGAACTATTTTCCAGATAAAGCCCATAAAGCCTGATTTGTGGCACATATGGTCGCAATCAGCAGAAGAATCTGACGGAACACCAGGTTCATTGGTAATTGAACTGCTTTCATCAACAAGAATATATACACTGAAAGAATTAGCAAGAAAGCATATATATCCGTCTTCAATAGTTACAGGCAGTACTCTTTCGCGTTTTCCTGTTTCTGAATTGATATGATATACAGCAATTGTTGATGTATTGTAACTTGCAGGCAAGGGAATTCTTACAAGGACAGGTGCATCGGGTTGAACTTCTGTATCACCAATATATGTTTTTATATTCCATGACATAATATTGGTATATTGCTGAGTAAGATACTGCGAACCGTTATATACTTCTTCAATCTTGATAACCACATCTTCATCATATGCATCTGAGGTATATTCAACAGACACACCGGACTGCTCGTCTTCTGTCTTTTTACCCTCTAATCTGGGAATAATTCTTGTTTCGGTATGATCACAACGGGTACACTTACTCTTTTCCTGTCCTTCTTCAAGAAGTGTTGCCGCCTTAAGCACTTCCCATGCACACATATCGTGACCGAGCTTTTCAATCACTTCGCCGTTTACAAGCCTTTCATTGCAATCACTACAGAATGTGTCGCCTGTGTAACCGTCTTCTGTGCAGGAAACAGTCTTCACATTGTCAACATATGTTTCTCCCTGATGGTTTTCAGGATTTACCTCACCGGTTTCTGTATTGGTATGAGAAGCATCATTCTTACAGGTGTAAAGCTTTTCTTCCTTTACTATACATGTAGCTTCTGTGATAACAACACCGTCGTCCCAATCGTGTCCGAGCTTATCAAGAATTTCAAAATCAAGCTCTTCATAACAACGACTACAGGTCGTTATTGTGTAGCCTGTTACTTCACAGGTCGCAGATTGGGTATATGATACAGGATCATGACCGAATGCATCCTCGACGGAATCTGTATAAGAATACCCACAATCCTTACAGGTGTATGTGGTGTAACCGTCTTCTGTACAGGTAGGCTCAGTTACAACACTGTCAAAATTATGCTCGTGTGCTTCATCACCTATCAATTCAAATTCACGCTCATACTTTTCAGCATAAGCCTGTGCGGTTGAATCAGCATAACCGATTATTTTTGTACCGGAATAAATAGTATAGCTGCTGTCATAAATTTCACATTCGGGGTTGAGAATAGTTATGCTTTCAAGGTTTGAACAATACGTGAATGCATTCGGACCGATACTTGTAATCGAATTTGGAATGATTATACTTTCAAGGTTGGTACAATAACGGAATGTCATGTTCCTAATAATTGTTAGAGAATCCGGAATTGTTATACTTATAAGGCTGCTACAATCAGTAAACGCAGCATACCCGATACTTATTACGGAATCTGGCATTGTTATGCTTTCAAGGTTAGCACAATACTCAAACGCATAATCATCAATAGTTATTACGGAATCGGGAACGAAATATTCTGTTCTTGCATTTCCGGCAGGATATCGTATCAATATGGTTTTATTCTTGTCAAATAATACACCATAAGCATCCGAACTATAATAAGCATTATTAACATCCACCATTATACTTTCAAGGCTGAGACAACCACGGAACGCTTCATCACCTACACCAGTTACTGTGCCCCCGATACTTGTTACAGACTTGCCTATTGATATTTTTTTAAGATTTTTGCAAAAATCGAACGCAGAATCACCTATGGTTGTTATAGAATCCGGAATTGTTATGCTTTCAAGACTGGAGCAAACATAGAACGCATAATCTCCGATGCTTGTGACTGAGTCGGGGATTGTTATGTTCGTAAGGCTGTAGCAATAAGAGAATGCACCAACTCCGATGCTTGTGACTGAGTCGGGGATTGTTATACTCGTAAGACTGTCGCAATCAGAGAACGCATAATCTCCGATGCTTGTGACATCATTTTTAATAATTACTGTGATGATATAATCACGGTAAGCATACCAAGGTGTATTATTATAATCATAATCATACATATCACCTTCGCCACTTATCACAAGAGTATCACTGTAAACAGTCCATGTAAGATTTTCACCGCATGTACCGCTTGCAATTATTGAAGATTCACCACAGTTATCACAAATACCGTCAAAATCTGCATCCGAATGAGTACAAATGTATTCAAGCGTTACATCAAATGAACCGCTTTCATATGAGTATAATCTTGCACCCCAGTAATAAGTTTTTCCTGCTTCAAGCTCATAAGTAATAGAAAAATTGAGGTCCTCTCCAGCATCATCATTGGATGCCAGCTGATTCTTATCAGCATCAAACAAATAGCCATATGTATTACTATCTGCTGATGAATAAAAGGTATATTTACCGCTTCTTTCGGGAATAAATCTGAGATATGTTATCTCATTTGCAACTATATCAATAAGTTTTGTTTCACCAACAAGAATATCTGATACATTGTTGCCGCAGACTTCACAGGTATTATCATTATTTTCGTCTGTGTGCCCTGTGGCATCAACATAAGTATCTTTATAAGAATAACCGCAATCTGTGCAGGTGTAAGTTGTGTAACCGTCTTCTGTGCAAGTAGGTTCAGTTACAACACTGTCAAAATTATGCTCGTGTGCTTCATCATCTATCAATTCAAATTCACGGTCATATTTTTCGGCATATTCCTGAGCCGTTGAGTCTAAATAACCAACTATTGTTGCACCAGAGTAAATAGTTTCACCTTTATCAGCAATTTCACATTCGGGATTAAGAATAGTTATAGTTTCAAGACTGTCACAATAACGGAACGCATCATATCCGATGCTTGTGACTGAGTCTGGAATTGTTATGTTCGTAAGACTATCGCAATTAGAGAACGCACCATATCCGATGCTTGTGACTGAGTCTCCGATTGTTATGCTCGTAAGGCTGTAGCAATCAGAGAACGCATAATCTCCGATGCTTGTGACTGAGTCTCCGATTGTTATGCTCGTAAGGCTGTAGCAATCAGAGAACGCATAATCTCCGATGCTTGTGACTGAGTCAGCGATTGTTATGCTCGTAAGGCTGTAGCAATCAGAGAACGCACCAACTCCGATGCTTGTGACTGAGTCTGGGATTGTTATACTCGTAAGACTGTCGCAAATATAGAACGCACAATCTCTGATGTTTGTGACTGAGTCGGGGATTGAATATGATGTTGTTTCGTTATCACATGGATATCGTATCAATTCTGTTTTATTTTTATTAAACAGAACACCATAAGAATCTGAAGAGTACTGAGTATTATTTTCATCTACTGTTATGCTCGTAAGGCTGTAGCAATCAGAGAACGCATAATCTCCGATGCTTGTGACTGAGTCAGCGATTGTTATGCTCGTAAGACTGTAGCAATAAGCGAACGCATAATCTCCGATGCTTGTGACTGAGTCGGGGATTGTTATACTCGTAAGACTGTCGCAAATATAGAACGCATAATCTCCGATGCTTGTGACTGAGTCTGGAATTGTTATGTTCGTAAGACTATCGCAATTAGAGAATGCACTTTCTCCGATGCTTGTGACATCATTTTTAATAATTACTGTGATGATATAATCACGGTAAGCATACCAAGGTGTATTATCATAATCATCATCCATCTCCCCCTCACCGCTTATAACAAGAGTACCGTTCTCATACAGCACCCAAGTAAGATTTTCTCCGCAGGTGCCTGAGGTTGTTACGGTTTCATCTGTAATTTCCGTTTCCTGAGCTTTAGCAAAAAGACCAAGCGAAATTTCAGGTAAGTTTTCTGCGGCAAAACCTGCAAGCTCAGCAAGCGGAACACTACACAAAAGCATAATACTTGCTAAAACTACTGCCAAATTTTTTTTGAACTTCATAAAAATTTACTCCCTTTCATTTGAATTATTTTTCTTTTTGATAAAATATTAACTATATAAGCATAAATTAGCCTATGCAGTTTATTTTACTGTATCACATTTGCTTATATAATTCAAGTAGTATTGACATAAAAAGGCGGTATTTTTTTGAATTATTTTGAAATAGGACAGCGAATAAGGAAATTCAGAAAAGCTAATAACCTCTCCCAAGAGGAATTAGCGGAAAAAATCGGGATTTCAACTACTCATATGAGCCATATTGAAACAGGCAACACAAAATTAAGCTTACCTGTTTTAGTTGAGTTGGCAAAAGTGCTTGAAGTCCGAACCGATGATTTGATTTTTGATGCAAACAAAACAAGCAGAAGTGCAATAATTGAAGAGGTGGCAAACAATCTTGAAAGCTGCACTGTTCAACAGCTTAACTTAATAAACGATATAATAATTACCGTAAAAACATCATTGAGTAAATATATGTAAAATGCCGTGAAATTATAATAAATTTTGCGGCATTTCTTTTTCAAAAAAAGTTTTTAGAAATTTTTACCGTTTGTTTAAGCTTTCCCTATTGAAAATTTATCTCTTTTGTCTTATAATTCATCTGTCAGGTGGTGAAAATATGGCATTTTCTATTGAAACAGTAAAAGAATACACAGGCTCGGGAATTAAATGTGCGCTGTTTGATTTTGACGGGACTATAAGTCTTATCCGTGAGGGCTGGCAGGGTATTATGATTCCTTACTTCTGTGAGGTTATCAAAGAGCTCGGAACTGACGAAAGCGACGAGGCAATTTATGAGGAAGTAAGGGAGTTTGTTGACCGTCTGACGGGTAAGCAGACTATTTTCCAATGCATTGCACTCGACGAAGCGGTTGTCAGACGAGGCGGTGAGCACAGAGAGCCTTTGGAGTATAAAAACGAATATCTCAGAAGACTTGAAATCAGAATTTCCGACCGCAAGAAGGGGCTTAAAGACGGCACGGTTTCCGTTGAAAGCTGTACCGTAAAGGGGGCATTCGAGCTTATTTCCAAGTTAAAGGAAAACGGCATCAAGTGCTATCTTGCAAGCGGCACGGACGAAAAGGATGTTATATATGAAGCATCCCTCATAGGTCTTGCAGATGCCTTTGACGGCGGTATTCACGGTGCAAGAGACGGTATGCTTGACTGCTCCAAGGAAGCTGTTATAAAAAATATGATTTCAAATGAGGGTATTTTACCCGAGGAGCTCATTTCCTTCGGAGACGGCTTTGTTGAAATTGAGCTTGTGGCAACTTTAGGCGGCTATGCCGTGGGTGTTGCAACAAACGAAAAAACAGGCGAAGGCATAGACGAATGGAAAAGAGAGCGCTTGCTTTCAGCAGGTGCCAACTGCATAATCCCCAATTTTGAGGATGTTGATACCATTCTCAGAAAAGTAAATATCGTTAAATAAATCTCCTCTGAGATTATTTATACAAAAAAACTAACAGGAAGAGGTAATCACAATGTTCACAACAAAAAAGATTTTTGCTGTTGTATTAAGTGTTGTTATGGCTCTCTCTTGCCTTGCACTTATAGCTTCAGCAAGCGACACAAATGCCAATCTTAAGTTCAATGAAGACGGTAAATTCACTATTCTCCAGATGAGCGATATTCAGGACGGATATCCCATAAAGACCATTACAAAGAGATACATCACCGATACTCTCAACAAGGTAAATCCCGACCTCGTTGTTCTCACAGGTGACAACATTTCAGGCGGTGCGTGCTGGACAAAGGGCCTTGCAAAGGCTGCTATCAACGAATATATGTCTATCTTTGAAAAAGCAGGCGTTCCCGTTGCAGCAGTTTTCGGCAACCACGATGAAGAAGGCGCAGCAACAAAGGAAGAAATGATGAGCTACTATGAAGCATATGACTGCTTCGTTGGTTGTGCAGGCGAAGATATGACAGGTGTTGGTAACTACAATCTTCCCATTCTTTCCTCTGACGGCTCAAAGGTTGCTTTCAATGTATGGTGTGTTGACTCAGGCTCATACCACGATGACGGTTATGACTGTATACACGAGGATCAGATTGATTGGTACAAGGAAACAGCAGCTGAACTCAAAGCAGCTAACGGCGGTGAGGTTGTTCCCTCAATGATGTTCCAGCACATTATCGTTAAGGAAATCTATGAGGCTCTTGACAAGAACGAAGACGGCAAATGGGTGCTCCCCGAAGGTGCTGTTGGTGAAATGGACGAGGATCCCTGTCCTGCAGGCTACACAAACGGTCAGTTTGATGCTATGCTTGAAATGGGCGATGTTCTTGCAGTTTACTCAGGTCATGACCACACAAACACATTTGTTGTTAACTACAAGGGTATTGACATCATCAACACTCCCGGTATCGGCTTCAACTCCTATGATAATGACAATGTAGGCTCAAGAGTTATTGTTCTCGATGAAAACGACATCGAAAACTACGAAACATACTGCCTTGAATACTTTGACATCTATTCAGAGGATGACGAGGTTGCAAAGAACCTCTATCTCGCATACTCCGACACAACAGACGATATGACAAAGTTTGTATCCTGGTTCAAATTCATTTTTGCTTCAATCAAGGCTCTGTTTACATTCTAAAACAAAAATTGAGAGGCTGTTTCTCACAGCCTCTTTTTCATAAGTAAAAACCAGCGGCACAAGGAAATTCACCTTGTGCCGTTTTTGTTGTCTGTTATTATTCGTTTACTTTATCAATAAACTTAAGGAACGCTGTCTTGCCGTCATCTGTTCTCTTATAAACACCTGCGTGCTCAAGCACGGTTGAGAAAACCTTTCCGACCTCTGCCTGAATTATATCCGTAACATTGTTTTCGTTTATATCGTCATAATTCTTTATGAATTCATAAGCCCAGTCAGCGTGCTTTGCTGTCAGCTCGTCTGCATACAAATCCGCACCGCTGAGTATCAGCTCGGCAAGTCTTTCAAATTCGCCTTTAAGTCTGGGCGGAAGAACTGCAAGTCCCATAACCTCGATAAGGCCGATATTTTCTTTCTTTATGTGGTGAAGCTCGGCATGGGGATGATAAACACCGAGAGGATGTTCTTCGGTTGTAATATTGTTACGAAGCACTAAATCGAGCTCGAATTTGCCGTCTCTCATTCTTGCAATGGGAGTTATTGTGTTATGGGGCTGAGAATCGGTTTCGGCAAAAATGAAAGCATCTTCATCAGTATATCCTCTCCAGCAGGTAAGTATTTTATCTGCAAGCCGGGCAATATCTTCCTTTGAATCTGAAAGCAGTCTTATTGTAGACATAGGCCATTTAACAAGTCCTGCCTTGACATTCTCAAAGCCCTTGAAGGTAATTTCAGTTTCAATGGGTGCTCTTTCCATTGCAAATTCATATCTGCCGCCCTGAAAATGCTCATGGCTTAAAATCGAGCCGCCAACGATTGGCAAATCTGCATTTGAGCCTACGAAATAATGGGGAAAAAGTGTTACAAAATCAAGAAGCTTTGAAAATGCAAGCTTGTCTATTTTCATAGGTGTGTGCAAAGCATTGAAAACAATGCAATGCTCATTATAGTAAACATAGGGGGAATACTGCATAAACCAATCGCTGTTATTTACTGTGATAGGAATTATACGGTGATTCTGTCTTGCAGGGAAATCAATTCTGCCGGCATATCCCTCGCACTCCTTGCAGAGCATACATTTCGGGAAGCCTACCTGAGGCGCATTTTTTGCAGCGGCAATAGCCTTGGGATCCTTTTCGGGCTTTGAAAGGTTTACGGTAATATCAATAGTACCGTATGTACCCGTGTACTGCCACTTCATAATTTTAGCAATTCTGTCTGTTCTTATGTAATTTGTGTTACAGCTGAGAGCATAATACCAATCGGTTGCTTTTTCGGGATTTTCTTTATAAAACTCTCTGAATTTTCCTATAACCTCACTCGGTCTCGGGGTAAGCGCACCCATAACGGCTGTGTCAAACAAATCTCTGAAATCAACACCGTCTTCAATAAGTCCCTTTTCTACCGCATAGTCACATATCTTATCAAGCAGTTCATTGAGAGGAAGCCCGGCAGGCTCAACGGTATCATCATAATCATTCTTTTTGATAAGAGCTAAAACAGCATTTGCAGAGTATACTCTGTCATACTTGCTGATAAGTCCTTTTTCCTCGGCATAATTTATTAACGCTTTGATTACACTATCCATAATTATCACCTCATTTTTTTCTTCCTATATTATATACTCATTAAGCTTTACACGCAAGTATTAAAAAAATTATTTACATATTTCCTTTTTTAGGGTACAATAGGGTGACAGTAATAAATTTTTCAGGAGAACTAGATTAATATGAAATACGAAAACAACTGGGCTTCCCTCAATTCCCGTCCCGTACCCGAATGGTTTGCAGATGCAAAATTCGGTATCTTTATCCATTGGGGACTTTATTCCGTTCCTGCATACACAAAAAAGGGCGAATATGCCGAATGGTACGGTATGCAGATAAAGGACGAAAATCACGAAGCATACAAATTCCAGAAAGAAGTATACGGCGAAAAAGCACAGTATGAAGACTTTGTAAGCGGCTTCAAGGCTGAGCTTTTTGATGCCGATAAATGGGCAGAGCTTTTCAAAAAGAGCGGTGCAAAATACATAAACCTTGTTTCAAAGCATCACGACGGCTACTGTCTTTTCAAGAGTGACTATGCATGGAACTGGAACACGGTTGACACAGGCCCTCACAGAGATTTCTGTCAGGAGCTAAAAGATGCATTAAAGGACACGGGAGTTAAATTCGGTGTGTATCATTCCGTTTACGAGTGGTGGAATCCCGTTTACCTCAGAAATCCCGAAGAATATGCCGTAAAGCATCTTATCCCTATGCTTAAAGAGCTCATAACAAAATATGAGCCCTATACCCTTTTCACAGACGGCGAATGGGAGCACACAAGTGATGTATGGCACTCAACCGACTTCTTAACCTGGCTTTATAACGAATCCCCCGTTAAGGATTATATTGTACCCAATGACCGTTGGGGTAAGGAAACAAGAGGACACTTGGGCGGAAACTTCACAACGGAATATGACTTTATTGAAGCAGGTGTGAGAATAGAGGATATCGAGCTTGACCGTCCCTATGAGGAATGCAGAGGGATAGGCCGTTCCTTCGGTCTTAACAGAATTGAGGGCGTTGACGATTATATGTCTGCAAAAGAGCTTCTCGAAACTCTTTGCTCTCTCGTTTCAAAAGGCGGCAACTTCCTTCTGAATGTAGGCCCTGCAGCAGACGGCACAATCCCCGTAATTATGGAAGAAAGACTTTTGCAAATGGGTAAGTGGCTCGAAGTAAACGGCGAGGCTATCTACGGCACCCGTCTTTATTCAAAGAAGCTTCAGGACGGTGTTTACTACACCAAGAAAAACGACAAGGTTTATGCAATAATCAACCGCTTCCCCTTCGGCAGCGTAACCTTAGACCTTGTTGACTATAATGAAGACATCAAAGCACGGCTTCTCTCACACGAAGCCGAAATCGAGGTTACCAACGACAACGGCAAAACAAAGCTCAGCTTTCCTGCAATCAATCCCGATGAGGTTAAGTGCGAATATATGTATGCTATTGAGCTTACAAATGTGAAATAATCCATAACCGAGTGCGGACTTTATTGCGCACTCGGTCTTTTTTGTTTCATCTTCATATATTTTTGCAAAAGTCATTGACAGTCACAAAAAAATACATTACGCTTAATTTATAGATAACTGCAAATTTTTATTAAAAATTTGTTTTGAAAATCTGAAAAAATATTTTAATTTTTTATAGGAGGATGAAATAATGAAAACAAAATTGTATTCAATAAAAGATTTTGTTGATATGTACACGGGCAGTTTTTTATTTTTAACTATCTTAATAATTGCAGTTATCCTGTTACTTATTTCTTTAACAGTTTTAGACTATTATATTTCTCCTGATTATGCCGAAAATCGGGCTGCCGATTATGTCTGTTTCTCGGATAAAACAGAAAATAGTTTTGTTTACAACGGCAAGCAATACACCCGAACAGAGCTTGAAGAGGGTTGGTCTTTAAGAGAACCGCAAAAATTTATTCTGACAGGACACTCCTCTACCGGCATAAAATTTAATGCAAACAGAATGTTTTATTATGAAGAAGAATCAACGCCTACCGTTTTTAGTTTAACAACCGATTCGTTTTCCGTTTATTATTCGAGTGCAGAAGATTTAGCATATCCCTCTGTTAATACTGAACTGCCCGATGAAATTTTCATTAACTGTCCGGAACACTCCGTTGCAATCACACTCAGCAACAAAACCACAATCGAAGAAATCGTAAGCAACATTTCTCCGACATTAAAATTATCTGAAATCATATCAGACCGGGCAATTTGCGATTGTTCTTATATGTCCGTGCTTGTTCATTGGAATGACTTTCCGTTAGAATACAGATTAAAATAAAAACAGCATAAGGAGGAACAATGAAATGAAAAAATCATATGCAATTATATCTGCCGTTGTTCTTGTTTGTGTCAGTATTTTATGTGTACTTGCAATTAAAACTCCGCTGTTTAATCATCAGACAGGAGATATATTAAATAGCTTCAATGACGACTCACAAATAATATCTTGCGGCGGTGATGAATATGAGCATATATTGTTTGATTCTGTAGCCATACGCTGGTATAATTCTTATACTATGCGGACAATTTTTACGGGAATTAACACAGAACAAAACAACTGCTACATCGATCAATATGCATTTGATCCCAACGGTTTTGTTGCTGTGTGCGAATTTATTTTCACAGAGAATGAAAATGAAAAAACAGAAACGCTGCAAATAAACGGGACTGAAAAATATATTTCCGAAAAAATTTATTATATTTTCGATTGTACCAAACAAAATAAAACTTTTTTTGATAATACTGATGCCTTACTATTATTCTGCACGCAAAATAATATTGAATTAAGTGATTGGTATGTATGCAGTCCATTCGGAAGTGAGCCGAAAAGTGCCGATTAGTACACTACAAAAGGATGTATAAAAATGACCGCTTTAATTGAATTAATAAAAAAAATAGAAAAATGTCCGCCGTTATATCTTATAGAACCCTCTTTAACTAATCTCTCCCATTTAGTTGAAGGATATTTTTGGGGGTTCAATGATGCATACACCGACAAAAGAACACCCTCAAATCCCTTTGCCGGCTTTAATGAATATATCAGCGATATTTATGATACTACCCTGTCGCTGAATTATTGCGGCATCATTCTTCTTTTCAGCGAAAACGAAGAAGATGCATTAAAAAAATTTTTCAAACACTTTGATGACTACATAAGAATTCCCGATTATAAGAAAAATCCCTTGTATTTAAAATTCAAAAGCTATGCCGAAAAAGAAAATCTTAAACTTGAAGATCTGAAAACAGCACTTGATACGTATCTTACCGATTATCCTCAACGCTTCAGCAACAACAAGTCTGATATTGAGGTTTACACATTTTTCAAAAAATATTTAAGCGATAAGCAAGGCTTAAAAGATGCAGATAATTGGGATACGGAATATCTTGCTGCTTATAAGGATGAAAGAATAGTATTAAAGCAAATATTCTGTGATTTTACGGAATTTATAAAAGATTTTGTGGGTGAACAGCATTATTAATTTTCATATAAGGTGAACAACTATGGCTGACTGGCTCGATATGCTAAAAAATGTACTTGACAACATAGAAAAAAAGTACAGTGAACAAACAGTAAGCGAAAACAGAATTGCGGCTCAGAATCATCCAAAAACAAACGAGCTTATGCAGTTTGCAGAAAAAGCAAAAGAAGAAGCTTTACAATTTGCCGAAGAAAACAGTGAAAAAATAAAAGAAGCTTTTGAACACTTCCCTGACTGTGACAAAAAACTTTATAACAGAGCGGTCGGGCTGCACAGAGGTTTTTTGTGCCCGTGCCCTGTACACGATTTGGTTGTGGGTAATGTAAGCAGAAAGCATCTTATGAAAAGAATCAAAAAAACAGATCATTATTATGAATATAACTTTGACGAGAAGGGCAATTTGTCTTGTGTATCTGAGTCAGGCAATACACTTGAATTTATTGTCCGTGAAGACAATAAAGAGAAAGGTTTTACTTTTTTGCATACAGGTAAGCCTTATGCTTTCTGTGAAAGTAAATATGAAAACGGATATATTTCTTCATTTACTTTTATTGAATTTTCTGACTTATCCGATGACATAGCATTTACTCTTAATAAATATGAATACTCTTTCACAGACGGTTTCCTGCAACAATATCTTCATACAAATCTGTTCAAGCGCCTTATGTTTGATTTTTCAGAGGAAATTATAGAATTTTCATATAATGATGATAATACATATAAAGAGTATACGGTCGAGAGATTATCCCCTACCCGTTCAAAAAGTAAAACAACTTTTCCTGTAACAAAAAAACGATTAAATACAGATTTCTGCAAGCCGTTCAATTATTTTGAATATATGAACTCAGAACAGAAATAATTGTCTGCAATAATTCTCTGAAAATATCAACCACAAAGAACTGACAGCCAACCGCATCGGTTAAACCCGAGGATTGACTGTCTTTTTTTAATCTATACCTATTGTAATAATCGCAAAGGGGGCATACTCAATTTCTTTGGCTGTAGCTTCAATATCCTCGAGCATATTGAGTATTTTGACCTCTTTGTCAAATACTATCTTTCCTCTTGCGCCGTTTTGTTCACTGAGTCTGTACACCGTCATATCGCTCTTTTCGGCTTTTTTCACGCTCTGCAAGTATAGTTCCCCGAAATCAGGCATTGTGATTTTTTCGATGTCCGTTTTAATCAAGGGGGCATTATAAATGTGCGCCTTGCGGTTTATGTCTGCTTCAACGAATGAACCGCCGTGAGGCAGTATCTTATAGCAGAAGTTATGCTCACCCTCGTCGGATGTGGGATCGGGACGCATTGTGGCTCTCAGCAGAGAAAGAGAAACACCCTTGTCTGTTATACCGATACCGTATTTACCCTCGTTGATAACAGAAACACCGCCGTTAGTTTCGGACAAATCAAACCACTTGTGATGACAGCATTCAAATCTTGCCGCCTGCCAGGAGGTGTTGCGGTGCATTTCTCTTGAAACAAAGCCTGCCGAAGTGTCACACACAACATTTCTTGTGAGAATATTGCAGTTAAAATCAACCTTCATAAGCTTATGCTTTTCGTTCCAACCGACAATATTTTCAACCTCAATACCGCTGTCTTGTCTGAACACACGGATAATTCTCTGCCATACGCTCTTGTCTGTTTTATGAGTAACAGAAAGCTCCGCACACTCACCGTCAACAGACAGCAATGTCAGCTCCTTTTCAAGGGGCAGTTCAAGCTCTTTGTCAAGGTAATCGGGCAGAATATCCCACGCATCATAAACTCCGGGACGGTCATCGTACATTTTAAGCTTGTTGAAATCTCCCTTTACCCATTCACGGCAAAGCTTTTTATCATACAAGGAAACAATTGAGCCGTCTTTTGCAAAGCTTATGTCATATAAAGGAGTGGAGCATTTTTCATTGTCAAAACCGAACCAGCTTGTGTCTGTGGCAGCAGCCTCAACCTTTCCTACAGACAAAGGTGCAAACTCTACCTTTCTGAAATTACCTTTTTTTCCTGAACGGGTAATTTTTCCGTTTTCGTCGGGGATAAATTCAACACCGTTTCTGGGGAAATTGAGAGTGTTGAAAAGCTTATCTCCCGTTCCTATAATTTCATCAAGCCCATTGTCAATTTCTATGTAATCCTTTATAGCATCACGGTAAACGGGGGTTATGTGACTTCCCGGGAGAATGTCGTGGAACTGATTTACAAGCATCTTCTTATAAAGCTCTCTTAATTTTCTGTCGGGATAATCTTCACCTTTTTTATGTCTGTAAACACTTAAAAGCTCAGCCGTTCTGAATTTATTTTCAAGACTTCTGTTATATTTTTTGAGATTTGATTTGGTTGTGAATGTACCTCTGTGCATTTCAAGGTACAATTCTCCGTCCCACACATCAAACTCGTGGTCAGAATTAAAATTACTGTGCAGAAATTCCTTTGCGGTTATATGTCTTGTTTCGGGCATAACGGAAAGCTTCTTAAAGCGGCTCATCAATTCGAGCATTTCCTCGGTAGCACCGCTGCCCCCGTCTCCGTAGCCGAACATCTGCAGAGTCTCAGTAGAAGTATGCTTATCCTGAAAAGCCTCCCAGTTTTCTTTTACCTGTGACGGCTCGTTCCACGAAATAAAATGAGTGGGAGGTACACAGGCATAGATATCTGTACCGTCAATTCCGCGCCAGATAAAATTATTGTGCGGGAAACGGTTTGTATCGTTCCAAGTGGACATCTTATTTGAAACGAAGAAATCTACCTTACTCTTTCTGAGTATCTGCGGCAAAATCCAGCTGTTGCCGAAAACATCGGGCAGCCAGCAGCTGTCAACCGTGATACCGAACTTATCCCTGAAATAGAGCTGACCGTAAAGGCATTGTCTTATAAGGCTTTCGGCATTCGGCACATTGCAGTCAGGCTCAACATACATAGCACCGACCGGCTCAAATCTGCCCTCTTTTATACGCTCTTTCAATTCGGCGAACACCTCGGGATAATATTTTTCGAGTGTTTCGTATGTATTAGCCTGAGTGTGGGCATATGTAAATTCGGGGTATTTATCCATTAATCTTAACTGAATAAGAACAGTTCGCAGATTCTTCTGAACGGTATGAATTCTTCTCCAGTAATACGCTAAATCAAGATGTGAATGAGAAATAAGTGCTACCCTACCGTTACCCTTGAAGGTTTTGTCTGCATATATTTTTTCGTCTATATATTTTATTGCCTTTGCGACCGCTTCATTTTTTATATCCTCAAAATCAATTAAATTCAATGCACAGTTCAATTCTCTTATAACAAATTCTCTGTATTCCTCATTGAAGGCTTCGCTGTCAATTATATCCCACAAAAGCTCGCAGTCATAGCAGAGCTTCTGCACATCCTCATTTACAGTTGCAAGGAAAAGCCCCTCAAAGGTCTGTCGGCAGCCTCTTACGGCAAGTGTTTCGGGATTTCTCTCATCATCGGGCTTTGAACGGTTATAGCCTAAAATTTCTATTTCACATCTGCCGTTTTCTGTATAGGGAGATATAAGTATTCTCTGACGGTTGGGATCAAAACCGCCTGCATATTTTGAGTTCACCTTTACGGTCATTTCAGACGAGGTCTTTGTGTACAGGTACACTTCCCTGTCTTTAAGCTCCTCGGGAATTGTTACACAGCACTTGATAAATGCACTGCCGTCGGGGGTATAGTAAAGCTCTCCGATATTAAGCTCTCTGTATTCCTCATCATAAAATTCATACTGCATTTCAGCGGTCTGACGGGCTTCGCGGATATATACGGGAGAGATTTCTCTCATTTCATCATAAATATATCTTTTAAGCTTTATATATCTTAATTCAATATATTCCTCGGGACGCATACTGCGTCTTACTACCTTTATATGTGCCATACTTCACCTCATCTGTCCCAGAAAAAGGGCTTCTTTCTTACAGGAATCAATGTCACCTTTTCTCCGAGGTCCTTTTGAATTTGCCCCTCGCACCAGGACATACATTTTGCAAGCATACCGCATTTCGAGCATTCGCCCTGCATAACAACCGTTACCTTATCGTCTTCTCTTTTCAGAAAAGTCATTTCACCGCCGTCGCCCTGAACAAGAGGACGAAGCTTCTCATTTATATATTTTTCCATAACAAAGCTCCTTTGCCGTTATGATAAAATATTATCATAAAAAAGTATACAAATCAACAAAAAAGCCGTGAAACAATAAGCTTCACGGCTCAAAATAAAATTATTATTCTTCTGTTGCTTCTACTGCTGCTTCAGCTTCGTTAGCCTTTGCTATAAGCTCGTCAATAGAAAGAGTTACGGGTTCTTCGTTAACAACTTCTTCAACAACTTCTTCAACGGGCTTTTCAGCTTCGGGAAGAAGTGCCTTCATTGAAAGAGAAATTCTCTTCTTGTCAAAGTCAATGTCAAGAACCTTAACCTGAACTTCATCACCGATGGAGATTACATCCTGAGGCTTTTCAATTCTTTCGTTAGCAATCTGTGAAATGTGGATAAGACCTTCCATTCTGGGGAAGATTTCAGCAAATGCACCGAAGGTTGTCATTCTTACAATCTTAACAGTAATAACTGAACCTGCGGGATAATCTCTCTTGAGGATTTCCCAGGGATTGTCTTCAATCTTCTTGTAGCCGAGAGAAATCTTCTTGTTTTCTCTGTCGAGAGCCTTTATGTAAACTTCAACTACATCGCCTACATTTACAACATCTGAAGGATGCTTGATTCTCTTCCAGGAAAGCTCTGTTCTGTGGATCATACCGTCAACACCGCCGATGTCAACGAATGCGCCGTAATCTGTAAGAGACTTAACAGTACCTGTACACTTCTGACCTTCTTCTACTGATTCCCAGAACTTAGCCTGAGCTTCCTTGCGTGCAAGTCTGCTTGCTTCCTTGATGGAGCCTACAGCTCTGCGGCGGCGTCTGTCTATATCAACAACGGTGAAGCTGACAGTTTTGTTAAGCATATCTTCGAGTCTGCCGTCTCTGGGAACTGTTGAAAGAGAAGCGGGAACGAAAATTCTTACACCGTTTGAAAAAACAATGAGTCCCTTGCCGATTACCTCAACAACAACACCTTCGAGAACTGTTCCTTCCTTGTTAGCTTCAACAATATTATCCCAATACTTCATAGCATCATAACGACGCTTTGAGAGCATTATTGTGCCTTCCATATCATTTGTTTTCATAATGATAAGGTTAAGCTCATCGCCGACCTTGAGTTCTTTTGCAGGATCTGCTGCAGGGTCTGCGCTATACTCATCAATCGGGATATAACCGGTCTGCTTTCTGCCAATGTCTACCTGAATTTCATTGGGAGCAATGTGCATAACGGTGCCTACGACCTTCTGGTCGTTGTTCATGCTGTTGAGGGACTCCTCAAGAGCCTGTTCGAAGGACATTTCTTCGGATTCTGCAATAGCGTTAACCTGTCCCTGGTCTTCTGCTACTGACTGGATGTTTTCGTTGATTTCGGACATTGTTTTTATTACCTCCTTAATTATACCGTCTGGAGTGGACGCTCCGGCGGTAACTCCGACCGAAGAAATGCCGTTAAAATT
Source organism: Clostridia bacterium (assembly GCA_017517135.1). Lineage (GTDB taxonomy): Bacteria > Bacillota > Clostridia > Oscillospirales > Acutalibacteraceae > RUG806. The sequence continues at coordinate 43,016 of JAFXAK010000028.1, forward strand.
TATTCCGGATACTTCCGTGGCATCTTCGATAAGATATGTCTGACAGTATTCACGGCATATATTATACAGCTTTTTTGTATTAGAACTGTTTCTGCCGCCGACAACTATCATTATATCATTCTCTTTGGCAAGATTTGCTGCCTCTTCCTGCCTCAGAGCGGTAGCATTACATATTGTATCAAATATTTTTACATTTGTATAGAGTAAATTTGCAATTTTCTTACATTTTTTGAACTCTTTTGCATCAAAAGTGGTCTGAGAAACAATAGAAAATAAAGTATCTTCACCGAAAGAGTGATTTTTTCTGATGTCCTCAAGCTCTTTTTCACATGAGAAAACAAAGGACGGTGTCTCACAGTAGCTTCTTATACCGATAACCTCGGGATGCTCCCTGTCGCCTGCAATAAGTATCACTCTGCCCTCTTTTGATTCACTTGCAACAATTTTATGTATCTTTGAAACAAAAGGACAGGTTGCATCAAAATATTTAAGTCCTTTAAGCTTTATACTTTCGGATATATCCTTGGTTATTCCGTGGGTTCTGATAACGAGAGTATAATTTTCAGGTGTATCCTCTGCTTTTTCAACAACTGCAACACCCCTTTTTTTCAGGGACTCTATAAATATAGGATTATGTATAAGAGGCCCTAATGTGCATACCCGTTCACCGCTTACAATAAAATCCTCAACAGCCTTTACTGCCCTGTCAACACCGAAGCAGAAGCCCGCGGTTTTTGCAATGTTTATCTGCATATTTTACCTCACTTAATCTCACGGACAAGCTTTTCGAGTGTTTCGCAGACCTCGTCTATTGTCATATCCGAGCTGTCAACAAGCACGGCATCGTCAGCCTTCTTCAAGGGGGCTATCGCTCTTGTTGAATCGTTGTGGTCACGAAGCTTGATTTCCTCAAGCAATTCGTTAAACTCAACAGGTGTTCCCTTTACAACAAGCTCGTCATATCTTCTCTTTGCTCTGACCTCGGCTGATGCGGTAAGAAAAACCTTGAGCTGTGCATCGGGCAGAACAACAGTACCGATGTCTCTGCCGTCCATTATACAATTACTGTTTGCCGCAATGCTTTTCTGCAAATCAAAAAGAAATGCTCTCACGGCAGGTATTGCCGAAACATTCGATGCAGCCATGGAAGCCTCGGGCAGACGGATATCGGTTGAAACATCCTCTCCGTTGAGAAAAACATGCTGAACACCGTCAACAAATTTCAGTTCAATTTTTATTTCGTTGAGCACCTGTGCCACAGCCTTTGCATCGGTTGTATCAAGCCCCCGTCTTAAAACGCTCACACCGACTGCTCTGTATAATGCACCCGTATCAACATATATGTAACCGAGATTTGCGGCGGTTCTTCTTGCTATAGTGCTTTTGCCTGCTCCCGCAGGACCGTCTATTGCTATATTTATCATTATATTACTCTCCTAACATTGATTTTCCCGCTAAAACGCCTGTTGAAAATGCAATCTGCAGATTAAATCCGCCCGTATAGGCATCAACATCAATAAGCTCTCCTGCAAAATACAGTCCCTTGCAGATTTTTGATTCCATTGTTTTCGGATTTATCTCATTGACTGCAACTCCGCCTGAGGTTATTATTGCTTCTTCAATAGGTCTTGTGCCCTTTATTGTGCAGGTAAGATTTTTCAGAAGATATCCGAGGTCGTGGCGCATATCGCGTGTTATTTTATTTGCTCTGAGATCCGGCTCAATTCCCGACAATGAAACAATTACGGGGATAAGCTTTCTCGGCAAAAGCTCCTGAAGAGCATTTCCCAGAGCCTTATTCGAGTATTTTGCAAAGTCTCTGATAAGTCTTTCATCGAGCTTTTCTTCACTCAATGCGGGCTTTAAGTCAATGCTCAGCTCATACTTATCGGGAGTTATTTCTCCGAGATGCGAGGAAGCGCTGAGAATTATAGGACCCGACACACCGAAATGAGTAAACAGCATTTCACCGAAATCGGAATATACCTGCTTATATCTTTCCTTATCGGTAATTGTTATTGCAACATTTTTAAGCGATAAGCCCTGTGCACGCTTGCACCAGCTGTCCTCGGTTTCAAGAGGCACCAAGGACGGCTTAGGAGTTACAATAGTATGCCCCGCACTTTTTGCGAATTTATATCCGTCACCGCTCGAGCCTGTCAGAGGATAAGAGCAGCCGCCCGTTGCAAGCAATACCGCATCGGCAAGATACCTTTTACCGTCCTCGGTAACTGCTCCCCTGACTTCCCCGTCTTCAATAATAAGATTTCTCACTCGCTGCGAGGTTTCTATTTTAGCACCGCTTTTTTTACAGAAGCGGACAAGTGCATCAACTATTTCAACAGCCTTGTCGCTTTCGGGGAAAACTCTGTTTCCTCTTTCAATTTTAAGCTTAACACCCATTTCCTCAAAAAAGTCCATAGTGTCATAGGGCATAAAGCGTGAAAAAGCGCTGTAAAGAAAACGGCTGTTTACGGGAACAGCATCCGTAAGCTCGTTTATAAGCGTGCAGGCATTTGTTACATTGCATCTGCCCTTGCCCGTAATCATAACCTTTCTTGCAGGTCTTTCGTTTCTTTCGAGAACCGTTACATTAAGTCCTCTCTTTGCAGCCGTACCCGCAGCCATAAGACCTGCCGCACCGCCGCCTATTATCAACACACTTTTACTCATAAGGTGCCTCCGTAATATATATCTTTATTATCTTATCATATAAAAAAAAGTTTAGCAAGAAAAAAAGACGGAATACTCCGCCTTTTGTATTACATATTTATAAATTACAGACCAAAGCTTACCGATAATGCCTGATTTATTCTGTTCATTTCCGCACTGTCAAGAGTTCCCATATGCTCACGCAGTCTCTTTTTATCTATTGTGCGCACCTGCTCTAAAAGGACTATGGAATCCTTTGCTAATCCGCAGCCGTCTGCATTTACCTGAATATGAGTGGGCAAGGGATTTTTATATTTCTGACTTGTTATTGCCGCCGCTATAACGGTGGGGCTGTATTTGTTTCCCACATCATTCTGAACAATAAGTACAGGTCTTATTCCGCCTTGCTCCGAGCCTATAACGGGGCTCAGATCGGCATAATATATATCTCCCCTTCTGATAATCATTTGTTCTCGCTCCTTTTTTTGTGTTCTACACCCTTATTTTTGCCTGTAAAACACAAGGTAAACACAGCAGAAAAAATTTTTTGAAAAATTTTTTAAAAACCTCTTTACAAACCAAAAAACTTATGCTAAAATTAGAACAGTTCTAAAACAGAACCGATAAAAAAACAAAATTTACACATAAAAGGAGACAATTGATATGAAAAAATGGGTTTGCAGCGTATGCGGATATGTACACGAAGGTAATGAGGCTCCCGAAAGATGCCCTCAGTGCAAGGTTCCCTCAGAAAAGTTTGTTGAGCAGAAGGCAGAAAGAACTTGGGCAGCAGAACATGTTGTTGGCGTAGCACAGGGTGTTCGTGAAGATATAATAAAAGATTTAAGAGCAAATTTTGAAGGCGAATGCTCAGAGGTTGGTATGTATCTTGCAATGGCAAGAGTTGCTCACAGAGAAGGCTATCCCGAAATCGGCCTTTACTGGGAAAAGGCTGCATGGGAAGAAGCAGAACACGCAGCAAAGTTTGCAGAGCTTCTCGGTGAGGTTGTAACAGACAGCACAAAGAAAAACCTCGAAATGAGAGTTGACGCTGAAAACGGTGCAACAATGGGCAAGTTCGACCTTGCAAAGCGTGCAAAGGAGCTTAATCTTGATGCTATTCACGACACAGTTCACGAAATGGCAAGAGACGAAGCAAGACACGGTAAGGCATTTGAGGGACTTCTCAAGAGATATTTCGGCTGATAATTATTTGTCAATAGCATAAAAACAGGTCACAGATCAGATAAATCATCAAAAGGTTATGGATTTTTGTTCATAACCTTTTTTCTTTTTGTGTTATTTTTGTGCTGAATAATTTTTCATATAAATTATTTTGTGCTGCTTCGTAATGGGATAATGATAGAATTGCAAAAAAATAAAAAAGCATTGCAGTGTTTTAATTTCTGTGATAAAATTGAATATATTAATAAGTCGCCGATCTGATATTGTGTTATGTCGGGGTAGCTGCTTGATGATTGATTATTTGAATTGCAATAAATCAGAGGTGATATCTGTGGCGGAAAATCAGAATATTGAATATAAAGAAGCTTGGCGTGATGAATATCTTAAATGGATATGCGGATTTGCAAATGCACAGGGCGGAACCATATACATCGGAATAGATGATGCAGGTAACATTTGCGGTGTAAATGACAGCAAAAAGCTGTTGGAGGATATTCCGAATAAGGTTAAGAACAAGCTCGGTATTATCGTAGATGTCAATCTTCATACCACAGATAAGGGCGATTATATTGAAATAATTGTTGAGCCGCAGCCGTATCCCATTTCTTATTACGGAGAATATCACTACAGAGCAGGAAGCACAAAGCAGCAGCTTACAGGACAGCAGTTAAATCAGTTCTTATTAAAGAAAACCGGAATTACATGGGACAGCATTCCTGTGCCAAATATTTCTGTTGATAAAATACGAAATGATGCCTTTGATATCTTCAAGGAGCAGGCAGTTAAGAACGGAAGAATGCTTCGTGAAGATGTTGATTCGGACAATTTTGAATTGCTTGATAATCTTAACCTTATTGATGAGAACGGCTATATAAAGAAAGCGGGAATTCTTCTGTTTCACCATAATCCCGAGAAGTGGGTTCCCGGTGCCTTTATAAAGATTGCATATTTTGCTACTGATGCCGAATTAGAATTTCAGGATGAAATCCACGGACCGTTAATTGCTCAGCCTGATAAGATTATGGATCTGTTATATACCAAATATCTCAAGGCAAAAATTTCTTATGAAGGAATTACCCGTATTGAGAGTTATCCCTATCCGAAATCTGCAGTAAGAGAAGCAATTCTCAATGCTATTGCACATAAGAATTATGCAACACTCGTTCCTATTCAGATTCGTGTATATAAAGACCGATTGATTATTTCAAACGACTGTGTTTTTCCTGAGGACTGGACTGTGGAAGATTTGTTGAAGCAGCATAAATCAAGACCCTATAATCCTTTGATTGCCAATGCATTTTATCGTGCAGGTTTTATTGAATCATGGGGACGCGGTATTCAGAAAATCAAGGACAGCTGTATTGCTTCTGGCTGTAACGAGCCTGAATATCAGGTGAAAAGAGAAGACTTTGCAATTGTATTCAAAACAAGCGAAAGTAACGAAAGTTACACAAAATGTAATGAATCACAAGCAAAAAGTATCGAATCCAAGACAAAAAGTATCGAATCCGTGGCAAAATGTATCGAATCTATAAATAATTCTGAAACAGGGCTTTCAAAAAAGGCAAAAGAAAGATTACTGATTATTGTTGAAAGTTTTGCAGATAAAAAAGAATTTGACAGCGGGGAAGCGGCTGAAGTTTTAGGTGTTTCAGAGCAGGTCGCTCGGAAGCTGTTAAGGAAAGCTGACGAACTTGAAATTGTTAGGAGTAAGGGAAAAACTAAGGATAAGAAGTACTTTTTTGAGCATAGTTGAGTTTAAATAAGTTCTAAAAATCGGAATAATTTTCCACATAAAGTTTTTTCTTTGTGTTTATTTTGTGCTCTATATTTCGATAAACCTTGATAAATAAAGGTTTTACTGTGACGAAGCAAGACACGGCAAGGCTTTTGAGGGACTTCTCAAGAGATATTTCGGTTAATTCAAAATATTCTCAGACGACTTGTGCCGTCTGAAACACAAACACTTGAACGGGCGGAGATAAAACTCCGTCCGTTTTTTAATAAGGAGCAAAGGGAGTGAGTATAAATGAACAAAATATTACTCGTTCTATCAATCATAACAGTAATATTACTTACATTGACATCTTGTGTATCTGATATTTCATCAGATAAGCTGTCGGGAAATAATACAGTAACAAATGAAGATGCAAATATTCCCCAGGAAAGCTTGTCCGAAACAAATGAACAGAACACAGAAACAACAACCGAAAATCAGGAGCAGGAAACAGAATCAGCTGCACAGGAAGAAACAACAGTTGATAATCAGAATGAAACGGTTGCTTCCACAGAAGAAACAACCGAAAAAAAACAAAATGAAACAATAAAACAGGAAAACACAACTACAGCTCCCGAAACCACAACTGCTCCCCCCCTCCGAGAACCTTATAACGAAGCAGAAAGCAAAGGAAATCGCTCTCAGCCACGCAGGGGTAAAAGAAGCTGATATCCGTGACTACGAAATCGAGATTGACAGAGAAGCCGGCAAAACTGTATATGAAATCAGTTTTGATTCAGGTAATTTTGAGTATGAATATGAGCTCAATGCTATAAGCGGAAAAATACTGCAATCCGAAAGAGAGCGTATTGACTGATTTATTCTTCTGTGAATAAAAATTTCCCCTCTTGTGATAGTGTTTCATCACTAACACGAGAGGGGTTTTCTGATTTTCACAAACAAAGCTCCGAATCAGAAATCCGATGCTTCAAAAGATACATCGATAATATTTTCAGCATCGGCAACAAGCTCAATTTCCTGAGTATAAATTCTGTAATAGCTGCATAATGTCTTGAAGCAGCTTATTTCAGCTTCAGAAAAATAGTCACCAAGCAAGACATCTATTCCGCAACTCCAGCCATACTCGTCCGTATACCGTAAGAGTGAATTGCTGTTTGCAGAAACCGCTACCAACAGATATTTCCCCACGGGAACTGATGAAGAAAAATTATAGATCCCCGAGCTGTCACACACTCTGACTCTTATGCCGCTTTCATAATCACCCGGAACAAAGGAAGCTGCAAGCATATTACTATAATTTTTCGCAGTGCTGTTCATCGGAATGAGCAACAGCTTTGCACCGTTGTCATTAACGGCAGTCCCTGCTTTTTCAAAAGAAATTCGTCCCTTTATATTTGCATATTCAACAGGGGCAGTATAATCAGGATTCACAGCATCACAGACTGAACATTTTTCGCCGTCAAAGCTGTGTCCGACAGCGGAAATATTTTCACTGTAAGAATAACCGCATAAGCACGAATAAATTATGTTGCCGTCCTGCGTACAGGTCGCAGATATCCGTGTGATTTTATAAGAATGACCTTTTGCGGGTGTATAATCACTTGCAAATGAATCTGCGCATATTAAACAACTGTAGGTTGTGTAACCCTTATCGGTACAGGTGGGTGCTGTTACAAGCTCAGCATACGAATGTCCTTTTTTATTCACATAATCAGCCGTATATTTGTTTTCACAGGCCGAGCAGCTGTAAACCGTGTAACCGTCATCAGTACAGGTTGGTGCAATAACAGTACTGTTGTAGCTGTGCCCCTTTGCCTTAACATAATTTCCTGTGAACTCACTATCGCACTCTGTGCAACTGTAGGTTGTATAACCGCTCCTTGTGCAGGTCGGTGCTGTAACAATAATGTTGTATGAATGTCCCTTTGCTGCAACATAATCACCCACAAGCTCACTCCCGCACTCTGTACAACTGTAGGTTGTATAACCGTTCATTGTACAGGTGGGAGAAATCACGGTACTGCTGTAGCTATGCTCCTTTGCTGCGACATAGTCATTTTTATATGCCTCTTCACAATACACGCAGCTGTAAACTGTGTAGCCTCTTTCGGTACAAGTGGGCTGTGTAACGGCGGCAGTATATGAATGACCTTTTGCATCGGTATAATCGCAAACCGTTTCTTCTGAACAATATATACATATCTTTGTCGTATACCCTTTTGCAGTACAAGTAGGCTGTGTTACGGTGCTTTTATACAGATGGCCTTTTGCGGCTATGTAATTTCCGGTAAACTCATAATTACAAGCCGAACAGGTATATACCGTGCAGCCCTGTTGTGTGCAAGTGGGAGCTATGACAGCACTGCGATATTTATGTCCTGTGGCAGGAATTACCTCTTCCTTATATTCAGAGCACACACATATACAGCGTTTTTCTCCGTTTGCAACACAAGTTGCTTCTTTTATCACAGCTTCGGTATTGTATGTATGAATGTGCAATTTTTCAAGTCCTACTGCCGCACGGAGAATAAGACGGGCATCAGCTGAATTTATGATACCGTTATTGTCAACATCCGCAACCTTAATCATATCTTCATCGAGTGCTTCAAGCCCGACAGCGGCTCTTAAAACAATTCTCGCATCTGCCGCTCTTACAAAGCCGTCCGAATCAACATCTCCCGCCATATTCTGTGCACCGGCAAAAATACAGCCACATACAAGCATAAGTGCAGCCGTAAACAGCACCAAAAAAATTTTCTTCATAAGTCCACCTGCAAAAAAATAAATCTATCATATAATATCAAAAATGTAAAACATATGTCAACAAATGCAGAAAAAGAAATATTTGCCGGTAAGTATAAAAAATATTGAACATTGCATTTTTTTGTGCTACAATGTTTCCATAATTTTTGCGGAGGTAAATTATGAGTTATTTTTACACAAAAGACGGGGCACCCTTCATTCCCGAGAAAATCAACCCCGAGCTTGCAAAGCTTGCTATGGCAATAGTTAAAACCTGCCACCTTTCCTTTAAGTGTCAGATGAAAACAACATCTCTTACAAATGCAATCAAGAGCGGCAAAAAAGAGGTTATGTCTGATATTATGCAGAAATGTATGGAAAAAAACCGCAGCCTGTATAATTCCGATATGTCTTTGACAGGCGTTGAAATCAAAGAAATTGATGACAGCTTCTTTGCAGACAAGGACGAAGAATTCTACAAGAATCAGCTTTCAATCCTCGTTGATTTCGCATACATTAACACGGTTGTTGAGGCAAGAATGATGCCTTTGATGTCTGCGGCTTGCGAAAAAACTCTCAACAAAAAAATAAACCAGCTTCTTTTCTTCACCAATCAGACAGAAATTCTTAACGATACTTCCGACGAGGAAGAGGAAACAGAAGAATAATACTTACGGACATTCGTACTGCCTTCGGATGTCCGTCTATATTTTTCATGAAAGATAATTGACATGTATTTTTCTTTTTGTTAAAATATCCCCGTAAAATATATTAAGGAGTTGTTTTTATGCTTATAAAATTAATGGTAACCCTTATGACTCTTATGGTAACATTCTTTGCCACTCTGGGAAACAACTTTGTTGCGCCCCCCGAGGAAACAGCAGAAATAAAAAATGTGGTAATTATGATAGGTGACGGTATGGGCTTCAATCACCTTTACTCCACACAGGATACATACGGCATTGAGCTTGAAATGCTCACAAGAACTCAGTATCAGGGCGAATCAAAAACCCGTTCAGCAAGTGCTCTTGTAACAGACTCCGCAGCAGGCGGTACTGCTCTCTCAATAGGACTTAAAACAATGAACGGCTATGTTGGTGTTTATCCCACCGATCCTCTCGCCTTCAGCCTGACACCCGCTTCAATCACAGAGGTTGCAATAAAATACGGCAAGAGCACAGGTATTGTTACAAGTGACAGTATTATGGGGGCTACACCCGCATCATTTTCCGCACATGTAAGAGATCGCGACCTTGCAGAAGATATTTTTGCACAGCAGGTTGTGTCTGAAATCGACCTTATCTGGGGTGCAATCACCGAAACCGTAACAGTAAGTGAGGTTGAAGCAAACGGCAAGGAGTATGTAGATTCCTTAGCAGATGTTCAGGCACTTGAGCCCGGTCAGAAATCCATCGGTCAGTTTGAGTGCAATGCATTATGGCAGGGCATAGTCAACGGTGACCAGCCCACTCTTTCCGAGCTTACGATTGAAGCTCTGGAGCTTTTAAGTGCAGATGAAGACGGCTTCTTCCTTATGGTTGAGGGTGCACATATTGACAAGCGTTCACACTCTCAGGACGGTGACGGCGCAAGAACAGCAGTTCTTGAATTTGACAAGGCAGTAAGTGCAGTTCTTGACTTTGCCCAAGAAAACGGCAATACACTTGTTATTGTAACAGCAGACCACGAAACAGGCTCTGTAACAAAGCAGGATGACGGCTCATATGCATGGACAACAGGCTCACATTCATCTGCTAATGTTCCCTTGCTTGTATACGGAAGTGACAGCTTCATTGAAAACGGCGAGGCTGTTGAAAACAAGGAAATTCCCTACAGAGCAGTTATGCTTATGACAGACAACGAACAGAAATTCCCCTGCTCACTTTACTGTCTTAATAAATAACTAACATAATTTAAAGACCTTTGCCGACGGCAAAGGTCTTTTTTTTATCATATTACCAAATCCGTACACCGTCTATATGAACAAAACGGGCAACATCGTAATCATATGAACTCAGCGGTCGGTTAAGAGCATCATTTGAGTGTGCACAGATAAGAATCTGCGGCTTTACCGCCACAATAAAAGGCGTGTGGTAAAAATCTCCCGCATAAGTTCCGAGCTGTACTATATCTCCGGGCATTGCTTCACTTTTATCAACCTCATGTCCGTAAGGCCCCACGGATTTATTACTGACAAGAAAGTTATACAGATACTCAACCCCCGTCCATGCGGGTGCTCTGTTCTGTAAAGATATGTAATACCAACCGAAGGTTTTGGTATAGTTCATCACTCCGCTTCCCGCAAAAATGCATTGCGAAGCAAAATTGGTGCAATCTCCGCCTAATTTATCAAAATTATAATAGGCTTTATTTCTCGACAATGCCCATCTTCTTGCATATGCCACGGCAGCTGCCGGATTATATCGTTTTTCACGCATATATATCACTCCCCTTTTATGATATGAAAAAACAGTATAAGTGTTAAAATAAAACTTGATAAAAACGGGATTAAATGATAAAATATACAGGAAAAAACTTATACAAACGGAGGAAGCAATATGTCAAGATATGCAATTTACGGCGCAGGCTCTCTCGGCACTGTTTTAGGTGCATTCATAACCAAAAACGGGGGCGAAATTGACCTCATAAACAGAAACCGTCAGCATGTGGCACTTCTTAACGAAAAGGGGGCTACAATTACAGGTACTGTTAATATGACAGTTCCCGTGAAGGCTATAACTCCCGATGAAATGACAGAAAAATATGATGTAATCGTTCTTTTAACAAAACAGCTTCACAACAAAGAGGTTGTCACAATGCTCAAAGATTTCCTTTCCGAAAATGGTGTAATCGTTACATTACAGAACGGTATCCCCGAGCCCGGTATTGCCGAAATCATAGGCGAAGACCACACTATGGGCTGTGCCGTTGAATGGGGTGCAGCCCTCATTGAGCCGGGTGTATGCGAGCTTACAAGCGAGCCTGACAGCCTTTCTTTTCATATGGGCAAAATGAACGGCATCACAGACGAGCAGTTCAATGAAGTAAAAGCTTTACTTGAGCTTATGTGTCCTGTTCACGAAGAACCCAACCTTATGGGCGCACGCTGGTCAAAGCTCCTTATAAATGCAACATTCTCAGGCCTGGGTACGGTTGTAGGCGGTGTTTTCGGTGATGTATCCGAAGATAAATTCGGCAAGCAGGTTGCTATCCGTTGTATGAAGGAATGTATAGATGTAGGTCACGCCGCAGGCGTTACCTTTGCACCCGTGCAGGGCAAAAACATAGTAGGTCTTTTCTACTACAAGGGTGCACTCAAAAGAATGTTCGGCACTCTCCTTCTCCCCGTTGCAATGAAAAAGCACAGACTCATAGAGCCCTCTATGCTTCAGGACTTAAAGAAAGGCAAGCCCTGCGAGGTTGATGCAATCAACGGCGTTGTCTGCGAATTCGGAAGAAAATACGGAGTAAAAACTCCTATTAATGACCGTATTGTGGAGATTATCAAGAAGATACAGGCAGGCGAACTCGAGGCAGGCAAGGGTAATCTTAAGTATTTTAAGGAATTTATGTGATAAAAGAAAAAAGCACTTCGGATGAGGTGCTTTTTTCTTTCAGTAGCGAGAGAAAGTTACGAAAGAAATCGTTATTCTTTGCATATTTTACAAATACCGTTTATTTTATAATTATCACCATAATCAAAATGAAGATTGATTGTGTTTGTGCCGTCTGACAGTTCATATTCTGATTGCTGCATAAGTTTTTTGCCGTGGAAAACCGCAAATCTGATTTTTCTGTCGTCTTCCCACGGTAAATTATTGACAAGCTCAAACACAGGTTCGGTTTGTATTTTCATTCCGAATAACTCATCTATTGAAATATCAAACACTTTTGCAATCTCGGGCAGAAGCATTATATCGGGGGAAGTAAGCAACTGCTCCCATTTAGAAACCGCCTGTGCTGAAACATTCAACAAATTGCCAAGCTCCTCTTGTGTCATAGCATTTAATCTTCTGTAATAAGCAATTTTATTGCCGAGTGAAAATTTTTCGGTCATATCTGTTTGTCTCCTTTCTTTATTGTGATTATATAATATCGCAATTTTTATTAAATTGACAGATAACAGATTGATTTTTATTGATAATGCTGGTTTAGGATATTGCTATAGGGTTCAAAAAAGTCAGCCGATTGCATTAAAATCGACTGACTTCTTGTTTGTAAAATTTAATTTAGGTTCAAGTTTATTTTTGATTTGACTTAGCAGTATTAATGGATGATATCAATATTCGTTTTAGCTCTAAACAGTCTTCTAATAATGAGTTGTGCATTTTCTCGTCTATATATTCTGCCATATAAAGCAGTTTTATCCAATACTCTGTTTCAGCAGTTTCTTTCAGTGCAATATGCATTTTGGCAATAAAGTCAGCAGGACTTTGTCCGTAATTTGCTTCATTGATATTCGCACCGATGCTTGTTCCGCTGCGAATTATCTGCTTTGCTATTGGCAAACCTTTTTTATTCTTAATTAAAAAATCGTGTAATTTTACAATTCTTGAAGCAAACACGATGGATTTATCAATCAGAATATTTTCTTTCATACATTCACACCCTTTTTACTATTATAGCACATCCGAAATAAAATTACAATCGGGTGCGGGTGTCCCGCCCGACATTATTCATTATTAATTATTCATTAGCGAAGCGACTTCATTATTCATTCGAAAATCCGTTCTGTTTAAATGAATAATGAATAATGAATATTGAAAAATGAATAATACAAACGAAAATCCGCCCACTTCGTGAACGGATTTTCGTTTGGCTGGGGAGGCGGGATTCGAACCCACGAATGCAGCAGTCAAAGTGCTGTGTCTTACCGCTTGACGACTCCCCAATATTTTGTTATGAAAAAACCGCAAAATCTTATGACTTTGCGGTTTAAGTGGGGTGGATAATCGGGCTTGAACCGATGACCTCTAGGGCCACAACCTAGCACTCTAGCCAACTGAGCTATACCCACCATATTACCTGCACACATATTAACTTTTTATGCGTGACACTTGATGTATTATATAGTATCATTATGCTTTTGTCAAGAAGAAAAACAAATTTTTTCAAAAAAACAGGCCCGTTTTTGTGCTATATCCGTCTGCGATAACAAATATTTGTGATATTATTGCTGTTTTTTGTTATTTTTAGATATTGCAAACACAATAAAAAAAACATATAATATGGTGTAATATTTCTGAGATTATTTTTTTAAGGAGAATATATATGGTTAAAGTTGTAAAATTCGGCGGCTCCTCTCTTGCCGATGCAAAGCAGTTCTGCAAGGTTCGTGATATCGTAACAAGTGACACAAACAGAAAATATGTGGTTGCCTCCGCTCCCGGTAAGCGTGATTCTCACGATACAAAGGTAACAGACCTTCTTCTTCTCTGCTTCCGTCTTGCTAAGGAAAAGAGAAGCATTGACGAAACCTTTGCAAAAATTGAAAACCGTTACCGTGATATCATAAAGGATCTTGAGCTTGATTTTTCTCTTGATGAAGATCTTGCAGGTATTAAAATAGCTATTCTCAACCACGCAGGCAGTGATTACATTGCAAGCCGCGGTGAATATCTTAATGCAAAGGTTCTTGCAAACTTCTTAGGCTTCCCCTTTGTTGATGCGGAAGACGGTATTTTCTTTGATGAAAAGGGCGTTCTTGACCTTGAAAGAACAAACAGAAAGCTTGCAAAAATTCTTTCTCTTCACGAGTTTGCAGTTCTCCCCGGCTTCTACGGTGTATCTCCCGACGGTACCGTAAAAACATTCTCCCGCGGCGGTTCCGATATAACGGGTTCAATCGTTGCAGGGGCAGTAGGTGCAGATTTATACGAAAACTGGACTGATGTTTCAGGTATGCTTATGGCTGATCCCAGATGCATCAAGGATCCCAAGCCCATTCCTGAAATTACTTACAGAGAGCTCCGCGAGCTTTCATATATGGGTGCTACGGTTCTTCACGAGGATGCAATTTTCCCCGTAAGAAAGGCACAGATTCCGATAAACATCCGCAACACAAACGAGCCCGAGGCTCCCGGAACAATGATTGTTCACAAGGCTTCAAGCAATACTGTTGATACCGTTATCACAGGTATTGCAGGCAAAAAGGGAATCACGGCAATTCACATTGAAAAGGATATGATGAATTCAGAGCTGGGCTTCGGCAGACGCGTTCTTGAGGTGCTTGAGTCTCACGGTGTTTCCTTTGAGCATCTCCCCTCAGGTATTGATACTATGAGCGTGCTTGTCACATCAGATTCAATCAGCGAATGCAAGGGCTCAATCACCGCTGAAATCGTTAAAAAGGTTGATCCCGATTCAATAACATTGGTTGAAAACCTTTCACTTATTGCTGTTGTCGGCAGAGGTATGAGCGGCACAGAGGGTATTGCGGCAAGAATTTTCACAGCTCTTGCAAATGCTCACATCAACATCCGTATGATTGACCAGGGCTCAAGCGAAATGAACATCATTGTTGCTGTTGAAGAAAAGGATCATCAGAAAACTCTTGAAACCATATACAATGAATTTATAAAGGACTGATATAATGGCTGTCCCCGTAAAAGTAAAAAAACTGACTGACCTTGCTGTTCTCCCCACCTACGGCTCCGAGTTCAGCGCAGGTGCAGACTTATATGCGGCTGTTGAGAGCGATATTGAAATTGCCCCCGGTGAAACGGTTGCTGTTCCCACAGGTCTGTCACTTGAAATTCCCGAGGGCTTCGCAGGGCTTATATATGCAAGAAGCTCTCTCGGCACAAAAAGAGGCTTGGCTCCCGCCAACAAGGTAGGAGTTATTGATTCAGATTACCGCGGTGAAGTCAAGGTTATGCTTTTTAACCATTCAAAATCCGTGCAGACCGTAGAAGCAAAAGAAAGAATCGCACAGCTTATTATCACACCCTTCTTAAAAGCCGAATTCAACGAAGCTGATACTCTTTCAGACACAGTAAGAGGAACAGGCGGCTTCGGCTCAACAGGCACAAAATAATAACTATCCGCCAGCATACTTATACTGTTGGCGGTTTTGCTTTGCTAAAAGATTGCCGAGTATTTTAACGAAGAAGTGGCTCAAATCATCCGATAAACAACACGGTTCGGATTATTACCGTCACTCTAAATAAGGAGAAAAAATATGTCATCCACACTCACAAAAAAGGATTCGGGCATCAAGCTTTTAAGCTTTCTGTGTCCGTTAATATATTTTGCAAGCTATCTTACGAGAAAAAACTACTCGGTAGTGCTCTCAGAAATCATCATAAGCGAGGGTATATCAAATGCAGATGCTTCACTTGCCGTAACACTTTCTCTGATATCCTACGGTGCAGGACAGATTATAAGCGGTATTTTAGGCGACAAATTCAAGCCTCAGAACATAATCCTCTGCGGTCTTACTCTCACAACTCTTATGAATCTTGCAATGCCTCTTTGCTCTGATTTTTATCTCAGAGGTGTAATATGGCTCATAAACGGCTTTGCACAGTCAATGCTCTGGCCGCCCCTTGTCAGAATTATGGCGGCAACTATGGACACAAAAACATATAACGATGTCTGCACAAATGTAAATATTGCAGGTATTTCTGCAACAATTTTCCTGTATCTTACGGCATCAACAATATGGATAAAATATTTCTCCTGGAAATATGTTTTCTTCTTCTCTGCGGCAGCTTGTACGGTAATTATCTTCATATGGCTGTGGGGAATGAAAAAGATTACAAAGCAATTCCCCTCCTTCAGCAAAAAGCAGTCCTCGGCTGACACATCCGCACAGCCGAAGCAAAAGCTTACGGTAAAAAAGCTGTTAGCTTCGGGCTTTATTTTCATAGCTGTTGCAATAATTGCACAGGGTGCTTTGCGTGACGGTATTTCTGACTGGATTCCCACATTTATTATAAATACCTTTAATCTTGAAAGTTCGGGAGCAATTCTCAAATCCATTCTTATTCCCGTTTTCGGTGTATTAAGCCTCAAGGTAGTGGGAATTGTAAACGGTAAATTCGTAAAAAATGAAGTAAACGGTGCAAGCATAACCTTCCTTTCGGGACTTTTAGGCTGTGTGCTTCTCCTTTTGTGCTACACAAAAAACCAATATGTAACTCTCGTCGTTTCCGCCTTGATAACAGGTGTTATGCACGCAGTCAATTTCTTCCTTATCTGCATTGTACCCGCAAGATTTGAAAAATACGGTATCGTATCCACGATTTCGGGACTTATCAATTCCCTTACATATGTGGGCTCTGCGGCGGCTACCTACGGCTTCGGTGCAATAGCTGATAATTTCGGCTGGGATGCTTCAATTATTACCTGGTGTGCAGTAGCTCTTATCGGAACTCTCTGCTGCTTTGTTGCAGTAAGACCGTGGAAAAAATTTGTAAGAGAATGAGAACTGAATTTATACAAAATCCAAACTTACCCGACAAAAAAATATCTCTGTGTGCCGTACAAAATGACGCTGAGATAATAAAAGCACTCAATAAGCTTGGTATAGCTGCCCTTTCTCCCGAAAAGGACAGCAGCTTATATGAAGAAGTAAGCTGTCATGCCGATATGCTTTTGTGCCATACGGGTTACAACAAAATAATTCTTGCCCCGTCTCAGAAAAAGTTATATAATGAACTTAATAAAAGAGGTTTTGAAATAATTTTCTCTGAGGAATTAAAGGAAGCTTACCCTGCTGATATATTGCTGAATGTTGCGGTAAGCAAATCCTTTGCCTGTGCAAATTTCAATTTCTCTTCAAAAATATTGCTTAAAAGCTTACAGGACAAAACTCTTATCAATGTAAAACAGGGCTACACAAAATGCTCGCTGTGCTTTGTTTCGGAAAACGCATATATAACAGAGGACACAGGTATTGCGGCAGTCCTCCGAAGCAAGGGCGCGGATGTGCTTTTAATTGAAAAGGGCGATATATTTTTAAGTGAAAAGCACTACGGCTTCTTCGGCGGTGCTGCGGGAAAAATTTCCGGAAATGAGCTCGCTGTATGCGGCAAGCTGTCAACTCACAGAAACAGTAAAGTAATAGAAGAGTTCCTGTACAAGCACTGCGTTTCCCCCGTTGAGCTTTGTGACGGACAAATCAGGGATATAGGCGGTATATTACCGCTCACACAAGAAATATAGGGTGATCTTATGTATTCATTAGGCATTGATATCGGCGGCACGAAATGTGCGGTAATCCTCGGAAAAGGTCAGCTTCCCGAAACAACAGACGGCTTCATTATTGACAAAACAGCCTTCCCTACTAATGTTGAAAGAGGCTGTAAAGAGGTTCTGCAGAACATACTTGACGAAGCAGATAAGCTTCTCAATAAGCACTCTGTTTCAACGAATGAGCTTATCGGTATCGGGATCAGCTGCGGCGGTCCTCTTAACAGCAAAACGGGAACAATACATTGTCCGCCAAATCTCCCCGACTGGGACAATGTTGAGATTGTAAAGCTTTTTGAAGAGCATTTCGGGGTAAAAACTCACCTGCAGAATGATGCAAATGCCTGTGCTGTTGCCGAATGGAAATTCGGTGCGGGAAAGGGCTATAACAATATTGTTTTTCTCACCTTCGGCACGGGAATGGGTGCAGGACTTATCCTCGACGGCAAGCTCTATTCGGGCACAAGCGATATGGCGGGCGAGGTCGGACATATAAGACTTGCCCGGTCAGGTCCTATGGGCTACGGCAAAGCCGGCTCCTTTGAAGGCTTCTGCTCGGGCGGCGGTATTGCAAGATTAGGAGAAATGCTGAAAACTCAGGCAAAGGAAAAAGGCATTGCAACCGAGCTTGAGGCTATCGATGTGCTTACAGCAAAAAACATTTCCGATGCCGCAAAAAACGGAGACACAGTTGCAAAGGATGTATACAGAATATGTGCCGAAAAATTAGGTGCAGGACTTTCGATAATAATAGACATAGTAAATCCCGAAATAATAATAATCGGCAGCATATATCAGAGAGACACCGAAATGTTTGAAGACATAATAAATGAAATAATAAATAAGGAAGCCTTAAGTCACAGCGCAAAAGTATGCAAGGTTGTTCCCGCAGAGCTTGGTAACAGCATCGGTGACTTTGCCGCTCTGGGACTTGTTTTTTAAGGAGTGTATATTATGACATCAACAGAAATTTTCAACAGACTTTTTACAGACTACCCTGCCCTCAACGAATGTAAAACCGATATTATGACAGCATTTACTCTCCTTTCGGAATGTGCAAAGGCAGATGCAAAGGTGCTTGTCTGCGGAAACGGAGGCTCTGCTGCAGACAGCGAGCATATCGTAGGCGAACTGATGAAGGGCTTTCTCCTTAAAAGACCGCTTTCAGATGTGCAGAAAAAGCTCTTTGCCGATATTGACGGCGGCAAAGAAATTGCAAACAAGCTTCAATGCGGTATAAAGGCAATTTCCCTTGTAAGTCAGTCAGGCGTGATTTCAGCCTTTGCAAACGATATTGACGCTTCTCTGGTGTTTGCACAGCAGGTATTTGCCTATGCAGACAAAAAAGAGGATGTACTTATAGCATTAAGCACATCCGGTAATTCCGACAATATTGTAAAGGCGGCTAAAACAGCTAAAGCGGCCCGAATAAAAACAGTCGCAATAACAGGTGCAAATACTTCAAAGCTTTCCGCCTTTGCAGACTGCACAATAAAGCTGCCCTCAACTCAGACCTATCAGATACAGGAATACACTCTTCCTGTATATCACGCTCTTTGCGCTATGCTTGAAGCTGATATGTTTACCGAATAACAATAAACCGACCTGAAATTTTTTGATTTACAGGTCGGTTTTTATATATCAAAGTAACTTTATTCCGTCATAACAGACGGTTGTTTTCACAGGAAAGTTAAGTTCATTTACTGCTTTTATCATATCACTGTGAGAAGTTCTGTGACTTATATGTGTAAGAAAAAGCTGTGAATTTTCATTCAGTGTTCCCTGCTTCAAAAGACATTCCGAAAGTTCTTTCACATCATCAAGACAAAGATGCTGTCCGCCGGGATGCTTGCCCGCAGTTCCCATTGTGGCTTCGGAAATGAATATATCTATCTTATGTTCTTTCAGCATTTCGAGTGTTTTATCAGGATATCTGCCGCTGTCAAGTCCGTAGAAAAGCTTTCTGCCGTCAGGAAGCTCCAACAGATACATTGCACTGTTTTCGCCTATATTCCCTTTATGATTTCCCTCAAACGGAATAACACCGATACCGTTTATTTCATAACGGCAATAGTACTCCAATCGGTGAAAAACAATAATCCCCTCTTTTACCCATCGGGCAACCTGTCCTTTTAGAATCCAGCTGTTATTACACCATTTATCTGTAATATCATATGCTTTATCGGTAAAATAATAATGAAGCGGTTTGTCTCTGTCTCTGCCCCAGAATGCCTGCATCATCATATGGATATTCAGATGATCGTCATGTGTATGCGTAACCAGAACATGCTCAAGCTCTGTAAAATCACCGTATTTCATAGCCTGTACAGGTGCATCTGCTCCGAAATCAATCAGCATTTTTTTATCAACACGAAAGGATGTACGCAAGCGCTGATTTTCGGGATGTCTTCGTGCATCCTCGCAAGCATAACAACGGCAAAACGGAGCAGGTACCCCCTCTGCCGCACTTGTTCCGAGAAACTGACCGATAAGCATATAATTTGTTCTCCTTATTAAGAAATGTTATCACACAATAAAAGTCACCGATAATGAACATCGGTGACTTCTTATTTAATCATTAATACTTAAATACTCAGATTTTTGTTTCAAGCCCTACTGCATAACGAAGAATGTGTCTTGCATCTGCAGAATTTACACCGTCATTACCGACGACATCCGCAAGGAAAAGCACAACCTTTGTAACCTCACCCTCAAGTCCAACAGCATATCTCAATGCAAGACGGGCATCTGCGGAATTGATAACACCGTCTCTGTTTACATCACCCTTTGTCAGGTCTGCAAGATCTGCATTCTGAGTATTATCGGAATATGCAGAAATAGTCTCTGTTATGGGAGAATATTTAAGATACTGAGGATATGCATTGTTCTGCCATACATTGTACTGTTCCTCAGCGCTCACAAGCCATACAAGGAACTCAACCGCATTCTTACATGAATAGTCGAGATGGGGAAGATTCTGAATAAACCATGTGTTTTCGGGAAGAGCACAGGTGGATGCATCAATATCTCCGTCGGGAGATGTGTGATTATGAGATGAGAGCTGACAAACTGTTTCACAGTCCCAGAAATCGTTAAGGTCTGTTGTTGTGGCACCGACAGAAGCATACTTGACGGAAGCTATACCGTCTGAAAGCTCGTTGACGGTTGCAGTAAGGGGAAGAATCTGTATATTATAGCCTACAACCATATTGATTTTAATTCCTGCAGACTGTGCATTCACAAGCGTATCGTTGGTTGCGCTGCGGACCTCACGGTAAGAAGCTAAGGTATCAAGGAATTCTTCATCAATTATTTCGTCGCCGTACATAAAGTCCATAGCATCCTCATAATCGTCTTCGGGAACAAGTGCCCAGATGCCGGGCATATTTCTTATGTACTTTTTAAGGCTTGTTTCATAAATTTCCTCTGAGGAGGATGCAAGGAATTTATTATACATCTCACCGAAGCTCTGACCTACATCATTAGAGCTGAGGATATATATAAGCATTGTGGAGAAAAGGTAGCCTATTGCATTTACATAGGAGTCATCACCGAGCAGGGTTGTGAATATGCCGGAAATGATACCGTTGGGATCCTGCTGCAGATACGACATAAAAGCATCGCCTCTGTATGAGTTTGTGATAACTGCATACATATCTTCAAAGGATTCCTGATCAAGAACTGTTTTATACAGCTCACCCTTCATTATATCACCTATAATGGAGCTGCCGAGAAGCTCTGAATTGAGGAATACAAGAGAATCAACACTTGTCTGTGCATGCTCACCGTAGTAATAAAGATATGTGTTTGCAATAATTCCGCCGTAGCCGGCTGCAATAACATCTACCTTGTCACAGCCCTTCTGAGCCTTGACATTTTCAATGAAATCAACAAATTTTTCTGCAGCAACAGCGGGATCAAGCCGCCAGTCATATGTGAATATATATGTATTGTCTTTATCAACGGCACCGTTTGAATATTCAAAGAGAGCTGAAAGATTTTCGTTGATTATATTGTCATCCTCATAGTAAGAGAGAGGAAGATTGTATTCCCAGGGACCTACATTGTCATGCTCAGGGACACCGTTGTCCGCACAGGTGATTGAGCCGAACATTGAGTTTATTCCCTTGTTCACAAGCTGAAGTCCTGTTGTCTTGGAGCCTAACTCCGAATCATACAGTAACACGCCTGCGATGATATGTGTTGCAGGGGAAAGAAAGCTTGCAGATTTCTGATTGAGCACATCTTCACCCGTTTTTGTGTTATAAAGAGCACTTTCGCTTATATCTGCTATGTAAATAAGCGGATCAGCTTCAGTTGCAGCGGCCACAGCCGAAAGAGGTATTGCACAGATTACTGCAATACTCAATACTACAGCGATAAGTTTTTTGAGAAAATGATTTTTCATTGAAATTCCTCCAATGCATACTTTTATGTATATCTTTTGATATTATACGATACTGTTATAAATATTGCAAGTATTTTTTTAACATAACAATAAATATTGCAAATATTTTTTCGGCACAGCAATATATATTGTGTTTTTTGTTTGTTTTCTTACTTTTAAACATTATTGCGGGCAAAAACAGATGATTTTTATATATTTTGAATGTTGACTTTTTACAAAAATATCCGTATAATGTTCCAAAAGGAACAAAATTGCAAGTTTTTTTACAGGAGCGAAGCAAATGAGAAAAAATGATCCGGCGGCAGTCAAAAAGTGTGTTCTGTTCACTTCGGCACAGGAGCAGACGGTTTATTCTCTTTTTGACAAGGAAAAATTTACAATAAGCTCCTACAAAAAAAATGAGGACATTTTTACCCGTGAAGTATATTCAAAATGTCTTGCTGTTATTCTTTCGGGTGCGGCTTCGGTTTATAAAAACCATACACTTATGAGTATACTCTACCCCGGTGCGATTTTCGGGATGTCGGTACTGTTTTATGATACGGGGGATTTCCCTACAACGGTAAAAGCCCGTGAGGATTGCAGAATTCTTTTTATAACAAAGGAACAGCTTGTTGAAATTTTCAGAACCGATCCGATAACAGCCCGGAATTATATAGCGGTATTATCCGAAAGAATACATTATCTGAACTCAAAAATAGAAAGTCTTACAGAGCAGTCACCCGCACTCAAGCTCTTAGCTTATCTTGAAGCATTCTCGCAGAAAAGCGGGCAGGATGAATTCACTCTGCCGATATCCTTAATCGAGCTTGCAAATTCCTTGTCCATAGGCAGAACATCGCTTTACAGAGCCTTTGAAGAGCTCGAAAGCAACAACAAATTAGTAAAAAACGGTAAAAAAATCCGTTTGATAAAATAACCGAAAGGAAAAAATATTATGAAAAAATTAATCTCAGTAATTTCACTCATTCTCTGCCTCGCACTCGTTTTCGGTGCCTGTGCAAACACAGCAGACAATGAAACCACAACAACAGCCGAAGAAACAACTGCTGCAGCAGAAAAAGCAGCAATAAACCTCGGTATGCTCAAGGGCCCCACAGGTATGGGAGCTGCATCTCTTCTCGAAAAGGATGCTCTCGGTACTGCAAATGCAGACTATGAGCTCACTCTTGCCGCTTCTCCCGATGTATTCACATCAGCACTTCTCAGCGGTGAAATTGATATCGCAGCTATCCCCGTCAATGTTGCGGCAACACTTTATGCAAAATCACAGGGCAAGGTTCAGATTCTTGCCGTAAACACTCTCGGCGTTCTCTATCTTATGGACAACACAGGCGAAATAAAATCTGTTTCCGACCTTAAGGGCAAAACAATTTTTTCCGCCGGTCAGGGCACAACAACAGAATATGTGCTTAACTACATCCTCGCTGAAAACGGCATTGATGCCGAAAAGGATGTAACAATAGAATATGCCGCAGAGCATGCAGAGGTTCTCACTCAGGCTGTTGCAGGAAAGTACAGCGTTGTGCTTCTCCCCGAGCCCTTTGTAACACAGCTCAAATCAAAGGACGCAGGCTTTAATACCTGTATTGACCTTACAGCAGAATGGGAAAAGCTCGGCGGCGGCTCTCTCACAATGGGCTGTGTGGCAGTCAGAACTGAATTTGCAGAAAATAACCCCGAGGCTGTAAGTGCGTTCCTTAAAGACTATGAAGAATCCATAAGCTTCGTAAACGAAAACACAGAAGATGCCGCTGCACTTATTGAAAAATATGAAATTGCAGCCGCTGCAATAGCAAAAACAGCCCTCCCCAACTGCAACATAACCTTCCTTGCAGGCGAAGAAATGAAAACCAATGTTTCCGCTTATCTTGAAATTCTCCACGGCTTCTCTGAGGCTTCTGTAGGCGGAAGCGTTCCCGGTGACGAATTTTACTATATCGGTGAATAATGATAAAAAACACAGTTAACAGCAAACTGAAAACAGCAATCCGTACTGCCGTTGTTACGGCGGTATGGGTTGCCGTTTGGCTTTTTGCCGCATTTATTGCCGAAAAAAAGCATCTGAGTATACTTATCCCCTATCCCAATGAGGTTATTGAAGCCTTCAGACAGCTGTTGTGCGATCAGGATTTTTATGTTTCCGGTGCAAAATCTCTTTTAAGGGTGCTTGAAGCGTGGGGCAGCGGACTCGTTTTCGGTATAATTCTCGCTGTTATAACAAAGCTTTCAAAAGCACTTCATTCTCTTTTTGCCCCCGTGCTTCATATAATAAAGGCAACTCCCGTTGCATCCTTTATCATTCTCGCACTTGTGCTGATGACCTCGTCCTTTGTCCCCGTTGTTACGGGCTTTCTTATGGCTCTGCCTGTTGTGTGGGCAAATATGTCACAGGGCTTACACGCACCGCAAAAGGAAATTCTTGAAATGGCAAATGCCTTCAATATGAGCAGAAAAAACAAAATCCGATATATATATCTGTCTTCGCTGAAGCCGTATTTTTCTGCTGCCGCAACAACCTCAATGGGACTTACCTGGAAAGCCTGTATTGCCGCAGAGGTAATATGCACACCGAAAAATTCCATAGGCTCCGAGATATACAATGCAAAGGTATACCTTGAAACTCCGTCACTTTTTGCCTGGACTTTGACGGTAATAGTGCTGAGTGTTATTCTCGAAAAATTTATAAAAATACTCTTAAAAAGGTGGGAATGAATATGATAGAGATAAGAAATCTGTCAAAAAGCTATAACGGTAAAATCATATTCAACAACCTTTCGTCAGATATAAAAACGGGAGAATGTACTGCCTTTATGGGACAATCAGGCATAGGAAAAACAACACTTCTGAGATGCATTGCAGGGCTTGAAACAGCAGATTCAGGCAGTATACGCGGTATGGAAAATATGAAAAAATCCTTTGTTTTTCAGGAGAACAGACTGCTGCCGCACCTTAGCGTTCTTCAGAACATATTATGTGTTACGGACGATAAGGACAAAGCCTTACACTACCTTGAAAAGACCTTTCTTATTGATGATAAATCAAAAAAATGCAGTCAGTTGAGCGGAGGAATGAAACGCAGACTTGCAATAGCAAAAGCACTTGCCTTCGGCGGAGATTTCTTTTATCTTGACGAGCCTCTCAGGGAGCTTGACGAGGACACAAACGAAAAAATTATGCAGCTTCTCAAGCAGGAAATAAAAGGTAAAACATCAATTCTGATAACCCATGACATAAATCATGCTCATTTTCTGGCAGACAGACATATTTTTTTCCGGGGACTGCCTATGGAAATTGAAAAAGATGTCGCATTATGACCAAAAAGACACCGAAAATTTCGGTGTCTTTTTTTCTGAAATTATGTTGCTATAACACTTAAAATATATTATAATTATTATGTGTATTTATTACCCGAAAACCAAGAAAAGGTAGGTTTTATTATGACAAGACGCAAAATTTTTATTTCACTCGTTGTCGGATTGTTGTTGAGTCTTATTTTTGTTGTAGGCTCCTCGGCAGCAACCAACACCTGTGCCAAAGGTCACACAGCGGGTAAAGCCGCTACCTGTACTACTGCACAGAAATGTACTAAGTGCGGTACTGTGATTAAAGCAAAGCTCGGTCACAAATATACCAACACTTGTGACAAATCCTGTAACCGCTGCGGTGCTACCCGTACAATAAAGCACAAGTATACAAATTCCTGTGATAAAACTTGTAATGTCTGCGGTGTTAAGAGAACCATAACCCACAGCTATGCGGCTGCTACCTGCACAAAGCCTAAAACCTGTAAGGTCTGCGGCGTTACAAGCGGAAGCAAGCTCGGTCACAAATACACCAACACTTGTGACAAATCCTGTAACCGCTGCGGTGCTACCCGTACAATAAAGCATACTTACACAAATGCCTGTGATAAAACTTGTAATGTCTGCGGTGTTAAAAGAAC
>JAFXAK010000029.1 GCA_017517135.1 Clostridia bacterium
AATTACCCAATATGCAAATTCGGGCATTGTGTATTCCATAACGATTGTGTCGCCTGTTCTGATTGTTGCGGTATGGCCGGAATTGCCGTTTACCGTGAAGGGCATTGAGCTTGTGTTTGCAACCTTAATATGTCTCACGGGCGCAACGGTAATGCTCCAGGACGCATCGGACACAATAAAGTAATCATTTTCAATAGGATTGTACTTTGCTGTGATTTCATATGTGCCGCCCTCGTCTGTGTAAACTTCACAGTCAAAAGAATAACCTGCTTTTACTTCGGCAATCTCTTCACCGTTGCAATAAACAGTAAAGGTACCCTGGGGGCTGTAATTTCCGCAGTCAATAAAGAACTTATTAAGCCCTGAACCTATTGATTTTTTTATTGCGGAAGTAATTTCAGTTGTTTTGAATATTGCCTTTACATATGCATAAGTACCTGTGTAATTGCTGTTGCTGTAATTCAGAACATGTACCTCATATACTTTTCCGTTTTCTGCCAATGAGTTTGCATCTTCAATACCGACAACAGAGGGAGTGGGATAATTAAGGTGTTTTTTTGCCTGGAATAAAACCTCACTTACCTTTTCGCCGTATGTAACCTCAACCTCAAAGGGATCATCAATTGTAGTTCCCTTATAATCTTCACCGAAAGAAATGGGAAGAGCATTTACTTTTACGGGAATTGTAAATTCATAAGGAAGTGCTTCTTCTGCATTTGCGGGAGTGAAAACAACATCAATTTCTGTTTTGCTTGGATTGGGAATTGCATTTAAGTTCTTAATAGCAAATGTGCCTTCTACTTTTGTATTGGTTCCCTTTATAACAGCTTTACCGCCTGTAAGATCAATATCTGCCCATGTAACATTGGGATTGTAAGTCAATTCAGGGATTGTGGGAAACTCAACGATTTCAGTTTCAGGAATTGCACTTGCAACTTTTACATAAACTTGTACGGTAATTACATCATATCCAGCAGGAGCAAACTGTGCAGTATAATAACCACTTGCATTAACAACAGTTTTTGATGCAGGATTTAAAGAGGGAGACCATATCCATTTAGTATCAAGAAGATTGGGTTCATTTGGATTATGAGGGTTGGTAAGTGCACCGCCAGACAAAACTGATGTGGAAAGTAATGCACCAGGTTCAACTTCTGATGCCACAGGAACGGGATCATTTTCATCAACAGGGACAAGTGTAACAGCTTCTACAGTATACACTAAAGAACTTCTCAATTTTGTAAACGATGTATATGCATCTTCATCATCAGGAACAAATATTATGTCTAATTTTATATCTGTGCCAGGAGTAGGTATATATTCGGGTTTTCTAAATTCAAAGTGTCCTGCAACTTGATTGCCGGCTGCATCTCTTACAACTTCATCGTCATTAATGATGAGTGCTTCTTCAAGTGTTTGTCCATAATACATTTTTCCATCTGCAGTTTTGTATGAAAGTGTGGGATATGATTCTACATTTGCAGTAGCTGTTAATTTTTCTGCCGCACTTGCGTACATAGGCACAACGGATAACATCATCATAAGTGCCAATAAAAGGGATAATAATTTCTTTGTTTTCATATTTTTGTTTCCTTTCTTAAATATATTTTTTCGGTGTAAAAAGTCAACTTTTCAGTAAACCATCGGCAATCCCCCCTTACTGTTAAAAAAACAGGTAAATTTTACGCAAGAATTTTTTTCGGGTAAAATAACCGTTTTTTCAATACTTTTCCATATTAAAGCACAGCGGACTTTCTGTGCAACGCCCATTACGAAACTGCACATTCTGAATACAAAACTGCACATTTCTGAACAGATTTATTGTGCTATAATTAATTACCGAAAGGGGGGATATATTTGAAAATAGTAATTTGCGATGATAACCGGGACTGCATTGAAAAAACCTCAACAGCAGTAAAAAACATTTTATATGAAAAAAATATTACTCCGCAGATTGACATTTATCTTGACAGCCGAGAAGCATATTCGTGCGGCAATTCATATGACATTGCATTTTTAGATGTAAATATGGAATATTTTTCAGGAATTGAAATTGCAAAACAACTGAAAAGCATAAATCCGTATATTATAATTTTCATAATAACATCATATGACCAATATCTTGATGATGCAATGGACCTCAATGTTTTCAGATATATCAGAAAGCCCACGGATGAAAAAAGATTAAAAAGCGGATTGCTTAAAGCACTTGAGTATATAGACAACTGTAAAATTTCTTTTTATCTGAAACAGGGCGAAGAGATTAAGAATATTGTATCAAATGATATTGTTTACATTGAAACCGTAGGCAGAGCAACAAAGGTGGTAACAGTAAACGGAGAATATCTTTCCTCGAACAAAATGGATTTCTGGAAAACAAAGCTCATTTCATCGTTTTTTTACAGTGTGCATAAAAGCTACATTATAAATATGAAATACATAAGCGATTATAAAAGAGATACCGTAGGCTTGCTTAATAAATACAGCATCCCCATAGCCTACAGAAAACAGGCTGATTTCAGAGGATACTTCTTTGATCATTTCGGAGGCAGTATATGAACATATTATTTTCAATTATTTTTTATCTTATTGAGTTTTATATTGCTTTTGATATTTTTTCTCAGCTTTTTGAAGAAAGATTCAAAAGAGCATATACTCTACTTACGGGCTTATCGGTTTATACGGTTGCATTTCTGTTTTTTAATCTGGTTGAAAATGCCTATGTAAACCTGATAGTTTTTTGTGTTATCAATATTTTATATATTCTGTTTGCATTCAAAAGTAATGTTTTTAAAGCTATTCTGTTTTCTGCTTATCTGATGTTTCTGATAATGGCAACGGAAGTTCTTGTAATCAAGGGGATTTCCTCGGATTTAACGGGTAATCTTTCCATTGAAGAAAACAATATGCTTTATTTTGCAACCTCTTTTATAAGCAAGCTTTTGTATTTTATATGCGGAAAGCTGTCTCTGCTGTTCTTCTCCCGAAACATAATCAGCAAAAGCTCGGACTTGTTTCTTTTATTGCTCCCCGCCGTTTCAGCCGTTCAATACACCATTTTTGTTGTGCTGTCGGTGCATTATAAGTTCACGGTACTGTATAACTGTCTGCTTCTGATTTGTGCGGTAGTAAATATTATTGCAATCATTCTTACCTTTATTTTTTACAACAAAACCACCGAGGAGTTCAAAGAGCTTTATAAAGCAAAAAATGAAGCCGACAGAGTTGCTGCCGACCTTGCATATTATGAGATTCTGAATGAACAGAACGAAACCCTGAAATCATTTATACACGACGAAAAAAATCATCTGCTTACTATCAAATCAATTGCAGATAATGATGAAGTCAGCCGATATATTGACAGCATTTATGAAGACATAAAATTCCATTCAATTTTCGGCAACACGAAAAACAAATATCTTGATTTGCTGATAAATAAATATAATTCTATCTGCAAAACAAACGGAATTTATTTTCAGGTAAACATACATACAGCAAATCTCTCTTTTATGGTGCCGTCTGACCTTATCACAATAATCAGTAATATTTTAGATAATGCCACAGAAGCCGCTATAAATTCTCAGGAAAAGGTGATTGTTTTTTCAATAAACACGGCAAACGGTTTTGATTTTATAGATTGCATAAATTCCTGTGACCAAAAACCGAATGTGACTAAAGATATTCTGCAAACCCTGAAGCCCGACAAAGAAAAACACGGCTTGGGAATTAAAAGCATAAAACAAGTCACAAGAAAATATAAAGGTGAATTTAATTGGTCTTATAACGAAAACAAAAAAGAATTCCGTGTTTGCATTGCATTCAAGAACAAAAATTAAAAAAAGCATTGCCCGCCGTTCACAACAAACGGCGGGCAATGCTTTTTTATGCTTTATTTTTTCGTTTTATGCTTTTATATAAAATTACCGATACCGCAAGGAACACAACACTTATCCCTGCAAAAATCATTATAAAATAAGGTGTTAAATCCAAAAAGTATTTAGCGCGTTCAGGTCCGAAAATATCCATTGTTTCATAGCAGATGCAATAAACACAAGCACCGAAAGAACAATAAGATATACATGCAAACAATATCATAAAAATTTTTCGTATTATCATACAGCCACCTCACCAACACAATAATTCAAGTTTTAGGGACAAAGTTTTGTCTTCGTCAGGTAGGGAACGCAAGCAAGATAAGAATTCTGCTGCAAAATCGTGGTTAGGAATGGTAGGGGACGCTGCTCACAGCGTCCCGCATGCGGGAAAAGTTACTTTAATTTGCACACAGATTTAGCCGTATATAAATAAAATACCGGTCCCAAAAGTTAGAATTTGCTTTATAACGGGACGCTGTGAGCAGCGTCCCCTACCATGACGAAGACACAAATTCTCAGTAAAAGCCTTAAGTTACTTGTCTTCCATCAATTTTACAATAGCATAAAAATAGGACAGTAAAAATCAAATGTAATTTTTGAATTATTTTTTGTAACAATAAAAAAAACAGCAGACTGCAAATCTGCTGTTTTAACAATATTATGTAAGATTTATTCCTCTATCATACCGTAGTATCTGCCGAACCAATAGCACAAGAGCCATTCGATAGGCATTACATATCTCCAGTTATAGCCGTAAACAAGGCTGAAGGCTGTGTATGAGAGGATTCCGAGGGCTCTTTCGTCAGCAGGCAGTGCATAGAGAGATTGAGGATCGTCTGCATATTCCTGAGGACCGTAGTTGATTTCAAGGTCGGGACGCTTGGAGAAATCCTGCGGATAATCGTGGAGGTCAAGAGGATAATCCTCAAGTGTTTCTATGCAGTCATTGAGATTTGTGTGACCGCCCGTGAAGAGCGCAAGACCGAATGCATACAAGGGATAATGCTCGATTTTCTCATACTCATAATGACGGCGAAGCGCCAAAAGAATATATTTTCTGAAAACCTCATCCTTTTCATATTCGAGCAAGGGCAATACACAGAGTATTCCGAGAAGATCGTCAATGTGATTTGCGTGTTCATCATATCTCTTATACAAAAGAAGATTCATTCCGTAATGGTGCTTCTTTATAAGCTCGTCGGCAATATCACCGTATTTCTTCTCCCCTGTTAAATGCTCGGTTATTCTCATAAATGAAACAAGCTCAAGGGAATTTATACCCTTTTCCCAGCACCACAGCTCCTCGTCATTAAGCTCCTGAGGTCCGAAATGTGCCCAGGTTGTGGGAAGTCCGTCTGCATCACACAAAGTATATTCGTGCTCAATAAGATGATCTGTCACGCTTTTGATTGAAGCTCTGATTTCCTCTTTTTCATCCTCGTCGGCAACAAGGTCATAATAATATGCCGCTCCGAAATAGTGCCCTGCAAGCTCGTCGCTTGAGGTTTCACCCTTCCACTCAACAGGTCCTTTTGCATCCTCGGTAGGATGCCATTCGTGATGTCCGTTGCCAAATCCCTTTTCTCCCGGACGGCGGTAGGACCTTGCCGGGAAGCCCTTTATACCCGTCATTGTCTGAAGCTTTATAAGAGCCTTCATAGTGTCGCGTGCTTTTTCCTTTACTTCCCTGTCACCCGTTGCGGCATACTTGAAGCAAAGTGCACCGAGGTAAATAGCAGACCACAAGCCGTCATTATCGCTGATTTCAACCGTGCCGTCTTCAATATTCATATCGGGGCTTTCAAGCTCCACATCTCCGTAATAGCCTTCACGGTAGAAATGATGCATCTTGCTTTCAAAATATTCTTCCTTCTGGGCGAGTGTCATTTCTATAAGCTCAACTCTTGTAACACCCTTATCTGTTGCAATCCAGTATTCGGAATTATCGCTCTTTACTGCAACATCGCTTGCTTTTTCGGAAAGAAGATATCTTCCCTTGCCGAGGAAACGGTTTTTCCAGCCGTTGACAACATAAACACCGATTTCTGTTGCAAAATAAATTGTTGAATCCGAGCCGAAAACTATTTTGTTTATAGCTGTTTTCGGGAAGAAATCAAGGTCAGCGGGAGTTATCCATTCTTTCTTTCCGTCATAAAGATAAACACCGTTGTCTGTACCTGCCCACACATAACCCAATGAGTCACTTGCAAGTGTTCTGATACCGCGGGGAGTGTTGCACATATGAGGCATAAGCGTGCTCCAACGCGGTCTCTTGCCGTGAAGCATAAGCAATGCCTTGTCACAGGCGGCAAAGACCTGTCTGTCACCGAATGCGGTCATACAGCTTGTTGCTTCAAATTCAAATCTCTGCATTCTCTCAAACTTGCCGTTTTCAAGATAGAAACAGGTTTTAACGGTAGCAAGCCAGATTTTTCCCGTATCATCACTTGTAATTTCAACAACATCTGCATCAAGCTCCTGCTTTGAAACAACGGTATTGTTTTCAATACGGTAAACGGTATTTTTCGCACCCACATACATTGAATTATCGGGGGCACCGAAAATTGCACCTACCTCAGTGCTAACTCCTTCCACAGCCTCAAAGCTCTTGCCGTTAAAGCGGACAAGTCCGTTTTCGGTACCGGCATATAAACAGCCGTCTGCAGAAAAAGCTAACACCCTTACATTCTCGGAAACAAGTCCGTCTGCAACAGTAAAGAATGTACATTTCTTCTGCGGTGTGCTCTTTGTTTTCAGAGAGTAATATTTCATATTTTCTTTTCCCTTTCAAAAAGTTGTCAAAAAAAACAAAAATTCACCTTTCCGTGCAAAATATCACACGGAGAGGTGAAGCATTTTTATTTACCGAGGAACTGGGGAAGGAACTCTCTGTGAGCATCCTTCATTTCCTCATAGCAAGCCTTTGCCTTTTCAAAGTCACCCACAAGAGGATGAACCATAAGAGCATTGTATGCGGCAATATCATCACCGTTTTTGCCTGCTTCAACAGTATATTTTTCGTATGTCTTAACAACTTTCATAAGACCTTCAATGTGCTTTGTCCATGTCTTTCTTACGGGCACGGGCTTTGCACCGTCTGCACCGATTCTTGCTGCAACCTCAACAACATCATCGTCGTTCATAAAGGGCAAAGTTCCGTTATTGAGAACATTTACAACATGAACATCGTTAAGGTCATTTGCAATGGAATCAATAAGTGAGCAAGCGGCAAGTGAATACTTGTGACCGCCGCGCTTGTCAAGCAATGCGGGCTTTATGCAAAGCTCCTCGTCCTGATACATTTTAAGAAGCTTCTCTTCAATGTCCATACAAACCTGTGCTCTTGATTTCTTATCTTCTCTGAGATGCTTAATCTTTGCTTCACGGTTGTAGTAATACTGAAGATATGAGGACGGCCAGCCACCGCAGGCACGAAGGCAATCAACATCAAAGCCGTCGTCAACGATATTTGCCATAACCTTGGGAGCAAAGCCCTCGTCAAATATCTTGTCAAGCAGCTCTTCATCGTCTTTTACAACAGAGGTAATCCAGCTTAAATGATTAAGTCCGAGATATGTAACCTCTGCATCCTGACCTACTGCTTCCTTGACATCGTCAATCATATCAATCGGCACATTGCAAAGACCTATACACTTGACATTTGTGTTATTAAGAACATAGTCTGTGATAATACCCGAGGGATTTGTGAAGTTGATAAGCCATGCATCGGGACAAATCTCTTCAATCTTCTTGCAGATATTGCCGATTACGGGGATTGTGCGGAGAGCCTTGAAGAATCCGCCGATACCTGTTGTTTCCTGACCGATATAGCCGTACTTTACAGGTATGGATTCGTCAAGATATCTTGCGGGAAGCTTACCCACACGAATCTGTGTTACAACGAAATCAGCACCGACTAAAGCCTCGTCAAGATTTGAGGTCATAACAACCTCAGTATCCATTCCCGCAGCCTTTATCATTCTTTCGCAGAGAGAGCCTACTATAGTTCTCTTTCTGTCGTCAATATCCATAAGCACAAGTCTCTTGAGCTTGAGAGAATCCTGACGCTGTAAAAATCCGTCTACAAGCTCGGGGCAATATGTACTGCCCGAACCGATTACCGTTACATTAATTTCTTTCATTTCTATGCACCTCTGTATTTCAGTTTTCAAGCATCCAATTTATGCAGCCTGTTACGGGAGCTACATTGAGCTTTATAAAATTACATTTTCTGCCGCTGAGAAGCTGTGTTTTTTCTTTGAGCACCTCGATATATTTATCGGAGGGAAGCTTTGTGTGAATTGAGCCTGAAAGAACAACATCAATCACATCACAGTCAAACTGCTGATTTCTGATATGTGCGGTTATGAATTTGGCTCCCTGGTTTGCCATAATTTCAACAACCTCCATAGCAGCCTCGTCACCTGCATTTACTGCATCAAAGAAGATGTCTATAAGGTCTCTTACAATCTGCTCTTCCTCAGCATCAACACCGGGAATGATTGAAAGCATACCGTCTCTGTCTGCGGTAATGCCGAACTTTTCAACGAGTGCCTTTGTACAGGCAGTTTCCTTTGCTTTAAGGCAGATATCGTTGTATACAAGGTTATATGCCTGTCTTGCAATCCAATGACCGTTGCCTACATCACCCGAAAGCTCACCGAAGCCGCCGACCTGTAAAAGCGCACCTCTTGAGTCAACGCTGTTACAGCAAGTACCTGTTCCGCAGTTATAGCCTATTCCCTCTTTGCCTGTGGCACCAGCCTTGACAACGATAAAGCCGTCATTATAAATTGAGAAAGGAGCAGATAAGCCTAACTTTTTAAGCTCTTGAGTCATTTCATCGCACTGGAACTGATGGTCAATTCCTGCAAGTGCCATAAGGATGTGTGTAATATCTTCGAGCTTTAAGGAAATTTCACCGAGAAGTGCATTTATGCCGCCCATAATAATTCCTGCAGCCTCAGGGATAGCACCTTCAAGATTTTCGTGATTGCTGCCGTCTGTTTTTACGGTGGAGAGAATATTTTTGTTTTCATCGAAAAGAGCGTACTGTGTTTTTGTTCCGCCGCCGTCAACACCGATATAATATTTCATTCTTATTTCTCCTCTTCAAAAAAGTCTTCACATACTTCCTCAAGACAGTAAACACCGCGTCTGTAGGGTTCTCTGTCTATCCACATACCGTTTGTGAAATCGGGTACGGGCACGGGAAGTCCGCCCATTGCAACAGACTGCTCTGAAAGACAGGTTATAGCCATCCATGTTGCTGTATCGTAAACATCAATGGGAGGCTTGACATTATCAATTGCAGCTTCAACAAACGCTGAAAGAACAAGATAGTCCATACCGCCGTGACCTGCTTTTACGCCTGCCTTCTGATACTTACCCCAGAGAGGATGCTCGTATTTTTCTATAATCTCGCTGAACTTTGTCCATTCGTGGGTGCTTTCGGTAACGCCCTCGATAACCGCACTTGCCGCATCGTCAATATCTGAGAAAATACCCCTTGTGCCCTGAACAAGATAATTTCTTGTATAAGGTCTGGGAAGACAGCAATCGTGTGTGAGAGTTACCGTTTCGCCGTGAGCTGTTTTGAGTATGGTCGTAACAACATCACCGCAAGCGAAGTCATATCCGTAAAGGTCATAATCCTCGCCCTTGTTATTCTTTATCCATTCGTTAAGTCCCTTTGACTTGCTTGCAACAGAAACAAGAGAAACATATCTGTTGCCTCTGTTGATGCCGAGCACCTTGGAAATCGGGCCTAACTGATGAGTGGGATAAAGCTCACCGTTTCTGTTCTGGAAATTGAAAAGTCTGCCGTGTCTGTTTTCTCTGCCGAGAACTATTTCATCACGAAGGTCGTGTCTGTAGCCGCCCTCACAATGGATAATCTCACCGAAAAGTCCCCGCTTTACCATATTGAAAACAGCCATTTCGTTTCTGTCATAACAGCAGTTTTCAAGAAGCATACAGAACTTCCCTGTTCTTTCGCTTGTTCTTACAAGCTCCCAGCACTCCTCAACGGAAGCGGCTCCGCCAACCTCCATAGCAACATTAAGACCTGCATTCATACCTGCTATTGCAATTTTTGAATGAGTGATCCATGTTGTGAAAACAACAAGAGCATCAAGCTTTTCCTTTTCAAGCATTTCGTTATAGTCAAGATATGAATTTACCTCATATCCGTCATATGACTCTGATTCTTTTACGATTTCAACGCCTCTGAGTGCTCTGTCTTCATACTTATCGCAGACCGCGGGGCAAACAACACCGGGAACAGCAAGCAACAGCTCCAACATTCCCGAACCTCTGCCGCTGATTCCAACAGCACCTATTCTTACCTTTTTCTGTTCCATAAAAACCTCCGGATTACTTTAATTATCTAATACAAAAGAATAACACAATTATATTTTCTTTTCAATACTTTATCAATAATTTTTACAAGTGTTCTTGACAATAAATTTAAGTAGTATAAAATAAAGTTATCCGAATAAAAAAATAAGGAGCAACTATGAACAACAAGAATGAGATTATGATTTATGAAGACAAAGATGGAATCACAAAAGTAAATGTTAAGTTTACAAATGAAGACATTTGGCTTACTCAAAATCAGTTAGCAGAAATATATAAAACAACACAACAGAATATAAGTCAACACATTAGCTCTATATACAAAGATAAGGAATTGGAAATTAGTTCAACTAACAAGAAATTCTTGTTAGTTCAAAGAGAAGGCAACAGAGATGTAAAAAGAACCATAGACCATTATAATCTTGATATGATAATTGCCTTAGGTTACCGTGTTCAATCTGAAGTAGCCGTTAGATTCAGAATTTGGGCTACTAAAAGATTACATGAATATATCCAAAAAGGGTTTTCAATGGATGATGAAAGATTAAAACAAGGTGGCAATAGATATTTCAGAGAACTTTTACAGAGAATAAGAGATATTCGCTCGAGTGAAAGAAATTTTTATCAACAAGTAACAGATATATATGCAACCAGCGTTGATTATGATCCAAGAAGCAAGATAACTAAAGATTTTTTTGCAACAGTTCAAAACAAATTACACTTTGCTGTTCATGAACATACCGCGGCAGAACTTATATATGACAGAGTAAACAATGAAAAACCATATGTTGGTATGACTAATTTTAAAGGAGATTATGTTACTATAGATGATGTGAAAATTGCTAAAAATTATCTTACTGAAATAGAATTACAAAGACTTAATTTATTAGTATCTCAATTCTTAGATTTTGCGGAATTGCAAGCATTAGAACAAAGAAGTATGAGAATGAATGATTGGATACAAGAATTAGATAATCAAATATTATTAAATCGAAGAAAAATATTAGAAGGTAAAGGTGAAATTTCTCACGAAGAAGCTGTAAAAAAAGCAGAAAAAGAATTTAAGATATATCGTGAAAGAGAAATGAAAGCGTTACAAAGTGATTTTGATTTATTGATGAAATCATTGCCGAACAACGAGGATTAATAATTAAATTGAACAATAAGGAGAATTCTTATGAGAGCATACATAAACGCAAAGGTTATTTTTGAAAATGAAATC
Organism: Clostridia bacterium; assembly: GCA_017517135.1. GTDB lineage: Bacteria > Bacillota > Clostridia > Oscillospirales > Acutalibacteraceae > RUG806. The sequence continues at coordinate 11,455 of JAFXAK010000029.1, forward strand.
AAGGAAATGTGTGTTATCACACAAGACGGAAAAATAAAGGATGTCTGTGAGCATTTTGACTTAACGGACTGCGAAATAATAGACTGCAAAGGGAACTTTCTCTCCCCCGGCTTTGCCGATATTCATGTACACGGCGGCGGCGGATTTTCCGCAATGAGTGACGACAGTGACGAAATAGTCAAAATGTGTCACGCTCACGCATTGAGAGGCACAACATCAATTCTCCCCACCACTCTTGCAGCACCCATTAACAGACTGCACAGAGCAATAGACTCAATAACAGAAGCTAAAAACAAATGCGATGTTTCAAATATTCTCGGTGTGCATCTTGAAGGTCCGTTTATTTCAATGGATATGAAAGGCGCACAAAGTCCCGACAATATACTTATTCCCACAGACAAAAACATTGCCGATTTGCTCGATTATTCCAAGGAAATAAAAATAATCGGTGCTGCTCCCGAGGTTGAGGGCGGTATGAATGTCGGTGCGGAAGCCGTAAAAAGAGGTATTGTGGCTTCCGTTGCTCATTCAAATGCAGATTATTCTGTTATTGAAAAAGCACTCAGCTACGGCTATTCCGATGTAACACACATCTATTCCGCTTGCTCGGGTATGAAAAAGGTCGGCATTTTCCGTGTTGCAGGTGTTGTTGAAGCAGGCTTGTCCCTCCCCGCCTACTCAACACAGTTCATTGCCGATTTGAGACATCTCCCCTACGGTGTGTTAAAGCTCATTTATCAGGCAAAGGGAGCTGACAAGGCTTATGCTATTTCAGACGGTCTTGAATACTCCGCACTCGATATGAAAGACGGCACGGTTATTATGCAGGAAAACGGACTTGAGGTGCTGTTTGAAGATAATGTTATGAAGCTTTCGGACCGCTCGTGTCTTGCAGGAAGCGTTGCAACAAGCAATGTGCTTGTAAGAAATATGTATAAATCAGCAGGTATTCCCTTGGTTGATGCAGTAAAAATGGCAAGCCTTACTCCTTTAAGTGTTATAGGCTTTGACAAAACAAAGGGCAAAATCAAAGAAAATTATGATGAGGATATTATTATTTTCGATGATGATATCAATGTTGAATTTGTTTGTGTCAACGGAAAAGTGATTAAAAATACATTATCTTAAACAATTCTTAAACTTTTATGTAGTTGTTTCTTAATCTGTTATATGCGATACTAATAGCAGATAAAAAAGACAGGAGATTATTCTATGTACAACATTTTGGTCTGCGATGACGAAAAGGACATTGTTTCCGCATTAAAAATATATCTCACATCAGACGGATATAATGTTTTTTGCGCCTATAACGGAAAAGAAGCACTCGAAATAATTACAGGAAATGAAATCCATCTTGTGCTTATGGATATTATGATGCCCGTTATTGACGGTGTTACCGCCGTTACAAGAATCCGCGAGCATCACAATATGCCCATAATATTCACAACGGCAAAAAGTGAGGATACAGATATTGTTGTGGGACTCAACATAGGTGCCGACGACTACATAACAAAACCGTTCAATCCTGTTGAGCTGCTTGCCCGTGTCCGCTCTCAGCTTCGCAGATACACAAGTCTGGGAAGTGTAGCAACAGCAAATACCGTGATTAAAATAGACGGAATAGTAATAAATGATGAAACAAAAACCGTTGAGGTTGACGGCGAAGCAGTTTCTCTTACTCCAACCGAATATGATATTCTGAAATTGTTGGTACAAAATCCCGGAAAGGTTTTTTCACCGTCCGAAATTTACCGCAAGGTATGGAACGAGGATCCCTTCGGCTCGGATTCAACCGTTGCGGTGCATATAAGACATCTGAGAGAAAAAATCGAAATAAATCCCAACAAGCCCAGATACATAAAGGTTGTGTGGGGACAGGGCTATAAAATCGAGAAAGGCGGATTATAATGAAAGCATTAAAACGAAGCTCCCTTATAAAAATTCTTGCCTTCCTGCTCAGCTTTGTGTCACTTGTGTCTGTTGCAGCTAACTGTGCATTGCTTGCATATATGTCCTACAACGGACTGTACAGCAATAATATTGATGCACTTGCAAGAAAGCTTTACAATTTTGCCGCAGCAGATACGGCAGACGATGTCTATCATCTTGTAAAAGCAAAGCTTTATGCCGAAAGTCCGAATGAGGATACCTATTACTGGAACAATGAAGCTCTGACATATGAAAGCAGACTTTCCGAAGAATATTCAAATGTCTCCTTTGTTGTTTCCGACTTAGACGGCAATGTTTTGTTTTCGGGCTACGATTTACCCGATCATAAGTATGAATTTGCATATAAATATATGTATCATAACAACGACTATCCCGATTACGAAAATGCAACGGATTATGACGAGTTTTATAACGAAATCATCAGAGAGCCGAATGGGAACACAGAGGTTGAAACAACCACATTAGACTATCCCACAGAAACAACCACAGTACCGTCGGCTCCCGAGAGCACTGCTGATGCAAAAGAACAGCAAAGCACAACAGCGGAAGCCACAACTCTTCCCAAAAATACAGAATCCGAAGAGCCGACAACAAGCAAAGAAACACCGCCGGCTGAAGGAAAAAGTGATAACCCGGATGCTGAAGTGTCGGAAACTGACAATGATGCATTTGATAGCTTTGCCGAAACTGCCCGTAATCAGCATTACTCCTATTTTACGGTAACAGTATTAGTACCCGAATGTCCTGATACGGTTCAGGATATGTATACAGTCACCTCCCGTCTTATTGCCGCACTTTTCTCATACAAAAATCATATTATTGCGGTTATTGTCGTTTCGCTCGTTATGTTTATCTGCGCTCTTGTTTTACTGCTTTCATCGGCAGGATATGTAAAAAACAGCGAGGAGCCTTTAGCCGGCGGATTGCACAAGCTTCCCTTTGATATTGCATTAGTGATAGTTTTAGGCATAACACTCTTTGCAGCATACCTTGTCATTGATTATGTGTATCATGTGTCCTCCATAAACGATTTTATGTATGCTGTAACATTATCTGTCGTAGGTGTTGTACTGTCTGTTCTGTATCTTTTATTTATCGAAAGTATAGCAGTAAGAATAAAAGCAAAAACTATTTTTTCAAACAATCTGGTCGTAAAAACCTACCGTATGTTATTAAGTGCTGCACGGCTTATCGGCAGAAACATATCGCTTTCGTGGAAAACAGCACTTATATTTGTTGCAATTTCAGCAGTTGACTTTTTTGTTGTAATCTGTGCTGCAGATGAGTTTGAATTCGGATTTGTGCTATTCTTTATCCTTAAATTCATTGAAATTCCCGTTGTATTTTTGTTCGCTTATGCGCTGTCAATTCTGCAGTCAGGTGCAAAAAAAATAGCAGACGGAGAAACAAATTACAAGGTTGAACACAAAATTCTTATCGGCGAATTAAAAAAGCACGCGGAAAGCCTTAACAGCATCAATATGGCAGTAAACAAGGCGGTTGAAGAACGGGTTAAGAGTGAAAATATGAAAACAGAGCTTATAACAAATGTTTCACACGACCTGAAAACTCCCCTTACATCTATTGTAAACTATATTGATTTATTAAAGAAAACCGATATTGAAAACGAAACAGCGAAGGAATATGTTGAGGTTATTGACCGTCAGGCACAGCGCCTTAAAAAGCTCACAACCGATATTGTTGACGCTTCAAAGGCTGCAACGGGCAATATTGAGATACATTTTGAGAAAACCTTACTCAATGTAATGCTCTCGCAGATAAACGGCGAATATGCCGAAGCACTCGAAAAAAGAGAGCTTACACTTATCCAGCAGCTTCCCGAAAACGATATATGCGTTATGGCAGACGGCAGACTGCTGTGGAGAGTATTCGACAATCTGATTAACAATATCTGTAAATATTCCCAGAGCTACACCAGAGTTTATATGTCTCTTGTGCCGCAGGGAACAAAGGCACAGATTATTTTCAAAAACATTTCGAGCACTCCGTTGAACATAGATTCAAAAGAGCTTACCGAACGCTTTGTCCGCGGAGATTCGTCAAGAAACACAGAGGGCAGCGGCTTGGGACTGTCAATAGCAAAAAGCCTTTGTGAGCTTATGAAAGCGGATTTTGAGCTTTCCATTGACGGCGACTTGTTTAAAGTTACAATCACATTCGATACAATAATGTAACTTTTGTTGACTTTTGTCTTTATTTTTCTATTGACAAACAAAAAACACAAATATATAATTATTCTATTATTAAGAGGGTGTTCACAGCGGTGTAGCATCCTTTTAATATTTTTCCTATGAGAAATCAAATATTTTTCTTGCAAAAACAAAAAAAGTTTTTTATACTAAGCTTGTTAATTTATAATACTTTATTAAGGGGGTTTTCCTATGGAACAAAACAAAAGACCTGACTCTATGCAGAGAATCACAACACTTGAACAGGCTAATCAGTTCATTGACGAACAGGTAAAGGCGGTACGCGAACAGGTTGGCGACAAGAAGGTGCTTCTTGCACTCTCAGGCGGTGTTGACTCATCTGTTGTTGCAGCACTTCTTATCAAGGCTATCGGCAAGCAGCTTGTGTGTGTACATGTAAACCACGGCCTTATGCGTAAGGGCGAAAGCGAACAGGTTATTGAAGTTTTCGGCAAGTCACTTGATGCTAACCTTATTTATGTTGATGCAACAGATCGTTTCCTCGATCTCCTTGCAGGTGTCAGCGATCCCGAAAGAAAGAGAAAAATCATCGGTGCGGAATTTATCAAGGTGTTCGATGAAGAAGCTGCAAAGCTTGACGGTATTTCTTTCCTTGCTCAGGGCACAATTTACCCCGATATACTCGAAAGCATCAAGCAGGCTGAAGGCAAAAAGGCTGTTAAGTCACATCACAATGTAGGCGGACTTCCCGAAGAAATGGCTATGGAGCTTGTTGAGCCTATAAAGCTTCTGTTCAAGGATGAGGTAAGAAAAGTCGGTGACGCTCTCGGTCTTCCCGAAAATATGGTCTACCGTCAGCCCTTCCCCGGTCCGGGACTGGGTGTACGCTGCCTGGGTGCTATCACCCGTGACAGACTCGGTGCTCTCAGAGAAGCAGATGCAATACTGAGAGAAGAATTTGAAATTGCAGGCCTCGCAGGCAAGGTATGGCAGTACTTTATTGCAGTACCCGATATGAAGAGCGTAGGCGTTAAGGACGAAAGCCGCTACGAAGGCTGGCCCGCAATCATCAGAGCCGTCAACACAACAGACGCTATGACAGCAACAATCGAAGAAATCCCCTACGCAGTTCTTCACAAAATAACCGCAAGAATCACAAATGAAGTAGAAGGCATAAACCGCGTCCTCTTCGACCTCACCCCAAAGCCTACGGGCACTATAGAGTGGGAGTGATTTTGCAAAGCAAAATCAACTATGATCGTTTCGCAGAAATGAGCATATCATAACATTTGGCGAAGCCAAATTCATAACTCTAAACTCATAACTTCTCTTTTCCCTGTGCGAAACGAGTTATCAGTTATGATTGCCGTCGGCAAGTTATGATTGGCTTCGCCAAGTTATGATGCACCTTCGGTGCAGTTGAATGAACGACGCAATCATATCATAACGAGTGCGAAGCACTCTCATATCTCTAAACTCATAACTAAATAGGAGAAAAACTATGGCAGACAGTGTTTTTCATTGTCTGCTAATATTTTAATTATTCACAATATTTTGAGTGCAATTATTACCGGTAGCTGAGCCACAGAAATTGTAAACCACGATATAATTTACAACTAACCGAGAACGGCGGCAGGGAGCTTTTTCTCTCTGCCGCTATTTTTTTATTCAAAATATATTGACATATATATCGGTTGCCGATATAATAAATATAACGGTAGCCGATATAACGGAAGTCGTGGTAATGCGAAGGGAGTTAATTATATGTCTAACACAGCACTTACAGAAGCGGTATATTACATTTTGTTGTCGCTGATGCAGCCGATGCACGGTTATGGAATTATGCAGAATGTAGAACAATTATCAAATGGCAGAGTAAAACTCGCCGCAGGTACTCTTTATGGTGCGTTAAACACACTTCTTGAAAAGGGGTGGATAACTGCTATGCCCGGCGAAAAAGACAGTAGAAAAAAAGAATATCAGATCACCGAGCAAGGCAAGCAGACACTTGAAACAGAACTAATCCGCTTGCGTGAGCTTATCGAAAACGGAAATCGCATATTGGAGGTTAAGTAAATGAGAAAAACTATTCATAAGTTATTTTGGATTTGGGAATTTGATAAAGAGGAAAAGTGGCTCAATGAAATGGCAGCCAAAGGACTTTGCCTTGTTTCTGTTGGCTTTTGCAAATACGAATTTGAGGATTGTGAACCCGGCGAATACAAGGTATGCTTGCAATTGCTTGATAAAATGCCACGCCATCCCGAAAGCCAAAAGTATATTGAATTCATTGAAGCAACAGGAGCAGAACATATTGGCAATTTTACTCGTTGGGCATATTTTCGGAAGAAATCTGTGGACGGAGAATTTGAATTATTTTCTGATAACGCATCACGCATAAAATATTTGTCCGGAGTCATTAGTTTAGTTGCTTTGGTAATGATAGCAAATTTGGTTGTGGGAATTAACAATGTTTTTTTAGCGACCAATCTTTCGAGTCCTATAAACTATTTGGGGATAATCAATATTGCCCTCAGCATTTTGTGTGCATTTGGATGTGTTCGCTTATTGAAGAAACGAAAAAAAGTGAAACAAGAAGGTCAGTTGTTTGAATAATCAAGCAAAAAAGTACAACGCAACCCAAAGTTTACATATAGAAACGGCGAATTGGTGGTATGTTTCTGCTCGGTGTTTTATAATTTAAGCAACGCAGCGTTAGAAAACATAGGGAGAAATAAGTATGACACTTGGCGAAAAACTATCAAAATTAAGAAAAGAATACAACTACACGCAGGAACAACTTGCTGATATACTTGGCGTTTCCCGTCAGTCGATCAGTAAATGGGAATCTGACATCGCATATCCCGAAACTGACAAATTAGTAAAAATGGGAAAGCTCTTTGAATGTTCAATGGATTATCTTCTTAACGAG
>JAFXAK010000030.1 GCA_017517135.1 Clostridia bacterium
GCCTTTTCAGCGCTTTTCGGCGTTTCGGCTTTGAAAGGCGTCAGCCTTTCGGCACCCTCAACATCCAAAAATCATCTGAAAATTCTTTGATTTCAGGTCGAAGATTTTTTATCGAGAGGATTTTTGGCAATTCAAGGCAAAGACGCAGCCAATCCTTGCGGATTGGCGAGTATTTTAACAAAGAAGTGGCGGAAATCATCCGATAAAAAACACGGTTCGGATTACTACCGTCACCCTAGGATAAAACAAAATGAACCCGATTCTTTGATTGAAAAGGGTTCATTTTTTTCTGTTCAGTTTATATCTTTATTCCGAGTTCCTTGATTTTATCCTGTAATTTAAGAAAATCCTCAAAGCATTCGCCTTTTTTTCTCGGATCTCTCAGAAGTGCTGCGGGGTGGAAGGTACCCATCATAAGAGTGCCGTTCTTATCATAGAAAATGCCGTGCTCCTTGGTTACCTTGAAATCGGGGGAGATAAGCCGCATTGCGGAAATTCTGCCCACGCATACTATGATTTTCGGACGCATAATGCGTACAAGCTCGCGAAGCCACACAAGACATTTATCCATTTCATCAGGCTTCGGATCGCGGTTTTTGGGCGGTCTGCATTTGAGCATATTGGCTATATATATGTTTTCCTTCCTGTCAAGCCCTATGCCGTTGAGGTATAAGTCAAGAAGCTTTCCGCCTCTGCCCACAAAGGGCTCACCCTGCAAATCCTCGTTTTCTCCCGGAGCTTCTCCGATAAAAAGAATTTGGGCATCGGGGTTACCCGTTCCGAAAACAACATTATTTCTCGTTTCGCACAACGGACATTGTTTACATTCAAGACAATGTTTTCTGAGTTCTTCCAGGCTGTTTACCATATATTGTATACCTCCGTGACTGTTTTGTGTATTATATACAAAAGATAATAATAAAAATCACTTTAATTTAATATCAAACCGACTTGAAATTTGCTCGATTTAGTGATAAAATAAATGTCACTCTGACGCTGTTATTCATTATTATATACATATCGGCTTTTTATGTCAAACATTTCATACCGCATTTTTAAAAAAAGTGTTGTAAAACTATTGACTTGTCAAGTCGGTTGCTGTATAATACCTCTGTAATAGCGTTGCTATTATCTTTGTATATTATGGCGAAAGCCTGGTATAAAATAAAAAAAAGGATGGTCCTAAAAATGAAAATTGCAAAAAAAGTGCTTGCACTCGTAATGGCTCTTGCAATGGTAGCTTGCTTTGCTTGCGTTTCCTTCGCAGCTCAGAATCCCACTATCGTTGCTACAGCTACTGAAGAAGACGGTATGATCAAGGTTGTTCTTACAGCTAAGGATGCAGTCGGTATGGCTTCTTTTGACGTTGTTCTTGAGTATGATGCTGCTGTTCTTACTTACAGCTTTGCTGATAACGGTGCAGACGCTGTTCAGATGAACGACACAAAGAAGAACTCTTTCACCTATGAAGTAGGTGACACAGAGAATGCTTCCGGTAAGCTTCTTGTTGGTGGTTATTTCAAAACTAACCTCAAGTCAGCCGCTGATGCTGCTGCTGATGCTAAGCCCGGTAAAACAGTTGCTATCGACGACAAGACATTTGATCTTGTAGTTGTATACTTTGAGCTTGTAGATGCAGAAGCATACAAGGCAAGCGTTAAGGTTTCCGGTGGTTTCGGTATGGGTGAAAACAAGGATGATGCTGTTGCTAAGACATTCAATGCTTTCACAAAGACTGTAACATTGAAAGAAGAACCCACAACAAAGGCTCCCGAAACAACAACAAAGGCTCCTGAAACCACAACAAAGGCTCCCGAAACAACAACAAAGGCTCCCGTTGCTGATAAGGAAACCACAACAAAGGCTCCCGAAACAACAACTGTTAAGGCTCCCTCAACATCAACAGAAGCTAACCCCAACACAGGCGACAAGCCCACAGGCGACAATATGGCTCTTGCAGCTGCTTTCGGTGTAGTTGCTCTCGCAGGTGCTGCTTTCGTTTTCACAAAGAAAAGAAAGTAATTATTAATTAAAGAAAAGCATATTTGCAGTTTTAATTAAAGGTTTATGGAGTTATCCGAAAGGATAGCTCCTTTTCCTTTTATCTGCAAAACAAAAAAGGCAATGCACTCTTTTCAGAAGTGTATTGCCTTTTTCTATGTGATTTATTGTTTTCAGTCAGTCAAAATTACACAGGTTTCCGCGGGGATAATCACACCGCCGTTGATTTTCTCACCGCCCGTAACAACCTGCATTTCTTTCATATCCCAATTAAGCCAATATGTGATTTCCTTGGGATTCTTGTTTGCAATGGCTGCAATTCGTTTTTCGCCCTCAAGGTATCTCATATATGCCACACAACCCAGCGTTGCCGACAGGGGGATAAATTCGCCCGTTGTGAACGCTTTGCTGTTACATCTGAAATTACCCATAAATCTTTGAAAATCGAGTATTTCGGTGTTTTCTCTGCCCCAGGGGTAGAATCTGCGGTTGAACGGGTCCTTACAGCCCGTAAGCCCTGCCTCGTCACCGTAGTAGATGCTCGGAACACCGGGGAGGGTGTATATTATTGACAGCGCCATTTTAAGAAGCTTTATTCCGCGCTGAAGATTAGTCTGAGGTATTTGCACCTGAGCCTGCCAGTCGCGGTTTTTGCCTTCACAGTTTATTCCCGAAAGCACGGTAAGTATTCTCTCGGTGTCGTGAGTGCCCAGGTGGTTCATCATTGTATGAAGAGCCTCGGGCGGATAATTGCGGCATATTTCCGTTATTTTATCCATAAAGCTTTCTGCTGAACCCGTGAGAAGAAAATCAATAAGAGCATCTCTGAACGGATAATTCATAACAGAATCAAGCTGTTTACCCAAAAGAAAGCGTCTTCTGCCGCCGCCGCTTATTTTGTTGCTTGCATCCTCCCATACCTCGCCTAAGAGGAATTTATCCGCACCGTTGCGTTTCACGGCTATTCTTATATTATCAAGAAATTCGTCGGGTAATTCGTCTGCAACATCAAGTCTGAAGCCATCTGCACCGAGTGATAGCCAGTAATCAATAACACCGTTTTCGCCTGTAATAAATTCGGTAAAGGAAGGGGAGTTTTCGTTTACCTCGGGGAGAATATCAATTCCCCACCAGCTGTTGTATTTATCAGGGTAGCTTTTGAAGGTGTACCACGAATAATACTCTGAGCCCTCGGACTGATATGCACCCGTTGTTGCATAGCGGTTGAATTTATTGAAATATATACTGTCTGCTCCCGTATGCGAAAAAACACCGTCAAGGATTATTTTTATATCTCTTTTGTGTGCTTCGTTGCACAGGGATATAAAATCCTCTTTTGTGCCCAGCAGAGAGTCGGGAGATAAATAATCTGCCGTGTCATATCTGTGGTTTGAATGTGCCTCGCAGATGGGATTCAGGTATATCAGACTAACTCCTAAGGACTTTATATAGTCCAATTTACTTTCAATTCCCTTGAAATCTCCGCCGAAAAAGTCGTTGTTGCGGATAATTCCGTTTTCGTCGGGCTTGTAACAGGGGAGAGAAGCAAAGTCTGTATGCAATATTCTGTCTTCGGGAACATTCTCTTTTTTTTCTCCGGAGCAACAGAAGCGGTCGGGGAAAATCTGATAAATTATTGCGCCCTTTACCCAATCGGGTGTTTTGAAATCCCTGTCAAAAACAGTGAGCTGCCATTTTTGTAATGAGCCTATTTCACCGGCGATGTCTTTTGCGGCTCTGCCTATGGGAGTGTGTCCCCAAGCGGAGTTATATGCAAAGCGGTAAAAGAAAAGTGTAGGTCTTTCAGGACAAAAATCGGTGTACCACCATTCAGTAACACCGTCCGTGCTTTCCCAAGTCATCGGTATATATGTATCGCTTTTATTGTCTTCGCTGAGAACGAGAAAACAAGCCGTTACACCGAAATTTCTGGGTAAAACAACTCTGAGCCGCAGGGATGTTCCTGCGGCTGAAGCTTTTGTTATTGACTTGTGACACTCGAGTGTCGGGTTAAAGGGAGAGAAATTCATATCTGCCTCTTACTTTTTTGCGGGGGTTGCGTGCCAGATGTCTCTTGCATAGTCGTTTATTGAACGGTCAGCGGCAAAGATACCTGCACCTGCAATGTTATGAAGTGACATTTTATTGAAAACACCCTTGTTGCAGAAAAGCTCTTCACACTTTTTCTGTGCAAGTCTGTAGTCTGCAAAATCGGCAAGCACCATATAAGGATCGTTATACTTGATTGTTTCGCCGATTTCGGGGAAGGTTTTTGAGTTGAAGGTGTGTGAATTGATAAAATCTATCGTAGCTTTAAGCTCAACATTGTTCTGGTAATAATTTACGGGGGAGTAGCCGGCCTTTTTAAGCTGATTTACCTCGGGAGTGCTCATGCCGAAAATAACAATGTTATCCTTGCCTACCGCTTCAAAGATTTCAACATTTGCACCGTCCATAGTACCGAGTGTAACGGCACCGTTTATCATAAGCTTCATATTTCCCGTACCGCTGGCCTCTGTGCCTGCAAGGGAAATCTGTTCGCTGATATCGGCTGCAGGCATAAGCTTCTCTGCCGCGGTTACGCAGTAATCCTCAACATAAACAACCTTGAGATATTTGTTTACATCCGGATCATTGTTTATCATATCTGCAAGGGCTAAAATGAAGCTTATAATCTTTTTAGCCATAAAGTAACCGGGAGCAGCCTTTGCACCGAAAATATATGTGTGGGGAACATAGTTTCCGTTGGGATTGTTCTTGATTTCAATATACTTTGTGAGGATATTGAAGGCATTGAGCTCCTGACGCTTATATTCGTGCAGACGCTTTACCTGTACATCAAACAGAGAATCCGTATCGAGCTTTACACCTGTTGTTTTGTATATATGCTTTGCGAATTCTTCCTTGTTGTGGCGTTTGATTTTGCCGAGGTCCTCGAGAACAGCCGCATCGTTTTCAAATGCACGAAGCTTTGTGAGCTCGTCACCGTTAAGAATAAAGCCGTTGCCTATAAGCTTTGTGAGATACTTGGTAAGCTCGGGATTAGCCTGACAAAGCCATCTTCTGTGAGCAATACCGTTGGTTACATTTGTAAACTTATCGGGAGTGAGACGGTAGAAATCGTTGAATACGCTGTCTTTAAGAATCTGTGAATGGAGAGCGGAAACACCGTTTATATGGTGGCTTGCCGCAACGCACAAGTTTGCCATTCTCACAGTACCGTCTGATACGATAGCTGTTCTTTCAACATAATCCGCATCGTGTGTGCATTCCCATACATAATAACGGAAACGGTTGTCAATTTCCTTGATGATCTGATATATACGGGGAAGCAGACGCTGCATAAGCTCAACACTCCACTTTTCGAGTGCCTCTGCCATAACAGTATGGTTTGTGTATGCAACGGTGGATGTAACAAGATTCCATGCATCGTCCCATGTATAGCCGCATTCGTCAAGAAGAATTCTCATAAGCTCGGGGATTGCGAGTGTGGGATGAGTGTCATTGATATGAATGGCAATTTTCTCGGGTAAGTTTTCGAGAGTGTTATATCTGTGAAGATGATGTCTTATAATATCCTGAATTGATGCGGATACAAAGAAATACTGCTGTCTTAAACGAAGGCTCTTTCCCTCGGGGTGGTTATCTGCGGGATAAAGCACCTTGTTGATAGTTTTTGCCATAGCATCTCTTTCAACGGCTTTAAGATACTGACCTTCATTGAAGAGTGCCATATCCATACCGGGAGCTTCTGCAGACCACAGACGGAGAATGCTTACACCCTTACCGTCCTTACCCGCAACATACATATCGTTAGGAATAGCCTTTATTACATTTGCATCCTTGATTTCAACATTGTGATGGCCGTTATCCCAGCTGTCACACACATTGCCCTCAAAGAGGATGTTTACTGCACTCTCTTCCTTTCTTGTGAGCCATACCTCACCTCCGGGAAGCCAGAAATCGGGTAACTCTGTCTGCCAGCCGTCAACAAACTTCTGCTTGAAAATGCCGTACTCATAAAGTATGGAATAGCCTGTTGCGGGATAGCCTTGGGTTGCAAGACCGTCAAGATAGCAGGCGGCAAGTCTGCCCAGTCCCCCGTTGCCCAGTCCTGCATCGGGTTCGCAGTCATATAATTTATCAAGCTTTATATCATATCCCTTAAGCACCTTTTCAAAGGTATCGGTGAGATTAAGGTTATAAAGATTGTTTTTAAGAGAGCGCCCCATAAGAAATTCCATTGAAAGATAGTAAACTCTTTTTGAATTCGCTTCATCTGCTCTTTTTGAAAAATCTGCACGGTACTGTGCCATAAGATCCTTAAGGATCATTGCAATAGCTCTGTAGAACTGTTCATATGTGGCATTTTCAGCACTAACTCCGAAAAAATGGAGAAGTTTTGCTTCAAGAAGTTCTTTTGCTTTGCTCTGTGTAATAGTTATTTTCATACAAAACCTCCAAAAAGATTTAAAAAACAGGGTGTTTTTTATCTTTATGTTGTACATTTTATACTATTTTTGACCTAAAAACAATAGTAAATAAAAACAAATTTTAAAAAATTATGTCTTATATTTGAACTTTAGTTGACTGAACAAAAAACGACCTGTGTTTTTAGTGATATTAACAATAAAAATATATATTCTTTTAGCAAAAAATAATATCGGATGTAAAAACTTTTGCTTTTACATCCGATACGGGTATTATTTTTTGATAATATCAGAATTGAGCTTCGGGTGTTTCTGTTGCATTGTCTTCGGGCATTGCATTATTCTGCATTGCTTTTTCATAGTTGTTGCCTGAAATTTCGTTGAAGAATTCAGCCATTGTTGCCTGCATATAGGGCATAACATAAATATATGCGATACCGAGGGTTATTATTCCGAGAAGGAACCATCCGATGAAGCTTAAATTCAGAAGGAAAAGCTCCTTTTTATGTCCGTTCATCATTTCTTTGGACATTTTAATAGCTTCGCTTGCCTTTATTTCGGGATGCTCTGCAAGAATATAGGGTGCGGCAAAATAGCTCAGAGAAGCAATAATTCCGGGAATTATGAAAAGGAAAGACCAGAGCATAGTGAAAATTGTTATAAGCAAGCCCATAACAAAGGTATTGCCCCAATGATGCCTAAACTGTGAAAAAACATTCTCAACTCTTGCCTCAACTCCGTTTGCAAGATTAAGGAAGAACACGGCTGAGCCTACCATAAGCGTGCCTGAAAGCAGAAGGTTGACAATAAAAGCAACTGAGCTTAAGGGAGAAAGGAGAACGGAGAAGGATATATCTGTTTCCATCATTGTGCTCATTGTTGTTATGGTTGAGCTTGCCGTGCTTAAAGCTGATGCAATTATTGTTGCAAGGGAAGCTACAACGCAGGCGGCAAAGGCAGTCCAGAAGTCCTTTTTTATGTTTGCTTTTGCGCGGTTTTTAAGTGTTGCATTATTGATATTCATAGTGAAGCTCCTTTTCAGTAATTTTTAATAAAAATCATTATGATATTATTATAAAACCGCTTAACAAGGCTGTCAATAGCCTGTAACAGAATTATTTGTGTTTTTATGTGCTGTTGCGGTTGACACACATAACTAAAAATTGTATTATATTATAATGAAAAGAAATATACCTTTTAAAGGAGAACGATATGGCAAAGAAATACAAAATAGTTTTATCCTTACTGTTAGTTGTGCTTATAGCAGTTGCGGCAGTTCTGATTTCGGGTGTTATTGATATAAACACAATGGTGCACCCGGAAGAAACAACCTCGGGAAACAGTGCACCGTCAGAAGATTATAAGCAGACCTTTACGACCGACATTTCTGCGGCGTTGCCTTTGATGTCAACAGATATAGACAATGTTTATTACACAATGACAAAGCAGGGCGATGTTAAGTTTTATAAGGTTCAAAATGCCGTGATTACCGAAATTCCCGCTACGGGCAGCTTTGATGTAACAGCCGCATGCAGCGGACAGAAAATTCCCGCAAAGATACATTATCTTGAAATTGACGGAAAAACAATCGGCTACGGCCTTTACACAAGCTTGTTGTATGAGGGAATATATCTTTATGATTATGCCTTCTTCAAGGTAACCGAAATGTTTGACGGCTTTGACGACTCCAAGGGAACACTTCTTATGATGCTCGATGTTGAATCCGAAAGATTTTATCGGGAGGATAAGGTATACAGCGAAATATTCTATCTGTATGCCGATCACACAACAAAGCATTTCCTTTCAGAGGATCAGAGAACGGTTGATATAAATGCCCGTGATAAGACAGATTATAAGATGTTTACCGATGATATACTTGACCAGGGAAGCAACAAGAATGTGCTTTTCTTCTCCTCGAGATATTATCTTATGTATGAGGAAAGTGAGTATGTTGATATCTTCACAAGCGGCGGCAGCGGTACAAATGTTGACAACATAAGATATCTTACAGATGTTGCGGCACTTGTTTTCTGGCGTACCGATGAGGGAGTTTATTTCTTCGCAAATCACTCAGATGACACGGGCTTCTCACTCTGTCTTTATGCAAACTCCGAAAGAACTGTTATAAAGTCCTTTACAGGGGACTATGACGAGGATTACATCCGTTCGGGTAAATATCTTCTCAATAAGAAAACGGGCGAGATTTACAACTGTCTGGACGGCACAACAAAGCAGCTTGTTTATACCTGCTTCAAGGAAGGCTTCAAGCCCGATAAGTTTGTTATGAACGAAAGCGGAACAGCTTGTGTTATAAGAGGTGCAAACACTCAGAATGTTGCAGCCTTAGCTGTTATGAATTTTGAAACGGGAGAAATAATTGCATACACGGACGAGGTTTTCTCCTATTATGCAAATTCTCAGGTGCTCGACGACGGAACTGTTATAATATCTCTTGCAAACGGTGAGAGTGCATCGGCTTATTATCAGCTTGTAACAAAAATAAACTGATTTTAATAATACAAAAAAAGTCCTTCGACAGTTTTTACGGACCGTCGAAGGACTAATTTTTTTTGTTTTTATCATAACTGAGCTTCGCTGATTAATTTTCTTGAGACCTCAATGATTGCGGGGGTTATCTTTTCAAGTCCTACCGCTGCACGGAGAATTGCTCTTGCATCGGAAGAAAGGATTTTACTGTCTGAATCGGTATCTGCCGCAAAAAGCTGTGCAACTGCTAAGCTTTCTTCAAGTCCTACCGCACGCCTGAGAGCAAGTCTTGCATCGGCAGAGGAAATTTTACCGTCAAAGTCAACATCACCGAGCTTAATTTCATTGCCTGCTTTTTCTACTGCGAATGAATCGTAAAGAGTGTCCCTGCCGTTTTCGTCAACCGTGTAAACATCAACCGTGAGGGTGTTGCCGTTTATTGTGTAGGATGTGTACATAGGAGTGTTTGTGCTGACATTCTTATTAAAAAGCTCGTTTTCAATGATTTCAGCTTCTTCAGCTACACCTGCATTGCCGCTTGTGAGTGCGAGTGTGCCGAATGCTCCGACATATGTTTTATAGCTTTTGCCGTTTATCTTCTTTGTGACAACGGGAGTGTTTTCCTTTGCACCGTCCAGGAGAATTTCTGTTCTCAGATAAACTGCTTCCTCACCCTGAAGAATGAGGTCAATATCATAGCTTTCTATCATTGCCGAAATCTGAGCCAAAAGCTTTGAGCCGCTGTCGGAATTGCCGTAGAGAGGCTGGTGGAGAACTAAGATTTTCCATTGTGCAGCATTGCTTTCTTCAAGGTCCTCTCTCAGCCATTTGAGTTGATTTGTTTTGAGAGTGCCGTCTTCTTTGAGGTCGTTTGTGTTAAGCACCGTGAAATGTGCATTGTTGTAGTCATATGAATAATACAAGCCGTTTTCGGTTGTCTGTATGGGAGTGTTTGCACCGAAATTGAAATACTTTGTTATAGTATAAAATTCAGCTGTATCAGAGTCGGATGATGTATACATAAGGGGAGTGTCAATAAGTATATCCGATACGCTGTTAAGAGCCATACCCCATTGCTTGCCCGTTGCGGCATTATATGTCATATCGCCCGTGTGGAGAATGAACGCTGTGTCGGGGTTTGTTTTTAGTGCGGCATTAAGTGTTTTAGCCCACACATCATACTCTCTTTGTGCTGCGCCTGCAGTATCTGAAACCTGAATAAATGAAACTGCAGAAGAATTATCGGCTGTTGTGTATGTGCCTGTTTCACTCCAGAAGCCTTTTTCGGCATCGCCTATTCTGTAGGAATAGACGGTTTCCGGTTTAAGTCCGCTTACGGTTACGCTGTGCTTTATAACCTTTCTTTCGTAATTGAAAATACCGAAGGAGCCGAAGTCAAAGCAATAGTTTAAGAGAGTTGTTTCTTCACTTGTTGCCTTTATGTTCTTGCCGGTTGCGGCTTTTCCCTTGAAGCGGGATGTACCTTCTTCAAAGATTTCAATGTCGGAGCCTGTTACGCTGTATTTTGTATACCAGCTGATAATAAATGAGCTGTCTGCATCTTCGCCAACAGATACTGTGATATGCGAGGGAATCTGCATATCATCAAGTGTGGGTGTAACCTTTGTTTTTCCGTTATATGTATATGTTACGGAGTAATCCTTGTCTTCATCGTTGCAGATTGTGTCGCAAAGCACATAAAGCTGGTCTGCGGCAGCAAGCTTATCCTTTTCGCTTATAAATGTTGCAAGGAGATTTTCTATAAGCTCATCAATATCTGAGCCGTAGGGGATAAGATCTGTTTTAAGAACAAGAGTAACAAGGCTTGCAAGCGAAATGTTTTCTGAATATCCGTTTACGGAAGCAAGCAGCTTAGTAACAAAGCCTGTAACATCCTGCAATGTGAGGGTATCCGAGCCTGTATCTTCAAATATTCCCGAATTGAGAATGCTTGCTATTATTATATAACAGGCCTGAATGAAGTTTGCAACAGAGCTGGCATTTTTATCAACAAGAGTGTTGAGATGTACCTCGGTGTTTGCAAAAATCTCGTCAACAACAACATCCTTTACAACATATTCGGCTGCTGTGTCGAGTATAAGATTTACAAATTCAACGCTGCCGGAGTTTTTGAGGACATCAAGCATAAATTTGTCATCCGAAAAATCCTCGTTGCCGTCATACATAGCGGTGAGTACGCTAAGGAAAAGGTCGCCTATCGTGCCGCCCGAGTTTTTATTGCCGAAGCCTAAGGTGTCTATATACTTTGTTGAGGGAACCTCGGAAATCTGAGTATTTACAATATTATCGATTGCATTTTCGATAATTGCGAAAGTGTAGTCGGGGTTGTTTATGTAATTATCCATCAGCTGCTTATCAATGTCTTCTATGAAAGCCATAAGGGTGTTTGCTGTGAGAATTTCATAGCCTGAAACGGAAATACCGCCGTAAATGAAATCGCTGATAGTCTGCTTTAAGTCAAGCTCCATTGTTTCTTCAATATAGCCCACAATACTGCCCGCAGCTCTTATATCAAGGAAAATATTGCCTACTCCCTTTTTAATCAGCTTCATAAGATATTCTGTTGCTGTTGAATACTGCTTGGGGAAGCCTGTTGTTATTTTATAGGGGGTGAAATATTCGTTGCCCGTATCAGCGGAAACAACGGGAGTAAAGCTGTCACATTCCTTTTGTTCAAATGTTACTTTGAGTGAGCCGTCTGACTGCTTGTCAAAGTAGGTTTCTCTGTAGGAGAAAGGATACTGAGTGAGAGTGGGAGTGATTATTGAATAAAGAGGTTCACCCGCATCCGAATAGGTTATATCTACATCACTTATGTGCTGATGTCCGCTGAAAACATAGTTTATGCCCGCATCTGCAAAGGTCTCCTGAAGAATATATCCTTCGTTGATAACAAAGCCCTGCATAATGTATTCGTGCAGATAGTTAGCGCCCGACATATTCCAATGTGTAAACGCAACAGGTGTCTGACCGTCTGCCTTAGCATCTGCGGCTTCTTCGAGAACCCAGTTAAGAAGCTCCTCAGTTATACTGCCGTGAGTTTCCTTTTCGTTTGTACGGCTGTCGGTGACATCGGCGGTGTATCTGCCCGCATCTATCATAATAAGACGGTAGCCCTCTTTTTTAAGATTTATTGAGTAGGAGAGAGCACCTGCCTTGCCGGTATCGTATGCAGAATAGGTGTGATAAGCTTCATTGTAGCCGAAATCGGCATAAATTTCTGCAAATTCTGCCGCATTGACGGTTTGTGCTTCTTCCTTACGGTCATTTGCAAAGCCTGCCGCCTTGGGATTGTTTATATCGTGGTTACCGTTTACTATATACACATTAATGCCCGATTCTTTTTCAAAGGCTCTGAGCTTTTCGGCTAATGCGATATGGCCCTCATACTCACCGTTCTGAGTAAGGTCACCTGTGATTACAACATATTTAAGTCCTTTTTCCTTTGCATCGTTTTCAAGGGCTGTAAAGGTTGACTCAAGAATTGCATCAAGATCATCATAAACACAGTTTGAGCCTTCCATATAGGTATAAAAAGCCTCACTTTTGTTGCCGGCCAGCGATTCGGGATAATAGTGGATATCCGAAAGCGTGGTAAGCAGAAGATCCTTGCCTGCTTGAGATGTCTTAGCAGAAACTGCGGGTACAAATGTACAAATCAGAGCAAGACAAAGGAGCACTGAAAGTAATTTTGCAGAAAAACTGTTTTTTACGAACATAAATTTTACCTCCCGAGGGTTACATATATAATCAATTATATCAAAAGGATTATAATATGTAAAGTAAAAAATAGAGATGACGGGAAAAAGAAACAGGATTGCCGATTTGACAATCCTGTTTTGAGTTATTTTACAATTACGTATTTGTTTATGCTGTTTTACTGATAATGATAGTCCGAATCATAGAAAAACATATCATAATCAAATGTTGCAGTTGTGTTATCTGTGAATATTACTTTTACGGTGGTAATATCTATGCGGCTGACGCTGGTGTTGAAAATGGCAGGCTCCCATGTAAAAACATCCCTTGAGTTTCCGCCGAGCTCGCGTCCCGTCTTAAGTGTTTTGGTATAAGTGTTATTGATTACACAATAAGCAGGTGCTGCGTATTTGTCTCTGTAGGTTGTTTTTATTTCTATGCGCTTGATGTTTTTGTTTGTGTTATTTTTGATTTGCAGTGCGAGTGCAGTACCGGGTTCAATCTCGGCACCCTCCGAATACATACCTGTTGCCCAATAAACACCTGTTATTGTGATAGGCTGCTGATTGACAATCTTTACCGAGCAGGTAGCCTTGTAGGTTTTGCCGTTGTAGGTTATTGATGCGGTAATGGTGCATTTGCCTGCTTTGACAGGGGTAACCTTACCCTTTGAGGAAACCTTGGCAACTGCTGTGTTGCTGCTTGTCCATTTTACTGTTGCACCCGACGGATTTGTGGTTGCTTTAAGATTAAGGTAGCTGTATATGCCGACAGTTGTATCGGTACAGTTGAGCTTGATTGAAGGCTTGGTTACCTTAACTGTAATTTTCTGGCTTACCTTGTTTGAGGTTACCGTAATGACAACCGTGCCTGCCTTAACGCCGGTTATAACACCTTCGGAGCTTACCTTCGCAATTGATTTATCGGAGGATTTATATGTAATCTTTGCATTGCTCTTTGCATTAATTTTTAATGTGCCGCCGGTAAGCACCGTTTCGGAGGTCTTGATTGTGGGCTTAATGGCAAAGGAAACAGTTGCTGTTCCTGTATAGTTCCCCTTCATCTTGACGGTAACATTATATGTGCCGACATTTTTTCTGCCTGCAGCATATTTTATCGTATAATGCTTATCCTGAGTAAGCCTTGTACCGTAGGAATTTATCACCTTAACTGCGGGAGTCTGTTCTTTACCGTTGTATGCAATTTCTATTGCAGGCTGCACCTCGCCGTTGTAGGCAAGCTTTGTTGAAAGCATATAGATTTTGCAGGTGGAGATGTCTATCGGATTAATCTTAAAGGTCAGTGTCTTCTGACCTGTATAGTTACCGATCATCTTGATTGTAACCTTGTAGTTACCGATATCCTTTCTGCCGTCAGAATAGGTCACTGTGTAATGCTTATCCTTTGTGAGCTTTGTGCCGTAGGAATTTCTTACCGTTACGGCAGGTGTCCGTACATTGCCGTTATAGGTAAGTTCTGTTGCTGAGAGTTTTACGGTACAGGTGGAGATGTCTATCGGATTAATCTTGAAGGTCAGGGTTTTCTGACCTGTATAATTGCCGATCATCTTGATTGTAACCTTATAGGTTCCGATATTCTTTCTGCCCTCAGAGTATGTTACGGTGTAGTGCTTATCCTTAGTAAGTTTTGTGCCGTAGGAATTTCTTATCGTTACGGCAGGTGTCCGTACATTGCCGTTATAGGTAAGTTCTGTTGCTGAGAGCTTTACGGTACAGGTGGAGATGTTTATGGGATTAATCTTGAATGAAAGAGTTTTGGTGCCTGAGTAGTTACCGATCATCTTGACGGTAACCTTATATGTACCTACATCCTTTCTGCCGCTTGCATATGTTACTGTATAGTCTGTTCCTTTTTTGAGAACATTTCCTTCAGAGTCCTTGACTGTAACAGTTGGAGTTCTTACACCACCGTTATATGTCAGGCTTGTTGCGGAGAGTGTAAATGTTTTGGGTGAATATAAAGTCTTATTTGTTTTTACATAGCCGCAGACAGTACAAGCCGTTTTTGTGTTTCCGTTTGCAGTAAGTGTGGCTTTTGTTGTGGTTGTTTTGTAGGAATGAGTTGTTGTGCGTTTTTCGCTGCAGAGATTACAGGTTTTATCGCATGCATTGGTGTATTTATGCGAACAGCTTTCGGTATCACTTTGTGATGCCGCAAGTGAAGCACTGACACCCACACACGCCAGCAGCATTATTACTGTTAATATGACGAGCAGGCTTTTTCTGATGGTTTTTGACATTTTGTTCTACCTCCTGAGAGATTAAAATTGAAGCCATATGTACAAAAAAATCACTTCGTCTTATATGATATCATTAAATATCAACAAATGCAAGATGTTTGATGGTATCATTTTGTGTGCAAAACTGCAAATGATATTATATTTGAGTTGAATTTTCTTTTTTTGTTATAGGTAAATTGTGATATAACAAAAATAAAAACATCAGCTTTCGTTGTATGCAAAAAAGAAGGAACCGGTTCAGTTTTCTCCGAACCGGCTGTGTTAGTTTTATTTTGTTTTTACATATCTGTATGCAGACCAGCCTGAGTAGTATTTTACATCATTTACAGTCTTATATGTGCGAACTCTGACATAATATGTCTTTGCTGAACTAAGTCCGCTCAATGTGGTTTTTACCGTGCTGCTGCTTGTGAGAGTTTTTGTTTTTGCGTTTGTGAAGTCCTTTGATGTTGAATACTGAATCTGATAACCTGTTACCTGAGTTGTTTTCTTTGTAAGGTTAACGGTTATCTTCTTTGCTCCTGCGGTAAGCTTTGATATTGTTGTTTTCGGGGGAAGAATTTTGAAGGTCAGCGTTTTTGTGCCTGTGTAGTTACCTTTCATTGTTACGATAACCTTGTAGGTTCCTACATTTTTTCTGCCGCTTGAATATGTTACGGTGTAATTTTTTTCATTAAGCGTTGTACCGTAGGAGTTGATTACACTTACCTCAGGTGTTCTTATCTCACCGTTATATATAAGGCTCGTCGCGGAGAGCTTAACCGTACAGGTAGAAATGTCAATAGGCTTGATTTTGAATGAAAGAGTTTTTGTGCCTGTGTAATTGCCTTTCATTGTTACCTTAACATTATATGTACCCACATTCTTTCTTCCGCTTGCGTATGTTACGGTGTAGTGCGTATCTTTAGTAAGCTTTACTCCGTTTGCATTTGTTACGGTAATAGTGGGAGTTCTTGTATTTCCGTTATATGTAAGGCTGGTTGCGGAGAGCTTGACGGTACATTTGGAAATATCCATAGGCTTGATTTTGAAAGAAAGTGTCTTTGTCCCCGTGTAGTTGCCTTTCATTGTCACCTTGACATTGTATGTGCCGACATTTCTTCTGCCCGTATCATATGTTACGGTGTAATGCTTATCTTTGGTAAGCTTTGTGCCGTAGGAATTTGTTACGGTAACAGTAGGTGTTCTTGTTTTTGCATTGTATGTAAGGCTTGTTGCGGAAAGTTTTACCGTACAGGTGGAAATGTTAATCGGTTTGATTTTGAATGAAAGTGTTTTTGTGCCTGTGTAGTTGCCTTTCATTGTTACCTTAACATTGTAAGTACCCACATTCTTTCTGCCTTCGGCATAGGTAACGGTATAATCTGTGCCGTTCACAAGAGTTTTACCTGCGGAGTCCTTAACGGTAACGGTGGGTTTTTTGACATTGCCGTTGTAGGTATAGCTTGTTGCGGAAAGGGTGAATGTTTTGGGGGAGCTTATAGTTTTTGTTGATTTTAGATTGCCGCAAGCAGTGCACACCGTTTTGCTGCTTCCGTTTGCTGTAAGCGTTGCTTTGGTTGTGACGGTTTTGTAAGTATGTGCAGCTGTACGAGTATAGCTACAACGATTGCAGGTATTGTCACATGCATTTGTGTATGTATGACCGAGCTTGCTGCCGCTTGTTACTCCGCAGATTGTACAAGTTTTAGGTGTTGTGCATGTTGCCGATTTATATGAGTGACTTGCAGGGCGGGTTTTGCCGCAATCGTTACAGGATGTGTCACAGGCATTATCGAATATGTGACCGAGTGCACTGCCGCTTGTTGCCTTGCAGACCGTACAGGTCTTGGGGGCAGTGCAGCTTGCAGCGTTCCAGGTGTGACCTGTTGCTGCTATAGTTGTTGTATAAGAATAGGAACATCTTGAACAAGTATATTTTCTTATTCCGCTTGCTGTACAGGTTGCGGCTTTAGTTACCACTGAAGTATAAGTATGCCCTACTGTTCCATTACTTTTCGTTACATTGAAAGAAGTTGAGCCAACCTTGGAACTGTATGCTCTGACCTTAATATAATATTTAGTTCCTGATGTAAGATTAATTTTTAACTTAAAATTATAATCTGTTCCGTCATCATCGTTATAACCAAGCTGTGTCCATGATGAATCATATACATAAACTCTTGAATCCAGACTACCGGTTGATTCAAAGGTATATTCACCACATGAAGACGGAGTGAAAGTATAATAATATTCCTGATTTGCAAATCCGATAGTTGTACTGTATGATGTGCCTGTGTAAATTGAACCTGCCGGCTTCCATACTGCATAAAGGTTAAGGTCTGCATTTGCATTATAACTTGAACCGGGGGTATAATTTGCACTTGTTGCACTGCTGCTTGTAGCCCAGCCAAGGAAAGTATAACCGCTTTTTGTAGGTTTAGTAGAACTTAATGTTACACCCTCATTATAATCCTTGCTCTGATTTGCCGGTGCACCGCTACCGCCGTTTGCATTATATGTAATTTGATAAGGATATTTAAAAGAAACTTTCTGTGGAGTGCCACCGTGATAGGTCCACAACGCAACATTTGTACCGTTTGCGGTAGCTCCACCCTCAACATCCAATACTGCTGAATTAGACATAGCAGCTCTGATAAACCAATCGCCATCACTGTTTTTGCTCAGATACCATTTTTGATTATCAGAACCCTGAGAATTATAAGTTATAACATTTACACCTTGTGCATACACACCTTTTGTTACATCAAGAACATTGTTGTTCTCTACAGACTGAATAATATAAGTACCGTCAGAATTTTTGATTAATTTCCATACCTGTGATTGATTACTTGAATTATTATTCTGTCTTTCATAAGAGACAACATTACCGTCAGAATCGGCAGTAAGATATCTGTCAATTTCTTCAAATTGTATTCTTTTGTATGTGACATCGCCGTCAAAAGTCCCGTTGGTCAATGAAATTGTTGATAAGGTCAACGAAGTACTTCCATTATTCGCTGAACCTTTATACGAACCGTATTTTGTATCTACTTCAGCCCAGAATGTATATGTCCCTGCATTTTTAACACCGTCGCCTATATAAAATTTATATGTTGTACTTTTTCCCATATTATTTGTTTTTACAGAACCATCCGGTGCTTTGATTTTCAATGTTATTTGATTAATTTCACTTTCACTGGCATTCTTTCCGTCAATTTTAGGAATAATTGTTATTTGTGCAATGTTTGAATCATAGAACTTGCCATTACTGGAACTATTGGTTAGGGATATGTCGTATCCGCTACAAGAATGTGTTTCTTCGGTTTTGAACCATTCTATTTTTCCGTATGCAGTACGGGTGTTTCCGTTGTCAAGAATATATGAAAACTTACAACAGCCATCTGTATATACTTCGTGAATTGTACATGGATCGCTGGCATTTACATAACCACCGGTTGAACTGTGGTTAGCATCAAAAACATAGTGATTTGTCTGCGGGGATTTCAAATAAGCTGTATAATTTTTAGCGTAATTTGTGTTAATCGTGTGTGAATCACTTGTCGCCTTGCTTTTTGTAACTATATTGTATACTGAACCGTCAAAAACTAAATATCCGTTCGAATTAATAGAAGAAGATTTATACACTTTTGTTTTTTTGCAACAGGAGGTGTTTGTTCATATATCATAAAATATGAATCTGTAACTTCGCCTATCCATACAATATGTGTACCGGAAGTATTGCTTACCGCATCCCCTGCTTTAATATTTTCCGCTTTTACATTATATGTTGTTGTACCATAAGAACTTGACTTAATAGCTGAAACACTATGATAACGCATACTATTTCCATTCATAAAGTTTCCGCCAAAAACTTCACAAATAAAATCGGCACAACAAGAACCATACACTGGCCCGGTTCTTGTTGCTCCCATAGATACACAATATGCTGTTTTTGAATAATTTACAGATGCTTTTTCTTTATATTGAACTAAGGATAATAGACTGAAAGAAACAACTTCTGTCGTAAATAATGTATATGGTACACCAGTTACTGTTTCGCCCTTTTTAAAGTAAGTCCTACCATTATATGAATTACCGTTCCAAGTGGCAATATCTTGTGATGGTTTCCATTGGTAGTTGACGATAGCTTCTGCTCTTTCTTTCATAGACGCAAAAGAAGTGGAACTATATGCATTCGCATTAACTCCCAATTCTGATGACGGTACAATGCTTAAAAACATAAGTACCGCAAGAAAAATACTTATTGTTTTTTTACTTGTTTTCATCTTTGCATTCCTCCTAAAAATATAATTATTGAAGCTGTATGTATGAAAAACACTTCATTTCATATAATATCATCAAATATCAACAAATGCAATATATTTTTTATACAATATTGCTTGATGTTAATTTTTGTAAGTATCAGTAATACTATATGTAGAGGTGATAGTATTGCACATACGGATAAGACGGACCCGAGAGGAAATGGGCTATACGAGAGAAAAATTTGCAGAAAAATTAGATGTCAGTGTTTCGTATCTTGCGGAGCTTGAAAGAGGCAGGACGGGAATATCGGTGAAAATGCTTATAAAGGTGTGTAATGTTCTCGGACTTTCAGCCGACTATATTCTTTTTGGCGAAGAAAGAACTGATGATAAAATGCGCCTTGATGCCATAAACAGAATATCTCCCGAATATATACCGCTTTTAGATAAGGTCATAACAGAGTTATTGGCTCTGAGCGGAAATACGGATAAATGAAAAACACCCGAAAGAGCATTTTTTTTGCTCTTTCGGGTGTTATCATATGTTTAATTTTCATCAGATAGGCAAGAATGAAATCAGATAGTATGCAAGCGGGACAACAAGCAATGCGGGTAAGAAGTTTGCTACCTTGAATTTTGAAATGCCTGTAATATTGAGTCCGAGGGCGATAATCATAACGCTTCCGGCACAGGTAAGCTCCGAGGTGAGGGCTGTGTCGGTGAGTACTCCTTGCAGAAGCTCTGCTAAGAGTACAAGTCCGCCCTGATAGACGAGCACGAAAGCGGCGGCAAACATAACACCTATGCCGAGAGTGCTTGCAAGCATACAAGAAGAAATAAGGTCAAGAATAGACTTTGTGTATGTAACCGTATGGTCGCCCGAAAGTCCTGAATTGAGAGAGCCTACTATTGACATAGCCCCCACGCAGAACAGCAGACTTCCCGTGATAAAGCCCTGTGCTACGGTGGATTTGTCGTTATCCTTCTTCATTTTTCTTTCAACGAAGCTCGCCAGCTTATTAAGCTTTCCGTCTATGTCTATAGCGGTGCCGATTATAGTGCCGAGAACCATTGAAATGATAAGAACTATTGTGTTGTTACCCTCTAAAGCACCGTCAATGCCTATGTATACTGTGCAAAGTCCGATAGCAGTCATAACCGCCTTGGAAATTCTCTCTGGGATTCCTTTTTTTAACAAAAGTCCTATGCTGCTGCCTAAAATAACGGTAGCCACATTCACAAATACGCCAAGCATAAAAGCCTCCGTTGTCTACGAAAAATACTGTTTTCTAATGTTAGCACACGAGAAAAAATTTGTAAATACAAATATGTCAAAAAAATAACAAATTACTACTTGAAAAGAGTGTGTGTTTTTAGTATAATGTTGTGTGGATTTAGTCCAAGCGGACAAGAGAAAATCAAATCCGTTTGAAAAACACAAATTTTGAAAGGGGTTATTCCAATGAACTATTCCCATGAAGTACAGAATATGTGCGTTGTTGCCAAGGGTGTAGGACACAAATGTGCTCCCATCCCCCAGGAAGGTGCATGGACACATTCTACTCAGATTTCCGACATTAGCGGTCTTACTCACGGTGTGGGCTGGTGTGCTCCTCAGCAGGGCGCTTGCAAGCTTACTCTCAATGTCAAGAACGGCATTATTGAAGAAGCACTTGTTGAAACACTCGGTTGCTCCGGTATGACTCACTCAGCAGCTATGGCTTCTGAAATTCTCCCCGGTAAAACTCTTCTTGAAGCTCTCAACACAGACCTTGTTTGTGATGCTATCAACACAGCTATGAGAGAGCTCTTCCTCCAGATCGTATACGGCAGAACTCAGACAGCTTTCTCAGAAGGCGGTCTTCCCGTTGGCGCAGGTCTTGAAGATCTCGGTAAGGGACTTCGCAGCCAGGTTGGTACTCTCTTCAGCACAAAGGCTAAGGGTGTTAGATATCTTGAGCTTGCAGAAGGCTACATCACAAAGATGGCTCTTGATGAAGATGATCAGGTTATCGGCTACAAGTTCGTTCACCTCGGCAAGATGATGGAAAACATCCGCAAGGGTATGGACGCTAACGAAGCACTCGTTAAGGCTACAGGTCAGTACGGCAGATTCGATGACGCAGCAAAAGTTATCGATCCCCGTGAAGAATAAGAGAGGGAGGATATAACAATGGCTTTATTTGAAAGTTACGAAAGAAGAATTAATCAGATTAATGTTGCACTCAACAAATACGGTATTGCCTCTCTCGAAGAAGCAAAGAAGATTTGCGACGACAAGGGTATTGATGTTTACAACCTCATCAAGGGTATTCAGCCCATCTGCTTTGAAAACGCTTGCTGGGCATACATCACAGGCACAGCTATAGCTCTCAAGAAGGGCTGCACAAAGGCTGCTGATGCTGCTGAAGCAATCGGCGAAGGTCTTCAGGCTTTCTGTATCCCCGGCTCAGTTGCTGACGACAGAAAGGTTGGTCTCGGCCACGGTAACCTTGCAGCTATGCTTTTAAGAGAAGAAACAAAGTGCTTTGCATTCCTTGCAGGTCACGAGTCCTTTGCAGCTGCTGAAGGCGCTATCGGTATTGCAAACTCCGCTAACAAGGTAAGAAAGGAACCCCTCCAGGTTATCCTTAACGGTCTTGGTAAGGACGCTGCTCAGATTATTTCAAGAATCAACGGTTTCACATTTGTTGAAACAAAGTTCGATTATATGACAGGTAAGCTCGAAATCGTAAGCGAAAAGGCTTATTCAAACGGTCCCAGAGCTAAGGTTCGTTGCTTCGGTGCAGACGATGTCCGTGAAGGTGTTGCTATTATGCATCACGAGGGCGTTGATGTTTCCATCACAGGTAACTCAACTAACCCCACCCGCTTCCAGCATCCCGTTGCAGGCACATACAAGAAGGAATGCATCGAAATCGGCAAGAAGTATTTCTCCGTTGCTTCCGGCGGCGGCACAGGCCGTACACTTCATCCCGATAACATGGCAGCAGGCCCCGCTTCCTACGGTATGACAGACACAATGGGTCGTATGCACTCCGACGCACAGTTCGCAGGCTCCTCCTCAGTTCCCGCTCATGTAGAAATGATGGGACTTATCGGCGCAGGTAACAACCCCATGGTTGGTATGACAGTTGCTTGTGCAGTTGCTATTGAAGAGGCAAGCAAATAAAGAAATTTCAGGCATCTGAAAATCTTTTATAACAATTAAAATTTAGACACATCATTTTTGAGTTTTCTTAGATGATGTGTCTATTTTTTTTATCACGAACAGTAAATAAAATTCATATAAATAACTTGAAGTTGCTGTTTTATTGTGTTATAGTAGTGTTACCACACAAAAACTAAATATTGTACCATCATAGGAGTAGGTGTTTTTATTTCCGGTAAAAACGCATACTTCCCTTTTCGCATTTCTATTTCTATGATGGTTTGTGATTAGTTTTTGTGTGGTAGCAAAACGAAGTTTGTGTTTTTCAGTGTGTGCATTCTTCGGTTTGCACACACTTTTTTAATTTACGGAGGGAAAAAACAATGAAAAAAACACTGGCTTTAATTATGGCACTTCTGATGTGTTTGTCACTTTCTGCTTGCGGTGGAAAATCCAAAGAATTAACAGTAGATAACTATTCTGATTATCTTAATATTTCTGTAATTCCGTTATTTACTGGCAAGGATTGGTTAATAAAACCTACAGGTAGTCCTAATTCAATTTCTTGTAATTCACAGGCAGAATGTAGCTTTAATATTAAAAGTGCTTCTCCTAATTATGATTATGAAAATGTTGTAATCACAATCAGAGTTACTGCTACATACAACACTTATCGCAGTTTCGACAAAACACCGAATGTTGCTTTTGCTGATGAAATAACTATAACTTGTGATATTGGCGGTAATGGCACAGGTAAATTAGTCATTTTTGAAGGTATAGAGAAAACCTATCAAATTGAAGAAAATTCGCTTGATTATGATTGGGAAGTCGTTGCTGTTCAAGGAACTGCAATAAGTGTAGGATAAAAAATCAAAAACAAGAGGCAATACTCTATCTCTTGTTTCTCTACATAGATATTCTATTGTAAAAGTTGTAATTCAATTCTATAGTGTAGATACTAAATATGTGATGGGCACTTTGTTTCTGTTTAATGATGTGTCTATATTGTTTATTAAAGTATTAAAAACAGGCTTCAGTTCCCGTGATTCCGAGCCTCTGCAAAGCAGAGGCGAGAAACAAGCATCGCTTGTATGTAGAAATGATGGGACTTATCGGCGCCGGCAACAACCCCATGGTTGGTATGACAGTTGCTTGTGCTGTTGCTATTGAAGAGGCAAGCAAATAATTAAATATTCTGTACGGATATAAAGTGAAAAATTCCTCTGTTCGGTTTCGGACAGGGGATTTTTTTTGTTGTTTGTCGGTATTTTGGGAGAGTGACAAAAAAACAGGCTTTGAGAGAGGAAAGTTTGGGTAATATTTTGTTGACAGTTCGGGGATTTAAGAGTACTATATATTCATTAAATTATAAGGTTATTTATATTTTCGGGGAGGATTTATGATGAAAGCAACTGCTAAAAAAATTCTTTCAGTGCTTCTTGCAGTTATTATGCTTTTCGGTACGGTTCCCGTATCGGTTTTTGCTGCAGAAACACCTACGGTTACTATCGTGAGCTTTATGCGCGGGGAACAGACAGATCTTCGTTCAAGTGAGCTTCTTGAAGCGCGTGTTGAAGGCTACGACGGTAATGTGCGTGAGCTTACATATAAGTGGAAAAGCACGCTCGGCACATATGTTTATGTTTATAATTCACACAATATGTACGGCATAAACAATACCGACGGTGAAATTGAAATTCATAACAAGGATAAGAACATTTCCGGTCTTTCCAATATGGTCGGCAGAACATACAACAAGGAATTTTCGGGAGTAGGCTACGCATGGGCTTCTGTCTACGGTGCCGGTCTCAAGGCAAGCTCCTCGCTGGTCGGAGTGCTTACCGTTGAAGTGTATGATGCAAACGGTACGCTTCTTTGTTCAGACAGTCACGAGGGTAAATATTCCAACAGAAAGAACACGGGCTTTGTTACATACAACCTTGATAAGGATATGGATAATGTTGTTCTCGGCTTGTTCGAGGGCGACAAGAGAAATGTGCTTGACCTTTTAGGCGAGAGTGCGGTTGTGCATATCACCTGCGTTGAAAGCTTTGTTGACAGCGGTAAAATTATTGCAGGGGCTGACCACATCAGCCTTACAAAGGAAAACGGCGATTATTATATCACGGGTACTGTTGCGGGAACAAGCACAGATACAAGCGGTGATGCTCAGGTTGAGCTTGACATCTCAAAGGGTAACTGTAAGTTCCATAACGAATCAAGCGGTGATGCAATAACAACGGTTTTTGTTTTCAAAAAACCCACTACCGAAACCACTACCACAACTCTTACTCTTACGGGCAATCTTGATGACCGCTGCGATTATTTCATTGGCGGCAAGCAGGGTGAAAAGCAGTCTGACGGTACAGTTCTTTTTACGGGGCTTACTCCCAATACTGCATATACCGTTGAGGTGCGCGGTGAATATGTTGATAATGAGGGAGCAACAAAGTATGCCTATGCTTATGTGTATGACACCACGAAGCCCGTTTATATGGCAACTGTTTACACATATCTTGACGGTATACTGACCGATATTTCAGATGTTCACGGTGAGGATGTTTCTCTTTATCTTCACGAGGATAAGGAAAATGCAAAGTATATAAGCCTCGGCAGAGTTCAGACAGGTACTTATACTGCAGCTGTGGAAAACGGCATATATTTCCCCTGGCATATTGAGGCAGGAGACCACTATCATCAGGCGAGAGAATATAAACTGATTATTGAAAATGCAAACGGCGAATTGAGTCTGCATCACTACAGCGTAAGCTATGATACAAACGGTGGCGCTTTCAAGTCGGGCGAAGAGGTTGGCAGAGAAGTTTATTCAAGTATGACAGCCGTTAATGCAACCGCAAATATCCCCGTCCGTGACGGCTTCGTTTTTGCAGGCTGGGAATATGACGGTAATATATATGCCTCAGGTGCACAGATAACCTCATCAATCTCTGCCCCCGTTGTGCTTACCGCGAAATGGGAAAGGGAAGTAAATGTTACAATAAATGTTACCATCGACCACAAGGTTGACGGCGGCTTTGACTCGAATACAAACAAGGATGAGCTTGTTGTCGATTTCCTTGAAATGAAAGAAGGCACACCTGCTCTTGTTGAAACAGGTGATAAGCTTTATTTTTCAAAAGATGGTGTAACCGACGAAAACGGTAATACAAAGGCTTATGAATACTCTGTAACAGTTGCAGGCAGCGAAATTCTTGAAACAAAGTATACTGCAACAGATGTTACCTACTCAGCACTTGCCGAAACATCAGTTTTTGGTGTTGCACTCAGCAAGTCCGGTTATGATGTTGCTGTTGAAAAAACTCAGGATGAAAACGGAAATTGGATAATCGATATCAAACTTACATATAATCCCGATGACTTTGACCTTGAATTCAGCGTTGAAATGGCAGATGATGTTCCCGCAGAGCTTTATCCCGATGCTGTAATTGTAAAGCTTGCATGCTGGAATACCCGGAAAAACGAATGGGTTATCATAACTCAGCAGAGAACAACCGAAAATACAGAAAGACCGGGTGTCAGAGTTGATATCGATCCCGTAACAGGTGAGGGCTTCGGCTCATATCCCGTATGGAAGCACGATGCAAACGGTGATGAATACGGTTACCGTGCCGTTGTTACAGGCTTTATCTATAACGATTCAACAATTATCGTTCCCACAGAAAAAGACCACTACAAGGATGAAAATACCGTTGTTGTAACTTATACAGACGGAAACTACACCGCAACTATGGGGGATATTGCAGACGGTAAAAAGTACAGCACTTCTCTTAACGGTGCGTATTATAATGATGCGGCTGCTGCTCAGCAAGGTACTCTTGACGGGGTGATCACTGTTGAAAAGTATAATGTAACATTTGATTCTCAGGGCGGTACGGTAAACGGTAAGGCTGCCGATGTTGCTGAAAATCAGTACTATATTCCCTCTTTTGATACTTATGTTCCCGCAATGGGAGAGCATAATTTCCTTGGTTGGTATTGTGATAAGGAATGTACTGTCCCCGCAGCAGACGGTGTGCTTCTCACCGAAGACATCATACTCTATGCAAAGTGGGACAGAATTATCACAGGTACTCTTATCGTAGACGGCTATCTTGACTCTGAGCACAGAGTGAACGACTCAGACCGTGCAACACACGCTCTTATTGAGCTTGAAGAAATTACTGCAGACGGTACATATAATATCGCAGGACAGACAGTTGAAATTGACTGGTCAGATGAACAGCATTTCAGCAATCCCGCAGCATATAAATTCACAGGGCTTGAGCCTGATAAGACCTACCGTATTGATGTTTATCTTATTAACTATGAAGCGGCTTTCCAAAACTCAACAACAGTTATAAACGGCAACGGCGATATTCACGATGATTATAACAGCGCTGATTTTACAGCCGTTTTCCCCGAAGAGAGCCGTTGGGAAACCTTTGTAAATACATATCTGCACTTTGAGCCTGAAGCATATATACAGAATGTTGAGGTTGATGCAAGCCTTATCGGTGAGAATTTCAGACCAGAGAATGCTCTTGTTGAATATTTCGGCAAGGAGCTCGGCACGGAAAATGATTACTCGGTAATTATTCAGCATACGGCATATCCCTACGGTGTGCAGGTGGATATGGATACGCTGACAGGTAAAAATGATGCAGACTACGGTGAAGAAGTATGGAAAAAGAACTTCAACGGCAATCTGTATGACTATCAGGCTAATCTTACTAAGCTTGACGGAAAGGAAATGACCGAATGGCCTGTTATTGTTGTTTACGGTGAGAGTGTCCGCTGGAGTCCCTATAATCAGGCTCCTACGGATAATCTTAAGGTAACCGTAATTCCTATGTGGTATAACATCACATACAAGTGGGACGGCTATGAGGAAACTGTATCACGAGGACATATCTGGAGCCACGAAACTGCAATTTCCTATGTTCCCGAAAGAGATGGTTATATTTTCAGCGGTTGGTATGCAGATGAAAGCTGCAGCGGTGAACAGATTACTGTAATTGATGCTGCCGTTCACGCTGATACAACTCTTTATGCAAAATGGGAAAAGAGAACAGACCTTGAGCTTACGGTAAAACATATTGTTAAAGATACTGATGTTGTTCTTTTAAGCGAAATAAAGACAGCACAGAGCTTCGGTGATGTTATTACAGCAGAAAGTCTCAGAAAAGATTTTACGGGCTATTCTTATGCCTGTGCAAGCACCGAAAGCGTTACAATCGGCACTCAGTCTAATGAAATCACACTTTACTATACAGTAAACACATACAGCTACACCGTAAATTATCTTGAAGAGGGAACAGACAAAGTCCTCTATGACAGCAAAAATGCAGCTGCAGCTTACGGGGCAGATGTTATCGAAAATGCTGTTGCAATTGAAGGCTTTGTGCTCTCGGACGACAGCACAAAATCAATAGTTATTGATACTCAAAACAATGTTATCAATTTTCATTATACAGCCGATAAGCTTGGCGGTGAAAATGGCAGCACAGGTGACGGTATTCCCGATAAGTATCAGAAGAGGGTTATCTTTGAGGTTGTCAACGGCAAGTGGGCAGATGATACTGCAGAGGATATTTCTGTTTATGTAACGCTCACAACTGACGGCAAATTCGATGTGAACGGTTCTGCAGTTCTCAGCATTCCCGAGGGAATGAAGGCTGACGATGGTTTTGAGAA
Organism: Clostridia bacterium; assembly: GCA_017517135.1. GTDB lineage: Bacteria > Bacillota > Clostridia > Oscillospirales > Acutalibacteraceae > RUG806. The sequence goes on from JAFXAK010000030.1 coordinate 27,991, forward strand.
CGGTGAATGGATTATTGTTCCTCCCGCAAGCGTCAGCGGTACAAAAGAGGAAAAATACACCTTTGTGTTTGTTGAAAATGTTCCCGATACTCCCGACGAGCCCGATACTCCCGACGAACCCGATACACCCGTTGAGCCGGAAAATCCCGATGCTCCCGAGGGGGACGGCACGGGTAGCAGTGATACAAAGCATTATATCGTATTCGGTAAAACAGACGGTATCGGCTGGTACAATGTATCAATGGACGGAGGACAGACCTATCAGTTGGTTTTCGGCAACTCTACTCTTGAGGTTGCTCAGGGTACCGAGCTTATCATCAATGTAGGCGACCTTACAGGAGATACTTTCCTGTTCTATGTCAATGAAATTCCCACTAAGGCTGATGAAAACGGTAATCTTGTTGTTACCGTAAAGGGCTATATGCTCATCCGTGCACTCGGCTTCAAGTCCGATGCTGCCGACACTATTGAGGAAAAACTCAGCTTCTTCGAAAAGCTCATAAAGGCTATCAAGGAATTCTTTGATATGCTCTTCGGCTGGATGAAATAAAAATTGAATATAAAAATCAGACACATTAATCAGAGGTTTTTCCGGAATGTGTCTGGTTTTTTTCGGGGGATTGAATATTTAGACTATAAACGGGGATAAAAGTTTCTTGCAACCATAGTTTTTATATGATAATATGAATTTAATATATAGGAAATTGCTCGCGATTGTGAGCAATTTGCATATATCAAGAAACACCTTTCCCCCAAGAGTGGGGGTAGGGGGTTGATAAATCGTAAGATTTTTTCTTATAAAAAAGAATTTGATTATTATTCAGAGGTGGCTCATGGCTAAGATTACTACTGTTAAAACACATTCAAGCGGTATTGCTTTGGGCGGTATAGGTGCGGGGAGTGTGGAGCTTTTTCCTGACGGTGAGTTTCATTCCTGGCTTATTGCAAATCAGCCGAGAATAACCAAGGTCTGCTTTGAAAGAAAGGTTGATGACGGTGAGGGCAGCACGGGGGCTCTTTCGTTCTATGTAAGAGAAAAAAAGGCGGATTCAAAGCCCGTTGTGAGAAAGCTCGGAATGAAAACCGATGCTGATGACTTCACATACCGTATGTTCGGTTGGAATAAGCCTGTTGAAAAAATTGAGTTTGAGGGTAAATTCCCCTTATGTGAAATAAATTATGTTGACCGTGCGCTGGAGAGTAAGCTCTCTCTTAAAGCGGTGTCACCCTTTGTGCCGCATAACAGCGATATTTCCTCAACTCCCGGTTTTTATGCTGATTTTACCGTGGAAAATCCCACGGACAGCGAAATGGAAATAAGTCTTTTAGGTACACTTGTGCCCGATTTCGCTAATAAAAAAGACGGCAACATAAACTCACTTCATAAGAGTGATAATTCGGTTGCCGTACATATTCAGTCAATTCAACAGTCTGATTCACCCGACTGCGGAAATCTTTGTCTCAGTGTGAACGGTGACGGTGAAAAATCGTATATCACGGCTGATTATTTCCGTTTTATGAGGGAATATATAGCCTGCTCGGATACGGATCTGGGTGTAACTCAGGAATCTGTTCTGTTCGGCTTCAGAGAAAATGGCAGTCTGCCGAACACTCAAATCGGTAGCAAGCCTGCCCGAATACCTGAAAAACCTGCTTTGCTGAGCGATGAGGAGCTTGATGCCTTGTTTGAGGAGTATTCGGAATATGCTTTTGCGCAATCCATACTCAACCGTATTCGTTTTTGTAAGCCTGATTTCCCTGCTTCAAGAGAGGATAAAATCAAATTCTTCGGTTGTGATGAGGATAAGAGAAGAAAAGAGGATTTCGGTGCCTGTGCTCTTTGCTCTGAAGTAAAATTAGCTCCCGGTGAAAAGAAAAATATCCGCTTTGTTCTTACATGGTACTTCCCGAACAATATGGCAGAGGACGGCGAAAGAATAGGGCATTATTACGAAAATCTCTATAAAAATGCATTAGATGCAAACATATTTTTGCAGGAAAGCTATGAGCGTATTTTTAAATCCGCTGTCACCTTTTCCGAGCTTCTTTACTCTACTGATTTACCGTCAATTTATCCTGATGCGTGGTCATCAAATCTTTCACAGCTCATAAAAGACTCCGTTTATCTTAAAAACGGAAAATTCGGTCTGTGGGAGGGGCTTGGCTACTGCGGACTTCATACAACGGATATTACCTATCATGCATCATTTTCTCTTATCTGTCTTTTCTCTGAGCTTCAGAAAAAACAGATGCTGATGGGTGCACAGTTCCAGCGGGATGACGGCAGAGTGCATCATTGCTTCAAGCCCGATATGAAATGCTCAGACAACGGCTTTGACAGAGTTGATATCAATATGCAGTTTGTTCTTATGGTGCTTCGTGATTATCTTTTTACGGGAGACAGAGAATATCTTGCTTCCTTGTGGGGGAATGTAATACGCGCCATGGATTCTTCGCAGCTGCTTGACACGGATAATGACTCTCTTCCCGATCATGATACAAAGCGCAATACCTATGATGCATGGAATTTTTCGGGTACACCTGTATATATTTCCGTGCTGTGGCTTGCGGCATTAAAGGCGGCAGCTGCTATTGCCGAAATAATGGGGGAAAATGCTTATGCCGACAAATGGAGTGCACTTCTTGAAAGAGGTAAGATATCCCTTGAAGAAAAGCTTTATAACGGCGAGTATTACAACCTCTGGAGAAATAATGACGAAACCGATGAATCTATTATGACTGCTCAGCTTGACGGAGAATGGTTCCTGAGAATGATGGGGCTGGAGGGGAATATTCCCGATAAGAGAGTGCGTTCGGTGCTTGAATTTATCTTCCGACACAATTTTGACAGTGAGCAGGGACTTGTTAATGCTACCGTGCCTGAAAACAGAAAAACAAGTGTGGATACCTATAAAAACTGTCAGACAACTGCTGTATGGACGGGCATAGGCTACGCTTTTTCTGCTCTTGCACTTTCTGTCGGAGCGACTGAACTATCCGATACCGTGGTTGAGTCAATTCACAATAACCAGTTGCGTTTCGGTCACTTCTGGGACCATTGGGAATGCGGACATCATTACACCCGTCCTATGTCAAGCTGGACACTTCTTAATGCCGTGTCGGGGCTTTCGGTTGATTATAAAAACAAAAGGCTCACATTAAAGCCTATTTGTAAAAATATAAGCTTCCCCTTATGTCTGCCTGATATTTTGGCTCATGTTACATTCACTGACGGTGAATACAGCATCAATTGTATCAGCGGTGATATGAGCGGCTGGGAAATAAATGCAGGGTAAATTTTCCTGCGGAAAACAGCTATAGCAAAGCATATTTCAAAACAAATCCTCTGTCCTTTACTGACAGAGGATTTGTTTTGAAATTTTGTAAAAAAATGCCTAAAATAGATAAAGAAAAAGCAGTTTTTCCATAAATTTCTGTTGATAAAATAATATAAATATGCTATAGTTACTATGACAAAAAGTGTTTTGGTTTTCAGTGAAATATGATTTGTCGGTTATGGATATTTTTGCAATAAAAGAGGGCGGATTGTATGACAGATAAGGAGCTGAGACGGCTCAGCAGACTTGAGCTGCTTGAATTGCTGCTTGAAGCCAGCAAGGAAAATCAACAGCTCAGAGAGCAGGTCGAGAGGCTGACGGTGGAGAGCAAAACCTCTCAGCATATTGAAAATCTTTCTGTTATAACCCGTCAGGTGGAAAATACTCTTAAATATGCAAACGATATTACAGATACATTGAAAACAAGCTCTGCGGATGCAGTGCCGACTTCTGTTAAGCCGGACGCAAATACTGCCGATAACCGTTTGTCTGATAAGGAAATATACAGACGGATTTTATTGTTTTTTGCAAATAACGACAGTAGGCTTGATGTTTTTCCCGTTGAGCTTGGAAGAGATATCAGAGAGCGACTTAAAAGCTTACTGAAAAAATGATACCCTTGTACAGGAGCGTTACCGCTGATGGTAAGAAAAAAATCTAAAAAGAGTATTTCTATTCCAACTGCACAGCAGATAGAAAAAGAGATTCTCAGAGAAAAATATAACCGCAAATATAAGCAGGTACTCAGAACCACAATGTATTCTCTCGTTGTTGTTGCCGCGGTTGCTGTGCTTATTGCAACACTTGCTTTACCCGTTCTTCAGATTTCAGGCAGCAGCATGGAGCCCACACTCAATGATGAAGAAATTGTTATTCTTCTCAAAACAACAAACATTGACCGAAAAGAGTTTTGTTGCTTCTCGTATCAGAACAAGCTTCTGATAAAGCGTGTTATCGGCTTGCCCGGCGACAAAATCAATATCGATGCCGAGGGTAATGTTTATGTCAACGATGAGCTTCTTGATGAGCCATATGTTGCAGATAAAACATTGGGTGAATGTGATATATCCTTTCCGTGTTATGTTACGGAAAATCACTATTTTGTTTTAGGTGATCAGAGAACAACCTCAATTGACAGCCGAAGCTCTGTGATAGGACTTGTCAGCGAGGAGCATATAGTAGGAAAAATATTTTTCAGAATATGGCCGTTTGAAGCTATCAGCTTTATAAAATAACAGCACAGGACACTAAAAAGGAGGTGGCAGCTTGAGCGGTATCGATACAGCATATCTTGATATACATAAAAAATTCAGAATAGACTCCAAAAAGCTTGCCACAGTATTTCTTGTGTTGGCATTTATTGTTGCTATAATAGTTTTCTGGTGGCTCAAGCTTGTCGGTATCACCGTTACGGGTGAAGCCTTCTGCGGTGTTGATGAGCATACACACACAGAAGAATGTTATATAACCGAGCTTGTGTGCTCTTATGCGGATTTAACTGAAACGACAGCTGAAAATGTTACACAGGAAAAGAATATCACACAAACAGCCGAAGCTGCAGAAGAAATAACAGAAGAAACCACGGAAGAAATAACAGAAGAAGCTACGGAAGAAATAACAGAAGAAAATACACAGTCTCAGCATACTCACACAGAGGAATGCTACGAAAAAAAGCTTGTCTGCACGAAGACAGAGCATTTACATACAGCGGAATGCTTCCCTGATAAAACAGCTGATGTTGAAACCGTCAGCGATTGGCTTGCAACTATAGACGGGGTTGAGATAACAAACAATATACCCGAAAATCTTATAGCAGTTGCTATGTCGCAGACGGGATATGAGGAAAGTAAGAATAACTTTGAACTTGATTCAGACGGACAGAGAAACGGATATACCCGTTACGGTGAGTGGTATGGTAATCCTTACGGCAAATGGAACACAATGTTTGTGTCCTTCTGTCTGCATTATTCCAACATAAACAAGGTGGATGAGCTTAAAGCCGCAGGGGCTGAGGCTATGAGACTTGCATGGGAGAACAGAAAAATATATAAGCCTTCCGATGAATATACTCCCGAAAGAGGCGATCTTGTATTTTTCAATAATGAAGATGATGCAGCAGCAGACACAGTAGGTATAATTCTTGCTGTTGAGAAGGAAAGTCTTGTTGTTATTCTGGGTGACAGCGAAAACAAGGTTGAGACTAAAACTATTGATATTGATGAGCATATTATCGGCTACGGTCTTACAGGTGAGCTGCACTTTGCTAAGGATACAGAATATGTTGAAGAGGAGAGCACCCTCACAGAAATTCAGCCTGATGAAGTGCCTGAATTCTTACCGCTTATGCTTATGGCGACAGATTCTGAGCCTGACCAGTCACATATTCATTATGTGACCGATCTTTCAATGTTCCTTGTTAATGTCGAAATCCGAACACAGGACGGAGTTGAAATAAGTGACGGCTCAACCGTATATCTCGGAGAGACCTATTCCATAACAATGGAATTCAAAGAGGATAACGAGGGTGACGAATGGTATCAGTTCGGTCATAATGATGAGCATTATCTCACATATGATATTCCCGATAATTTTCATTGTGAGCCTTTTACGGAATGGCATTCAATTACAGCAATAACAGAAAACGGAACAATAGAGGATGTCGGCAGTTATTTTATAGATGAAAACGGTCATTTGCTTGTTACCTTCAAAGATGGTGATGACGGTCTTTGCTTCGGTCACAGATATTCAAATGTTGACTTCAACATTGAGTTCAATGCAACTGTAGGCTCAACTCAGTCGGGAGACTCAGAGGAAGTAGTGTTCAATGAAGAGATTTCTGTTAATCTTAATATTGATCCTACTGCTGAAATGACGGTAAATAAAACGCACGGCACATATAACGGCAAGGATAATACTATTGATTACAGAATTGTTATTGAGGCTAATAAGGCTGTTGTCAAGGATCTTGTGGTTTATGACGATATATATGCAGATAATAAGCATCATGCACTTAAAGATACTGTTGTTGTAACAGATCTCAACGGAAATGTTCTTGATCCGCAGCCTACTGTCAGTGACGGCAGATATTCAAACACTTTCGGTTTCACTCTTTCAGGTTTCCCCGACTTCGCCGCAGGAGAAGGCTTTATAATAACCTATAAAGCTGCAATAAATGATGAGTTCTTAGGTGAAGAGTCCGTCGGCTTATGGAACGGTGTTTACCCTTTTGGAAAGGATATCAACGGCAATGAAGTAAAAGCCGGTGATGATGATTGGGTTACGGTTGAATTAAACAAAATTGAAAAAGACGGTAAGCAAGCAGTTCTCAAGGCTGATGACGATACAATTGTTCCTGTAATTGAATGGGAAATTGAAATAAAAAAAAGTGACATTAATCTTGAAGGAACAGTTGTTGTTGATACGCTCGGTGCAGGTCTTGAATACTACACGGGAGAGCCAATACTTATCAAGCGTTATGACCAATGGGGAAACAGACTCAATGATACATATCTTGATTGGAATAATGTTGAGGTTAACAATAATTCAATGTCCTTTGAGCTCCCCGAGGGCTACAGATTTGTTATTGTGTATTACACGGAATATGAACAGCTGCAGGACGGTGAACAAAAGCACTATACCAACACTGCTAAGGTCACTATTAACGAGAGAGAAGAAATTGCAGGCGGTGAAGCCGATGTTGTGGGCTTTATCCCGAGAATAAGCAAAAGTGCAAGCGGTAATGACGGTGAATATGTATATTTCACGCTTGAAGCAGATGTTCCCTCTGTTATAAAGGACTGGGGCAGCTTTTTCCTTACTGACCTTGCTGCATTCTGGAGCTATAATGAAAATGCCGCCGGTTATCTTTATGTTGAAAATAATCCCGAGGATTTAGTTATAACGGCCCTTACGGACAGCGGCAGAGTGATTAATTTTACTCCTTATGTTCCCGGCGGACCTACGGAAAATACTTATATTCTTGTATCTCCCGCAGGAGGCAATCAGTATCACAGCTTTAATATCTTTTTCAATACGGCAGATGCTGATACTGCTTCATCAAAATGGATACTGGATGAAAATGCAACTCTGACAATTAAATATAAAATTCCCTTTGATGCTAAAACCGGTGTTGAGTGGACGGGTGAGCTTCAGGGTGAGCTGACACTCGAGGATGTGCTTCTTAAAAACTATAAATTTGCAAATGAAGCATATCTGAACTATACAGATATTATCAGTGCAACAGGTGTTTCAACCTACGAATACACTCCTAAAATTACGAAAAAATCCAATATTAACGATAACGGAATTGTTGATTATACTGTAACATTCTATAATACTGTTCCCGGCTCAGGCGGTAATGCCGGTTATCTTATGTCGGCTGATTCGATAATTTTTACAGATACCTTTGATGAAAAGCTCGAATATGTGGAAGGCTCTCTCTCGGTTACCTGTTATGATCCTTGGAATAGTTCGTCATGGTATAATAAATATGTCTATAACGGTGAGATTTCAGGTAACACAATGAGGGTGCCTGCAAATCAGTTAGTGTTAAGTCAGTCTAATCCTGATTTGCCGCAAGGCACTATCAGCTGGATAGATAATTTTACTGATTATCAGATGTACTGTAATCAGATTGGTGCAGGCGGTATGCATATTTTTACCTATAAGCTGCAGCTTAAGGATGAATATCTGAACACAACAGAAGAAAACAAATATGTGCTTGATAATACCGCAGAGCTTCTGTGGAACGGAGATAACACTTCAGGACCTGTAAGCGATACGGTAGAATTCAAAACCGGCTTGCTTGATAAGCATGTTGTTCAGGAAAACAATAAGCTGCTTTTTGATATTCATGTTAACCGAAATGCATTGGATATTCTTGAGGGCACGGATAAGCTCATAATCGAAGATACAATGACACATAATCTTTCGGTTTATTGGGATTCAATAAAGCTTTATTATGAAGATGTCAACGGTAGCTGGATAGATTTTGACAGTCCGCAAAGTAATTACAGTTATACTGTTACTTATGACCAGACAAGCAATAAGCTTACATTTACGCTTCCCGATCAGCTTCACATCAGAATTGATTATACAACGCTTATAACCGAAAGCGGACATGTTTCGGTAAACAACGCGGTAAAGGTTGACGGTAAGGCGCAGGTAGCTGATATACTTGATGCTATTTTCAATGTAGAACAGCACAGCGGCGGTGCTTCGGGCTCGACACACAGTATTACACTTATCAAGCAGGACGGCACCACTGATGTCCGCTTGCCTGATGTCACCTTCTATCTCTACGGCCCTATGGGTGACAAGAGTGCAACACCTCCCGACGGTGTTCCGAGAACTATTGTTTCAGAGAGCAACAAAACTCTCAGCTTTATAGGAGCATATAAAACGGGTGCAGACGGTGCAGTGCTTATTGAATCTCAGTATCTCACCTTAGGCGGCCCCTATGCACTGGTAGAGGCGGCAGCTCCCGAGGGATATGCAAGGCCGGAAAAGCCCGTATACTTCTATTTCTACGGGACCGATCCTGACGGAATTATTCAGACAGTAACCACTCTTATAGCAATAGAAAACTACACCTATGGCTTTGTTCTCCCCGAAACGGGAGGCAGCGGAACTTATTTTGTTACAATTATCGGCTCTGTTCTTATGACAGCTCCGATTTTGTATAGCATTATTCGTCGTAAACGGGAAAGGAGGCGAAAAGCAAGTAACCTCTTTTAACAAAAAATCCGTTAAGACGGAGAATGCAAAAACACAGTAAAAAATTGCAAATTAACAAAAGAAAGGATGTAAAACAATGAAAAAATTATTTGCAGTTTTAGTAGCACTCACCCTCGTACTCTCAATGGGAGTTATGGCTTTTGCAGCTGACACAGGCACAATTACAATCAGCAATGCTCTTGAAGGTGCAACCTACAACATCTATAAGATGTTAGACTTTGCTCCCGTAGCAGGTAGCGAAACCCAGGGACGTTACACAGTTGTTGCCGGTTGGGAAGATTTCCTTACAGGTGCAGGTGCAGCTTATCTTAAGGCTAATGCTGAAACAGGCACAATAGAATGGAACGGCGAAGAAACAGACGCAAGAAAAGCAGAGCTTGCAAAGGCAGCTATTGCTTATGCAAAAGAAAAGAGCATTGCTGCAACAGCAACAAAATCTGCTACTGCTGACGGTGCTGTAACATTTGAAGGTGTTGCTCTCGGTTACTATGCAATAGACACTTCTCTCGGTACTGTTTGTGGTCTTACAAATGTTGACAACACATTTGAAGCACACGAAAAGAACGAAAAGCCCGACATTGACAAATATGTTCAGGAAGATAAAGACAACACTTGGGGCAAGGTTAACGATGCTGACATTGACCAGCAGGTTAACTATAAGTCAACAGTTACAGTTGGTGTTGGTGCAACAAACTATGTAATGCACGATACAATGGAAGCTGGTCTTACATTCAACAACGATGTTGTTGTTAAGCTTGCTGACGGTACAGTAGTTGATGCTGCTAATTACACAGTTGTATATCCTGCAACTGACGGACACACATTTGATGTTCAGTTCAACAATGACTTCATCGCAGGTCTTGATAAGGGTACTCAGTTCACAGTTTACTACTCAGCAACTCTCAACGAAAATGCTATCATTGTAACTGACGGTAATGACAACACAGTTAAGCTTTCATACGGTGAAGACAGCACATGGGAAACAGCTGAGCACAAGACAACAACATACACATGGAAAATGGATGTATTAAAGTACACAATGGAAGGTGAAAACAAGGTTAGTCTTGCAGGTGCCAAGTTCCAGCTTCTTGACAAAGACGGTAATGCTATTAAGTTTACAGAAGTAGCAGGTGCTGCAGTTCCTACATACAAGGTTGATGCAGATGGTGCTGTTACAGAAATCACAACAGATGCTAACGGCAAGTTTGAACTCGTAGGTCTTGATGAGGGTGCATACAAGCTTCGTGAAACAGAAGCTCCCGCAGGCTACAACAAGCTTGCTAACGATCTTTCTGTTGTAATCAGTAGCACACATGTTGATAATGATCTTTCTGCAACATACACAATCAATGAAAAAGAGCCTGCAACAATCGAAGTAGAAAACAAAACAGGTTCACTCCTCCCCGAAACCGGTGGTATCGGTACAACAATCTTCTATGTTGTCGGCGGACTTATGATGGTTGCTGCTGTTGTATTCCTTGTATCAAAGAAGAGAATGGCATCCTTTGCTTGAAGGAACCGTGAATCAGACGAAGCTGATTCCGACAGCGAAAGCTGAATCAAGTAATTAAATAATCAAATCCCTGCCGATATAAAATCGGCAGGGAAGTTCCCGTAAAATTCTGACCGTTGTTTCTGAATACTTTTCAGTGATGACGCTGAGAATTTTATTGAGAGAGATTTTATATGAAAGATAAAAAAACTGCAAAAAAGAAAAAAAACGGCAGTCTGTCAACTATCATACTTGTTGCCATATTCTTTGTGGGGCTGAGTGTTCTTCTTTATCCCACAATAAGTGACTTCTGGAACGAGAAAAGACAGTCCCAGGCTATTGTAAACTACGATGACCTTATTGTGGATCTCACGCCTGAGGATTATTCAAATCATTTTGAAAAGGCTGATGAATATAATGGTAAAATAAGGAATATGGCTTTCCCGTTTCTGACTCATAAAAATATTGCAGATGAATATTACAGTACTCTTGATGTCAACGGCAACGGTATGATGGGCTATATCACCATTGAAAAAATAAAGGTACAGCTTCCCGTATACCACGGCACGAGTGATGCTGTTCTCAATTCAGCCGTAGGCCATGTTGAGGGCTCAAGTATTCCCGTGGGCGGAGAGAGCACGCACGCTGTTTTGTCTGCTCACAGAGGCCTGCCCTCTGCAAAGCTTTTCACTAATCTTGATAAGCTTGAAATCGGTGATATTTTCACAATAAGAATTCTTGACAGAACAATTACATATCAGGTTGATCAGATTCTTATTGTGCTTCCCGAGGAAACAGATGCTCTGAATATTGTAGCAGGGGAGGATTACTGTACACTTGTTACCTGCACCCCCTACGGAATAAATACCCACAGAATGCTTGTAAGAGGCACAAGAATTGAAAATATTGAGCCCGACAGAATAATAAATATTATAACCGATGCATATCAGATAGATCCTCTTCTGGTAACACCTGCAGTTGCAGCCCCGATGCTCGGTATACTTCTTATTATACTTCTTGTGAAGAGCGGAAAAAGCACAAGTAATAATAAGAAAAAGAAGAAAAATGAAGAGGATAACAAGAAAGAAGCTTCCGACGAAAACAATAAAAAGGAGTGATTGAGAATGAAATTCAAAAAAACAGTTACAAGGCTGCTTTCAATTTTAATCGTTTCTGTTTTTTGCTTCACTCTGTTTTTTGTTTCAGGCTTTGCCGTTGATATTAATAAAAACGGCAGTATCACACTTCATGTTGCTGATTCCGAGGAAAAAATACCCTTGCAGGGTGCTACATTCAGATTGTATTTATTTGCTGCCGCACACAAAAAAAGTGACGGTGTGGGATATGAATATGTAATCCCCTATGATAACTGCAATATGGATATGGATAATCTTCAGGACCCGTATTTGCCCGTTCATCTTGCTTATTTTGCTCTGACACATAGTCTGCCCTATACGGAAATTACCTCAGACGCAAAAGGTAATATAGTTTTTGATAAGCTTCTTCCCGGTGTGTATCTGATTCTTGCAACCGATATTCTTGAAAATTATTTTTTGCCCTCACCGTTTGTGGTTAATATCCCGATTTATAACCACGAGGAAGAAAGCTGGGAATATGATATCAATGCAACTCCGAAAATGCAGATTCGTTATGAGGATGTACAGGGAGAATACACCTATCTGAGTGTAAAAAAGCAATGGGATTCTGATGAAGAAATACCTGAAAAAATTACTGTAAGTCTTCTGCGTGACCTGCAGGAGATGGAAAGAATTGAGCTCAGCGAAGAAAACAACTGGTATTACCGTTGGGATAAGCTCGATAAGCAATACACATGGAATGTTGTTGAAAATGCGGTGCCTGACGGCTACAAGGTAAGCTATGATTTTTCTTCAAATGCAATAATTATCACCAATACAAAAGATGTTGAAGATGAAACAACCACTATGCCCGATGAAACAACAACCGATGAAGCATCTTCTTCCCCCGATGAAAGCACGACCGTACCCGACGAAAGCACAACAAAGCCTGATGAATTAATAGATACAGGACAGCTTAACTGGCCCGTTCCTGTTTTTTCAACAGCCGGCCTTGTTCTTTTCAGTATCGGTTGGATAATGCTTAAATTCGGCAAAAAAGACGAGGAAACCGTATGAAAAGAAAAATAGCAATTTCCCTTATGACTGTCGGAGTAATTTTTGTCGGTTTTTCAATGGGACTTCTGCTTTATAATAACCATGAAAGCTCAAAGGCGCAGGAAAGCTCCGAGGTGCTTGTTGAATCAATCCGTCTTAGTATAGCCGAGAACGAGCTTGAAGAGAGTATTGTTGACCCCTTTGATGAGGAAATGACAATAAAGGAAATTGACGGCTACGGTTATATAGGATATATTTCGGTGCCTGTTCTTGAGCTTGATTTGCCTGTTATGTCCGATTGGGATTACAGCAGATTGAAAATTTCACCGTGCAGATATTACGGCAGCACAAAAACCGATAATCTTGTTATTGCTGCCCATAACTATAAATTCCATTTCGGTTATCTCGGACATCTGCAGCCGGGGGATATGGTGATTTTTACAGATATGGATGCAAATATTATATACTACACGGTTGATTCGGTTGAATTGCTGCAGCCCACCGATGTTGATAAGGTTAAAGACAGCGGTGATGACCTCATCCTTTATACCTGCACCTACGGCGGGGCTAAAAGAATAGTTGTCAGATGCAGTTATTCTGAATAATTGAAAAATTTAATTATGTATACAAAGTAAAAAGTCCTGAGCTCATTACGGCTTCGCACCGTTTTTGACTCAGGAGCTTTTTGTTTGAAATATGTTTTGTTTATGCATAAATTGTGTCCGACAAAGCTGAATTATGTCTTTTGTTTGTTCAAAATTTGTTCACATCTTTTGTTGAAAAATCCGACATAGTATGTTATAATAATGGCAGCTTTAATATTGGAGGAATTTTCCTATGAAAAAAATTGTTTCATTAGTTCTTGTTGCAATAATGCTTTGCGTATGCTTTGTTCCCGCAACGGCTCTTGTTGAACCCGTTGAGAACATTCCCACTATCTGTATACGCGGTGACGGTAACGATATTTATGATGCAGCCGGTGAAAAGGTTGTATGGCCTGTTTCTCTGGATGATGAGGGTGACAGTGATCAACTTATAGATTCCGTTATTGATGTTATCTTTCCCCATCTTATAACAGGTCTTCTGACAGGTAATTATGAGGGCTACTATGATGCTTTCTATAATGCAATTGTGCCTCTTTTTGATGACAGCGCACTTGACTGTAACGGTGAAGCTTCAAACGGCACACAGGTAGATCCCGGTAAAAAGGCTGTAAACATTCTTGAAATACAGAATAACTGGGACAAGAAATATTGGCATGAGGACGGCTATTATCACAGCCACGACTATACATTTGTATATGACTGGCGTTTGTCTCCGCTCGAAACAGTTGCTGAATTTAAACAGTACATAAATGATGTTATGAGAGTAACAGGCTCAGATAGGGTTAACATTCACGGTATATGCCTTGGCAATACTGTTGTAACCGCGTTCCTTGACAGCTATGTTGAGGAGCTTGATAACGGTGTAGAGCCTTATATCAAGAATGTTATGTTTGATGCTTCCGTTGCAAACGGCTGCCTTATTTTCAGTGATGTATTCAGAGGTAAAATTGACCTTGATGCTGAAGGCTTGCAGCGTTTCCTTGACGAATTTATGGATCCCGATGAGCCCACAGTGGGGGATCTGAGCTCAACAATTCCTTTCCTTAATGAGCTTGTTTTCAGATCATATGATATGCTCAAGGAAGCAGGCGTTGTTGACACAGTATTCAGAAGTGCAGAGGCATTTTATGAGGTAATCTATGAAGGTCTTGTGCCCAAGCTTGCTATAGCAGGCTATGCAACCTTCCCGGGCTACTGGGCGAGTGTCAGCGCAGAGCATTATGAAGAAGCAAGAGATTTTGTTTTTGCTGATGAGGAAATGAGACAGCAGTATGCAGGGCTTATTGAAAAGCTTGATGCATATTATACTCAGGTTTCCTCCCGCTCCGAAGAAATTATGGCCGCAGCTCAGGAAAAGGGTGTACATTTCGGCTTCGTTGTAAAATACGGCACACAGACAATGCCTTTCATTGAAAGTCAGAACGAAGTCGGCGACAGACTTGTATCTGTAAGCACAGCTACCTACGGTGCTACCTGTTCGGAGATAAGAGGTCAGCTTTCTCAGGAATATATTGACGAAAGAGTAGCACTCGGCTACGGCGATTATATTTCGGCTGACAAAAAGATAGACCTTTCCACTTCACCGTTCAAGGATAATGTGTGGATTATAAAGAACTGCAGCCACGACCATTGGTCACACGAGGATGCACTTGTTCAGACCTTCCTTCGCAGCACGGGTATGACAACTCTTAACGACGATACATACCCCCGCTTTATGGTTTGTGACGGCACGACTAACGATGAGCTCGGCAATCTTACTGAAATGACCGAGGAAAACCCCGGTGAAGACATCTGGAACAACACTCCCGCAAATCAGAAGAGCACATTATGGACAAAGATTGTATCATTCTTCAAATGGATTGAAGCAATATTCAAAAACCTCTTCGGGGCAATGGGACTTATAACCGGCTGATAAATTTTATCATACATAATTAAATAAGCTACGGCTGTATCAGACATCATCACAGGATGAATGATACAGCCGTTTTTGTTTGTTATTTAGGAATTGTTATTCCGCCACCGGCAAGTCAACTATAGTTGCTTCATATCCCAGGTGGGGGAGGAGTTTTTCTTGTATATCGCTTAATTTTATTTTTAATGTACTTGTATTTATACACGGGTGGCAGCCGATGTATTCGTCTTTGAGCAAATCCTTGTCTATAAGGAGCTTTACCGCCTTTTTCTTGTCGTTCATAAGTCCTAAAACAGAAACGGAGCCGGGGGTGATATTGAGATGCTCTTCCATATGCTCGGCTCCTGCAAAGGAAAGGCGGGCGGAGTTTATCTGTTTGGAGAGGTCCTTTGTTTTGAACTTTTTGTCACCGGGCATTAAAAGGAGATAGAATGCGGTTTTCTGTGAGTTGCACAGGAAAAGATTTTTGCAGATTTCGGTATCTAATTTCTTTTCTATTTCCTTGCAAAGCTCTATTGTTGCCGCTTCGTCGTGGTCAATGCCTGTATAGGCAATGTCAAGGGAATCAAGAAGCTTGTATACCGCAATTTCCTTTTCTAATCTGTTGTCGGGGGAGGGGGATGAAGTAAAAAGTGTATCGGATATGTTCATTTTTCTGATTCCTCTGCCATTTTTATTATTTTTCTGAATCTGTGATTTACTCCCGAAACGCTGATAGGCTCGGGGAGCATTTTTGCGATTTCTGCGCTTGACAACTGTATGTCGGCAAGTCTGAGTCTTGCAATTTCTCTTAACTGCTCGGGCAGAGAATCAATTCCTGATTTTTCAGTAAGCTTTATTATCGCATCCTGCTGCTTTGTTGCCGCAGCCACAGCACGCTCAAGATTTGCACTTTCAAAATTCACCTTGCGGTTTACGGTGTTTCTTATGTCCTTGAACATTTTTGCACCCATAAGCTGCATGGCAGTTTCCATAGCGCCCATACGGGTGAGAAGCTCCTCTATATCGTTGCTGTTTTTGATATACACAACATACGCTCCGCCTCTGAGGGTAGTTTTCGGCTGAATTTCAAATTCGTCAAAAATTTTCACAAGGTCATCGCACAGTCCCTTGGTTGACAAAGAAAATTCAAGGTGATATTCCTTGTCGGGATCGGTTACCGTGCCGCAGGCAAGGAAAGCGCCTGCCGCGAAAGCCGAGAAGCAGCAGCTGTCGGGGATATTTGCAAAGTTTATTCTGCGCTTGAAGCTTTTTACATCATAGCCGAGATTATTGAGAATTTCGGCTATCTGTACACCGTCTTCTATGTTTACCTTATATTTCCCCGCATCGCTTATCTGAAGCGGTGTTTTTTTGTTGCACAACGAAAAAGAAGCGTCTGCAAAAGCATTTGCAACGCTTTCATTTTCCGTAAGAAGGGATATGGAATCCTTTGAAAAGCTTCTTGCGAATAACAGCAAGCCGTAATTCATAGCACTCTGACAGCATTCTGCTCTTTCAAAGGATATTATTTCATTTTTTACATCACTTGCAAAAGACATATATTTACCTATCTGAGGATTTCTACCTCTGGTGTGAGTTCAATACCGTATTTTCCCAAAACCGCAGCTTTAATTTTATCCATAAGCGTTATAACATCGCTGAAGCTTGCATTGTCAAAATTTATAACAAAGCCTGCGTGCTTTTCGCTTACCTTTGCACCGCCTACTGTAAGCCCCTTAAGTCCGCACTTGTCAATAAGAGCTGCCGCAAATGCGTCGGGCGGTCTTTTGAAGGTGCTTCCCGCGGACGGAAATTCGAGCGGCTGAGAGGTTTTTCTTTTCTGCATAAGCTCTTGCATTCTCTCGGAAATGGCTTCCTTTTCACCCTTTTCGAGCCTGAAATATGCCGCGGTGATAATTACCCCCGTGTGCATAAACTGTGTGTCACGGTAGGAAAGTGAAACCTTCTGAACGGGCTCTTCCTTAACCTCACCCGTTTCGGGGTTGAATGTTCTCACGGACATCAGCACATCCTTGATTTCACCGCCGTATGCACCCGCATTCATATACACAGCTCCGCCGACAGTACCGGGAATACCGTATGCAAATTCAAGTCCCGTCAGCGACTTTTCAAGAGCAAAATTGCAAAGCCTTGTCAGAGAAATACCTGCTCCTGCTGCAATTATGCCGTCACCGAGATAAAGAAGATCAGTAAGACCGCCAAAAAGCTTTATAACAATACCCTCAAGTCCGTCATCGGAAATAAGCACATTTGAGCCGTTACCGAGTATATGAAAGGGGATGTTATTTTCCTTGCTGAAATTTACAGCTGCAATCAGAGCCTTTTCATTTTTAGGCACATACAGAATTTCGGCGTTGCCGCCTATCTTAAAGGTGCAATGATTTCTCAGGGGCTCATCAAAAAAGATGTCCCCCTGAAAATCCTTCATTTGTCTTGAAAACCGTTCGTTTAACATTACTTACCTCATTCGTCGAGTAAAGCAGCACCGATGATACCTGCATCATTGCCGAGAACTGCGGAAACAAGCTGTGTCTGCTTCTTGGAATGAATTGTGTATCTTTCACTTATTATGAGCTTACGGGTGGGAGCGAGAAGGTTTTCCCTTTCGTTACCGATACCGCCGCCTACGCATACCATATCGGGCTGGAAGGTGTTGATGATGTTACCCACACCGCATGCAAGGTATGCAACATACTGATTAACAACTGCCTGTGCGGTAGCGTCGCCCTTTCTCATAGCTTCGAAAGCTGTTCTGCCGCTTACTCTGTTTATATCATTTTCAACAAGTTCCCACATAAGAGAATTGAAGTTTGCTCTCATAGCATCCTTTGTCTGAGCGATAAGAGCTGTTGCAGATGAATATTTTTCCCAGCAGCCGCGTCTGCCGCAGTTACACTGCAGACCGCCGAACTGAATAACCATATGTCCCATTTCGCCTGCTGCATAGTTCATACCTGTAACAAGCTTGCCGTTTACGATAATACCGCTGCCTACACCTGTGCCGAGAGTTACCATAACAAAGTTCTTAACACCCTGACCGCAGCCTGCGATAGCTTCACCGAGTGCTGCACAGTTAGCATCGTTGTCAAAGTATACCTTATCAAAGCCTGTTCTCTCTCTGAGAAGCTTATAGGCAGGAACATTATTGAATGCAAGGTTGTTTGCAAATTCAATAAGCTCTTCGCCCTTGTTTACAGAACCGGGGGTGCCGACACCGATTGAAAGGACATCCGCATTGGTTATGTAAATCTGATCCATAGCTTCCTTTATGGCATCTGCCATATCGTCAAAGATAAGCTCTGCAGCTCTGGGAGCCTTTGTTTTTCTTGAAGCTCTTGCCACAATTTTGTTGTTTTCGTCGATAATACCGACTGCAATGTTTGTTCCGCCGAGATCTACGCCTATTCTATACATATTATTATTCCTCCGAATATTATTACTTAATTTTTTTCTTAATGCCAGACTTCAAGAATGTTGCTTTGCTGTCCGGAATCTTCTTCAAAATCATCAACCATACCGAGCTTCTGCATAAGCTCCTTTGTTGCATTATAGCCCATTCGCTTCTGACGGTTATTCATAGCCGCCGATTCGATTATGATTGCAAGATTTCGGCCGGGTTTTACGGGAACTGTTGTGACGGGAACCTTTATGCCGAGAACATCCATATATTCTTCTTCAAGTCCCATTCTGTCGTAAACCTTTTCCTCGTTCCAAAGCTCAAGCTTTATTATCATATCTATTTTTTCCGTCATCTTAACGGCACCCATACCGAAGATGTTACGGGCATTTATGATACCTACACCGCGTATTTCAAGGAAATGGCGGATATTGTCGGGGGCTGTGCCTACAAGGCTTTTTGATGAGACCTTTCTTATTTCAACCGCATCATCTGCAATAAGACGGTGGCCTCTGTTTATAAGCTCAACTGCCGTTTCACTCTTACCGACACCCGAATCACCGACTATCAGTATACCTTCGCCGTATACTTCAACCAAAACACCGTGACGGGTGATTCTGTCTGCAAGCTCAACCCCGAGATAGGAAATAAGTGTTGACATACATCCCGATGTGCTGTCTGAGGAGCGCAGTACGGGAGTTCTGTATTTTATAGCAAGCGGAACAAGCTCTTCCATAGGCTCAAGTCCGCGTGTGATTATAACACAGGTTGGCTGCCTTTCAAAAAAATGCTCAAGACATTCGAGTCTTCTCTGAGGGGGCAGAGAATTGAGATAACCGAATTCCGTAAGCCCTAAAAACTGGATTCTTGTGGGATCAAAAAAATCGTCATATCCTGCAAGGATAAGTCCGGGACGGTTAACATCCTTTGATGAGAGATATAACAGTGAGGGATCTTTTGGTGTTGAAATGATTTCAAGAAAGTTGTCCTTGATAACCTTTTCCAGAGTAACGCTGTAGGTCTGCGCCAAAACATCACTTCCATTCTGAAAACAAAGTTAATAATATTTTACAACAAAAATCAGTTTATTACAATATATATTCAATAAAAAATAGAATGGGATGTAAAAAACTTCCGTTCTTTACATCCCATAACAGCTTTTGTGTTAACTTTACAGCAGCTTATTCAGCAACCGCTTCTACTGTATAGTCAAAATTGTAGTTAGTGGTCTGAGTGAGATTGAAGGTAACAGTAAGCTCGCCGTATTCTTCAAGTGAACCTACACCTGTTACAGATGCAGTAACAACCATATTCTTTGTGAATGTTACAAAATTAAGCTGTTCAAGCTCAAGTTCCATTTCGGAGCTGACTGAGCAATCTGTGTATTCGATTGAGTAGTCGTTGAGAACAAGGTAATCCTTTACGCAGTCAAACTGAGCGATAACTGCTTCCTTATCCTTGAGAGAACCGAAAATGCCTTCGATTGTTGCTTCGTCTGCATAAATTCTTGTTGTTTCTTCTTCTGTTGTTTCCTCTGCAGCTTCTTCAGCTGTTGTCTCTTCAGCAGTTGTCTCTTCAGCTGTTGTTTCTTCAGCAGTTGTCTCTTCAGCTGTTGTTTCTTCTGCTGTTGTTTCTTCTGCTGTTGTTTCTTCTGCTGTTGTTTCTTCTGCAGTTGTCTCTTCAGCTGTTGCTTCTGTTTCTTCAACATCTGCTTCTGTTTCTTCAAGTTCTGCTACTGCCTTATCTTCAAAGTAATTGAGAACAAGGTCAAGAAGATTGTCGCTTACATAAGTAACGGTAACTGTGTTGCCGTCTTCATCTGTTACTTCTTTGCCGTCTTCATCTGTTACATTTTCTGTTGCATAGTTTCTTTCGTATGTGAAATCGAGAACTGATGCTTCGTCAATAACTGCGAGAAGGGAATCGGAGATATCATTATTTTCAAGAGTGCCGTTTGCAGCACCGGGATTTGAAGACATAATGAAATTTTTTATCTGAGAAGCAGCATCGTCAAGAATACCTGCTTCTTCACCGTCTGCTGTCAGAACCTTGACAGAGCCTGCACCGTAAGAGGATGACCAGTTGATGGCATCTGCGTTTTCAATGCTGTTTTCAAGGAACTTGTTGAATGTGGAAATAATTTCGTTTTCTGCGGGATCTGCATAAATGGTGGTTTCTTCAAGATTGTTCTGCGCATCTCTCATAGCCCGGAAAATGGAGCAGGATGAAAGTGAGAATACCATCATAAGTACAACTACGACTGCGATTAATGTTCTGAATGACTTTTTCATAACAGAAAAACTCCTTTTCAAGTGTTGTTATCAATACAAAATACAGTATAACAGAAAGATTTGGATTTTGCAAGAAAAAAATACCGCCAAACGCTGAGAATGACGGTATTTTTGAAAAATAATTAATCGTAATTATCCTGAAGTCCTTTTTCGTCGAAAAGGAATACGGTTTCGAGTGCGATTTCAATACCCTTTTCAATGGTTTTGAGATTAAGAATGTCGGGCTTGTCATCTCTTGTGTGGTAATATTTGGGGGGGCCGGGGTTCATAGCCGCAAGACAAGTGGAGGGAATACCTGCCTGTGTCATTGCTGCTGCGTCCGAAGCACCTGCAAATACTGCGGAATATTTAAGGTCGATATCTGCATTTGCCGAAGCCTTTTTGAGAAGAGCACAAACTCTCTTGTCGTGGGAAACCATAAAGGACATATCCTTTGAATAGATTGCCATATCCTCATAGTCTGTGAGAGTGTCTATAGCAAGGAACATTGTTTCGCATTCCTTGTATTCGTCCTTATGAAGCTCAGCTGCTGCCTTTGCACCGCGAAGACCTGATTCTTCCGCACCTGAGAAAAGGGCAACAACCTCGGTGTTTTCAAATCTTATATCATTGTCACCGAGGAATTTGATAACTGCGGCAGCTGCCATACAGCCTGTGAGATTATCGTTTGCACCCTCAACACAGATTTTGTAGTTGATAGCGAAGATAAGCATAATGCCTGCGGGAAGGAATGCACAGTTGATCCATATAAGTGTGGGATTGATTTCTCCCTGTACTAACTGCATTACCGTGATGAAAAGAAGATATGCAAGGCCGATAACGGGATAGATATATGAGAAATACATAAGAGGCGCACCGCCGAGGTGGGTGTATCTCCATTCCATAGATGAGTCTGCATGACCGCCTATGATGATACGGCGCTTTGTTTCGCCCGAGGCTTTTCTTACACAATATGTATTATGTGAGGTTGCCTGAGGAAGCAGAGGATCGATAGCCTTTTTGTAAAAAAGGAACTCGCCGAAAATCATATACAGAATCATAGCGCTGATAACTATTGCAACAAAAGGAGCATAAAGCACATCTTTTGCAACAAACATATTTACCATATATACAGCCCATGCGATTACGAGCAGTATTCCTGATATTCTCAGCCATCCCAGCAATGCTCTGGGAGCAACCTTGAAGGCTTCCTGATTTACTGTGTCAGCAGCATTGCCGACCTGCTCTGCCATATAATTCTGAGCGTCAAGCTCTGCCTGTGTGCCTGCTTCTCTGGGACCGATTTCCGCACATATCTTTTTGATATTGCGTGCTGCGAAATTTGCATACATACGAAGCGACGGTTTGAAATTTTTGATACTTTCTGATGCTTTCATAAAAAAGTTTCTCTTCCTCTGTGTGTTAATATTTGTAAACAAAATATTAACATAAAAATATAAAAATGTCGAGGGCAAAAGGATATAAAATGATTTTGATTTTCTTGTTGATTTTACACAATATTTTGAGCCTATAAAGACACTAACAAAAAATGTGTCGGAAAACTGAGAACAAAGGACAGCCGCCCGAAGGCAGTTGTCCTTTTTCTTTATGAAGAACAAATATTCCTGATTAAATACTTACTTCATACCGTCTTCGTAAGCCTTGATCATCTTTTTAACCATCTGACCGCCGATAGAGCCTGCCTGACGGGCTGTGAGATCACCGTTGTAGCCCTGCTTGAGGTTTACGCCTACTTCAGAAGCAGCTTCCATCTTGAACTTGTTGAGAGCTTCTCTTGCTTCGGGAACTAAACTTGAATTGCTACCTGTCATTTTGTTTCACTCCTTTTGCAAAAAGTTTCGTTTTTGTTTGCATTAATATTCTGCACACACTTTACCGTAAGTATTACAGGTAAATATTTGTCAATCTGTTTTTACTTCCTGACTTGAGTGTGCAATAGTATTGTTGTTGAAAATTTCTTTAATATTATTGTTAAAATATGTAAATTTTCTTTGTTTGCTATTTACCTTTAATAAGTTTTTATATATAATAACATTGTATGTCTTTGAAAGGGGTGAATTGCTCTGGCCGAAAAACTTAATTTATATGTTCTGACCGATACTCACTTTGTTTCTAAAGAGCTTTGGGAAGAGGGAAACCCTATAAACAGCAGAGAACGCGGTGACCAGATTGCCCTTAAGCTTTCTCCCGAAATTATTGAAACATTTTTTGATAAGATAATTGAGGATAAGGAAACCGAAAATGTGCTTATCACGGGCGACCTTGTAAATAACGGAGAGAGAATAGGTCACGAGGGCTTTAAGAAGCTTTTGGGGAAATTGGTTGACGCAGGAAAAAAGGTTTATGTCACAACCGCAACGCACGACTATAACGGTCAGGGGAGAGACGAAAACTTTTTCAGCGCCACCTACTACGGTAAGCACTCCACCTCGAAGGCTGAGGGCGTGTATAAGGACGAATTGCTGTCTTTATACTATGATTTCGGTCCCTCTGCTGCTTCAAGCGTACACGACAGCGGTTCGTATTCGGTTGAATTACAGCCCGGCTACCGGCTTATTGCCATAAATGATAACGGCAACGGCAGAAGCCATTGCGGACTGTTTGAGGACGGCTTCAAGTGGCTTGAACAAGAGATAATCAAGGCAAAAAATGCAGGAGAAACTGTTTTGCTGGCAGTTCATCACCCTGTTGTGCCTCCCTGGGAGGTATATGAAAAGGTAGTTGAATTTGAGATGTTCGGCGGCTACCGTCAATTACGGGAGCTTATGTGTAAATATGATATTAAATTGATTTTTACGGGGCATACTCATATTCACGGTATTAAAAAATACGAAAATGCCGAAGGAAAGTCATTTTATGATATAACAACAACCGCACTCGTTGCCGCAAGGGGTAAAATGAGAAAGGTTGTTATTGATAAGGATAATAATACCTGTGATATCACAAGTATTGAAATTGACAAAATCAAGGGTGCAGACCTCAAGGGTAAATCGGCATATGAATACAGATATTCATTGAATTTCGTGGGACTGCTTGAAAGTCTTTTACCGCTTGTGTATAAAGATTGGGATAAGTTCCTCGAAAGGGCAAGAAGCGTGCTGCCTGTTGATAAATTCTATAAGCATAAGAAAATCATTGTGTGGCTTACTAAAATTTTTACAAAGCTGAAATTACCGTCACTTGTGAAATTTGTTGAGAAATTCAACAGCTCTAAGCCGAGAAAAATAATAAAGTTTGCCTTTAAGAGGCTTATGAGGATAAAAATGCTCACGCTGGCCCGTTTTGCGGGAAAGTATTGTGTGCTGACAAAGGAAGATAAGAAAGCACTCAGAGGTCAGGTTGCCATAGAGCCGCTTTTCGATGTGCTTGAGCATATAATTCCCGGAAATCCTCCTTTTACTCAGGATGATCCCGTATATAAGGTGTTTTACGGAGTGTGTCTGAGAGCAGATGCTCTGTTAAGGCTTGTCGGCAAGGATGTTTCCTTTATTATCAAGGGAATGCACAGCGTTGCAGAAATAGCCGATCCGTTTTTACGCAACACAAGAACGGGTAATGATGACGAAATACATATAAAATTAGGAGAATGACAGATGATTAAATTTGACTGTGACTATCTTGAGGGTACACACCCTAAGATTTTAGAGGCTCTTGTTAAAACTAATATGGAGCAGACCGTGGGTTACGGTGAGGATGAATACTGCCAAAAGGCAAGGCAGCTTATAAAGGATGCCTGTAACGCTCCCGATGCTGATGTGCATCTGCTTGTGGGCGGTACACAGACAAACGCTCTTGTTATTTCGAGCGCACTTCGTCCTTATCAGGGTGTTGTGTGTGTTGAAAGCGGACACATAAATGTACACGAAGCAGGTGCTGTTGAGGCAACGGGACATAAGGTTCTCTCTATCCCTACCGATGATGGCAAAATGAAGGCAGAGGATTTAGAGCATTATTGTGCAGAGTATTGGGCAGATGTAACCAAGGAGCATATTGTACAGCCTGCAATGCTCTATATTTCACAGCCCACGGAAAGCGGAATGCTTTATACAAAGGCAGAGCTTCTTGAATTAAGAAAGGTCTGCGATAAGTATTCTCTCATTTTCTTTGTTGACGGTGCAAGACTTATTTATTCTCTTGCAAACAAGAATACGGATGTAAGGCTTCCCGATCTTGCAAAAATTTGCGATGTGTTCTATATCGGCGGCACAAAGGCGGGACTTCTTTTCGGTGAGGCTGTTGTTATAACAAACAATGCTATCAAAAAGGATTTCCGCAATATGATGAAGCGTGCAGGTGCAATGCTTTCAAAGGGAAGGCTGCTCGGTGTTCAGTTCTCAGAGCTGTTCACTAACGGACTTTATCTTGAAATTTCCTCTCACGCAATGGAATGTGCTCAGGAAATACACGCTATTTTTGACGATGCGGGCTTTGAGTTCCTTTATAACTCTCCCACAAATCAGCTTTTCCCGATAATCGAGGATAGCCTGCAGGAAAAATTATCCGAAGAATTTTCTTTTGAATTCTGGAAAAGAGTTGACGAAAAGCGTTCTGCAGTCAGATTCTGCTCAAGCTGGGCAACAAAAAAAGAAAATATTGATAAATTGCGTTCGGCAGTAGAAAAATATACACAGAAATAATTTAACAGGAGATATATTATGGACAAGAAATTTATTATAAGCTACAAGGTAAACGGAACAACCGTTGTGTCAACACAGACAGACAATGTTATGTACACACTCGATATTGTTGACACTCCCGAAAGATTTACCGTGAAGCTCAACCCCAAGCGTGATTTTGAGCTTGTTGATTTCCGTGTTGAGTTCCCCTATCCCTTTATTAACGGTGACAGATTTTTTGCAAACGGCTATCAGTCCTGGACTAAGACCAGAGAATTCAAAGCCGATGAAGTTATGAAGGGTGTTATCAAGCTTTCTCACATCACTGAATATGTAAAGCACTATGCGAGCCTTACAAGTGACGAGAAGATTGTTTCTTATTCCGAAAAGCCCGGTGAATTTCACAGCCACTGTTACACATATGTAAGAAACGGTGAGAAGGTAAAATTGTGGGGCTCTCTTTGTGACAAAACAGGCTATACCTACTATAAGGTAAAAATGAACGAAAACTATTTTGCATACTGCAAGGATGTTGCAGGCAAAATGGTAACTGCTCCTCTTGATATTTTTGATATCGTTTATTTTGAGGGCACCTACGAAGAAGTATTTGACAAGTTCTTCTCCCTCTTTGATATGCCCGCAACAAGAAAGGGTGCAATGAGCGGTTATACCTCATGGTATAACTATTTCCAGAACATCACAGAGGATATTATTCTGCGTGACCTCAACGGTCTTGATTTCGCAAAGGACGATGTTTCAATCTTTCAGATTGACGACGGATATGAGCCCTTCGTTGGTGACTGGCTTGATCCCTGTCCGAAAAAATTCCCCAACGGAATGAAATATATTGCCGATAAGATTCACGAAAAGGGCTATAAGGCAGGTATATGGCTGGCTCCCTTCAGCTGTCAGAAGGTTTCAAGAGTTGCAAAGGAGCATCCCGACTGGCTTATAAAGACCGAAAAGGGCAAGCCGCAACTCGGCTGTATCGCGTGGGGCGGTGCATATACACTCGATTTCTATAACGAGGGTGCAAGAGAATATATCAAGCATGTTTTTGATGTTGTTATCAATGAATGGGGCTATGATATGGTAAAGCTTGACTTCCTTTACAGCGAATGTCTCACTCCCAGACACGGCAAGAGCCGCGGTGAAATTATGCACGAGGCTATGGCATTCTTAAGAGAATGTGTAGGCGACAAGCTTCTCCTCGGCTGCGGTATTCCTATGAGTGCCGCACTCGGTGTGTGTGATGCTTGCAGAATCAGCTGTGATGTTGATTTGACATACAAGGGCAAGATTTACAATCACATCCATGTTGCAAACGAAATGCTCAGTGCACAGTCCGCAATCAATAACTCAATTTTCCGCCGTCACCTTAACGGCAGAGCATTTATGAACGATCCCGATGTTTTCTTCCTGAGAAACAACAACCTCAAGTTCACACTTGAACAGAAGAAGCTCCTTGCAAAAATCAACAATCTCTGCGGTAATGTTCTCTTTGTATCAGACAATGCAGGCGATTACGACGAAGAGCAGAGAGCATTGCTGAGAAAGTATCTCAAGAAAACAAACGAAAAGATACTTGCCGCTGAGTATGTAAACGAAACAGTTATTAAACTTGTTATTGACGATAATTCGGTTGAAAAAGAATTTGTTTTCGACCTCAAAACCGGTGAGGTTATCAAGGGCGAGTTATAATTCAGATATAAGCACAGATACAGAGGGTGTTTTTCGCACTCTCTGTTTTTTTACTTTATAGGAAATTTCTTCCTATAAAGTAAAAAAAATTATATGTCCCTCCGAACGGGAAGTAAACTTCCCTCGGAGATGGACTATACGAAAACATTCCGCCGTAGGCATACGGCGAAGCCGTTTTCTTGGTGTTATTCTGCCTTTCAGACAGAGTGTTATTATTGCTTGCACAATAGTGATATTGAAGCCTTCGGCTTCAGTGGTATTTTATTTGCCAAAAGCTGACGGAAGGTCAATGGTGCTGTGTGAAGTACATAGTGCTATGGAATAATGGCACTTGCCGAAGCGAATAAAACTAAAGGCTGCAAAAAAACTTTCGTTTTTCTGCAGCCTTTTCGGCAATATATCAAATTTTTAAGTAATCAATATTAAGCCTTTGATTTTGCATAGCAGTCGGAGCAGAGAACAGCTCTGTCATCACGGGGCTTGAAGGGAACCTTAGCTTCGCCGCCACATTCGCTGCATGTGGTTACGAAAAATTCTCTTTCGCCTTTTGCTGCCTGCTTGCGGGCATTACGGCATTCCTTGCAACGCTGGGGTTCGTTTACGAAACCTTTTTCTGCATAAAATTCCTGTTCGCCTGCTGTGAATACGAACTCGTTGCCGCATTCCTTACAAGTAAGTGTTTTGTCTTCGTACATTTTGCTACCTCGCTAAAATAAATTTGCCTTATAGGCTTTATCATATACAGCCTTTTGCTGTTATGAACGGTTTTCATTCAGAGCCTTTTTTAATTTTGCTCTGATACGCTGCATTGCATTGTTTACCGCCTTTTCCGTGGTTTCACATTCCTTTGCGATAGAACGGTAATCAAGTCCCAGAATATAAAAGCTCAATACCTCGTTTTCCATTTTTGAGAGATGGTCTTTTATAAACAGCATCAGGGATTTTGCATCCTCTTCAAAAATGAAGAGCTGTTCGGGATCGTATTCACTTGTCAGCTCAACATCGTCAATTGAGACATATTCGTTGAGCGGCTTGTGCTTATTTCCGCCATAGGTCTTTACCAGCGTTTTAAGGCGGTTGTTAACACAGACTGAAGCAAAGCTTTTGAATACAGCGGTTTTTTCCTGTGAAAAAGAATAAACTGCACTGAGTACGGCAAGCATACCCTCCTGTGCGATGTCATCGGGTTCAAGCGAAGCACTGAAATAGTTTGAAGAAATTGCTTTTACGAAGGAACGGTATCTGTCAAGAATAACAGACGCGGCAGCTTCATCACCTGACTGGGCAAGCCTTGTTAAAGCCTCATCGGTGAACTGTAAATACTTGTGTTTCGGGAGAGATGATTTCATAATTAATCCTTTTTTACTTTGAACAAAATTTAGAATACAAAAAAAACAAGGCTTTGTCAATAGTTTTTGCCAATAGCTTAATTATTTTCTATAAAATACTCAAATAAATCATCCGTTTTTGTTGCATTATAACCAAAAAAGGTGACACGGAAATCCGTATCACCTTTGAAATTTACTGTTTGCTTATGAATCAGAACATTCTTCCGAGGATGTCTGCCCAGTTCTTGAAGATTGCGAACAGACAGTCAAGAATACCGAGGTCAATGAAGCCGTCGTCAACAACCTTTGATGTGCCTGCCTTTTCTTCAGCATTGAGAAGGAAAGCCTGTGTATAGATGATGCCGCCTTCACCGAATACTTCAGCTCTTACATAGTCACCGAGAACTGCTGAGTAATCGTCAAGGTCAATAGTGGCTGTGCCTGCATCGATTTTAAGAGTGTCAATAAGCTCACCGCCTGAAATCCAACGGATGATAAGTGCATCTGTTGCTGTTACGGTGATTGTGTTTTCTTCATCGTCAACAGCTATAGCTGTGATACGGGGATCGGTATAAACAGCGTAGCCGTTTTCGTTACGGGTATCGTATTCCATACCGATATCCTCATCAGCATCAAGCTCACCGTTTTCAATAGCTGCCACTCTTGCATCCATTTCTGCAACAACGGAATTAACCTTGTTGTAAAGCTCGGTTTCACCGTAGAACTCCTTGAGAGCTGCTGCGATTGCACGAAGCTCCTCGGGATTGCCGATGCAATGGCTGCCTGCGAAGAATTCACCGTTTTCAAGACAAGCCTTGAGTTCTGCTGATGTCTGTGCTTCGAGAAGAGCGAGAACATAGCCTGAATCTATAACATTGAGATTATGTGCGTCACTTGAAGCGATAGCATAAACATTTTCACCGTTAGCTGAGAATCTTGTGAGAAGATTATCCCAGAGAATTCTGTCCCAACGGGTTCTGCCGTCACCCTTTGAGTTCATATCAATACCGATACAGGAATCGTATTTATCAAGGAGAGAAGCAAACTTGTTGATGTAGTAGTTATATGTTGCGTTATCCTCGTTGTAAGCTTCGGACGCATAGATTTCATATCTTGCCTTTGTGTATTCACCGGGATGATTGATTACGGAAACACCGCCCTTTTTGTCAACACCTCTTACGGCATCAACATAGGTTGTGAGCATATTCTGTGTGAAATCAGCAAACCAGCTGTTTACATGGGCATTTGCGGAAAGAGCATTCTGCTCGTTGCCGAAGGGAACTCTGAGTACGGTTTTGCCTGTGGAAAGGGAGAGATAATCGTCACCGTTTTCAGCCTTGCCGTAGGTATAGGAAATACCGTTGTCAAATGTGCCTTCGCTGCCGAGATAAACAAGCTCACCCTCGCTTCTGCCTAAAAGTGACATAACACCGTAAACAAGGGAATTTACATTTTCGTTGCCCCAGTCATAGTTTACCGTGCCGTGGTCTGTGGTTGCAACAATATCAAAGCCTGCTTCAACATGGCGCTGAATTGATGCCTTGAGGTTGTCGTTACCGTCGGAAGCGTTTGTGTGGGTGTGAAGTGCGGTTTTATAAGAACCGACTGTTTCCCAGTTGATATCTGCATAAGGGTTTGTTATTGTGTATGCATCGTTGTCTGCCGCAAAAGCGGGAGCCGACAAGCTGACACACATAACAAGTGTGAGAATGATTGCTGTTATTTTTGTCAATCTTTTCATTTCCAAAACTCCTTTTTCGGATTATTATCGTCACCCTAAAGATAATACTATACTATCATAAAGAAAAAATATATTCAAGAAAAATTTTGTTAAAAAAAGAAAAATTAACGATTTATTTTCTTTTTTTTGCTGACGGCGGTGAAAATGCCGCGGCGGCACAGTATATATCCTCTGCTCCGAAGATAAGCAGCGTTTTAGCCGCTTCATTCATTGTCATACCGCCTGTTACAATATCGTCAATTACTAAAATCCGTCTGCCTTTTATTTTGTCGGCATCCTCCGGATAAACCTCAAATGCACCAAGAAGATTGCCTCTTCGTCTGTGTAGGGGCAGAGAATGCTGGGTGGGTGTTTCTCTTAATTTTAAGAGTACCGGCAGACAGGGCCGGTTTATGTATTCACTTACTTTTTCGGCTAAAAGCTGTGCCTGATTGTAGCCTCTTTTGGTGAAAGCAGAATCCGACATAGGAATAAAGGTGACAAAATCAGTTTCCCTGTCAAGTCCTCTTTGTATTATGCTGTCTGCCGTAAGGCGGGCAAAGGCATCGATTTTGTCGGTTCTGTTTCTGAATTTGATTTTGTGCAGAGAACGGCGTACCTCTCCCTCAAAGAGAAAGGGAGAAGCAAAACGGCTGTAATGAATATATTTTCCGCAGGGGCAAAGCTCCTTGGAGAGTGAGCATATTTTACAGACCTTTTTCTTCTCTGACGGATAAACCACAAGCTCGCGGCAGCTGTCACAAAGTGCTTTATCTGCTTTTATAATCTGTGAACAAACGGGACACAGCTTCGGAAAAATCCACGCCTTTATCTGTTGTGTGAGCTTCATTTTGTAAAGTCTTTCATTCGTCTGTGGATTTCGGCAACGGGGAAGCCTACAACATTGAAATAGTCTCCCCGAATACCCCTTACAAGCACGGCACCCTTGCTCTGGATGCCGTAGCCGCCTGCTTTGTCAAAGGGATCATTTGTGGCAATATATGCGTTTATTTCCTCGTCGGACAGCTCATAGAACTCAACAAGGGTTTTCTGTGCAAATACATCGGTTTTGCTTCCCTTTGTTATGCACACACCCGTATACACGGCGTGAGTTGAGCCCGAAAGACTTTTAAGCATTTCGTAAGCCTCTTTTTTGTCATTCGGCTTGCCGAGTATTTTGTTATCATATGCAACAACCGTATCTGCCGCAATTATTATGTCTGTTTCTTTGCATTTGCTTTTTACTGCTTTAGCTTTTGCGAGTGCAAGATTTTTTACCGTTTCCTCAACGCTTTCACCCTCGGGGATGCTTTCGTCCGCATCAGACACTATTACGGAAAATTCGTCTGTTATATGGCTCATAAGCTCTTTTCTTCTCGGAGAGCCTGATGCAAGTATAACTGCCATTATTGTACCTCACATATCTTTCTCTCACCGGTGGTGAGATTTATTCTTCATTACTTCCTTCAGTAAGCATTGTAATTTCCCGCAGCTTTGATTCAAGCAATTTTTTGTCCGGCAACTGCAGGGTATAATCAGCCACCATTGCAGGTGAAAGACTACTGCTCAATGCGTATTCAACAACTGTGTCATCTTTGGAGGTGCACAAAATCAGTCCTACACTCGGATTCTCATTTGGTTTCTTGATGTCTCGGTTTAGAGCTTCCAAATAGAAATTCAACTGACCGAGATGTTCCGGTTTGAATTTTCCTACTTTGAGTTCAATGGCAACAAGGCAAGATAAGGCACGATTATAGAACAGCAGGTCAATAAAGAAATCTGTGTTGCCGACCTGTACCCTATATTCTTCACCTACAAATGTAAAATCTTTGCCGAACTCCAAAATAAATTGCTTCAGATTGCTAATGATAGATTTTCGAAGATCCTTTTCTTTATAGTTTTCGGGAACATCAAGGAACTCAAGAATATACGAATCTCGTAGTGAGCCAACCGCGGGATGTTGTTCAATAAGGTTTTGGTGCTTTGCCGTAGAAAGCATTGTTCTTTCGTAAAGCATACTGTCGATTTGCCGTTCAAGTTCTCTCTTGCCGTATCCGTTTGCAATACAAAGTCGCATGTAAAATTCTTTTGATTCATCTGTTTTACAACCGGACATAATGAGCAGATTGTTCGACCATGTAATTTCTCTCACCAGTGGTGAGAGTTTCTCGTTGTTTTTGTATGTTTCATAAAACTGCTTCATTCGCCAGATGTTTTGAGCAGAAAAGCCGCCGGCAGCAGGATATGTTTGTTTTAGAAAATCGGAGAAATCCTGAACAACACTTTTACCCCAACCATCATTGTTAGCTTTCTCGCTGATGTATTTGCCAATCTGCCAATACATCTCAATCATTTCGGTGTTGACAGCTTTGATAGCACGAGCCTTTGAACGCTCAATAATCGCAATAATATTTTCAAAGTCGTTATTGTGTTTGATTATGTCTGCCACTTTTATTCCTCTTTATTCTGCTGTTATTTCTTTGAGAGCCTTTGCAAGCTGGTCGGGGCAGGAGGTGCCCTTGAAGCCGCAGCGGATACCCTCAAGTCTTGAAATTGCTTCGTCTGCCGTCATACCTTTAACGAGAGCCGCAACTCCCTGAGTATTACCCGAGCAGCCGCCGAAGAATTTTACCTTGTTTACTGTTTTTGTGCTTTCATCATAGTCTATTTCTATTCCCGAAGCACAAACGCCTTTTGTTTTATATTTATATACCATTATATACACCTCGTTTCGTTTAATAATTTTAACAATATACAGGCATAATTGCAAGAGCGAATCGGTTTTTTTGCTGAAATTAAAAAAAATACTTGATTTTTCCTTATTTTTGTGTTAATATGCGAATGTATTAGTTTGACATTGAGTGGGGCAACCCGCTCTTTTGTTTTGCTTGGGCAAAATTTTTACTAAAACAACTTCAGGAGGTATGCTTTTTGGCAGAGAAACGCAAAAACACGGTAAGTGTTGTATGGGAGCTTGCCGAGCCTATTGCAAAGAGTATAGGCTTGATACTTTGGGATGTAAAATTTCTTAAAGAGGGCGCAAACTGGTATCTGCGTATCATAATAGATAAGGAAGGCGGCATAGGTATTGACGATTGTGTTGCAATGAATGATGCGATCGATGCACCGCTTGATGCGCTTGATCCTATCGAGCAGAGCTATAATCTTCAGATATCCTCTCCCGGTATTGAAAGAGAGCTTGTCAGAGATTTCCATTTTGAAAGATATATGGGTTCAAGGGTTCAGCTTAAGCTTCGTCAGGCTTTTGAGGGCGTAAAGCTGCACAAGTGTGTTCTTGAAGGCTTTGAAGACGGTGTCGTGAGTGTCCGTTTTGCAGACGGCAGCGTTCACAGCTTTGAAAAGCAGCAGTATTCAAGCATAAAGCTTGATGATTTTGACAGCGAAGAATAAATCATATCATATATTGTATAAGAATGAGTAGGAAAGGACTGTATTATTAAAAATGAACAAGGAATTAAGTAACGCAATAATGCTTTTCCAGAAGGAAAAAGGCATTTCCGAGGAGCTTCTCTGCGAAAAAATCTGTAACGCAGTTGCAGTTGCCGCAAGAAAGGAATTCGGAGTTAAGGAAGGTATCTTCTGCGAAATTGACAAGAAGGACTATGAGCTTAAAATCTATATGAGAAAAACAGTTGTTGATGAAGTTTTTGACGATGCAATTGAAATTCTCGTTGAGGATGCTCAAGGCTATAAGCACGGTGCGATTGTGGGCGATATCATTGATATTCCTCTTCAGATTGCAAACCTCGGCAGAATTGCCGCTCAGACAGTTAAGCATACTGTCCGTCAGGGTGTGAGAGAAATCGAGCACGAGCAGGTGCTTCAGCAGTTCCAGCAGAAGAACAGAGAGATTGTTACCGCAAAGGTAACAAATGTTGATCCCGTTACAGGCGATGCAACAGTTGAAATCTCAAAGTCCGAAACTCTGCTTCCCAAGAAGGAACAGATTCCCGGTGAAAAGCTCAATGTGGGTGACTTTATCAAGATTTACATTGTTGATGTAAAGAGCACGGAAAAAGGCCCCAAAATTATGATATCAAGAAATCACACAGGTCTTGTAAAGAGACTGTTTGAGCAGGAGGTTCCCGAAATCTACGACGGCTCCGTTGAAATCAAATCCGTTTCAAGAGAAGCAGGCTCCAGAACAAAGATTGCCGTATACAGCAAGGATGAAAATGTTGACGCTATCGGCTCCTGCATAGGTCCCAGAGGTGCAAGAGTTAACACAATAATCGAAATGCTCGGCGGCGAAAAGATTGACATTGTAAAGTACAGCGAGGACCCCAAGGAATACATCGGCGCTGCTTTAGCTCCCGCAGAAATTGTAAGCGTTGAAATTCTTGACGAATCGGCCCGTTCCTGCAGAGTAACCGTTCCCGAGGCACAGCTGTCTCTCGCAATCGGTAACAAAGGTCAGAATGCAAGACTTGCCGCAAGACTTACAGGCTGGAAAATAGACATCAAGCCCTTGTACGGTGACTATCAGTCAATGATACAGCTTTAAGAGGAGCTGATAAAAATGCAGCAGAGAAAAATCCCTATGAGAAAATGCACGGGCTGTAATGAAATGAAGCCTAAGAAAGAGCTTGTGCGTATAGTTAAATCTCCCGAGGGAGAAATAAGTGTTGACCTTACGGGAAAGAAGAACGGCAGAGGGGCGTATATATGTCACGACATAAAGTGTCTTAACAGCGCCCAAAAGGCGAAAAGGCTCGAAAGGGCTTTTGAATGTTCAATTCCCGAAGAGGTGTATGAAAGACTCACAAAGGAGCTTTCCGATGAATAAAACACTTTCACTTTTAGGAATATGCCGAAAAGCGGGAAAGCTGAGTGTAGGCCACGATATGGTTTTTCAATCGGTGAGAAAAGGAAAAGCTAAGCTTATCGTGCTGACAAAGGATGCTTCTCCCCGCCATATAAGAGAATTGGAAGCCGCTGAATTTGCAGGCAGAGTAATAACGCTTGAGGATACATCCGATATAGTGGGTGCTTCAATCGGAAAACGCTGCTGTATTTATGCGGTGGAGGATGATGGCTTTGCCAAGGCAATAGAGAAAACAGTCTAACAGGAGGGTTTAGCAGATGGTTGTAAAGTATAAGGTACATGAGGTCGCAAAGGATTTTGATGTGAAGAGCAATGCAGTTGTTGATCTTCTCAAGAAATTCTCAGACACAGCGAAAAAGTCGCAGACATCTCTGACAACTGATGAACTTGATATAATTTTTGATCATTTTACACAGGAAAACAGCGTGAAAAGCTTTGATGCTTTCTTCAGTATGAAGAAGCCTGAGGCTGAAGTGACACAAGAAGCTGCGCAAGAAGTTAAGACTGAGGAAGTAAAGGAAGAAA
The DNA here is from genome assembly GCA_017517135.1 of Clostridia bacterium. Taxonomy (GTDB): domain Bacteria; phylum Bacillota; class Clostridia; order Oscillospirales; family Acutalibacteraceae; genus RUG806. Next base: position 63,633 of record JAFXAK010000030.1, read on the forward strand.
AGCCTCAGAAGGCTGAAAAGGCTGATGAAAAGAAGCCTGAAAGAAAGCCTGAAAACAAGCAGGAGAAGAAAAACGAAAAGGCTCCCGCTAAGGATACAAGACCTGACAACAGAAAAGGCGAAAAGAAGGACAATGCTCCCAGAAACGATGTCAAGCCTGCTAATCATAACGATAAGCCTTTCAAGAAAAAGGAAAACAAGGGCGATGACACCTTTATTCAGTCAAGAACAAAGGGTGACAGAAAAACAGTCAATACCCGTGCAGAGGGCGTTGAACTCGACAAGTACAACGAAAAGTACGAAAATCTTTCCGCTGCATCCGTAAACGAAAGAGACACGGAAACCCGTAAGCAGAAGATTAAACAGAAATCCCAGCAGTACAACAAAAAGCAGGGCACAAGAGCTCACCGCAAGGAAACTGAGAGCGAAAGACTCAAGAGAATTGCGGAAGAGAGAGCAAAGCGTCAGATTGTTGTTACCATCGGTGATGAAATCACAGTAGGTGAGCTTGCCGCTGCTCTTAAAATGACGGCTTCTGAGGTTATCAAAAAGCTGTTTACCTACGGTATAATGGCAGGCATAAATGAAACAATAGACTTTGATACAGCTGAAATCGTTGCAACAGACCTTGGTGCAAAGGTTGAAAAAGAGGTTGTTGTTACTATTGAAGACAGAATCATTGACGCTACAGAAGACGATGAAAGCTCGCTTGAAGCAAGAAGCCCCGTTGTTTGTGTTATGGGACATGTTGACCACGGTAAGACTTCTCTTCTTGATGCTATCAGAAACACATCCGTAACATCAACGGAATCGGGCGGTATCACACAGCACATCGGTGCATACAGAGTTTCTCTCGACGGTGAAGATATCACCTTCCTTGACACTCCCGGTCACGCAGCATTCACAGAAATGCGTGCAAGAGGTGCAAAGGCTACGGATATTGCAGTTTTGGTTGTTGCCGCAGACGACGGTATTATGCCCCAGACAATAGAGGCTATAAACCACGCAAAGGCTGCAGAGGTTACAGTTATTGTTGCAATCAACAAGATGGATAAGCCCGATGCTTTCCCCGATAAGATTATGCAGCAGCTCACAGAGCACGGTCTTGTTCCCGAGGAATGGGGCGGTGAAACAATCTGTGTTCCCGTATCCGCAAAAACTCATATGAATATAGATAAGCTTCTTGAGTCAATCCTTCTCATTGCAGAAATGAAGGAGCTCAAGGCTAATCCCAACAGAGCCGCTAAGGGTGTTGTTATCGAAGCAAGACTTGATAAGGGCAAGGGCCCCGTTGCAACACTTCTTGTTCAGAACGGTACTCTCAACAACGGCGATATAGTTGTTGCAGGTACTGCAGTAGGTAAGGTCAGAGTTATGACAGACTACACAGGCAGAAGAGTTAAGGAAGCAGGTCCCTCTGTTCCCGTTGAGGTAATGGGCCTTGCAGAGGTTCCCAAGGCCGGTGATGCTTTTGACGCAGTTTCAGATGAAAAGCTTGCAAGAGAGCTTGTTGAACAGAGAAAGCAGAAGATAAAGGACGAGCAGTTCAATGCATACAAGAAGGTAACACTTGATACCCTCTTCTCAACACTTGAAGCAGGTGAGCTTAAAGACCTCAATATCATTGTCAAGGCAGATGTTCAGGGCTCGGTTGAAGCCCTTAAGCAGAATCTTGAAAAGCTTTCAAATGACGAGGTAAGAGTAAGAGTTATTCACGGCGGTGTCGGTGCTATCGTTGAATCCGATGTTATGCTTGCCAATGCTTCAAATGCAATTATCGTAGGCTTCCATGTCCGTCCCGATCCCACCGCTGTTGCTCAGGCTGAAAGAGACAGCGTTGAAATGCGTATGTACAGCGTAATTTATGACTGTATTGAGGATGTTGAGGCTGCTATCAAGGGTATGCTTGCTCCCAAGTTCCGCGATGTTGAAATAGGCCGTGCAGAGGTAAGAAGAGTATTCAAGCTCTCAAGTGCAGGTACTATTGCAGGCTCATATGTGCTCAACGGTAAGGTTGCAAGAAACTGTAAGATAAGAGTTGTCCGTGACGGTATCGTTATTGCCGACGATTCAATAGCTTCTCTCAAGCGTGAAAAGGACGATGCTAAAGAGGTTATGACAGGCTATGAATGCGGTATCGGACTTGAAAAATATAATGATATTAAAGAAGGCGATATTCTCGAGGCATATATTGTTGAAGAGTATCGCGAGGGTTAAAAATTATGGGATATAAATCCGATCGTACTGCCGAGGATATCAAAAGAGAAATAACCGTGCTTGTAAGAGAGCTCAAGGACCCCAGAGTGAACAGCATTATGCTCACGGTGGTCAGAGCTGAGGTAGCACACGACCTTTCCTTCTGTAAGGCATATATAAGCTCTCTTAACGGAATTGAAGACGCTAAGACAGCCTGTAAGGCACTCAACGGAAATGCAAAGGGATATATCCGCAGAGAGCTCGGCGCAAGACTGGGACTTCGTAAAACTCCCGATCTTAAATTTATTGCAGACGATTCCATTGAAAAGGGAATCGAGATGTTCAAAAAACTTGATGTTGCAAAGAATAAGGAGACTGAATGAATATAAATTATATTGAAGCGTGGAATATGCTCAATTCAATGGATAATATTCTTCTTATCACTCATTCCAATCCCGACGGTGATGCCGTCGGGAGCATCTTTGCTTTGTACGGTATTCTCAAAAAGCTCGGTAAAAATGTCCGCTGTGAAATAAAGGATATCCCCGCTGTTATGCAGATGCTTGTAAGAGAAGATGCTTTTTGTGATTTCAGGGAAGACTTTGTTGTAAGCGTTGATCTTGCCGATCCTCAGCTTATGATGAATGATATCAAAGCACGATATTCCGATAAGGTGGATTTAAGCATAGATCATCACGAAACTAATGTTACCTATGCAAAAAACACTCTGCTCAAAGCGGATGCTGCGGCAGCGTGTGAGGTTATCTTCAATATGGTAAGCGAAGCAGGCTTTGAAATTGACACGGAAATTGCAAGATGTCTTTATGTAGGTCTTGCAACAGATACGGGGTGCTTCCGTTATGCCAACACAACGGCATCCACTCTTCGTGTGGCGGCTTCACTTATCGAAAAGGGCGTTGAATCGGCAAAAATCAATACGGATATCTTTGAAACAAAAAGCCGTGCCTATGTTATGTTTGAAACAATGGCAATGAATTCTCTCAGAACATATCTTGACGGCAAATGTGCTGTTCTGCTTATAACAAAGGATATGTACACAAAAGCAAACATAACAGAAAGCGAGTCACAGGGTATCAATGCTCTTCCTCGTCAGATTGAGGGTGTGCTGGCAGGTGTTACCGTAAAGGAAAGAACAAACGGAACATATAAAATCTCCATCCGCTCAAGAGAGCCGCTGAATGCGTCTGAAATATGTGCACTTATGGGCGGCGGCGGACACCGTCTTGCGGCAGGCTGTGAGCTTTCGGGTACAGCACAGTCGGTAATAAATACTGTGGTTAAATTTGTTAAACAGGCTATAGAGGAATTATAATCGGAGGCATAATGAACGGTTTTGTTATTGTTGACAAGGAAGAGGGTATAACCTCTTTTAAGGCTTCAAGCTGCTTGAGGCGTATATATAATGAAAAGAAAACCGGTCATACGGGGACACTTGATCCTATGGCAACGGGTGTTCTTCCCGTGGCTATGGGCAGAGCTACCCGCTTTATTGATTTGCTCCCCGATTCCTCAAAGGCATATATCGCAAGGTTTAAGTTCGGTATCGTGACGGATACACTCGATATAACAGGAACCGTTCTTGAAGAAAAAAAGGCAGAGGTTACAAAAGAACAGCTTGAGAGCATTCTGCCTCTTTTCAGGGGAGATATTATGCAGATGCCCCCTATGTATTCGGCTTTGTCCGTAAACGGAGTAAAGCTTTATAAGCTTGCCCGTCAGGGGGTTGAGGTCGAAAGAGAACAGCGACAGATAACAATAAATTCCCTTGAGCTTACAAACTGCTTTGAAAACGGAGAATTTGAAATAAGCGTTGACTGCTCAAAGGGCACATATATCCGTTCGCTGATTGCTGATATAGGTGAAAGGCTCGGCTGCGGTGCGGTTATGACGGCACTCAGACGAACAAAATCCAACGGCTTCACAATTTCTCAGGCTAAAACGCTTTCTGAAATTGAAAAAGCAGGGGAGTCTGCCGTTCTTCCCATAGACGAGGTTTTCGGTATATATCCTTCAGTTACGGTAAGCACGGCTCAGGCTCAGCGTTTTTCCAACGGCGGAGAATTGATGTCGGACAGGCTGAAAACAGATATTATCGCAGCAATTTACAGGGTGTATTCTCCCGAAAAGGAATTTTTAGGCTTGGGAGAAATTACTGCCGAGGATATGTCGGTACTTAAAGTAAAAAAGGTTGTCGGAAAATGAACAGCACTATTTTTGAAAACAGAACAGCAATAGCCTTGGGCTTTTTTGACGGACTGCACCTTGCTCATATGCAGGTTATAAAACCCGTGCTTGATGCATACCGTGAAAAGGGCTTAGTGCCCTGTGTTCTTCTTTTCGATAAGCATCCGCAGAGTGTGCTTTCAGCTTCCCGGGTTCCTTTTCTGCTTGAAGACGAAAAAAGAAACAGTATACTTTCCTCTCTCGGTGTAAAAACAGTTTTTCTGAAATTTGAAGATATAAAAAATCTGTCTCCCGAAGAATTTATAAAGAATATACTCGTTGAAAAATATAATGTCGCTTTTGTGAGCTGCGGATATAACTACCGCTTCGGCAAAAAGGCTCAGGGCGATGTTGAGCTTCTCAGAACTTTGGGTGAAGAATACGGCTTTGAGGTGAGTGTTTGTGAAAACACAAAGCTTGACAATGAGAGCGTTTCTTCAAGTGCAATAAGACGGGCAATTGCAGACGGTGATATTATTAAGGCAAACAAAATGCTCGGCAGAGAGTTTTCCTTTTCTGCTGAGGTTTTTGACGGTGACCACAGAGGCCGTCTTTTAGGTGCTCCTACCATTAATCAGTATTTGCCCGAGGGAATAGCCGTTCCGAAATTCGGTGTATACGCTTCCGTTGCAGTTATTGACGGCAAGGAAATGCCGTCCGTTACAAATATCGGCAACAGACCGACCTTTGACGGTGTGAGCGTGAGAAGCGAGACATATATCATTGATTACAGCGGAAATCTGTACGGTAAAACCGTTGAGGTGCGTTTGTTTGATTTCATCAGAGCCGAAAAAAAATTCGCTGATGCAAATGAGCTTAAAGTACAGATTGCAAGTGATGCAAGGGCTTCAGAAGAAAAATTACAGCGATTGAAGCAAAATTGAAAAAACTTCAAAAAAAATAAAAAAAAGTGTTGACAAATGCGTTTTTATCGCATATAATAACATTCGTTGCCCGACCAAAAAGTCGGCGGGAAAGTAGATGGCGGGATAGCTCAGTTGGCTAGAGCACTCGGTTCATACCCGGGGTGTCGTTGGTTCAAATCCTACTCCCGCTACCATATACGGCCCGGTGGTCAAGCGGTCAAGACACCGCCCTTTCACGGCGGTAACACGAGTTCGATTCTCGTCCGGGTCACCAAACAGTAAAAATCCGAACACTATCCAGATTGGTGGAGTGTTCGGATTTTTATTTTATCTATAATTTTGACTTTTCAATATAACGAGCCACATATTTGCTTATTTAGTATATATGTGGCTTGATTTTCATTGAGAAATATGGTAAAAATATTATAGAAATTACTATAAGGAGAAAAGATATGTCTGAAAATCCCAGATTGTTTGGAATTGTGCGTTCTAATCGAAATTATTCACTAAAGGATGCTTGGGGTAAGAATCAATTTAATTCATCGTTCCCTGCATCATTAGCTTGTTATCTTCATTCAAAAGGAATGAAAGCAATTTATTATAAAACAACTCACGATATGGAAATAAATGTATCAGATATTGGGATTGATGAAGTATATAAAATCGACCCATTTGGCGATGATATCTATTTTTCATTTGAAACACAATACACACCCTTTCAAGAATATATAATTGGACAAATTCCTCGAAATGACCTCGTTATATTATCAAAAGGTCAATGTTTGACATCATTAGAAATCAAATTAGTAGCTTTACCAGATAATCCGACTTGTAATTTATCTGAGGACAGATATGGCTCAGAAATTGTAATTAGGCCTGATACAATTATCTATCTTGCTTGTAGTTTTATATCTGCTCTTGAAGATAATCAAGATAAACTAAAAGAACTCCTTGGTAATCAATGTGATGATATTGATGACTGGACAGAGCCGAACAAAGTTTTACCATATACATATGCAATTTATAATGCAATAAAAAACATAGTAAATGCAAGTTGTGATAATCAAACCCCAATAATTATGGAACCTGTATGGAAAACTGAAGGAAAAGCTCCAAAACTTGCTGATAATTGTCTTGATGTTTTTATATGGAGTAATTGCGGAATGTTATTATTGTTTATGCCTTCCGAAAGTGATTTTGTTGTCGATTCTGATGGTGTTAAGGCTCTCAAAAAAATCGGAAGACACGAAAGAACTATGATTTGGCTTTTTAAAATGCTTAAAGATTATGCGGATAACGGCAGGTTTAACGGAAACAGAATTATTGATGAGTTATCTTATAATACTAAAAATGATAAGGCATTTGCTTCAAACGGACTGCGTACTCACCCAATTATGACTTGTCCCGAACTTACAAAACCACGAATCCTAAAGAATGAAATAAAAGAAATTATATTAGGTGGCGGACAAAACCTTTTAAGTCCAGAAAGGCGTTTTGATGCTATTATTTATAACTCGCCTGATTTGTTTGAGGAATTTTTATGATTAATGCAATTGATATTTTTTGTGGTTGTGGAGGCCTATCATTAGGTTTTCAAAATGCTGGTTTTAATATAATCAAAGCATTTGATAATTGGGATAAAGCTATTGATATATATAATTGTAACTTCAATCACAATGCAGAATTAATTGATGTCTATGATTTAACTTCAGAATATCTTAAATCATTTATGCCTGATGTTATAATCGGAGGTCCACCGTGCCAAGATTACTCTTCGGCAGGGAAACAAGATGAAACGCAAGGGCGTGCAAACCTTACACTCAGGTTTGCTGAATTAGTGTGTCAAGTAAATTCTGAATGGTTTGTAATGGAGAATGTTGATAGAATTTTGAAATCTCATACGCTTCCAAAAGCGATAAATCTTTTTAAATCTGCTGGTTATGGTTTAACACAAGTTGTATTGGATTCTTCTTTTTGTGGCGTTCCTCAGATACGAAAACGTTTTTTTCTTATAGGACATAAAAACGATATTGATGATTTTTTGACTTCAAGTTTATACGCTAATTTATCTTCCAAACGTACAACAATTCGTGATTATCTCGGCAACGAATTCCGCACAGAATATTATTATCGCCATCCAAGGTCATATGCAAGAAGAGGAATTTTTAGCATTGATGAACCAAGTCCGACTATTCGAGGCGTAAATAGACCAATACCACCGGGTTATACCATTCATTCAGGTGACGCAACAACTGATTTAAGCAAAGTAAGACCTCTTACCACACTCGAAAGAGCAAGAATACAAACATTTCCTAAATCATTTAGTTTTATTGGAAGTAAAACTGATATGGAACAGATTGTAGGCAATGCTGTACCTGTTAATCTTGCTGAATATGTAGCAACGCATTTGAAAGAATATATTGATAATCCTGAAAATAATCCTATTTAGCTACAATTCAATATTGATTGATATATTGAATCAAATATCTCTTCCAGCTATACTTATCGAAGTCAGGACCTCCGGCTAAGCCGGAGGCTTGATTAAGCCCTATAAGGGCATTTTACGGACTATACCCCTTGAGGGGTACTGAATGATTTGCCGACCGCATTTCTTTTTCAGCTACCCCTCAAGGGGTTTTCTTTATGCTTTCTTGTTCTCGCTACCCGTAAACGGGTCTATGTATTCTTTTAGGCTAATTTGGTCTACTATCTGATCTTCAGTAAGTTGATTCTTTATATATTCTGTTACTTGCTTTTTATTTCTTCCTACTGTATCCACAAAATAACCTCTTGCCCAAAAGTGCCTGTTTCCATACTTGTATTTCAAATTTGCATGTCTGTCAAATATCATCAAACTGCTTTTGCCTTTCAAATATCCCATTATTTGTGATACACTATACTTCGGTGGGATACTTATTAACATATGCACATGGTCAGGACACAGTTCTGCC
>JAFXAK010000003.1 GCA_017517135.1 Clostridia bacterium
CAGAATGAGTAAACCGAGCAAAAACAACACATTTGTGTTGTTTTTGGTTTCCCCGACAGCGTACAAAGGTACGCCGAGGGCGAGGTTTGCTTATAGCATAAAACTTGTTTTATGCGGTCTGCACTTTTTTTACAACCCCTTTTAGTTATTCTGTTGCTTGCTTTACAAAATAAAGCTCATATAAATCTTCTATATTTTCAAGCTTTACTGCGGTTCTTAAAATCATACGGGCATCTGCACTGTTTACGGTTCCGTCGTTATTTATATCGGCTGCAAGTGTTTGCCTTTCATCAGCTTTTTCAAGCTGAACTGCAAACCTCAGTGCTAATCTTGCATCATCTGATTTAATAAAACCGTCCTCGTTTATGTCACCGAGAGAGACCTTGTTTACGGTTTTTTCTTCAGATTTATTGCAAGCGGTGCAATATCTTATATATTTTCCGTCAGTTTCAAGTGATTCCTGAGAAAGTACTTCCCACTCACCGAAGGAGTGTTCTGTTTTATCGATATGTGAGGTTGAAATAACTGCTTTACATTTTGTACAGCTTATTGATGATAAGCCTGCTTTTGTGCAGGTGGCTTTTTTTGTAATCTTTTCTGCTCCCTGAGTGTGTCCGACCTTTGCGATTAGCTCGGCTGACAGTATTTCCTTGCAGTCTTTACATACATTCTTTATCATACCGTCTTTTGAGCAGCTTGCATTTGTTGTCTTTTTTGAAACAGCTTTATGTCCGCAGCCGTTTACATAATAATGCTTGACGGACAGCACCTTGTTGCAGTCGGTGCAGTATGTTACAAGAGAGCCGCCTTCTGTTTCATAAAGATAAAGTACAGCCTGATAAAGGTCTTCGCCCTCGGTTTTGATACTGAAAAGCTGATCGTCATTAAGTGTAACGCCGGGGAGAATGGAGGTATCCTTCCATATTACACCCTGTATACTGTTCAAGTGGTTAGTGCAGGGAATAAGCTGTGTTTTCAGTGTGACACCGCAATCGGTACATTCCAACACCTTTTCGCCTGTCGTGGAGCAGGTAGCCTTGGTTTTTATTTTCCATTCTGAGGGGGTGTGCTTGCCGTATTGAGCATTTTCTTCCTGCATTTCTTTTATACGGCTCGGGAAGTCGATATAGCAATGATTAAGGTCAAGATAGCCCGAATAGCCGTCTAATTTACCGTAGCGGGTGTATTGCCATATATCAAACTGACCTTGATAGCCGCACTGTGTAACACCGTAGTGAGCTATCCATACTGCTCTGTCTTCAAAAACGGAAGGGTAGAGTAAGTCCTGAGCAAAGGACTTGTTGCAGTAAACACCGGGGTAGTAGCCCGCATCTTCGATTATATCGCAGAAGGTGTTTACAACCATTGAGCAGACATCTCTGCCGGCTTTTATGTGCTGATTGTCTGATGCATTGCTTTCAACATAATCTTCAATGTCAATAAATACGGGCATATCAAGCTCATAATTGCCCTGAGAGAGAAGCTCGAGAGTGAGCTGTGCTTCCTGCTGTGCCTCGGCTTTGGTCAATGCATAGCTGAAGAAATATGCTCCCACATGTAAGCCTGCCGCCTTTGCATTTTTGTAGTGCTCAGCGAATTTTTCGTCGGCATACAAGGTTCTTTCGCTGCCGTAGCCTCTTCCGCCGATTCTTATAATAACAGCCTTAACACCCTGTTTTTTAAGCTTGTTCCAATCTATGCTTTCGGGATGCTGCCATTTTGAAACATCCACCATAAGCCAGTCAACTTCGCGTACCTGTTCGGCTAAAAATGTGCTGTATTCGAGAAGAATCCAACCGAATTTACCGTCATAGCATGTATATCCCCAATTGCCGTTGATTTCGGTTATTTCAAGATTTGTTGAGGAGGGGATAACACAGATTATAGATGCAGAGGTATCGGGCGAGGAACGGAAATTCATATAAACATTTGTCTGATATGTACCTGTTTTATATGTTGTTCTGCCGTTCAGATAATCGGGAGTTGCAAAGCCGACTATTTTTTTTGAATCTGTTTTATATGTTGTTCTTGCAACCTTGTTTGAATAATTGCCCTCAATAACCGTAATTTTTTCATTATCTGCTTTTTCAACTATACCTATGTGGTCGGGTGCATCCTTTGATGATGAGTGAGCAAAGAAAACAAGGTCACCCGACTGAGGAATGTATGTACTGCCCTGAGAAATTGAGCTTACATACAGCTTTTTAGAAATAAAAGCATTCTGCATATCTGTACAGCCTGTTTTCTGCGGAATGGCATTGACTGATATCTCAGCCTCAAGTGCACACCACGAAACAAAGGCACAGCACCATTCCATTGTTCCGTCACCGAAGGCGGCACCGTATTTTGTATATCCGTTTTCCTCTTCCGTGTAGCCTATCTGAGTTGCCGCAATTTTCAGAATGTCAGACAGAGCATCATCGGTATTCTTATGAGTGTTCTCGTGTGCCGCAAGAGCAGTTATCGGCAAAGAGCACACCGCCATACAAAGAGCGAGTAATAAACTTAATATTTTCAGCTTACGCTTAGATTTCATCGAAAAAGTCCTCCAAGGAAAAATATATATCTATTATCCTATAAAATGAGCTTTTTTTCAAGTGGAAAAATATATAAAAATAATATAAGAGGGGAATTTTGAGCGTTTTTGTTGAATATTTAAATACAGTTCATAATTTGCGAGATAAAAAACCACGGCAGAACCGAAATCGATTCTGCCGATTTTTAGTTTTTATGGGATGTTGGGGTTAAGAACGGTAAGACATAGAGCCGTCCCCTGTCCTACCTGCCCTTTTTAAAATGCAAAATGGAAACTATCAATGATAGAATCGCATATTCTCAATTCATTACTTTTTTGTTCACTTTGATATGTAGCAAACACTATTTTCGGATATTTGGCAACAAGCCACAATTTTATAAACCAACCATCAGATGTTGTGCCTGTTCCGCGCAAAATTGTCTTGCCTTCTCTGTTAAAAAGTATTAAGGGAGAATGCAGATTTATATCATTTTGATCAATAAATCTTTTAGCCAATATGCTTATCTGCTCATCTAAAGATTCTTGTGTATTCAAAACATTAAAAAAAGATGTTGTTATCGCACCATTGCCGATAGGATTATACAGAATAAGGTTATCCATATCTTCTTCGGCACACCAATTATTAGGTAATGTATAATTTAAATATTCATTATGATTAAATATCATTTATCTTACCTCTAATCATACAATTTAATTTAAGACAGGAGACGGTTCTGTGTCTTATGTATATTTTTCTGATAGTCCCCTATGTAAATACTGTCCTGTCGGCAGTTGTTTGCCTACAATTAAAATATATTACTTTTGTTTGTGTGTGTCAAGTGTTTTTATGAAAGATCCGTCAAAGCCAAGGCTCTGACGGATTGATTTTTACAGCTTATTTATTTCAAGCATAAGCTCATCGAAGAGCTTTTCTTCGGGGACTTTTCTTAATATTTCGCCCTTTCTGAAAATAAGACCTTCACCTATGCCGCCGGCTATGCCGATGTCTGCTTCCTTGGCTTCTCCGGGGCCGTTTACTATACAGCCCATAACAGCAACGGTTATGTTTTTATCGGTGTTTCTCAGGGCGTTTTCAACCCTTTGGGCAAGAGAAATCAGGTCGATTTTTGTTCTTCCGCAGGTGGGGCAGGATACGAGATTTGCACCCTTTGAACGGACTCCCACAGCCTTTAATATGTCAAAGCCTGCAAAGACCTCTTCAACGGGAGGGGCGGTGAGGGAAACTCTGATTGTGTCGCCTATGCCGTCAAGTAAAAGTGAGCCTATGCCTGCGGCTGATTTTATTATGCCCATTCTTTTGGTGCCCGCTTCCGTTACACCTATGTGCAAGGGGTAATCGCATTTTTGTCTTAAAAGACGGTATGCGGCAACGGTTGTGGGAACATCAGATGACTTTATTGAAACAACAATATCCTCAAAATCGTGCTTTTCAAGAAGAGAAATGTGATACAGCGCACTTTCAACAAGCGCCTCGGGAGTGGGGGAGCCGTATTTTGCAAGAATTTCCTTTTCAACAGAGCCTGAATTTACACCTATTCTTATAGGCACATTTCTTTGTCTGCAAGCATCTGCAACTATTTTTACTCTTTCGTCAGAGCCGATATTACCGGGATTTATTCTGATTTTGTCAGCCCCCGCCGAAAGGGATTCGAGAGCCATTCTGTAGTCAAAATGAATATCTGCCACTAACGGCACCGATACATTTTCCTTGAGCTTTGCCATTGTGTGAACGGCTTTCATATCGGGTACGGTTGCTCTTATTATTTCACAGCCGGCTTTTTCAAGCTCCTTAGCCTGTGCTACACAGCCGTCGGTATTATCGGACACAATATTGAGCATTGACTGTACTGCAACGGGGTTGTTTTTGCCTATCTTTATATTGCCGATTTTAACTTCTTTTTTAGCACCCATAATTTAACCTCTGATTAAATTTAAGATATCGTTAAAGGTTATCAACGCCATAAGACCTAATAAAAGTACAAGTCCCGCAGCGTGAACAACAGCTTCAAATTTCTTGGGAACGGGTTTTCTGAAAATAACCTCAATAAATATGAAGAAAAGTCTGCCGCCGTCTAAGGCAGGTAAGGGGAGAAGGTTTACAAGACCGATGTTTACGGTGATAAACGCAAGCATAAAGAAAATTCCTGAGTAGTTGTTGCTTGTTAATGCATCGCTTGCGGTGTCTGCAACAATGCCGATTGTGCCGACGGGACCTGAAAGCTCGTCAAGACCGTAATTTCCGCCTATCATATCAATAAGGCTTAAAAAGATAAGCTTTGTCATAGACGCGGTTTCCCGCACAGCACCGGGGAAGAGGTTTAAGAATGTAACTGGCTTGTTGCCAACAATAAAGTCACAGAAGCCCTGCTCTGCATCATAATAAACAGACAGCTGTGTGTATTCTATTTTTTCACCGTTTCTTTCGAGAACGATATCATATAAGCCGTCGGAATCTCTGTAAAGTCCGTAATACAAGTCTCTTGCGGAATAGACCTTAGTTCCGTTGATTTCCTTGATTTTGTCACCAACCTGAATGGAATTTTCAGCTTCAAGCATCTGTACGGAAACATCGCTTACCTCGTTTGTGGGTACCTCGCCGTCAAAGGCTAACATAATACCCACAAGCAGAAGACCTAAAATAACATTAAGCGTTGCACCTGCGGCAATAACAATAAATCTTTTCCACGCCTTTGCATTGCCGAAAGCGTTGGGATCATCGGAAGCCTCGTCTTCACCCTCAAGTGCAACGAAACCGCCTATAGGTAATATTCTCAATGAATACTTTGTTTCATTTTTCTTTTTTTTGAATATGGCAGGGCCCATACCGATTGAAAATTCGTTTACCTTGATTTTGAATAATTTTGCGGTTATAAAATGGCCAAATTCGTGCAAGGCAATAATTATACCGAAAAACAGTATGGCAAATAAAATGGGCCATATCTTTCCCCAGATTTGTGAAAATGAAACGGATAAGCTTAATAAATTCAAAATATCAACTCCAAAAAATCAGATAGCGTCAAGCACAGCTTTTCTTGCAAGACGGTCTGTTGAAATTATGTCCTCTAAAGTAAAGCTGTCTGTATCTTTTACAACACCGAAGGCTGTTCTTATGAGAGGAGCAATTTCGGTAAATTTAATTTTATTTTCTCTGAAAAGACGGTTTGCTTCTTCATTTGCGGAATTTACTGCCGCAGGATAAAGACCGCCCTTTGAAATAGCTTCCTTGCAGATATTAAGACAGTCAAAAACCTCGTAATCGGGCTTATAGAAGGTAAGCGTTGCAATTTCGCTTAAATCAAGCTCCTTTACGGGAGACGGATATCTTTCGGGATAGGTAAGTGTATACTGAATGGGTATTCTCATATCCGATACACCTAACTGTGCGATAACCGAATTATCGTCATATTCAATCATAGAGTGAATAATGCTCTCTCTGTGAACAAGAATATCTATATTTTCGGGAGCCACTCCGAAAAGGAAGTGTGCTTCAATAAGCTCAAGGCCTTTATTGAACATAGATGCGGAATCTATTGTGATTTTAGCACCCATATCCCATGTGGGATGCTTTAAGGCATCTGCCGCAGTAACATTTTCGAGCTCTTTTTTTGTTTTGCCGAAAAACGGGCCGCCCGAGGCTGTGAGAATAATTTTCTTCAATGCTTTATTCGTGGGTTTTCCCTCAAGACATTGAAAGATTGCCGAATGCTCGCTGTCGACGGGCAGAATTTTAACATTGTTATTCTTTGCCGCATCAAGCACAAGACGGCCGCCTGCAACCAGAGCCTCTTTGTTTGCGAGTGCGAGATTTTTTTTGTTATTAAGGGCTGTGAGGGCGGGGACAAGTCCTGCCATACCGACTATTGCATCTATAACCGTGTCGCTTTTTTCATATGCCGCACATTCGCACACACCCTCAATGCCCGAAAGCACCTTTGTTGGGGTGTCTTTTACGGCATCTTTGAGCTTTTTTGCCGCCGTCTCGTCTGCCATAGCGGCAATTGCGGGCTTGAATTCTCTTATCTGCTCCTCGGTTTTTTCCCAGTCTGTGTTTGCGGTTATCGCATTGACGGTGAAATTCATTTTCTTTGCAACATCAAGCGACTGAACACCTATTGAGCCCGTTGAGCCGAGAATTGATATATTTCTTTCCATAGTATGCACCTTTATAAGACTTTATAAAATAAGTAATACAGCGGAATAAAGAGTGGGTAAAACAAATAATGTACTGTCAAAGCGGTCCATAATACCGCCGTGACCGGGTAAGAGATTGCCGAAATCCTTAACACCCTGATGTCTTTTTATTGTTGAAGCGGCAAGGTCGCCGAACATACTTATAACAGAGAGAATAGCTGCTGTGATAAGTGTTTCAATAAGGCTTATCTCAGCAGAAAGATTATAGAACTTACTGAATACGAGGAAAAGTATACCGCTTGCAATTATGTTACAGATAATACCGCCTACGGCCCCTTCAACTGTCTTTTTAGGACTGATTTTGGGAGCAAGCTTATGCTTGCCGAAAAGCATACCCGAAATAAGTGCAAAGCTGTCGGTCATCCACGCACCGAAGAAGGCAAAGAGAATAAGGAAAATACCGTCACTTTTTGTATATGCTTCAGGTGCTGAAATATACATATCTCTGAAAAACAAAATGCACGACAGCGAAGCGGGTATTGCAAAGGCTGAGAAAAGAGAGGACACAACCTGCTCGAATTTCAGCTTCTCAAAGTTTAATACCATTATTATGAGAGAAGCAATGATAGCTACGGTTGCAACGGGGAAGAGAGGTATATTAAGCTTTTCACCGTAATCTGCAAATAAAATTATGCCCACAGAGAGTGCAAGGCATAAAACCCTGAACGGTATGTTCTTCACATTAAAGACCTTTAACATTTCCCATACACCGATAAAGGCTATAACTGCGATAACACCCGAGAAAACAGGGGTGTATATGGCAAACAGCCAACCGACAACAAGAAGTATTCCGACAAAAGCCGTTATAAGTCTGCTTTTCATATTATTTCACCAATTCCTTAATACGAGATAAAGCGGATGCCGAAAACATCCGCTTGAGTAATTTTATACACCGCCGAATCTGCGGTTTCTTTTTTCAAAGGCTCTGAGTGCCTCGTCAAAATCCTTTTCGGTAAAATCGGGCCACAAAACATCCGAAGACCAGAATTCAGCATATGCCGACTGCCATAAAAGGAAATTTGAGAGTCTCTGCTCGCCGCTCGGTCTTATAACAAGATCAACGGGAGGCTGTTCAAGTGTGTAAAGACCGCGTTGGATTGTGTCAAGAGTTATGTCCTCGGGCTTTATCAGTCCTGCCTTGACATCCTTTGCAATATTTTTTACGCTGTGCAGAATTTCCTGCTGACCGCCGTAGTTTACCGCTATGTTGAGATTAACCTTATCCATATCCCTTGTTTTTTCTTCAACAAAGTCTATAAGCTCAATAAGCTCTTCGGAAAGGCCGTTTCTGTCACCTAAAAAACGAAGTCTTATACCTTTTTCTATGTTTTCGTCAAGGCGGTCAACAGCTTCGTGCAGATAATCTCCGAACAAAGCCATAATAGCCTCGACCTCCTCTTGAGGTCTTGACCAGTTTTCGGTTGAAAAAGCGTAAAAGGAAATATGGCGAATACCGAGATTTCCTGCGTATTCACCTATTTTTCTGAAGGTTTTTGCACCCTCGATGTGTCCCTTTGAACGGGGCAGACCGCGGTTCTTCGCCCATCTGCCGTTGCCGTCCATAATAACACCGACATGTGCGGGTAAAACAGAAAAATCTTTATTTTCCATCTCAGATTTCCATAATTTCTGCTTCTTTTGCAGATGCAACAGCGTCAACCTGCTTGATGAAATCATCAGTTATTTTCTGAACCTCTGTTTCAGCATACTTGAGGTCGTCCTCTGTGATTTCGGAAGCCTTCTTCATTGCCTTGAGCTTTTCAAGAGCATCTCTTCTGAGATTTCTGATAGCAACCTTTGAGGATTCTGCTGTGCTCTTAACATCCTTAACAAGTGTCTTTCTGCGTTCCTCTGTGAGAGGGGGGAAGGTAAGACGGATAATGGAGCCGTCATTCTGAGGATTGATACCGATATCGGATGCCTGAATAGCCTTTTCAATGAGCTTGAGAGCAGATTTGTCCCAGGGCTGAATAACAAGAATTCTTGCTTCTGAAACAGAAACAGCTGCCATCTGGCTTATGGGAGTGGGCACGCCCCAGTAGTCAACTCTGATGGGATCGAGAACTGCGGGGTTTGCTCTGCCGGCACGGATAGAATTATATTCCGAATTAAGAGCGGAAATAGTTTTTGTCATTTTTTCCTTTGCTGAAGAAAATACAGTTTGCATAATATTACCTCCGTAAATATATGTAGATTTATTTTACTATTGTTCCGATGTTTTCACCGAGAACAGCTTTTACAATATTCTGGGGATCGTTAAGATTGAAAACAAGCACGGGCATTTTGCTGTTCTGAGCGAGAGCCGCTGCCGTGTTATCCATAACACCGAGCTGCTTTTCGAGAATCTCGGCATATGTTAATGTATCAAACTTAACTGCATCTGAAAATTTATTGGGATCCTTGTCATAAACACCGTCAACATTTGTGGCTTTGAAGAAAATATCTGCTTCAATTTCCGCAGCTCTCAGAGCAGCACCCGAATCGGTGCTGAAGAAGGGACTGCCCGTTCCGCAGGAGAAAATAACCACCTGCCCGTTCTGCATATATTTTACAGCCTTGTCTTTATTGAAGGATTCAACCATTCTCTGAATATCCAGGGCGGACATAACAACAGCGTCGTTAGCTGCCTGAATCAAAGCTTCCTGCAAGGCGAGTGAGTTTATTGCCGTGGCAAGCATTCCCAT
Organism: Clostridia bacterium; assembly: GCA_017517135.1. Lineage (GTDB taxonomy): Bacteria > Bacillota > Clostridia > Oscillospirales > Acutalibacteraceae > RUG806. The sequence continues at coordinate 9,412 of JAFXAK010000003.1, forward strand.
ATTGTCTGCACGGGTTCTGTCCATTTTACCGCTTGAACGGCCTCTCCAGAAATTACCGCCGCCCACAACTATACCGACCTGAACACCCATATCGGCAACAGTTTTTATAACCGAGCAGATTTCATTCACGGTATCAAAATCAATGCCGTGACCGGCTTTGCCTGCAAGAACTTCACCGCTAATCTTCAGAAGAATTCTGTTATATATCGGTTTCATTGAAAATCTCCTTGTTTTATTTGTCGCTAAAGGATATTTTACCCGATTTTAATTCATATGTAAAGTAAAAAATATATTTCTTGACTATTTTTTTTTATTTGCTATAATTTTTATTAGTGGTTTACAGAATGGAGGCTTATTTCTATGAATAATCAGCATATAGAAAATATTATGAATAATTTTGCCGAAGCGGGAAAATTCGTGTCATTTACTCCCGTTGAGACAGGGCATATAAACACAACATTAAAGGTTACCTGCGAAAAGGACGGAAAAGAAGTAAATCATCTTCTGCAGATGATAAACACTCATGTTTTCCAAAAGCCTGTTCAGCTTATGGATAATGTCCACGCAGTTACATCCTTTATAAAGAAAAAGGTTATCGAAAACGGCGGCGACTGTGAAAGAGCAACTCTTTACTGTAAGCTTACAAAAGACGGTAAAACATTTTTTGTTGACTCTGAAAACAAGGTATGGCGTTTGTATAACTATGTTGAAAACAGCTTTTCCTATGATGCAATAGAATCTGCCGAAATTTTCTATAAAGCCGGTAAGGCTTTCGGGGATTTTCAGCATCTGCTTGCAGATTTCCCTATGGACGGTCTGTATGAAACAATACCCGATTTCCACAACACCGCAAAAAGATATAACAATCTCAGAATAAGTGTTGAAAGGAACGCATCCGGCAGAGCAGGGCTTGTTCAGAAGGAAATTGAATTTGCAAAAGAACGCAGAGAAGAAACATATATACTCGTCGGCAAACAGCTTATAGGTGATTTGCCCACAAGAGTTACCCATAACGATACAAAGCTCAATAACATCCTGTTTGATAACAACACGGATGAGCCTATATGTATAGTTGACCTTGATACGGTTATGCCCGGACTTTCTCTTTACGATTTCGGTGATGCTATCCGCTTCGGAGCTAATACCGCGGCAGAGGATGAAAAGGATTTATCAAAGGTTTCTCTTGATTTGAACTTATATGAGCAGTATGTAAGAGGATTTTTGTCAAGTGCGGGAGACAGTCTTACTGCCGAAGAAGTAAAATATCTGCCCTTAGGTGCAAAAATGATGACCTTTGAGTGCGGTATGCGTTTTCTTACGGATTTTATTGACGGAGATGTGTATTTCAAAACCCGTTATCCCGAGCATAATCTTGACAGATGCCGAACACAGTTTATGCTTGTTTATGATATGGAAAGAAAATATGAGCAGATGCTTGAAATAACCCGAAAAGCTTATAAAGACATATGTTCAAAAGAATATTAAAAAAAGCCGGTGCGAAAAAATCTCGCATCGGCTTTTTTTGTGATTTTTACATTTTTTATCTTCCGCAGCAGCACGGCGGTGTAAATGAACAGTCGTCATTGTCTGTTTCATCGGAATTGTCGGGCGGGAAAAATTCCGAAACGGGGAAACGGATTTTTCTGAAGGAATCGCAGGGATCTTCAGTATTGCAGGAGCATTCCTTTTCGGGCATACAGAAATCGTATGCGGGGATGAGCATCTGAACATCTCTTTCAAGCTGTATGATTGAGAAAAGTCCTATTGTAACCTTTACCGCCTTGTTGTTGCTTTGCGGACCGAAGCAGCCGTTGAAGCAGCGTCTGATACAAAGCGGAATACAGCTTTCGGTATCGCATATATTGTTGCAGCAGTCACACGGACGGCATATTTTTGCATCAAGACATAAGGGCTTTGCTACCTGAATTTTTGCTCTCGGGTTTGTTGAAACATAGTTTGTTTTTGTGTCACAGTCTGCTGCATATTCGGATGAGAAGACTTTTACGCTGCCTTCACTGCCGTAAAGAATACATTTTTTTGAAAATACGCATAAGCCGCACACTGTTTCAGGGGCACAGGAGGGAGATGTGTATACATCAAGTGTAACCATAAAGAAGAAAGTGATGTCAACAGAATAATAGCCTCTGTTGAAGGGAACCTTATCAACCTCTGCAATAACATCAATAACCTCGCTGCCCTTGCATCTGATTGAGGTTGCAGCATCAATTTTTGCCTGTTCACAGTCTGTAAAATATACTCTTAAATCAGCAAGACAGTCCTTGTCGGCACAGGAATCATATACTCTGCTTGTGTCAATACATACCGCTTCTCTTACTGCGGCATTTGTGTTGTCTTTTTCGCACGAACATTTTTCGGACATAAAAAAACCTCCCGGTAAATATTTGAAATTCGAAAACTTCAATATATCTTATGGGAGGTTTTTGTTTTGGTGACTTAATACTGTGAAAAATCACATTTCTGAGGTGCACCGCCGTTTTCCATTGATTTGTCTGCAAGGAAAACTGTCAGATGACCTGCAACGGAATTATATATGGATGTACAGGAAATTGACTGATTGCCTGTTTTTATGAAATCAATAAAATCTTTTGTGAGAGCTTCATCACCGCCGCCGTGACCTTGGCTGTGGGAAACATCGAGGTCAACTGTTTCGTCAATAAAGCCGTCTTCCTCTTCAACCGCAATTCGGGAAATAACAAACTTGTTTTCCTCGTAGTTGCCCGAAATTTCGCCCTTTGTTCCGATTATATGGATTTTTCTCAGCGATTTTGCCGCTCCGCCTATCATATTGTGTGTTCCCGTTGCCCCGTTTGCGAAATTTACAAGCACGGACTGGTGGTCAACAACATTGTTGTCGGATTTGTATATGCATCTGCCGTACGGGCTGTCTGATTTCAGCAGCTTTGCTTTCTGCTCGAGCGTGGGATTTTCTATTGCTTCAAGCGCCGACCACACATAGCATGTCCATCTGTCGGGATGCTCAAGATAGATTTTCTTGGAGGAATATCTGCAGGTGTCCACCAAAGGACAGTCTACCATACAAACCGTGCCCGCATTTTCGGGGGCATTTTCTTCCTTGAACTGATAAATACTGCCGTGGCTTGAAACGGTGTCGGGCAGAGTTTCACTCATAAGCCACATCATAATATCAATGTCGTGACAGGATTTTGCAAGAAGCATAGAGGTTTTGCAGATATCTGAATTTGCCCATTTGCCTCTGATATAGGAGGTTGACAGATGATGATAGCTTACATGCTCGGACATCTGGATGTTGATAATATCGCCGATATCACCGTTCAATATGCGCTGCTTTATTGCACGGTAAAAAGCAGAATATCTCAGCACATGGCATATCATAACCTTGTTGCCGTGCTCTCTGATTATTTTGAGAAGCTTGTGCATTTCATCAGCACTTACCGCAAAGGGCTTTTCGAGCAGCATATCATAGCCGAGCTCCAGTAAAGGTGCTGCGGTTTCATAATGCTGATGATCCATCGTGCCGTTGATTATTGTGTCTGCAAATTTTTCGTGTTTTGCCAATTCGGCAGCATTTTCAAAACAAAACTCTGTTGAGAAACCGTATCTTTCTGCGGCAAGAAGACATCTTTCTCTGTTGGGATCTGCAATTCCCACGATTTTTAACTCATCGGGATGCTCCAAAGAATAATCTCCGTAAGTAAAAGAACGATGTCCGCCTCCCACGATAATAGCGGTAACCGGTGTGTTAGCCATAGTAAAAAAATCCCCTCTTGATCCAAAAAATTAATATCTGATTTTTTCAGCCGCATCAAGCAGCCTTATGAATGCGGACATAATATTCGAAGCGGTTTTTCCGCCTGCAGAAACAGCTTCTTCATAGTGCTCAGGTGCAAAAACAGAACCGAAATCGTTATCGGGAACAATGTAGCCGATAGCGTCATTGCAAAGACCTATTGCGGATAAATGTCCGTCTACTATCTCTCTCATAGCAGGGAATTCCCAGTCTGTGCCGTTATAGCTTACCGAGGAATCAAATGCACCGCCCGTTAAAATTTCAGGTATCATTTCACCGGGAACCATAACAAGCTTAAGAGCTTTGCCGAATTCCGCATAGCCTAACTCTGAGGCAAAATATAAATCGTAATCATCACCGTCGCCGGCAACCTTGGTCATATTGTTGTTTACAAGCCTGAGCTTTCCTGCAAGCTCAAGAACTGAGTTGCCGGAGGGCAGCAGAATTTCATTTACCTTAACATTGAGCATAGGCTCAATTTCTTTGTAGAGAGCTTTATCGCTGTCTAAAACAAAACGGGCAATTGATCTGCCGTATTCAGCAATACCCTCCATCCAGGTAAGTCCTTCGGGCATATTATAGCCTCTGTTTGTTGCAACTGCGGCCTCTGCACCCTGGAAGAACATAGCATCAAGGCCGTTTTTCTCAAATTCCTCACAGATATAGTAGGGGAAATCCGAGCTTATTTCGCGCTGACGGCTTCCGTAGCATACCGGATGAGCTGCAAGAAATACAGCCTGTACGGTTTTTGATTTGTCCTTCGGCTCAAATTTCAGTGAAAGCAGAGTGTTATCTGTAATATAGGGAGCGCGTTTGTCGCGTACAAACATTGAGCCGTCAAGCGTTGCAAAGGAAAGTTTACCCTCTTTCATATTAAGGACTGCTTCTTCAATGGTCTTTGCGGCAACCGAGAAAAGATTTTCCATAAAATCCTTGTTTTTACCGCTTACGGTATCGTCTGTTCTGCCCTGCTTTATAGCCTTGGGATTTGTTTTGACAGCCTTTATAAGGTCACCCCATATACCCTGAGTGTCAACACCCGAATGGCAATGAGTGGCACTTATGTTTATTGACACTATATTTTTGTCGTTTATAAGATTTTTAAGTCTTGAACGGATTGTTCTTATATCTGCATTTGAAATACCGATACAGTCAATTACCGCAAAAACATTTATTCCTCTGCCGGAATTATCGTCAAATGCAACAGCACGGATAAGCTGGTCGTTGAGTATACCGTTAGCCTTGTTGGGCGGGAATGCAAGATAACCGCCGATATACAGGTCACCGTTCCACTTTTCGGGAATTATACTCGATTTCGCAAAGCCGACAGACCATTTTGCATCTGTCTTTGGCTCTGAGAGGAAATATCCGCTGCCCTCAAGGTAACCCTCGTTATCGTATCTGTTGAGATAGGGAATACCCTTGTCGGAAACTCTGTCTGCAAGCTTCTGTACAATTCTATGGGCAATAACATCCCCCTTGTCCATAAGCATACGCTTGTTTTCTTCGCTTGACAAAAATTCCTTGGCTTTATTCTTTAACACTATAGCTCCTGCTGTACCGACAGCAGAGCCGACGAGAGATTTTATAACAGTTTTCTTGTTCATATAAACATCCTTTCATCAGACGGTGTAAGGCTTCTTTGTTATGCGGAATTCTGCAATTTCAAATCCGCTTAAAGGCTCGCTGATTTCGATTCTTGCACATCCGTTAACGAAAACCTCTGCAGGGACAGTATACATAACAGCCGCAAAATCGTCGGGGAGCATATCGCGTTCAAAGTCGGTGTTTCTTTCACCGCCGAACTGAGCACCTTTATAGATTGTGTGACCGTTTACCGTTATCTTATGATTGGTTGCCTTTTCATTCGGTGAATTTTTATAGGTTATCATAAGTGTGTAATCGGTGTCTGCCGAGAAGCCTGCCAATTTACAGCGGAAGGTAAAATGGTCAAAGAGCTTGAATAAGCAGACGGGGAGCGTGCCGTTGTTTTTATCAGGTCTGTCTCCCTGAAAATCCATATAGAAATCCGGTGTCTGTTTTTCACCGAGAACGGAAAATCCGTCCAATGCAAGGGAGAAATAGTATTCGTCCTTTTCAACCTTGTTTCTGTCAAGCACTCTTACAAGGAAGGCATTTTTATCGTCTCTGTTTTCGGCTTCCTCTATTTTATTCAAAAGCCATGCTCTGTCTGTTACGGGCAGATCTATTGTGTCAAGAGTTGCGCCTCTTTCCCAGCTCATAGCGCGGTATCTTTCCACCTCGAGTTGAATGCCGATAAGGTCAAATAAGGTCTTTGCATCCCCGTCAATAAGCTTTCTTATTTTTGCAATGCTTTCGGGAAATTCGGCACCGAGAATTTCCTTTGCCCTGTCGGTATTACCTTTTCTGATGTAATAGGAAGCGTCTTCAATGAGTGCGTTTTCAAATAAAATTTTGCGTCTTACGAAAGCATCGCAACGGGCACGGAAAAGGCACATAACAAAACGCCAGTTTTCCGAAAGCTCGGGATTTTCGCTTAGGATTTCCTCAAAGGACTTAAGTGTGTTTTCTATTTGCGGATTGTTTTCGGGGGCACCCTCCCAGTTCTTTTCGAGTCCTAAAACAGCATCTGCGATTTTTTCTTCATCGGCACCGAAGAAGAAAAGTCTTGAATAGTCGAGCAGGGTTTCTCTGACGGGGACCTCGGGGAAAAAATCAAGGTCTGCCCATACCGCCTTGTTTATGTCGTCATTGACACCCTCTGAATAAGAAACACTTCCCACAACATATCTTTCGGTGAGCTTGTGAATTGTTCTGTATTCTGCGGGTCTGGGGTTGATACATTCACGGCTGAGTGCTGTTGTGAGTGCATAATGCCAGTCGTCCGTTTCAAAATGAACGGGATATTCACATCTTACATTATGTGTTATATCGGGATAAAGACGGATAGGATATTTTGCGGGCAGCAGTCTTCTCAGAGTGTCAATATCAAAGGCTCTGTTGGGACCTGTTATAATTCCGTCAATACCGTCGGGATTTGTTTTTAATACATCAATAAGCTTTGTGCCCCATAAAGGATCATTGTGCGGCTGCTGTGCAGAGGGCCAGAGAGTTGCATCGGGATGATATTTTTTGAGAATTTTTGAAAATTCCGTGCATCTTCTTGCAAGCTCATCGGGAGGCAGAGAGCCGGGATCGCTTCCGGGAGGGAACATTACATTAAGACGGGGCAGGGAAGAAAAAACTGCTTCACGGCTTCTTTTTGCCTTTTCAATATCGTCTTCGCTGTTGGGATACCACAGTGATACATCAAGGTCCAATTCGTCAGCCATTTCACTTGCCTTTATGAGGAATTCCTCTTCATCATAGAGCATAAGCTCATTTTTATCAGAAACGCCCTTTTCATAGGGTATATGCTCACATATATTTGAGCCGAAATACATAATATCAAGATAATATCTTCTGTATTGCTCATAGGACCATTTATCGTAGGTGTTATTAAGCTGACGGTAACCTAACTGATGTCCGCGGATTTTTTTGTCGGGGGAATATGAGCCGCTTATATCCTTTATGAGCGTGATTTTACTGTTTTTTACACGGATTTTTCTTAAAAAATAAGCATAGCCGTAAATAAGACCTCTTATACCGACGGCTTCAATTGTAAGAGTGTTTTCATTGAGAGATAAAACAAAGCAATCCTTGTCGGCAATTTCCTTGTTTTCGACAAAACGGACACAGGGAAAAGCGGAGCTTTTGTCAGTTATACGGGGTGATATGGCAGTTCGCAGCTTTATTTCGTCCGCAAAAAGCAAAGCTGCCTTTTTTTCGGTCTGACTTTCGGCAAAAATCTCTAAGGATGTAAAATCAAAAAACATATAAACCCTCCTTGAAGCCTATTCAAAACATTATTATATATCCGTAAAAACTGCAAGTCAAGGTTAATTGAAATATAAAGAATATATTTTTATAAATATGAAAAATTTGTTGACATTTGTCTGCGATTACTATATATTAAATTAAAGAAGTAAAAAAGCTTTACGGCTTGATTTTCTCGTATATCTATTCGTTGTCAACGGAGAGGGGCTGCATAATTGGAAAAGAAAAATTGTCTGATTGATCTGAAAAATATTGTCGTTTCTTTTGACGGAGAACAAATCCTCAAGGGAATAAATTTTTATATAAGAGACGGTGAATTTATAACCTTTCTCGGGCCTTCGGGATGCGGTAAAACCACAACCCTGAGAATAATTGCGGGCTTTCTTGAGCCTGACGAGGGAGAGGTTATTTTCGACGGTAAAAAAATCAATGGTGTTCCTCCTCATAAGAGACAGGTAAACACCATTTTTCAGCGTTATGCTCTTTTCCCTCACCTTAATGTTGCTGAGAATATCGCATTCGGTCTGAAGCTCAAGAAAATGCCAAAGGATAAGATAGAAGCAAAGGTAAAGGAAATGCTGTCCTTGGTAAACCTCAAGGGCTTTGAAAACAGACATATAAACTCTCTTTCGGGCGGTCAGCAGCAGAGAGTTGCAATTGCCCGTGCTCTGGCAGTTGATCCCAAGGTGCTTCTTCTTGACGAGCCTTTAGGTGCACTTGACCTGAAGCTTCGTAAGGATATGCAGGTGGAGCTTAAAAAGATTCAGCAGAGCCTTGGCATCACATTTATTTATGTTACCCACGACCAGGAAGAAGCTCTGTCCATGTCTGACACAATAGTTGTTATGGATTCGGGTAAAATTCAGCAGATAGGCACTCCTACGGATATATACAATGAGCCGAAAAACGCATTTGTTGCAGATTTCATCGGTGAGAGTAATATAGTAGACGGAATTATGAAGCAGGATATGCTTGTTGAGTTTTCGGGACATACATTCGATTGTCTTGATAAGGGCTTCGGTAAGAATGAGGCTGTTGATGTTGTTGTCCGTCCCGAGGATGTTGATGTTGTTCCCGTTGAAAAGGGAATGCTCACAGGCACCGTAACCTCCGTTACCTTCAAGGGTGTTCACTATGAAATAATTGTTGATATCGGCGGCTTTTTGTGGATGATTCAGTCAACCGATATTCAGCATGTAGGCGACAGAATAGGTCTTTATATTGAGCCCGATGCAATTCATATTATGAAAAAGTCGGAATATTCAGGTATGTTCGGCGACTTCTCAAGCTACAGCGAGGAATTTGACGAGCTTTCAGATGTCAACTCCGGTGTGGAGGACGGCGAAAATGGGTAAAACTGTAACAGTCGGAAATAAAAAGGTTATGCTGGCACCCTTTTCCTCGTGGATGGTTGTTTTCGTTTTTATTCCTATGGCATTGGTTGTATACTTTGCTTTTACGGACGGGGACTCCTTTACGCTCAGCAACCTGCAGTACATATATACCTACCGTCACACACTCTGGCTTTCCGTTGAGCTTGCATTTATTGCAACCGCAATATGTCTTGTGCTGGCGTATCCTATAGCATATATTTTATCAAGAGCGAGTGAGAGAATCCAACGCAACGCTACGCTTATTGTTATGCTTCCTATGTGGATGAATTTCCTCGTAAGAACTTATGCGTGGATGACCTTGCTTGAAAATAACGGCATTATAAATTCCGCGTTACGCGGTCTTGCAGGGCTTTTCGGCTCGGAGTTTGACGGATTTGCAATGGTAAATAACCGCGGAGCTATAGTTCTCGGTATGGTTTATAACTTTTTGCCTTATATGATTCTTCCCATATACACGGCACTTACAAAGATTGACAATTCTCTCATTGAAGCCGCAAGGGATTTGGGCTCGGGAGGCTTTCAGGTGCTTAAAAGGGTTATTTTTCCTTTGAGTATCCCCGGTATAATTTCGGGTATCACAATGGTGTTTATCCCGTCGCTGAGTACCTTCATTATTTCAAGAATCTTAGGCGGCAGTAAGGATTTCCTTATAGGCGACCTTATAGAAGATTTCTTCCTCGGAAATTCCGGTGTTGTAAACTACAATATCGGTGCAGCATTGTCTTTGGTGCTTATGATAATGATTTTCATTGCAACCTTCTTTATGAATCATTTTGATAAGGAAGCCAAGACCACGGCAGGGGGTACAATATGAAGATATTAGCTAAAATTTATGCTTTTCTGATTTTTGTTTTCCTTTATGCTCCGATTTTTGTTATTGTTGTATTTTCCTTTAACAGCGGCTCTTCCAGAGCAGTTTTTGAAGGCTTTTCACTTCAATGGTATAAGGAAATGCTGCAGGATGAGCTGATACTCCGTTCACTCTGGTATTCTCTCATAATTGCGGTTTTATCTGCAATTATTGCTACCGTTATAGGCACTATGGCGGCAGTGGGAATAAATAATCTTAAAGGCTGGAAAAAATCCGCTTTTCTGAGTGCAAACAATATTCCCGTTGTCAATCCCGAAATAGTAACGGCTATTTCAATGATGATACTTTTTGTATTTATTCTTTCATACTTTAATTCGCTTGAGATGGGCTTCGGTACACTTCTTATAGCACACATCACCTTCAATATTCCCTATGTTGTGCTGTCGGTATTGCCAAAGCTTCGCGGTATGGATTCAAACATCTATAATGCGGCTCTTGATTTAGGCTGTCCGCCCGTAAAAGCGTTTATAAAGGTTGTTATTCCGCAGATTTTACCCGGTGTTATATCGGGACTTATAATGGCTTTCACCTTGTCGCTTGATGACTTCGTTATCAGTTATTTCAACTCAGGCTCGTCCTTCCAGACCTTGCCCATAACGATTTATTCAATGACTAAAAAGCCGTATTCTCTTAAACTCAATGCACTTTCCACAATTATGTTTGCAGTTATTCTTGTGCTTATGATAGCAGGAAATATAAGAAAACCCGCAAACGAAAAGAAATTAAAAAAGTGATTTCCTAAGGAGAAATATGATGAAAAAAGCACTTGTTTCTCTTGTTCTTGCCGTGTGTATGCTCGTATCTGTTCTGTCCTTTGCAGGCTGTTCCGACAACACGGAAGATACGGTAACCTTGAATGTGTATAACTGGGGTGAATATATCGATCTGGATACACTTGAAATGTTTACCGAGCAGACAGGTATTGAGGTAAATTATACTACCTATGCCAGCAATGAAGAAATGTATGCAAAAATAGTCAGCGGAGCCGCTTCGTATGATGTTGTAGTTCCGTCTGAATATATGATTGCAAAAATGATAGATGAGGGACTTCTTGCTGAAATTCATACGGATAAGCTTGAAAATTATTCCCTGATAGGTGACGAATATAAAGGTCTTTCCTATGATCCTGAAGAAAAATACAGCGTTCCTTACACTTGGGGTACTGTTGTTATTGTGTATAACACGAAATATGTTGACGAAGAGGATGTAAAGGATCAGAGCATCAATCTTTTGTGGAATGAAAAATATGCAGGTAAAATCCTTATGTTTGACAATCCCCGTGATGCATTTGCTTTGTCTCTCATAAAGCTCGGTTATTCATTGAACTCAACAAATCCTGATGAATGGCAGGAAGCTGCCGAGGAACTCAGAAATCAGAAGGACATTCTTCAGGCATATGTCATGGATCAGATTTTTGATAAAATGATAAGCGAAGAAGCATACATAGCCCCCTATTATGCGGGTGATGCTATTGTTATGATGGAAGAAAATGAGGACCTTGCAGCGTATGTTCCCGTTGAGGGCGCAAATATGTTCTTTGATTCAATGTGCATACTTAAAACAAGCGAGCATAAGGAAGAAGCAGAAAAATTTATTGATTTTATGTGCTCAACCGAAATTGCCGTTATGAATGCCGAAGAGGTCTGGTATGCAATTCCTCAGCTTGAAGCATATGAGCTTCTCGAGCCCGAGCAGAAGGATGATCCTATGGTTTATCCTCCTCAGGAGGTACTTGACAGATGTGAGGTTTTTGTAAATCTCCCGCAGGATATAATGCAGCTTCAGAGTAAGCTGTGGATATCTCTTAAAACAGAATATTAAAAAAAATGAGGATGTAATAACCGAAAGGCTCTTACATCCTTTAATTTTTTAAATTGTTTCAATTTTTATAACATTTGTATTTCCCGAAATGCCGTTTGTAAGTCCGCCTGTGATAACAATTTTATCATCTTTCTTTAATCCGAATGTCTCGGCAGAGAGTCTTTTCGCTGTATAGAAAAGGACATCCGTTGAATCGTAAACCTCGCACATCGCAGGCGTGATACCCCATGAAAGTGAGAGCTTCCGCCAGGTCTTTTCGTTTGTTGTTATGCCGAGAATGTCCACGGGCGGACGAAAACGCGATACCATTCTTGCTGTCATTCCCGAGAGGGAGCATACCGCAATGGCTTTTGCGTTTATATCTATTGCCATACCGCAGGTTGCGTGGGAAATGGCATCAACGGTATTTTTTATATGAAAATCCGCAGAGGAGAATCTTTTGTTATAGTGTATGCTGTCTTCTGTTGCTTCGGCGATTTTTGCCATTGTTTCAACCGTCAGCACAGGATTATTTCCTGCCGCTGTTTCAGCAGAGAGCATAACCGCACTTGTGCCGTCGTAAACCGCATTTGCCACATCGGAAATTTCTGCTCTTGTGGGACGGGGATTGTGTATCATTGATTCCAGCATTTCCGTAGCAGTTATAACTCTTTTACCCAAGAGACGGCATTTGTTGATAATCTGCTTCTGAATTGCGGGCAGCTGTTCAAAGGGCATTTCAACACCCATATCGCCTCTGCCTATCATAATACCGCTGCATTCGTTGCAGATTTCTTCAATGTTCTCAACGCCCGACTGATTTTCGATTTTTGCAATCAGCTCAATGTTGTTTTCTCCGTGCTTATGCAGAAATTCCTTGACATCAATCAGATCCTGTGCGGTTGACACAAACGAACAGGCAATAAAATCAACATCATTTTGTATGCCGAATAAAATATCCTCTTTGTCCTGCTCACTTAAATATATCTGCTTTAAGACCTTTCCGGGGAAGCTCATACTCTTTCTGTCGGAAAGCTCTCCGCCGCTGATAACGGTGCAGATTACATCCGTTTCGCTTGTTTGAAGTACACGGAAAATAAGCAGTCCGTTGTTGAGAAGAATTGTATCTCCCGCGGTCAGCTCTCTCGGTAAGCCCTTGTAGGTTACGGAGACCTGTGTTTCGTCGCCTAAGATTTCTCTGGTTGTAAAGGTGAAATTTTCACCCTGTCTGAGAAACACTTTTTTGTCCCTGAATGTTTTTATACGGTACTCGGGCCCTTTTGTATCAAGTAAAATTGCTACAGGCAACCCTAATTTTTTTCTTACCTTTTTTATCAGACTGATGTTTTCAAGGTGAGTTTCGTGTGTACCGTGTGAGAAATTAAGTCTTGCAACATTCATTCCTGCTTTGCACATTGCGGTCAATGTCTCTTCGTTGTTACATGCAGGGCCTATTGTACATACTATTTTTGTTTTGCGCATATCTGAAGCTCCTGTTTGATATTATAATCAAAGTATTGTGTAAAAGAAATTTTTTTATTTATATAATGCAGCTTTTTCTGCTTCTTTTTTTAATCTGTAGTAGATTTCAAGTGTCATTTCACAGTCACCTAAAGCACGGTGCTCGCTTCTCGGCGGCAAGCCGAAATAGTCGGCAAGTGCATCCAGATTTTTATGAGGAAGCTGAGACAGATATTTTCTTGCTAATTTTAATGTGTCAACAAAATCATTGTCAAAAACTCTGCATAATTTATCAAGGCATTTATCATACAGAAAATTTATGTCGAAATTTGCATTATGAGCCAAAACTATATCGTTGCCCGTGAAATCAAGGAAACGGTAAAGTACATTCTCGGCACTATCTCCGGTAAGCAGCATTTTGTCTGTAATTCCCGTCAGCGAGGTTATAAAAGGGGGAATCGGTCGTTTTATGTTTATAAGCTCGGAAAATGTGTCAACCGCCTTGTTATCCCGTACCTTTATTGCTGATATTTCAATTATATCCTCGCTTTCGGGGGACAGCCCTGTTGTTTCAATATCAAGCAAAACAAAGTCAGCGGGAAAACAGCACAGTGATTTTCCTTTAAAAATTCTTTGATTTTTCATAAAATTCACCTATATAATCATACTCCCCTCAAAAGAGGAGAGTATATTTTTCAGTCTGTTATAATTTTGTTTGCAAATTCAGAGAGCTCTTTGCAGTCAGAAAGCTCAATCATTCCCTTGTCGCATGCGCCTGCAAGCTTCGGGTTTATGGGAAGAGAAACTGTATAAGGAATACTGTATTCCTTTGCAATTTCCTCTACCTTGCTTTCTCCGTAAATAAAATGCTTTTCGTTGCAGTTGGGGCAGGTGAAATATGAGAAGTTCTCAACAACACCTAAAACGGGAATGTTCATCATCTTTGCCATCTTAACAGCCTTGCCCACTATCATCGAAACTAACTCCTGAGGAGATGTTACAACGATTATACCCTTGACGGGGAGAGACTGGAAAACGGTAAGCGGAACATCGCCTGTTCCGGGAGGCATATCAACAAACATATAGTCAACATCATTCCATACAACATCTGTCCAGAACTGCTTGACTGCACCTGCAATGACGGGACCTCTCCAGATAACGGGATCGGAATCGTTTTCAAGCAAGAGGTTGAGGGACATCATTTTTATGCCTGTTTTTGTCTCAACGGGGAATATGCCTATATCTGAGCCTTCGGCTTTTTTTGTTATGCCGAAGCTTTTGGGCATTGAGGGACCTGTTATGTCTGCATCGATGATAGCGGTTTTATATCCTTTTCTCTGTGCCTCAACCGCTAAAAGTGATGTTATCATAGATTTGCCTACGCCGCCTTTTCCGCTGACAACGGCAATTACATTTTTGATATTTGACATTTCGTGGGGATTTTCAAGAAGACTTGTTTTTGCACCTGCAGATGAACACTTTGCAGAGCAGGTTTCGCAGTTATGTGAACAATTTTCGCTCATTTGTTTTGCACCGTCCGTTTACAGTAAAATTTTTTTCATTACAATTATAATCTCTTTTTTATTATTGTCAAGAAAATACCGCCGATATTTTATATCAGCGGCATTCCCTTTTTTTTGAGGAGATAATTTATGAAGAAAAACAAGAGAACAATAAAAGCTTGTTCCTTTGTCTTGAGTATATACGCTTTGCCTTAAAATAAACTTAACTGTGAAAAAAATTCCGTATTGAAAACTTAAAAGGCTTTTAAGTGTAATTTAAGTAATCGGGGTTATATTTATCTCACAATAAATATTTCGCATTTTTCGTTTTCTTCATAAATAATCTCCACAAGGGAAAAACCGTAGCTTCAGGCTGCGGTTTTTCTCTTTTTTTCTCATATTTTTCTCAAAAAATTACATATTGTAATCTTTGTCGTCCGCTTGCGTATCAACAGGTTGCAGACGATAAAAAAATATTAAAAAAGGGTAAATTATATGTGATTTTCTATTGATTTTTTTTTGAATATGATTATAATTAATATACAGTGGAGTGAAAAGCATTAAAATCCCCTAAAAAGGAGCAAGAAATTTCAGTAAATGAAACTTTTTGGGAGATAAAAACAAAAAATCGCTATCAAACAAATTTTCAGGAAAGGAGCAGGAGCTATGTTTTATCTCGGTAAATTCAATCATACGCTGGACAGCAAGAACCGTTTGTTCGTTCCTGCCCGTTTTCGTGAAAAGCTGGGTTCGGATTTCGTTCTGTTTATGATGCCCGATCCTTGTCTTGCATTGTATGACAGTGATAATTTTGAAAAGTTAATAGAACAGGTCTATGAAATGTCTGAGTCGGAGGAAAGCCGTGAAGCGCAGAGAAATTTCTTTGACGGTGCATTATCCGTAACTCAGGATAAACAGGGCAGATTTACTGTCCCTCAGGATTTTATAGAATATGCTTCTCTGGGAGAAGAGGTGCTTATCCTCGGTGTTGCAGACCGTCTTGAAATCTGGAATAAAGAGAGATATGAAGAATTAAGACAGGCAAAAGGCGAGGATAACAAGAGAGTTATGCCTAATATCAGATATTAAGGAAGAGGGAGAATATCAATGGATTTTCATCATATTCCTGTTTTGTTTGAAGAAACAATTTCCTCTCTCTGTATAAAGCCCGACGGGGTATATGTTGATTGTACGGGCGGCGGCGGAGGCCACTCCAAAGCTATTGCCGATGAGTTGAACGAAAACGGTATACTGATAACAATAGATCAGGACCCCGAAGCCATAGCGCATCTCAAAGAAAAATTCGCTTTATATAATAATGTTATAATAATTAAAGACAATTTCAGTAATATAGATAATATTTTATCGTCGTTAGGGATTGAAGCGGCAGACGGAATTATGGCTGATTTGGGTATAAGCTCACATCAGATAGATACAGCCGAAAGAGGCTTTTCCGTGCATAATGAGGCACCGCTTGATATGCGTATGAGTAAAGAGGGATTAAGTGCGGCAGATATTGTAAATACTTATTCCGAAAAAGAGCTTATAAGAATATTCTCAAAATATGGAGAAGAAAAGTTTTCAAAAAGCATTGCCCGTCATATTGTGTCAAACCGTGAGAAGAAAAGAATAGAAAGCACAACCGAGCTTGCTGAAATCGTAAAGAATGCGATTCCTGCAAGAGCAAGAAGAGAAGGCGGTCATCCTGCCCGCAGAATTTTTCAGGCCGTAAGAATTGAGGCAAATTCAGAAATAGAGTTGCTTCCCGAGGCTGTAAGAAAAATGTTTTCTCTGTTGAAAAAAGACGGTATATTGTCAATCATAACCTTCCACTCTCTTGAAGACAGAATTGTGAAAAATGAATTCAGAAGCTTTTGTGAGGGTTGTGTTTGTCCCAAGGATTTTCCCGTTTGTGTTTGCGGAAAAACACCTGACGGTGAATTGCTTTTCAAATCAGTTTCCCCGAGCGATGAAGAAATTGAAAGAAATCCGCGAAGCCGCAGTGCAAGACTTCGCAGTATAAGAAAGTTAAAATAAAGGTATAAAACAGAAAGGGAGATAAAAAATGGCAGCGTATCATGATAATAGTGCCTATGCATTTGATATGTTTGAAACCCGTGAAAGGGTTGTTCCTAGAAATAATACCCGTACTGCGGCGGCACCTGATGTCAGAAAAGAGCCTGCCGTTCTCAAAAAGGTTCCCGAAAGATCTGAACGGTATAAGAGAAATCTTGAAATTTCAGCAACTAAAACAATTGTAATGATGTTAACACTTGCATTGTTTTCTTTTTCAATGATTTGTATGCATGTAACAGCGGGTGCTCAGCGCTATGAGCTTACCAAGCAGATTGAATCCGTAGAGAAGGATCTTGCTGCCGCAAGAAGCGAACAGGTAAGATTGAATGCTGAACTTAACAGTCTGACCAGCATCACAAAAATAGACAGCTTTGCGACCGGAATTCTCGGAATGACCAAGCTTGAAAATTATCAGGTTGAGTATGTGGATCTTTCCGACGGTGATAAGGTGCTTTTCTCCAAATCGCCTGTTCTGAATTTTGCAAAGCTTGATTCGGCAGATTAAAAAGGTATAACTGAGACGGTGTGCGGCATACAATTATGATGTATGTCCTGAAATAAGAGGGCGGAGTATCTTCGCCCTTATTCCTATATTAGAGTGAGGTGCAAAAAATGGCATTCAAGAGAGACGGTATGAATAAAAACAGTCTTACCGCAAAAAGAGGAGTAATTTTGCTTGTTTTGTTTGCGGTGATACTTATGGGTGCGTGTATTCTGCGTATCGGCTATCTTTCTGTTATCAAAGGTGAGACATACAGAGAAAAAGCTGAGAGGCAGCAGTTGAGCGATTCCTCACTAAGTGCAACGCGCGGCACGATATATGACAGTAATATGAATGTGCTTGCACAAAGTGCCTCTGTGTGGCTTATATATGTGAATCCCAGTAAAGTCACGCAGGACAATATAGATAAGGTTGTAAACGGACTTGTTGATCTTCTGGAAATTGACGGCGAAAAGCTGCGCGAGGATATTGCTAAAAATGCATCTAAAGGCTATCTCAAGGTCAAATCACAGATTGAATACACTCAGCAGTCTGCGCTCAAAGAATATATATCCGAAAATGAGCTTGTTAATATTATCTGTATAGATCCCGATACAAAAAGATATTATCCCAATGCTTCTCTTGCATCAACCGTTATTGGTTTTACGGGTGTGGACGGCAACGGACTTTACGGTATAGAATATTTCTATGATGATCTGCTTACGGGTACTGACGGCAGAATTATAACCGCCAAAGACGGTGTTCAGAGTGAGCTTATGAACGCCTATGAAATTGTTTATGATGCACAGCAGGGCTTAAGTCTTGTGCTTACAATAAACTCGGAGATACAGACCATTCTTACGGATGCTCTTGCTGCCGCCTTAAAGGAAACGGGAGCAAAGAATGTTTACGGAATAGTTTCCGAAACATCTACGGGTGCAATTCTTGCAATGGCAAATCTTCCCGACTATGATCCGAACAATCCGAGTGAAATTACTTCTCAGGCGGCTCTTGATAAAATTGCGGCGGCACAGTCCGAGGAGGAGCAAAATAAGCTTATTCAGGAAGCCCGTTATTCTCAATGGAAAAACAAATCCATTGCGGATTTCTATTTCCCCGGTTCTGTATTCAAAACATTTCTTGTTGCTGCAGCACTTGAAGAAAATGTTATAACCGACAGCACTTCATACACCTGTCACGGCACAATTTCAACTGCGGGCAGAACTATAAAGGACTATAACCCCAAAGGTCACGGTGCGGAAACACCGAGAACGCTGCTTGTCAATTCGTGCAACACATTTTCCGTTGTAGTAGGACAAAAGCTCGGTATTGACCTTTTCTATAAATACTATGAAGCATTCGGCTTTACCGAAAGAACAGGGATAGACATAAACGGTGAGGATACTCCCAAGGCCGGAGTTGCATATTATGATCCCGATGTTTCATTTTCTGCATCTGACCTTGCCAGTGCTTCTTTCGGTCAAGGTAACTCTGTAACACCTTTGCAGATAATAAATGCAATAAGTGCAATAGGTAACGGCGGACATCTTATGACTCCGTATATTGTTGATAAGGTGCTTGACTCTGAGGGGAACATTGTAAAAGAAACAACTCCCATTGAAAAAAGACAGGTTATTTCCGAAACAACGGCAGCTCAGGTTGCCGATTATATGAAGGATGTTGTCAACACAGACAAGGGCACAGGTAAGAATGCATATGCTGCGGGCTATGCGGTTGCAGGTAAAACAGGTACATCGGAAAAGCTTTCTGAGGGCGAGGGTGTGTATATAGCTTCTTTTGCAGGCTTTGCACCCTATGACGATCCGGTTATTTCGGTTGTTATTATAATAGATGAGCCGAAGGGTTATAATTATTCGGGCGGTGCTATTGCAGCCCCCGTTGCAGGTGAGGTTTTTGAAAAAGCTCTGAAATATCTCGGTGTTGAACAGACCTTTACCGAAGAAGAGCTTGCTGAAATGATAGTTGAAACACCTGAGGTTACGGGTAAAGAGGTTGATGCTGCCAAGAAAGAGCTTGAGGGAGCAGGCTATACCGTAAGAATTATCGGAGACGGAACAACTGTTATCAGTCAGTCTCCTGAAGCAGGAAGGTCAATTCCCTCAAACGGTGCGGTTATTCTTTATACAAAGACAGACTCGGAAAAGCAAATGGCTGTTGTGCCTGATTTTACGGGACTTACTGTTTCACAGGCAAATAAGCTTGCTGTAAGCCGCGGACTTAATATCAAGATATCGGGCAGCTCCGCAAGTAACTCTGAGGTTGTTGCCTACAGACAGGAAACCGAAATCGGCAGCGAGGTCGAGCAGGGAACTGTTATAACTGTATATTTCAAAACCACCGTGGGTGTCGGTGACTGATAAAACGGATGCGGAAGAAAGAGAAAGAATAATAAATCTGAAATTAATCGGAGGTAATTATTTTGACTCTTCATTCACTTTTGAAAGAAATCGGTATCGAGTGTGATTTTCCTGACTGTGAGGTTGCATCTGTGACAGACAGAATAGAGAATGTGCGCTCGGGAAGTGTGTTCGTGTGTATACACGGCAGAAATTATGACGGACATCTCTTCGGAGAAGAAGCTCTGCAAAAGGGGGCCTCGGCAATTATTTGCGAAAGGCCTGTAACAGAGGAAAAATGTGTTGTTCTCAGAAACACAAGAGTTGCTTACAGTTTTCTGTGCAGTGCATTTTTTGAGCATCCCGGTGATAAATTAAAAATTATCGGAATTACGGGGACAAACGGAAAAACAACCACAGCGTATTATCTTCGTCATTTTCTTGAGAGTGCGGGATATAAATGCGCGGTTTTGGGAACTCTCGGCTGTGATAATAACGAAAATATTGTTACTACGGGATACACCACTCCTTCCTGCGACATTCTGTTTGAGTCTCTTTACGGTATGGTAAAGGATAAATGCGAATACTGCATTATGGAGGTGTCCTCTCAGGCACTTGCACAGAACAGAGTTGATGCTTTGAGCTTTGAGCTGGGTATTGTTACAAACATAGGCTCTGAGCATCTTGATTACCACGGCAGTATCGAGCGTTATGTGAGAGATAAATGCAGACTTGTAACACTCAGCAAAAAAATGCTTCTTAACAATGACGATGCATATATTGACAGCTTTTTATCCGTATGCAGCTCAAAAAAATGTCTGATGTATTCCGCGAAAGCAAACTTTTCGGATTTTATGGCGAAAAATATCCGTGTTTCTTCTTCGGGGATATCATATATTCTGCTCACTCAGAAAGGTATTGCCAATATTTCGTGTGCTGCACTCGGAGAGTTCAGCGTGTATAATACCCTTGCAGCAGCGGCTGCAGCTTATGTCTGCGGTGTTGAGCTTGCGGATATTGAAAAAAACAGTCCGTCTCTGCCTGCAATCAAGGGAAGATTTCAGATAATAAAAAACGAGAGATGTAATGTGTGTATTGATTTTGCACACACTCCGCAGGCCCTTATGAATGTTCTGCAGACTCTCAGAAAAATTTTCACGGGAAAAATTATTACGGTTTTCGGCTGCGGCGGTAACAGAGATAAGTCAAAAAGGCCCGAAATGGGTGCAGCTGCCGCACTTTTATCGGATTGTGTTATCATAACATCGGATAATCCGCGTAATGAAGATGAACAGGATATAATAGACGATATTCTCTCCGGAATAAAGAAAAGAGCCTCAAATGTATTTTGTGAAAAGAACAGAGAAAAGGCGATTGAGCTTGCTGTCAATAAAGCAAAAGCTGAGGATGTTATTCTTATTGCGGGAAAAGGACATGAGGAATATCAGATAAAAGGTAATGAGCAAATTTTTTTCAGCGATGAAAAATGTGTGAGAAATATGTTGAATTAGGGTTGCGGATGTTGCCCTGAGAAAGGATATGAGATAAATGAATGTGTGGCTTGCTGTTTTATTGAGCATTATTGTAGGCTTTGCTGTGTCATGGGGATTGGGCTTTGCCGTAATTCCGTGGCTTCACAAGCTTAAATTCGGTCAGTCTATACTCGATATAGGACCGAGCTGGCATAAAAAGAAGCAGGGAACTCCCACTATGGGCGGTATACTTTTTATTGCAGGCTTTGTTGCGAGTCTGCTTATCGTGCTTGTAACCGATAAGCTTCTCGGCGGAAATATTCTGCTTTATAATAACGACAAAGCATCGGATGCTGTTTATATAAAAATATTCAGCGGTATACTTATGTCGGCAGGCTTCGGCTTTATCGGTTTTATGGACGACTATATAAAGGTTGTCAAGAAAAGAAATCTCGGTCTCACAGAGCTTCAGAAAACCGCATTGCAGCTGCTTGTTATTATCGCATATCTGTTTACTCTTTATAAGTCGGGTGTAAACTATATGTTTATTCCCTATTACGGAATGTGGGAAAACACAGCCGTGTTCTGGATTGTGGGTGTAATCGGAATATATTGCACCGTAAATGCAGTAAACTTCACAGACGGTGTTGACGGGCTTTGCACAAGTGTAACCTCTGTTGCATGTGTTGCGTTCGCTGTTGTTGCCGTGCTTCTCAATTATATGGGAGTGAGCATTCTTTGCTGTGCCCTTTTCGGTTCTCTTATAGGCTTCCTTGTATGGAACTGGAATCCCTCAAAGGTTATAATGGGAGACCTCGGTTCACTCTTCCTCGGCGGTCTTATATGCACCTTTGCTTTTGCCGTTGATGCCCCCTGGCTTATAATACTTATAGGTGTTATCTATGTTGCCGAGTTCGCTTCCGATGTTTTACAGATAGCGTATGTTAAAACTCATAACGGAAAGCGTCTTTTCAAGATGGCTCCCATTCATCATCACTACGAAATGTGCGGTTGGAATGAAAAGAAGATAAGTAAGGTATTTTCTCTTGTTACTCTTATAGGTTCTGTTGCCGCAGTAGCTCTTGTCTGGTTCGGCAGAGCACAGTAAAATCAGTAAAGTAAAACTGCTTTACACCGAAGGAGGATCCTCTTATGGCTTCAGCTGTCAGAAATATAAAAAAGTATATAGATTCAAAGGGAGGCCTCTTTGCAAAAGGCAGTATTGACCTTAAGCTTTTCGGCTGTCTTCTGCTGATGTTGGTTATCGGGCTTGTTATGCTTCTTTCGGCTACATACCCGTATGCGTATTATTATGAAAACAATTCCTTGCTCTATTTCAAAAATCAATGTTTTGGTGCGGCAATCGGTTTTGTGCTAATGCTTTTTATATCAAAGCTCAACTATAATCTTTTCAGAGAAATCGGAGCCGTTGTCGGAACGGGCGCTTCAATTGTGTTGCTTTTATGGGCTCTTACAGAGCCTGCTTATAACGGTACACACCGATATATTTATCTGGGTACATTCCAGTTTCAGCCGTCCGATGTTGCTAAGTTTGCTCTCATTCTTACACTTGCTTGCATACTCGATAAATATCATCATGCGGTGTTAAGTAAAAAGCCTTTACAGGCAAAAATTTTTGTAAAGGCAAACTCACTTATCGGAAAGCCCGTTTTCAATTATTCACTCAAAATGATTGCCGTGTGCGGCATCCTTGTTGTTGTCTATACAGGCCTTGTTATTGCGGGAAGCCATCTTTCCGGTGCAATACTTATGATGTGTATCGGCATATCTCTTTTGTATCTCGGTGAGATAAGAGGCAAATGGTTTGTTGCAGGTATAATAGGCGGAATTGCTGTTATCTGGCTGGCATATGAAGCAGGATTTCTTAAAGAATATATGGAACGAAGAATAACCGCATGGGTTGATAAGGATTTTGAGCCTCTCGGTGCGAGATGGCAGGTAAATCAGGCTCTTTATGCCATAGGCTCGGGTGGCTTGCTCGGTAAGGGACTCGGAAATTCAACCTTAAAATATCTGTATGTTTCCGAGCCTCAGAACGATATGATTTTCTCAATTGTTGTTGAGGAGCTCGGTTTTATAGGTGCAGCGCTGATTATTATTCTTTTTGCTCTTATTGTGTGGCGCGGAGTTGTTATCGGTGTCAACGCACAGAACCGTTACGGTGCACTTATTGCAATGGGTGTTGTTTTTCAGCTTGCCGTTCAGGTTATTCTCAACATTGCCGTTGCAACCGACTCAATTCCGAACACGGGTATCTCACTTCCGTTTTTCAGCTACGGCAGAACGGCGCTGATTATGATGCTTATTGAATTCGGGTTTGTGCTGAGTGTTTCGAGAACTTCAAAAATACGAAGACGATAATTCAGGGGAGAGAAGCGTATGAAAGTTTTATTTGCCGCAGGCGGTACGGGCGGTCACATCAATCCCGCTCTTGCCGTTGCTCAGGAATTAAGAAGCCGTTATCCCGATGCCGATATTCTGTTTGTCGGCACAAAAAACAAAATGGAAGCCAATCTTGTTCCGAAAGCAGGCTTCCGCTTTGCTTCGATAAACATAAGCGGTTTTCAGCGTTCTTTTGCCCTTGAGGATATAATATATAACTTAAAAACACTTGCCCGTCTTGCAGTTGTAACCGGGCAATGCAAAAAAATAATAAAAGCGTTCAAGCCCGATGTTGTTGTGGGCTTCGGCGGATATGTCAGCGGACCTGTTGTCCGTACTGCCCATAAAATGGGCATAAAAACAGCAATTCACGAGCAGAATGCTTTTCCGGGAAAAACAAATATAGCTTTGTCAAAATACGCAGATGCAGTTATGCTTACCTCGGAAAATGCAAAAAAGCATATGAAATGCTCTGTCACTCCCGTAACAACAGGCTTGCCTGTAAGAGAAGAGATTTTATGTGCCGACTATAATGCGGCAAGAAAAGCATTGGGCTTTAACGAAAACGATACGGTTGTGCTTTCAACGGGCGGAAGTCTCGGTGCCGAATCAATCAACCGAATAATGTGTGAGATTATTTCTCGGTATGCCGAAAAGAACATAATTTTTGTTCACGGTTACGGTCAGCTCGGCCGTTTTGTTCCCGACGAGCTTAAAAAAGCGGGGATTGATATTGAAAATACAAAAAATCTGTTCGTCAGCGAATACATATACGATATGGCAAAATATATGGCTGCGGCAGACCTTGTCATAAGCCGTGCGGGAGCAAGCTCCCTTGCTGAAATACAGGCTCTGGGAAAGGCGGCAGTCTTGGTTCCCTCTCCCTATGTTTCTGAAAATCATCAGTACCATAATGCTATGGCTTTGCAGGAGAAAAATGCGGCTGTGGTTATAGAGCAGAAGGAGCTTAACAGCGAAAAAATAGCTGTGATTCTGGATGAATTGCTTTCAGGCAAAGAAAAATACCGGACAATAGGCAGAAATGCCCGTAATATGGCTTTGACAAACGCAAAGAAGCACATATGTGATATAGTTCTTTCTTTGATTAAATAGTGTATTTGTAACACGGACATAACCCCTTTCATAAAATGTGAATGATTTATTTATGTTCTGAAAGGGTGTAGATTGTGAGTGTTTATATAATAAACGGCGGACAGCGTCTTACGGGAGAAGCAGATGTGCAGGGGGCAAAAAACAGTGCTTTGCCTATTCTTGCCGCAACGCTGCTTTGCAGGGGAAAAAGTGAAATACATAATTGTCCCGAGCTGAGTGATGTTGATGCGACGGTAAATATCCTCAGACATCTCGGTTGTGAGGTGGAAAGAAACGGCAGAACCATAACGGTGGACAGCTCTCAGGTGAGTGCAAATGAAATCCCCGATGAGCTTATGCGTGAAATGCGCTCGTCTGTTATTTTTCTCGGAGCTATTCTTGCGCGGACGGGCAGAGTATCGCTGTCAACACCGGGCGGCTGTGAAATCGGACTGAGACCTATAGATCTGCACCTTGATTCAATGAAAAAGCTCGGTGCAGAGGTCAGCGACGAATTCGGACATATCTGCTGTGAAAGCAACAAAAGACTTCACGGTGCAAAAATATCCTTATCCTTCCCGAGTGTAGGGGCTACGGAAAACATTATGATTGCCGCAAGCACGGCTGAGGGTGTAACAACAATTGTGAATGCTGCCAGGGAGCCCGAAATCAGCGATCTTGCAGATTTTCTCAACAGCTGCGGTGCAAGAATTTCGGGAGCGGGCGAGGGAACAATAACCATCGACGGTGTTGAAAAGCTTTCAGGTGCAACACACACCGTAATTCCCGACAGAATTGCCGCGGCAACAATAATGGCGGCAGCCGCTATGACACACGGAAGAGTTTGTCTTAACAAAATCATTCCGGCACACTTAGGACCCGTGATAGATGTCTTTGAAGAGGCGGGATGCAGAATCAATACCTTCGGAAGAAGTATTCTTATTGAGGCTCCGTCAAGGCTTAAAGCAATAAAAACAATACGAACAATGCCTTATCCCGGTTTTCCTACCGATATTCAGGCACCTGTTGTCTCAATGCTGAGCATTGCACAGGGGACGAGTGTTGTTATAGAAACAATTTTTGAAAGCAGATACAAATATATCGGTGAGCTTGCGAGAATGGGTGCAAAAATCCGCGTTGACGGCAGAATGGCTGTAATTGAGGGTGTAAGAGAATTTCACGGGGTGCCGGTTATAACTCCCGATCTCAGAGGCGGTGCGGCATTGGTGCTTGCAGGACTTGCCGCAAAAGGTCAGACGGTAATTTCTCAAATCAAGCATATAGACAGAGGATATGAAAAATTGGAGCAGACGCTGAGAAAGCTTTCTGCAGATATAAAAAGGGTAGATGTTAATGAGTAATCCCAGACAGAATAACAGAAATAATGTTCCGCAGTCCAAAAGCGAGAAGATGCGTGTCAGTGCGAGCGGACGCAAAAAACGCAGAAAGCTGAAAGACGGTTTTGTGTTGTTTTTGCTTTTTGTGGCATTGGTATGTGTAGGGCTTGTGCTGTCTTTGACAGTTTTGTTCAATGCTGAGACCATAAGCTGTGAAAATTCGGGTGTGCGTTATTCCGATGCACAGATAATTGCAGCGGCAGGCCTGGAAAAAGGCGATAATATGTTCAGAATGAATACAGCCTTTGTTGAGGCAAAGATTGAAAAAGCCTTGCCGTATGTAGGAAAGGCGGAAATCAAGCGCCGTCTGCCCGATACGATAGTAGTCTGCGTTGAATATACATCTGCTTCTACGGCAATAAAATACGGCTCGGGATATGTGCTTCTTGACGACACGGGCAAGGTGCTCGAAACAGATGTTGCAACTCCGTCGGATTATGTTGCCGAAATAAACGGAATTGAAGTTCAGACGGCGGTTGCGGGCGAGCCTGTTGAATTTACAGACGCATCGTATCTCGGATATCTCACTCTTCTGATACAGGATTTCCGTCAGTCAGGCTTTACACAGATAACAGCGTATAATTTTGATGAATCGGATAATGTTACCGTTGAAATTGATTATAAAATTGATGTTGTTTTCGGTAATGTGACTCAGATAGAAGGAAAGCTTGAATTCGGCAAAGAGGTCATCCGTCAGAATCTTGATTCCGCGAAGGCGGGAAAGGTAATTATTGATTTAACTGTGGATAATGTTGCATCCGTAAGAAATGAAAAGGATATACTTGCGGCAGACGAAGCCGCTTCTTCGGCATATGCAGAAAGTCTTAACGGCTCAGATGAATTGAGCACAGGGGATGGAGAGACTGCACAAACCGAAGAAAGCACATCAGAGCCGTCAGGAGCAGATACGGTAGGTTGATTTTGTTGTTTTTCTGAGTTTTTGAGACATAATCAATAAAAAATAATATAAATTTTTGTTTTATTTAATATTTTTGTTCTTGAAATTTGCGAATAAGTATGTTAGTATAAAATAAATTATAATGTTTGTTTATAACAAAGGTATAAATAAAAGTAATCGGAGGAAAATAATATGGGATTTGAAATGTCAAACGAGTACGATCTTGTAACTCAGATTAAGGTCGTAGGCGTTGGCGGCGGCGGCGGAAACGCAGTAAACCGCATGGTTGAATCAAATGTTCAGGGCGTTGAATTTATCGCAGTTAACACAGATAAGCAGGTTCTTATCAGCTCAAAGGCCACCAACAAAATACAGATCGGTGAAAAAGCAACAAACGGTCAGGGTGCAGGCTCAAAGCCCGAGATCGGTAAGAGAGCTGCAGAAGAAAGCATGGAGGTTCTCAACGAGGCTCTTGCCGGCACAGATATGGTTTTCATAACTGCAGGTATGGGCGGCGGAACAGGTACAGGTGCTGCTCCCGTTATCGCACAGCTTGCAAAGGATAAGGGTATACTCACGGTAGGTATCGTAACCAAGCCCTTTGATTTTGAAGGCCGTCGCCGTATGCAGCAGGCAGAGGCAGGCATTGCAGAGCTCGCTCAGCATGTTGACAGTCTTATTGTTATTCCCAACGAAAGACTCAAGCTTGTTTCCGAACAGAAAATAACCTTCCTCAATGCATTCTCAATCGCAGACGATGTTCTTCGTCAGGGCGTAAAGAGCATTGCAGAGCTTATCAAGATTCCCGGCATCATTAACCTTGACTTTGCCGATGTAACATCAGTTATGAAGGATGCAGGCCACGCTCATATGGGTGTCGGCAGAGCTAACGGTAAGGATAAGGCTGAAAATGCTGCTAATGCTGCAATCTCCAGTCCTCTTCTTGAAACAACCATTCAGGGGGCAAAGGGCGTTATTATTCTTATATCCGCTTCCAATGACATTACTCTTGATGAGGTTGATGTTGCTGCAACAATCGTTAAGAATGCAGCAGATATTGATGCTAATATCATCTTCGGTGTTTCCACAGATGCGGCTCTTGATGATGAAATGATAGTAACTGTTATTGCAACAGGCTTCGGTACAGATTCAAATGCAGTTGTTAACAATACTGCTGAGAAAAAGCCCGCAGAGCCTGCAGCAGACACTTCATCTGACAAGGGCGTTGATGATGACAGCATTATTGACATCTTCAATATGTTCAAGAGCAACAACTGATATCCCGGAAAGGGCGAAATGTATTGACCTTTGAAAGGGTTTGTGCTGTTTTGGCAAGGCTTCTCGGATGTAATGAAGCACAGTTCAGTTATTCAACCGAGCTGGCTGATTTGAAGATTGACAGCTTTGAGGCTGTTGAATTGCTCTCTTCTCTTGAAGAGGAATTCGGTGTGAGGCTGAAAACAGCGTACATTAAAAAACTGAAAACTGTCGGTGATGTCGTGTGTCTTATTGACCGATTGAAGACTGACGGATAAATGTGAATACGGGGCGAAGCGGCTGTTTCGCCCTTTAGTCTTTCAATGAAAGGAAAATTGTTATGGCTGATAACAAAAAAATGGTAGAAGCAATAACTTCAATGGAAGAAGATTTTGCGAAATGGTATACCGATGTAGTAAAAAAAGCAGACCTTATTGACTATTCAAGCGTAAAGGGATGTATGATAATCCGTCCCTACGGTTATGCTATCTGGGAGCTTATTCAGCGTCAGATGGATGACCGCTTCAAGGCTTTAGGTCATGAAAATATATATATGCCTCTGTTTATTCCCGAAAGCCTTTTGCAGAAGGAAAAGGACCATGTTGAAGGCTTTGCTCCCGAGGTTGCATGGGTAACACACGGCGGCAGCGAGCCTCTTGCAGAAAGACTTTGTGTAAGACCTACCTCCGAAACACTTTTCTGCGAGCATTATGCAAATATTGTTCAGTCCTACAGAGATTTGCCCAAGCTTTATAATCAGTGGTGCAATGCTGTAAGATGGGAAAAAACAACAAGACCTTTCCTTCGTTCAAGAGAATTTCTCTGGCAGGAGGGCCACACGGTTCATGCAACAGCCGAAGAAGCTATTGCCGAAACAGAATGTATGCTCAATGTTTATGCGGATTTTTGCAAGGATGTTCTCAATATGCCTGTTGTCAAGGGCAGAAAAACCGAGAGTGACAAATTTGCAGGTGCCGAGGCTACATATGCAATAGAAGCACTTATGCACGACGGTAAGGCACTTCAGGCAGGCACATCTCACTATTTCGGTGACGGCTTTGCAAGAGCCTTCAATATGACATACACGGATAAGGAAAACAAGCTGCAGTATGTCCATCAGACATCATGGGGCACAACAACAAGACTTATCGGTGCGGTCATTATGTCACACGGCGATAACAACGGTCTTGTTCTTCCGCCTAAAATTGCTCCCACACAGGTTGTTATTATTCCCATTGCTGCTCATAAGCCCGGTGTTATTGACAAGGCAGAGGAGCTTACCCAGAGACTTTGCAAGTCCTTCAGAGTAAAGTGCGATAAGAGCGATAATTCAGCAGGCTGGAAGTTTGCAGAATACGAAATGAAGGGTGTTCCGCTTCGTCTTGAAATCGGCCCCAAGGATATTGAAAATAATCAGTGTGTGCTTGTCCGCCGTGATAACAGAGAGAAATACTTTGTATCTCTCGATAATCTCGAAAGCGAAATAGACAGACTTCTCAACGAGCTCGGTGAGGCTATCTACAATAAAGCACTCAAAAACATTGAAAATAAGACATATAAATGCACAACTATTGATGAAATCAATGATGCACTTGCCAAGAACGGAGACGGCTTTGTTAAGGCTATGTGGTGCGGTGAAGAGGAATGTGAGGATAAGGTCAAGGAGCTTACAGGTGTCGGTTCCCGCTGCATTCCCTTTGAACAGGAAAATCTTTCCGATGTTTGCGTTTGCTGCGGCAAGAAGGCTCAGCATATGGTCGTATGGGGCAACGCATATTAATATAAGTGTATAAGTAAAATGAAAAATGGCTACAGACTTCAAAGGTCTGCAGCCATTTTTTGATTTTGTTGTTTGATTATTCAAATGCTTCAAGCTTAACCGCAACACGGAGAATTAAACGGGCATCGTCTGCTTTGATTTGTCCGTCCTTTGTGGCATCGGCGGCAAGGAACTCGGAGGAGCCTTCTTCAAAGGATTCAAGCTTTACTGCGGCTCTGAGTGCGAGTCTTGCATCCTGTGATTTTATCGCTCCGTCATTATCAACATCTCCGAGGTTATATTTGATTTCGGGAATATAATGTCCGTTCTTCACACAGTAGTCAACATCGGTTTTCTGTTTGTCAACGGTAATGGTTGTTGTTGCAGTTTCATCACATGAGTGTTCAAAAAGCGATGTTAAAATGCGGTTTGCTGCAGAAATAACGGCGGGAATAAGTGCTTTTGAGAGAATGTTATCTTTATCGCTGTTTGTTGCAACAAGCTCTGTCACAGCCTGAACATCAAGATTGAGCAGATTTTTAATGCATACATCAATCAAAGCCTTTTCTGTATCAAGCTTGAAGGTTTCGTTGCTCACACCGTTAAGGAAAGAGAAATCAATAAACTCATTAGTGAGAACATTGAGCTTGTAGAAGGGACCGTAGCCGTCATAAACTCCTCTTTCGTGGGTAATTTCCGCGTTGTTTATAACAACAGGGAAGCCGTCAATGAAATCAATAGCCCAGTCAACTATTTCATCAAGGAATTCAATCCATCCCCAGCCTGCGTTTTTGTATTCTTTTACCTTTTCGGGAGAAAGACTGAAGCCCGTAAAATCAGAAGCTTCATTGAGTGCGCAAACGGCGGCATCTGCACCGATTGTGAGAAGTATTTCGAGCCATTCGCTGTCGGTTTTGCTGAGCATTGCACCGTTCTTTGCAAAAATGCTTTTCTTGTAAACGGAAGCATCAACGCTGTCCCAATTATCCATAGCATAGTACGCGGCAAGCACACCGAGCTCTTCGAGTGTATCTGCACTGTTGAGAGCAGCTTTGCTTGATTGCTCAAACCAATCGGGGAAGAATACCTTGAGAACTGCCACAGCCATTTCCTCAAGCGACATATCTTTTACAGCCTGTGCTGTGAATGCGGAAAGGTCAAAGCCGAGATTTTCGCTGTTTTCGGCAAGAATGGGGAGAATGAATTTGCATACCTTTTCCAGGTTTTTGTTTATGTTTTTGTTTGAGCCTGTTTTAAGGTTAAGGGCTTTATAGGTTTCCTTTGTGAGTATAACCTTGAAGAGCTTGCAGACCATATTGTTGAACTGAGCAACTAAGTCTGTGTCTTTGCCTTCAAAGAATTCGCTGAAGGTATCCTGCTCGAAAACATAATTTACATTGATATAATCGGCAATTTCGGGAACATCCTCAACAAGAGAGTTGAGAAGCTCTCTTACATCTGTATTGAGAGGCTCAACTAAAAGATTGGCATATATCATATCCCCGTATTCACCGAGAATTTCATAAACGGAAAGCTTTGTGAGTGCGGTAGCTTCTTCGGATGAAACAACCTCATCGGAAGCTGTAACAAGCTTTAAGAAAGCAACGGCAAGAAGCTGATCGGCAGTAAATGCGGCATAAGGGGAGTTCTTTCTTTCGGTGTCAAGACCTATAAGGTCATAAATCATATCAAGGAGAGCTTGTTTGCTGATAGTGTCTTTGATTGATTTGTTAAGGTCTGCGGTACCTGCGATGTCATTAAGAATACCGAGGTCGAGCTGTCCTTTAAGTGCCTTGCCGATAATGGCGGTGTTGTCTGCAAGCAATTGGAAAAGAGAATAAACAAGCCTGAGATTGTCTTCATCTGTTCCTGTTCTTATTCCCTTGATTGCAGAGAAGTTGAAATCCTCAAGATCTCCGTATGTATCAGCATCAATTCCGAGAACATTGCTGTGGACAAGGCTGTTGACGGTTTCGAGGGTTTTCATAATTCCGTCAACATCATCAATATCAATTGTAAGCCCCATTAATTTTGCCATGCTTGTAACGGTGCTCCACCAGTCCTGCTCGGTGAATTCTGTTACAAGATCGGGGAGAATTGCATTGAGCCAGTTTACAAGAATTGTTGAGTTCTGTGCCGCGGTGTTATAAACAACCTTCTGCTTGCCTATGGTCTTCTGCAGCGCTCTTACAGCTTTTAAGGACATATCAACATCCTCTTCTATGTCGGAGGTGATGTTGTCGTCATTATCTTTTATGTCGTCAAATGCATCCTCTGCTTTGTCTGTAAGCTCGGAATTGCCGAGGGAGAGGAAGAGAAGCTTCAATAAGGTTCCTGTTGTGTTTTCTTTTTGTGCATTGAGATTTTTTATCAGGTATTCAACAAGAGCGATTATGTTATCTGTTTCGATAAAGGAATCGATGCTTGTTATTTTTGTTTCATCAATGGCTGCTGCTGTTGTGTTGAACGGTATGATTGAAAATACCATTAAAACAGACAGAACAATACTGATGATTTTGGTGTACTTTTTCATTTTTCAGATATCCTTTCTTTATGTTGATTTTTTACAAAGGTTACAAAAATATTACAATTACAGTTTAAATCATCGGACAGGGATTGTCAATAATCTAATATTTGGTTTTTTTGTATATGTGCGGTAAGTTTGTGATTTTTTTTTGAGTATATTTGATAAACTTATCAAAACAAATAAATAAATCCTCCTTTTTGTTTGTAAAAAATGCAGAAACTTAAAATAAACTGTAAAAGTAATTAAAATTTTCTTGATTTTACCTTAATGTTAGTTTATACTGTATGTGTTGTTTGAAAATGACTGCGAAAGAGGTGTGCGGAATGAAGCTTCTTGAAGAAAAAATTTTAACAGACGGAACCGTTCTTCCCGGTAATATTCTCAAGGTTGATAATTTTCTTAATCACCAGATAGATGTAGCATTTCTCAATAAAATAGGTGAAGAATTCTATAATATTTTTTCATCTGAAAATATCACAAAAATCCTCACGGTAGAGGCATCAGGTATTGCTATTGCCTGTGCTGCCGCACAGCACTTCAATGTTCCCGTTGTATTTGCAAAAAAAGGTCAGCACAAGAACATAGGTACTGATTGCTTTACTGCAGAGGTTTTTTCTTTTACAAAAGGCACTTCATATGATGTAACTGTTTCAAAGAAATATCTTAATGAGAACGATACTGTTCTTATTCTTGATGATTTTCTTGCAAACGGCCAGGCAGCTTTGGGGCTTATGAAAATAATTGAAGACGCAAAAGCAAAGGTTGCAGGCGTTGGAATTGTTATTGAAAAAGGCTTCCAGCAAGGCGGTGCTCTTATAAGAGAAAAGGGTGTCAGATTAGAGTCTTTGGCAATTGTTGATTCTATGACTGATGATTCCATCAGCTTCAGAAGCAATGATTGATAAGGAATATAAAAACAAAAAATTTGGAGGAAACCACAATGAAAAAAGTATTTAAAGTACTTGCTCTCGTTCTTGCTCTTTCAATGGTAGTAGCATTTGCTGCTTGCACAGGCAACACAACAAATGAAACAACCACAGCAGCAGATAACGAAGAGACCACAGCAGGTGAAGTAGTTGAAGTTAAGGTAGGCTTCATCTTCCTTCACGACGAACAGTCAACTTATGACAAGAACTTTATGGATGCAGCAAAGGCTGCATGCGAAACAATGGGCGTTGAATATGCTCAGAAGACTCAGATCCCCGAATCAAATGCTTGCTACGATGCAGCAGTTGAGCTTATCGAGGTTGACGGCTGTAATGTAATCTTTGCAGACTCCTTCGGTCACGAAGCATTCCTTATGCAGGCTGCTGAACAGTATCCTGATGTTGAATTCTGTCATGCAACAGGTACACAGGCTCACACATCTGAGCTCAAGAACTTCCACAACGCTTTCGCTTCCATCTATGAAGGCAGATATCTTGCAGGTGTTGCTGCAGGTATGAAGCTCAATGAAATGATTGAAGCAGGCTCAATTACAGCTGAAGAAGCTAAGATGGGTTATGTTGGTGCTTTCACATTTGCTGAAGTTATCTCCGGTTACACATCCTTCTATCTTGGCGCAAAGAGCGTATGCCCCACAGTTACAATGGATGTTAAGTTCACCGGCTCATGGTATGACGAACAGCTTGAAAAGGAAGCTGCTCAGGCTCTTATCAACGGCGGTTGCGTACTTATCAGCCAGCACGCTGACTCAATGGGTGCTCCCACAGCTTGTGAAACAGCAGGTGTTCCCAATGTTTCCTACAACGGCTCAACAATTGCTGCTTGCCCCAACACATTCATCGTTTCCTCCAGAATCAACTGGGCTCCCTACTTTGAATATATGATTGAATGTGTACAGACAGGTAAGGCTATTGACACAGACTGGACAGGTACTATCGAAACAGGTTCAGTAGTTCTTACTGAGGTCAACGAAGCTGCTGCTGCAGAAGGCACAGCTGCTAAGATTGAAGAAGTTAAGGCTAAGCTTCTTGACGGTTCAATCAAGGTATTTGACACAGCAACATTCACAAAGGGCGGCGAAACTCTCACTTCCTATCCGGCTGATGTTGACACAGACGATAAGTTTACACCCGATACAGAAGCTATTGCAGACGGTTACTTCCATGAATCAGAATACCGTTCAGCTCCCTACTTCGATATTCAGATCGACGGTATCACTCTTCTTGATACAAACTTCGGCTAATATTTGACTGCAGTCTAAGGCGGAGAATATCCGTCTTAGACTGATTTTGAAGAAAACGCTGTATTTTTGTGCAGCTTTTTCTTGAGAATTTACAGAAACGGGGGTTCAACGGTGGAAAAGAAGCCTGCTATTGAACTTAAAAACATAACAAAAAGATTCGGCGCAAGGGTTATTGCCAATAAAAATGTAAATCTTACCGCATACCGCGGTGAGATTCTTTCCATTCTTGGCGAAAACGGCAGCGGAAAAACCACACTTATGAATATGATTTCGGGTATTTATTTCCCCGATGAAGGTCAGATTTTTGTTGACGGTGAGGAAGCTGTTATTTTGTCTCCCAAGGATGCATTTTCTTACAGAATCGGTATGATTCATCAGCATTTTAAGCTGGTGGATGTTTTTAGTGCTGCTGAAAATATTGTTCTGGGAATTGAAGACGGCAAGTATAACCTTAAAAATTCAATCAAGGATATTACTGCTATCAGCGAACAGTACGGCTTTGACATTCAGCCCGAAAAGAAGATTTATTCGATGTCTGTTTCCGAAAAGCAGACAGTTGAAATCATCAAGGTGCTTTACAGAGGAGCGGATATTCTTATTCTTGATGAGCCTACTGCTGTTTTAACTCCTCAGGAAACAGAAAAGCTTTTCAATATTCTGCGTAATATGCGTGATGACGGAAAATGCATCATTATTATTACCCATAAGCTTCATGAGGTGCTGTCTCTCTCAGACAGAGTTGCGGTTCTCAGAAAGGGCGAATATGTCGGCACCGTAAACACAGCCGAAACAAATGAATCCGAGCTTACCGAAATGATGGTAGGCAAGAAGGTTGAACTCAATATTCACAGAAGCGAGCCCAAGAACAGCGTTGACCGTCTTCAGGTAAACGGACTTACCTGTGTTGACAGACAGGGTGCAACCGTTCTTGATGATGTTTCGTTCACAGCCAAAAGCGGTGAAATTCTCGGTATCGCAGGCATTGCAGGCTCAGGTCAGAGAGAGCTTCTTGAAGCCATTGCAGGTCTTCAGCATCTTTCAAACGGTGAAATAACATATATAAACCCTAATGACGGAAAGCTTGAAAATCTCCGCGATAAAACTCCCGTACAGATAAGAGATATGGGTGTCCGCCTTTCATTCGTACCTGAAGACAGATTGGGTATGGGACTTGTAGGCAATATGGATATTGTTGATAATATGTTGCTCAGAAGCTACACAAAGGGTAAATCAATCTTCCTTCAGAGAAAAGCTCCCAAGGATCTTGCAATGAAGATAATCAAAGACCTTGAGGTTGTAACTCCCGGTGCAAACACACCGGTACGCCGTCTTTCGGGCGGTAATGTTCAGAAGGTGCTTGTCGGCAGAGAAATTGCAGCTTCTCCCACAGTGCTGATGGTTGCATATCCCGTAAGAGGACTTGATATTAACTCTTCATATACAATTTATAATCTTCTTAATGAACAGAAGGAAAAGGGTGTTGCGATAATTTTTGTCGGTGAAGACCTCGATGTGCTTGTTGAGCTTTGCGACAGAATTATGGTTATCGGTTCAGGCAGAATAACAGGTGTTGTTGATGCAAGAACTACTACAAAAGAAGAAATCGGTCTTCTGATGACAAAATCAAAGGAAGACGGAAAGGAGACAGCAAATGGCTAAAGTAAAACACCATCGTGAACCGCTTTTTCATATAGTAAAGCGTGATGATATGGTTTGGTGGCAGGCATGGCTTGTCAGAATTGCCACAATAGTAATTTCTGTTTTCCTTATGGGGCTTCTTTCAAAGATGCTCACGGAAAAAAGTCTTCTTGAAACCTTTGAAATTATGTACAGAGGTGTTTTCGGAAGAATTGAAACAGGCTCGACCGTAATGCTCTGGAAATATCTGCAGGAAATTGCAATTCTTCTTTGTCTTGCGTTGGCACTCACTCCCGCGTTCAAGATGAAATT
Source organism: Clostridia bacterium (assembly GCA_017517135.1). GTDB lineage: Bacteria > Bacillota > Clostridia > Oscillospirales > Acutalibacteraceae > RUG806. Next base: position 45,945 of record JAFXAK010000003.1, read on the forward strand.
CTGGAACTGCGGTGCTGAAGGTCAGGCGCTTATCGGCGGCTTTGCATCAATGATATGTATGATAGAGCTCGGAAAAACACTCTCATACCCCGTGCTTTTAGCGGTTATTGCTGTAACAAGTATGCTCGCAGGTGCTTTGTGGGGACTTATTCCTGCCGTATTCAAGGCACTTTTCAATACAAATGAAACTCTGTTTACTCTTATGATGAACTATATTGCAACACAGATTATTGCATATTATGTTTATCTCAAGGGCGGCGGATCGAATATAATTCAGCCCGTTGCAGAGGGTAATCTTCCCACAATCGGAGGAAACAGATATCTTGTAAACATTCTTGTTGTTGCCCTGCTTACGGTTTTTGTTTATGTTTATCTTAAATACAGCAAGCACGGCTATGAGATTTCCGTTGTCGGTGAAAGTCAGAACACCGCAAGATACATAGGTATCAATGTCAAAAAGGTCATAATCCGCACAATGGCAATTTCAGGTGCACTCTGCGGTGTTGCAGGTATGCTTCTCGTTGCGGGAACAGACCATTCAATTAACACAAACACCGTCGGCGGACAGGGCTTTACTGCAATTATGGTATCGTGGCTCGGTCAGTTCAATCCCTTTATAATGGTGTTTATGACAGGTCTTATATGCTTCCTGCGTCTGGGTGCAGGTAAGGTTGCTGATACCTGTATGCTTAATTCTGCTTTTGCGGATATCGTTGTCGGTATCGTAATTCTTTGTGTTGTAGGCTGTGAATTCCTTATCAGATATTCAATCAAATTCCGCCACGGCAAGAAGGAGGTCAAAGCATGATAACTCAGTTTATTTGTAGAGCAATTCTTCTTGGTGTGCCGCTTCTTTACGGTTCAACAGGTGAAATTATAACCGAAAAATCAGGACATCTTAATCTTGGTATTCCGGGTATTATGTATGTTGGTGCGATAAGCGGTGTTATAGGTGCATTCCTCTATGAGGGTGCAGCAGCAGGAGCAATGAACGGTGTTTTAGCTGTTCTTATTCCCTTTATCTGCGCGGTTGTCGGTTCAATTCTTATGGGATTGATTTACAGCTTTTTGACAGTAACACTCAGAGCAAATCAGAATGTTACGGGCCTTGCTATCACAACCTTCGGTATAGGTCTCGGTAACTTCTTCGGCGGCTCGCTTGTAAAGCTTACAAGCAGCGATTTGCCTTCAATTGCTCTTACAAAAACAAGTGCATTCTTTTCTGTCAAGCTGCCCTTTGCCGATTCTCTCGGTGCAGTAGGAGAAATATTGTTTTCACACGATTTCCTCACTTATCTTGCAATTATAATAGCTGTTCTCGCAAGCTTTGTGCTCAATAAAACCAGAGTAGGACTCAATCTTCGTTCCGTTGGTGAAAATCCCGCAACAGCAGATGCTGCAGGTATCAATGTAACAAAGTATAAGTATCTTGCAACCTGTGCGGGCAGCGCAATAGCAGGTCTCGGCGGCTTGCAGTATGTAATGTCGTATGCCAACGGTGTATGGTCAAACAACGCCTTCGGCGACAGAGGCTGGATGGCAATTGCACTTGTTATTTTCGCACTCTGGAAGCCCTCATTTGCAATATTCGGTTCATTCGTATTCGGTGCATTGTGTAATGCAAATAACTATATTCAGGGGCTTGGAACAGAAACACAGGAGCTTTTCAAGATGCTTCCTTATGTTGTTACCATTGTTGTGCTTATCATAACAAGTATGCGTAAGAAGAGAGAGCATCAGCCTCCCGCATCACTGGGTATTTCATATTTCAGAGAAGACAGATAATTTTATAAAAAGGAAACCTTATTTTGCAAAGGTTTCCTTTTTTTATGCATTTCTGATGCTTGATATTTTTTTATTTTTATGTTATTATTATTCAGATTAGGAAAGGAAGTGGATTGAATGCTGCATAAAAGATTTTTGCGTACTCTTGCGCTTATAATTGTTCTTGCACTCAGTGTTACTTCCTGTTCAACAGACAGCTCGGTCTCTTCGTTTTTTTCATCAAACCGTGAAATAAAAACGGGAGTTTCATCAATATCGCTTCATTCGTCAGCGTTAAAGGATTATACCTTTGTTGCAGCTTCCGGACTTGTTGAGCTTTATTTTGACACAAGAACAACCTCTGTTGCGGTATACGATACTTCTGCACAGTTTATGTGGTATGCACTTCCCGCATATTCAAACGACAGTTCTGCAATAGTAAATCTGAAGCTGAGCAACTCCGACGAAATATATTATCTTAACTCTCAGGATAATTCAGTTGCATATTCCTCCTACAGCACAGAGTTTACTTCCAATACTATAAAAGTTACCTATTATATGTCCGACAGCGAGCAGACAGTCAATAAGGCTGTTTCCGTGCTTGACAAGGGCGAGGTTTACGCTATTGTGCCTGTTTTGTACACGCTTGAAGACGGTAATCTCACAGTAAGCATAGACTGTGAAGAAATGTTTATTTCAGACGGCTTTGTGCTTGAGTCCTTAAGTGTTCTGCCGTATTTCGGTGCAATTTCTTATTCGGCTGAAGCCTTGGCTATGGAAAAAACAGAAGAAGAAACAGCTTTTGAAGAAACAACGATTGAAGACGGAAAAACCGAAGATGTACCGGCTGTTTCCGATGACCTTACGGAAGATTTTATTTTAGTACCTGACGGCTGCGGTGCTGTTATGTATACCGCTATGCAGGATGAGACTACCGAAAGCCTTGAATTTGAGGTTTACGGCAATGAAAATAATACTGCCCAAAGGGAAGCTGTTATAGGTGCTTACGGAATAAAAAAGGCTGATGCCGCATTTGTTGCAGTTGTTGAGAACGGCGAAGCTATAGCTACAATAAAAGCAAACAGAGATACGGCAAATGCCGATAAGGTAAATAATGTATACGCTGATTTTGCAATAAATCCGAGTTTTGAAACATCATCAAGATTGTATTATTCCGATAAGTTTGACGGTGAAATTTCCGTACGCTACAGATTTATGTCGGGTAGCGAGGCAAACTATATAAGTATGGCGGCTTCCTGCCGTGAGGCACTTATCCGCAACGGAACTCTTTCCTCAAAGTCTGTATCGTCAAATGAGCTTGGGCTTAATATTTCCCTTATCGGCTCTGTTGACGGCTCTTCTTCGAAAAAAATGACCGATTTTGAGGGTGCACAGGATATATTGTCCGTGTTGAAGGCAAAGGGTATAAATAATGTAAATCTCATATTCAACGCAATGTTTTCGGGCGGTCTTAATCAGCAGAAGGCTTCTTCGGCTAAGATTCTGAAAACACTCGGCGGAAACAGCGGCTTTGAGCAGCTGTGTGAATATGCAAAAAAGCAACGCTTTAATGTTTTTGCAGGTGTAAACATTTTAACCGCCTCTGATTTATCTTCTTCTGAAAAAGCAAAAGGACTTGACGGAAATAAGATAAAATACAGCGTTTCTAATCCTTTGGCTCAGCAAAGCGGTAAAAGTGTGTATACCTTAAATGTTTTGGCTGCAGATTATGTAGAGCAAAATATAATTGATTTGATGAACAGCACTAAAAATCTTGACTTTGCAGGTTTTTGTATAAATGATGCCGCAAATCTGCTTTACGGAGATGCATCGTTTGACAGTACCGATGTGATGAAGCTTTTGTCTGAGAATATTTCGGCATTGGCAACGCAGAACAGATTGATGCTTTCGGGCGCGAATTTTTATGCTCTGAAAAGTGCATCTATGCTTGTTGATGTGCCTTTCTATACGCAGTATGCACCTACTGAGGCTTACAATGCAGTTCCGTTTGTTATGGCTATTTTACATTCAACGGTTGAATATTCGGGCAAGGCGGCAAATATATGCTCTGTGCCTAAGCTTGAGATGCTCAAATGTATAGAATACGGCGGTGTTCCGCATTTTATGCTTGTGTATGATTCATCATCACAGCTTTATTATGCAAATTCCGTAAATGAAATTGTTGATTTTGTTCTGCGTGCAAACAAAGACCTTACAGACCTTACAAGTGCAAGAATTACGGCACACTATTCTGTTGAAGACGGATTATTCTGCACCTCTTACGATAACGGTGCGGTGGTTTATGTCAACTATAATAATTACTCGGTAACAATAGGTGAGATTTCGGTTATGCCGTATGATTATCTGCGAATCAACTGACAAATCTTTTACAAAAAAACGGAGAAAATATGAGTGAATATAATGATGCTTTCACCCAGGGAACAACTTTGGGCGGATTGCGTAATCAGAACGACATAAAAATATTACTTTGTTATATTCTCAAAAGTCTGGGAATGCCGCTTTCGAGAAGTGCTCTGACGGAAATTCTGCAGACCGCACAGCTTGTTAATTTTTTTGAGATAAGCAATGCTCTTTCTGCTATCTGCGATGCGGGACTTGCGGTGTGTGAAAACAGAGGCGGTGAAGATTATTTTTCTCTTTCTGCTGACGGACTTTCGGTTGCCGAAAAGCTTGACACGGAATTGCCTCTTCTTGTGAGAGATGCTGCGGTAAAAGCCGCCGTGGGTGTTGTTGCAAGAGAGAAAATGAAGGGAAGCGTTGAAACTGAGGTACAGAAGCTTTCCAAGGGATATAATGTAATTTTGAGTATAAAAGATGCAGATACTATAATGATGCAGACAGTTTTGTATGCATCGGACAGTCTGCAGGCTCAGACAATAGAGGAGAGCTTTCTGAATAATCCCGAAAAGCTTTATTTGTCAATTATAGATTCATTGGTTTAAGGAATTGGATATATATGTACGAACAGATAATAAATGTTGATTCAACCGATCAGGCAGTAAGCCTGTTCGGAAGCTTTGATGAAAATATACGGCTTATAGAAAAAGAGTTTTCTGTTGATATATTAAACCGCGGCGGTGCATTGAAGGTCTGCGGTGACGAGGAGCAGGTTTCTAAGGCTGTCAAGGCAATTGAAGGACTTATAATGCTTCTCAACAAGGGTGAGGCACTAAATGAGCAGAATGTGAGATATTGCATTTCTCTTGTCAATGACGGTAACTGCGATAAGCTCTCATCTATTGCTTCCGATTGTATATGTATAACAACGAGCGGCAAGCCCATAAAGCCTAAAACACTCGGACAGAAAAAATATATAGACAAGATAAGCAATAACACGATTGTTTTCGGTGTAGGTCCTGCCGGTACGGGTAAAACCTATCTTGCCGTGGCAATGGCAGTCAAGGCATTCAGGGCAAAAGAGGTAAACAGAATAATTCTTACCCGTCCCGCTGTTGAAGCAGGTGAGAAATTAGGCTTTTTGCCGGGAGATCTGCAGCAGAAGGTTGATCCGTATTTAAGACCTTTATATGATGCTCTTTTTGATATGCTGGGGGCTGATAATTTCCAGAAATATCAGGAAAAGGGAAGTATTGAGGTAGCACCTTTAGCATATATGCGAGGAAGAACGCTTGATGACAGCTTTATAATTCTTGATGAAGCGCAGAACACTACCCCCGAACAGATGAAAATGTTTTTAACCCGTCTCGGTTTCAATTCTAAAATAGTTGTAACGGGCGATGTTACACAGATAGACTTACCTGACGGCAAAAAATCGGGACTCAAGGAAGCTGTAAAAATATTAAAGGGCGTTGAGGATATTGAAACGGTGCGTTTTTCGGAAAAGGATGTGGTCCGCCACCGTCTTGTTCAGGATATCATCAAGGCCTATGAGAGAAACGAAAAAAAGTAAAGTGAAAAGGATATAGAAAGAGGGAGAATATTTATGGCTGAGAAAGTTAAAGTTATTATTTCAAACGACCAGAACACGGTAAAAGTACCGTCAGGTGTCCGTCTTCTTATAAGACGCTGCTGCCATGCAGTTTTGCTTCTGGAAAGCTTCAGCAGTCCTGCTGAAATAAGCGTCCGTTTTGTTGATAATGAGCAGATAAAGGAGCTTAATGCTCAGTACAGAAATATAGATAAAGAAACCGATGTTCTGTCTTTCCCCTTGGGAGAAAACGGAGAATATGATGTAAATCCCGAAACCAATGCGTGCTTGTTGGGTGACATAGTAATTTCGGTTCAGAAAGCAATGGAGCAGTCTCAGGAATATAATCATTCACTTGACAGAGAAATTGCTTTTCTTACAGTACATTCAATGCTTCATCTTTTAGGTTATGACCATGTAAACGGCGGTCTTGAGGCTGTCAGAATGAGAGAAAAGGAAGAAACGGTTCTCACACAGTTAGGGCTTAAAAGAAACGGCAGTTATTATCTTGACGAGGAATAATTATGAGTGAACAGAAAACCGCTTTTATAGCAATAGTAGGCTGTCCCAATGTCGGCAAATCTTCAATACTTAATCATCTGCTCGGTGAAAAAATTGCAATTGTTTCAAATAAGCCTCAGACCACAAGAACAAGAATTATGGGTGTGCTTACAAGAAACGAAATTCAGCTTGTTTTCACAGATACTCCCGGTTATCATAAGCCGAAAAACAAACTCGGTGAAAAAATGATAAAGGCAGTAGGCGAGGGTATAAGAGATGTTGATGCCTGTCTTTTTGTTGTTGAACCAAAGGGCGAAATAAAAGAGGCTGAGCTTACGCTTATCAAAAAATTCAAAAAAGACAATCTTCCCGTTGTTCTTGCCATAAACAAGATTGATACCGTGCAGAACAAGGAGGATATTCTTGCGAGAATTCTTGAATTTTCAAAGCTCTATGATTTTGAAGCAATAGTGCCCGTAAGTGCCATAGACGGAAACGGTTTGGCTGACCTTTTAGGCGAGCTTGAAAAATTAAGCTTCCCCTCACAGCATCTTTTCCCCGATGACACCCTGACAGACCAACCCGAAAAGGTTATTGCGGCTGAATATATAAGAGAAAAGATTTTAAGATACCTCGACAAGGAAATCCCTCACGGAACGGCAGTTGCCATTGAGTTTTTCCGTGAGAGAGAAACAGGGGATATACTCGACATCGACGCTACCGTTTACTGTGAAAAGGAAAGCCACAAGGGAATTATTATCGGTAAGGGCGGCGAGATGCTCAAAAAGATTTCAACGGGTGCAAGAATAGAGATGGAACGCTTCTTTGACTGCAAGGTAAATCTTAAATGCTGGGTAAAGGTCAAGGAAGACTGGAGAAACAGAGAAGGACTTATTCATAATTTCGGACTTGACTGATGGAAAAATTCAATGTTGACGGAATCGTAATAAAAACCTCCGTTACGGGTGAATCAGATAAAATACTCTGGATTTTAACCCGTAACAGAGGAATTATAAGGGCGTTTGCCAAAGGAGCAAGGGGCACAAAAAGCCGCCTTCACTCAGGCGCGTCCCTTTTTGCTTTCTGCTCATTTGCCGTGTATGAAAAAAACGATGTTTTTCATATAAATGAGGCGGAAATAAAGGAAATATTTTTTGAATTGAGAACATCTATCGAAAATTTAACCCTTGCACAGTATTTTTGTGAGGTGCTTCTGAAAACTCTTCCCGAGAATGTTGTAAGTGATGAATATATGCGTCTGCTGCTTAACTGCCTTTATTTTCTTTGTAAGGAAAAAAAGCCCGTATTGCTTATAAAGTCAGTTTTTGAATTGAGAATTGCATCTCTGGCAGGGTATATGCCGTCTTTAGTTGCGTGCGATAATTGCGGTGAGTTTGAATCTGAAGAGATGTTTTTTAACTGTGAAAACGGCTTGCTGTTGTGTTCATCCTGCGGAAAAAACACCGAAGCTCCGTTACTTCCGTTGCCTGTAATAACTGCTATGCGTCATATAGTTTTTTCTTCATTTGAAAAGATTTTCAGTTTTTCACTTCCCGAGGAGCTGCTGGAAAAGCTTAATATTATTACACAGAAGTATCTTGAAAACTGTTTTCAGCAAAAGTTCAGATTGCTGGATTATTTTGATACGCTAAAATAAAATTAAAATAATTCTAAAAAACTATTGACAAATTATTTAGAATGATTATAATAAATTTAGAACAATTCGAAAATGAGGTGACTTAATGACAAAACAACGAGCCGCAATACTAAAGGTGATGGCTGAAAATGACGGTCATTTCACTGCAGAAGAAATTTTCACAAAGACAAAGGCTGTCTATCCGGGAATTGTTCGTGCAACAATTTATAATAACCTCAACGCACTTGCTCAGGAAAACCAAATCCGCAGAATCTGCCAGTCAGGGCAGCCGGACAGATTTGACAGAAATCCGATTCCTCATGAACATATAATCTGTACTCAATGCGGAGAGGTTGTTGATGTATGGATAAAGGACTTCAAGCATAAGCTTCAGAAAGAACTTCATCTTGATGTTGATGATTATGAGCTTGTGATACATTGTAAATGTGAAAAATGCAAGGAAAGCATTGCATAAAGATAAAAAAACAATACTATAATATAGTATAAAAACGGAGGATTTAACAATGGAACTTAAAGGCACAAAAACAGAACAGAATCTCAGAGCAGCATTTTCAGGCGAAAGCGAAGCAAGAAATAAGTACACTTATTTTGCTTCCGTTGCAAAAAAAGAAGGCTATGAGCAGATTGCAGCACTTTTCCAGGAAACAGCAGATAACGAAAAAGAGCATGCAAAAATGTGGTTCAAGGAGCTCGGTGCTCTCGGTAACACAGCCGCTAACTTAAAAGCAGCAGCAGAGGGCGAAAACTACGAATGGACAGATATGTATGCTACCTTTGCAAAAGAAGCAGAAGAGGAAGGCTTCACAGAATTGGCAGCAAAGTTCAGAGCAGTTGCAGCTATTGAAAAGAGCCACGAGGAAAGATACCTCAAGCTTCTTTCCAATGTTGAAATGCAGAAGGTTTTTGAAAAGTCAGAAGAGGTTATGTGGCAGTGCCGTAACTGCGGTCACCTTGTTATAGGCAAAAAGGCTCCTCAGGTTTGCCCTGTCTGCAATCATCCTCAGAGCTACTTTGAAGTAAGAAGCGAGAATTATTGATTTATTAAAAATAAATATATTTCCACAAAAAGCCAACGCAAAATTCTGCGTTGGCTTTTTTGATTATCGGCATTTTATTGAATAGAGATCTATGTATTCGAATTGTTTTTGCTGTAAAAATACTCAAAATGCTGTCAAATAATAATAAAAATGCTTAAAAATTAAAAAATATTATTAAAAACACTTGCAAAAGCAAATATCATATGTTAATATATGGTAGAAATGTAAATCACTTGGTGATAACATTGTAAAAAAATGAAAAATTGAGAGGATTTTGTTATGAGTCAGCAGAAAAAAGTTTTAATTGCGGAAGAGAACGGAGATTTTTTGAAAAATCTGATGGCATCATTCAGAACATACGGCTTTGAATGTATGAGTGTTCCGAAGGACGGGGAGCAGATAATTTCGGTGCTGGGAAAATATCAGCCCGATATAATTATCATGGAAGCATTTATGGCAAGGTTTGATGCGCTTGCGGTATTGAAATTGCTTCCCACCGTAAAGCTGTCAGTAAAGCCCTATATAGTGGTGCTTTCAAATGCGGATAATGATATGTTTGAACAGAAAATGTTAGCAGCGGGGGCGGACTATTATTTTATAAAGCCTGTTGATATTTCTATCCTCACAGAACGCATAGCACAGCTCAACGGCTGGAGTGACAAGAATTCGGGAAATGTTGTTAAACTGAGAAATGCCAATCAGCCCGATTTAAAGGTTATTGTATCGGATATTATGCACGAGCTCGGAGTTCCTGCACATATCAAGGGATATCAGTATCTGCGTGATGCGATAATTCTTGCGGTCAACAGTCCCGATATGATGAATTCCGTCACAAAGGTGCTTTATCCCACCGTTGCAAAGAATTTCAGCACAACCTCGTCGAGAGTTGAAAGAGCGATCCGTCACGCAATTGAGGTTGCCTGGGACAGAGGAGATATTGATGTATTAAGCTCCTATTTCGGCTACACAATCCAGAATTCCCGCGGCAAGCCCACCAATTCCGAGTTTATAGCTCTTATTGCCGATAAATTACAGCTTCAGATGAAGGGCAGACAGGCAGTCAGCTTTTAACAGAAAACTTTTTCAAAAAAACTCTTACGGAAAGTAAAAAGCTTCCGTAAGAGTTTTTTTGATTAAATTATGTTGATTGTAACAGGGCCTATAAGCCCCGATTTTGCATCGGCAGGGAAGTTTGAGTATCTTGAGGGGATAGTTGAGTAATGGTTGCAAAGGGTGTTGGAAACTGTGATTTTAAGCTTATTTTCACCGTTTATTAAATATCTGCTTATATCAGCCTCAAACGGTGCAAAGGTCAGAACTGCCGCAACCTCCGAATTGATTTCAATTTTTGCGGTAGCGCCCAGTTCCCCGAGAGACAGGATATATTTTCTGTTCCTGTCTGTACTTTCAACAAAAACGCTTTTTTCATAAACAAGCTTACCCGAATAGCATTCAAGTGCACCCATTTTGCTTGTGTCTCCGAGACGGATAACAGCATTATCACCTGTTTTCAGGTCAACAGGCTCGGGGATTATTGAGGTATATGAATAACCGCTGTCTGCCTTTACAAATAAAACAACCTGTGTGGCATTTTCAGAGGATTTTTTCAGCTTAGCTTCAAATTTTCTTGTGCCGAAGCTTCCTTTGCCGATTTCAGTTATCAGCATTTCCTCGTTGTCTGATAAAGCCTTTGTGAGTGTGCCGAAAAGCGATATGCTAAAGCCCTCAAAACCGGGAACACTTGTAAATCTGAAGCAGTAAATATCTTCATTTTCACCGTGCGGCACAAAGCGGAAAAATCCGCTGTTTGCAAAATTACAAGTTGAAAGGGGAATATCTGTTTTTTTGCACTCTTTGTTTTTACTGAATAACAGAGTTGCTCTTTTTACCTTGCCGCGGTTTCTCATACACTCAAAACGGCTTTCGTCATAAACAAAGCCTGCAACAACAGTATTTTTGCCCTTGTGCAGTTTAACCTTTTCGGTGTTTATATCTGTCTTTTCACCGTTGATGTAAAGAAAATCTGCTTTTTCCCCGTCTGTTATCATAAAGGCTTCGCAATCGGTGTCACTTGAAATATCGCTTACAAAAATGCTGTTTTCGTCAAAATAGAAATTATCGTCAAATACTTTTCCCTTTAAGCCGTGAAAGCCCTGCTCGCAAAGGAAGGTTTCATCATCCTTGCCGAGATATATAAAGCCGTATCGGTCGTGCAGAGATAAAATTTCACTACTGAAAAGCTCATTATCGATACAGATACCGTCTGTTTTATTTGTCTTTGCTATGAATTTACAGATTTCCTGAGTTTTATCCTTTGAACGGATTATTTTAATGCTCTGAGCGTGGCAGTAGGGCAGAGAGGAAAAAGTGAATTTTTCGGGAACACAATCGCTGTTTTCCGCTGCAGTACAATCAAAAAATCTTGCCTGTGCACCTATAACCCCGCCTGCGGGTAAATAGAAATCACCGTAGGTATTATCGAGTGTGGGAACTAAAGAGAATTGCCATTTCCCGTCAAGCTCAATTTTTTTTCGTGTTTTTGCAATATTGCTGTCTGATGTATCAAGAGCAGCGTCATACGGTATGGTATCATCAGTAAATAAAATCAGGGTGTCCGCATTTGCATCATTCGGCATTTTAATATAAGTATAGCCGTCAAGATATTTTGTGCCGTCAAGCTTATATATTTTACCGTTGTCAGACTCCAACATATAAACATTTCCCGTTGCTTCAAAACGGCAGAAGCTGTCTTTCTCGGCATAGCGTACAAAGAATAAATCATTATCCCCGAAATGACGGCGGGTGACATAAACCTTACCTTTGCAGTCTGCTTTTTCCGGAATAAAGCTTCTCTGAATTTTGCTGTTTATAAATTCATACAGCCCGTAAAAATCCTTTACAAGGATGCAGTTTTTATGGGATGTAATTTTTTCAATATCGGCATTGAGAAGCTTATCATTTGCACCGTTAAGATCAGATGCAAAGGGGGTACAGCCCACAAAAGCCACCTTGCCGTCGCAGGAGAGAAATTCTTTTATTTTCCTTATGTTTGAATATCTGATGCAGTCAACATCACAGAAAATAAGTATCTTATATTTTTCATCTGCAATATTCAATGTGCCGTTTTCGCAGACGGCATTATCAATGGATTGGAAGTCAATAAAATCAAAGTCAATCCCGTGATTAAAGAGTTTCTCTGCCGTATCAAAGGTTGAGTTTTTACATTTTTCACAGTTTTCTGCGTAATCAAAGGACGAAACGGGATAAAAGACAGCCGCATCGCAGAGATGTGTGCCGTAGGTCAGAATACTCGCCAGTCGCTTGTATTTCATAAGCCATTGCTGTTCATCATCCCAATACGGCATTCTGAAATGGAAATCGGGGGGAGCCCACTCGTAAAATCCGCCGTTGGTTGAATAGTAAAGTCCGTGAAGATTGAGAAGATTGGCACCGAATATGAAGTTATCGCTTGTGGGAGCGGTAATACTTTCGAGCGTTGTGCCCCAGCCTGAGGAATGATAGCCCTCAAGCCATACTCTCGGTCTTTTATAGAGATGTGCAATGGAGCTGTTTACCTTGACCTTTATAAGGTCGGCGGCTCTTCCCGGGGTATCGTTGCCGGGAGCGGTAAACCAACGGACAGTTCTGAAATAATCGCTGAATTCGTCGGGCTGTTTACCTCTGCTTGACTGGTCACAGCCGTAAATAAGCCCTCTTGAAGCGTGAAAATCGTATATGGGCTTGAAATAGCAGTCCTCCATAAGCTGAGTTTTTACATCAGCTAAATCGAGACGGATTTTAGGCGTTATATCCGATAAATTAAAAAATGTGTGCGGAATGAAGCCTAAAATATCATAATTGAATTTTTTTATAAATTCTTCCCTGAGATTGCTTCTCCAGAGTGTGCGGTGGTCTGTGTTGAACAATAATTCATCCTGGAAAAAGTAGTTCAGCGTCCCGTTCTTTAACTGCGGATTTCTTCTTTCAAATTCCTCAAAATAAATACGGACAAGCATTTTACCGCAATCGGGATTAAGGGGACTTATTGAAAGGGGAGTAATGCGGCTTTCTATAACAAAGACCTCATCAAACGAATTCTGAATATCAATAAAGCCCTTGCCCTTTTCAAAAAGAATAACAGGCTTGGTATAATCCTTATCTTCATAGGCAACAACAGCAAGGGTATGCTCGTTAATTCCCATATTGTTGAAATCTGTTTTTTTGCAGTAGAGATTTTCTGCATTCATCCCGGGGGTGTTTGCTATCCGGTCCGTGAAAAATCCGTTGCCTATCCACGCTAATGTGTAATCTCCCACACCTATTCCCATACCGAGCTTTTCGCACTCTTTGGCGGCATAGGAAAAGAAATCCCACCATTCTTCGGAAAACTGCTCAGGCTCGCCCTCAATGGACTTGCCGTGACCTCCGTAAGGCTCAGTGCTGTAGCGACTGTATTGGTGGGAATAATTTATCTGTATACCGGCGATACCTTTTTCTTTGAGAAGCTGCAATTGCTTTGACAGTCTTTCCCTGTCAAGCTTATCGCCGCCCCACCAGTAAAAAGGTACCTCGCCGTATTTGTCATTTGGTGTGAGAAATGCATCTAAAAAATTCTTCGTAGGAGAATTCATTATTATGCTTCCTTTTTTGTTGATTTCTTTCTTGTTGTTTTCTTTTGAGCAGGCTTCTTTTCTTCTTCTGCAGTTTGTGTTGCTTCTGCCTTGGGGGCAGTTTTTCTTGTTCTTGTCTTTTTTACGGGTTTAAGTGCCTCAACCATCATTTTTGCGTGCTCGGCATTACCTGTAAGGAACAGCTTACCGTTTGTGAAGCACTCAACAGCATCCTCTTTGCCCTTGATGATATCCTCAAGCAAAAGAGAATTGATTGCTATAGCAACTGTGTTGTCATAATAGTTATAGGGCTCACAGGCGAAATTGCCGTCAATATAGGCAATATAGAAAATACCGTGACAGTCATCATCGGTCATTTCTATCTGTGCGGCAAAGCTCTCTGTAAGCTTTGTTGTGTCAACCTTCTTAGCGTATTTTTTGTTCAAATAATCAAATTTTTCCTGAAATGTCATTTTTTATTATCCTTTCGTTTGTTTTAGTTCTTTAATGAGTGTATGGGAGCAGGGATTCTGCCGCCGCGGGAAATGAATTTTTCGGGTGAATTGGAATTGAGCTTTATAACGGGAGCAAAGCCTAAAAGACCGCCGAATTCAACCTCATCGCCCTCTTTTTTGCCGTATGCGGGGATAACTCTGACTGCCGTTGTTTTATTGTTTGCAACACCTATGGAAATTTCATCGGCAATTATTCCCGAAATAACAGCATCGGGAGTGTCACCGGGAATTGCAATCATATCAAGACCTACAGAGCATACTGCAGTCATAGCTTCGAGCTTTTCAATGGAGAGTGAGCCGTTTGCAACTGCTGCAATCATACCCTCGTCTTCCGAAACGGGGATGAATGCACCCGAAAGTCCGCCGACATGGGAAGAAGCCATAACACCGCCCTTTTTAACGGCATCATTGAGCATTGCAAGAGCCGCTGTTGTGCCGTGAGCACCGCAGCATTCAAGTCCCATATTTTCAAGAATTCTTGCAACGGAGTCACCTATGGCGGGAGTGGGAGCAAGAGATAAGTCTATAATACCGAAAGGTACATTCAGTCTGTTGGCGGCTTCGCTTGCAACTAACTGACCTACTCTTGTTATCTTGAACGCAGTTTTCTTTATTATATCTGCAAGCTGTGACAAATCACAGTCGCCTGCTCTCTGAATAGCGGAAGACACAACACCGGGACCTGATACACCAACATTTATAACACATTCGGGCTCGCCTATACCGTGAAAAGCACCTGCCATAAATGGGTTATCCTGAGGCACATTTGCGAAAACAACCAGCTTTGCACAGGCAATGGAATTGTTATCCCTTGTAAGGTATGCCGCCTCTTTAATTGTGGAGCCCATAAGCTTTATTGCATCCATATTTATACCGGCTTTTGTTGTTGCAACATTAACACTTGAGCAAACCTTGTTTGTTGCAGTCAGAGCTTCGGGAATAGCCGCTATAAGATTTTTTGAAGAGTTTGTAAAGCCTTTGTCAACAAGAGCTGAAAAGCCGCCTATGAAGTTAATTCCGAGAGTATCAGCTGCCTTGTCGAGTGTCTGAGCGATTTTTATATAGGATTCTTTCCCGAGACAGCCGCCTATAAGTGACACGGGAGTTACGGATATTCGTTTGTTGACAATCGGAATACCGTACTGCTTTTCAATGTCTTCGCCCGTTTTTACAAGGTGCTCGGCTTTTGTGGTTATTTTATCGTATATTTTCTGACACAGCCTGTTTTCATCTTCACTTACGCAGTCAAAGAGGGAAATTCCCATAGTTATTGTGCGTATATCAAGATTTTCCTGGCGTATCATATTTATTGTTTCCAGAATATCTGCAGTATTGAGCATAGTTTTACACCTGCCTTAAATTATATATGGTGCATTGTGTTGAAGATGTCTTCATGCATAGTGTGGATTTCAAGAGAACGCGAATGTCCGTATTCACTTAAAACATCAACAAATTCGGCAAAGGGGATATTAAGCTCCTGAATATCAGCAAGCATAATCATTGCGAAGAAATCGCCTAAAACGCTCTGAGTGATGTCGAGTATATTAACACCCTTTTCGGCACAGATTGAGCTTACACCTGCAATTATGCCTACATTATCCTTACCGGTTACGGTTATAACAGCTTTCATAAAAAGAACCTCCGTTTATATAATATATCTATTTTACTATAATGCTAATAATAATTCAATAATTATATTGAAATATAAGAATAATTATTTTAATATATATACGGAGCGTGATAATATGCGTGAGTTTATTATGAGAGACAAAAAGCTTGTTTTAGGAAATAAAACATATATAATGGGTATAGTGAATATAACTCCCGATTCATTTTCGGACGGAAATCAATTCTTTTCTGTAGAAAGTGCATTGACACAGTGCGAAAAGCTGATTGCGGACGGTGCGGATATAATAGATATAGGTGCCTGTTCAACCCGTCCCGACAGTACACCTGTAAGCGAAGAAGAGGAATGGGAGAGACTTAAAGGCATTTTACCCGAACTAAGAAAAATGACAGATGCTCCGATTTCTGTTGATACCTTCAGAGAGAGTATAGCCGAAGAGTGCCTTGAAATGGGTGCCGACATAATAAACGATGTCAGCGGTGTTTATTCTTCCTCTATGGCACAGCTTATAAAAAAATACAATGCAGGCTGGATATTAATGCACGGCGGAGTTAAAACAGGAAAGACGGAAAGTATTGTTGATTTTGAAAACGGTGTTGTGCAGTCCGTTCAGGATTTCTTTGATGCGGTGCTTCTTAATGCGAAAAATGACGGACTCAATGAATCAAATATATGTCTTGATATCGGCTTCGGTTTCTCAAAAACAAACGAACAGAATATTGAGCTTTTCAAGAATCTTGACACACTTGACACGGGACTTTCTGCCTTACTTTCGGGACTTTCAAGAAAGCGCTTTATTGGTGCACTTTCAGAAGATACAGATGTGTCTGACCGCCTTGGCGGAACACTTGCCTCAAATGTGCTGAGTGTTGAAAAGGGTGTTGACATAGTGAGAGTACACGAGGTAGCCCTGCACAGAAAGGCACTTACATTAGCGGACAAATTATACAGATAAAATAAAAATACAATAACCATAAAAGCTGCGGTTATTGTATTTTTTTTTGTATGCTTATCCAATGTTTTCTAAGTCTTTTACCCACAATTCAAATGAAGCATCACTCGGCATATTCCAGTCGCCTCTGGGGGAGAGGGAAACTGAGCTTGTTTTCGGGCCGTCGGGGAGACAGGAGCGTTTGAACTGCTGGATAAAGAAGCGGCGCATAAAGGTTTTGAGCCACTTGAGGATTGTTTCACCGTCATAAATTCCGTCAAAGGTGTATTTTGCAATTCTGTAAATTTTTGACGGTGAAAAAGCATTCTCAATATGATGATACAAGAAGAAATCGTGCAGCTCATAGGGGCCTACAAGGTCTTCTGTTTTTTGCGCAATTTTGCCCTGATTGTCTGTGGGAAGAAGCTCGGGGGAGACAGGAGTGTCGAGAATATCAAGTAAAACCTCTTTGAGAGCGTTTTCGCTGTTTTCGGCAATATACTGAACAATATGTCTTACCATTGTTTTTGTAATATCGGCATTCACGGAGTACATCGACATATGGTCGCCGTTGTAGGTCGCCCAGCCTAAAGCCAATTCAGACAAATCGCCTGTGCCTATAACCATACCGTTTTCCTTGTTTGCAATATCCATAAGCACCTGAGTACGCTCTCTTGCCTGAGCGTTTTCATAGGTGACATCGTGTACATCGCTTGAATGCTCAATATCTCTGAAATGGATATTTACGGCTTCTTTTATATTGACTTCTCTTAAAGTAACACCGAGGCTTTCGCACATCTTAACTGCATTATCGTGAGTGCGCTCAGATGTGCCGAAGCAGGGCATTGTAACAGCAATAATCTTTTTTCTGTCGGCTTTCATCAGGTCGAATGCATTGACTGTTGCAAGGAGAGCCAGACAGCTGTCAAGACCGCCCGAAATACCTATAACCGCACTGTCTGAACGAGCATGCTCAAGTCGCTTTTTTAAGCCGAAAGCCTGAATTTTGAGTATCGTTTCAATTTTTTCGTTGAGTTCTGTCTTGTTTTCGGGTACAAAGGGATTGAGTGCAAACTTTCTTGAAAGGGAAGTATCAATAATTTCCTGCTCAAAAAGTATTGTCTGTACATTGCTTTCTTCTTTACTTCTGAAAAGATTTGATTTAATTCTTGCTGATGAAAGCTTGTTTACATCGATTTCACTCACAGCATTTTTCATTTCAAAGGGAGCACTTTCAGAGAGTATGCTGCCGTTTTCAGCGATTATATTATGAGCAGAAAAAACAGTATCTCCCGTTGCTTCACCCATTGAAGCATTTGAAGTGATATAAGCACAAATATTTTTTGCACTTGCAGTTTTAATGAAAAGTCTTCTCTGTTCTGCCTTGCCGGTTGTTTCATTTGAAGAAGAGGGATTCAATATGATGTTAGCACCATTTGCGCAAAGCTCGGACGCAGGGGAAACGGATGCGAATAAATCTTCACCGATTTCTATTCCAAAGGAATAATTTTCCATAACGGAATGACGGAAAATAAGTCTGTTCGAGAACGGAATATTTTCTCCGTCAAAACAAAGAACTGAATCAGCCTTTATATTTACAGAGGATGTAAACTGTCTTTGATTGTAATATTCGGAAAAGCTTGCAATATTCTCTTTTGCCGTTATTCCCAAAATCGAGCCGTTAGCAATTACTGCCGCACAGTTATAAAGCTTTGAATTGTGCTTTAACGGCAGTCCTGCAACCACTACGGGGAATTTATCCACCGTGAAGCTCTTGATTTTTTTGAGTGCTTCAACGGCACTTGTCTGAATGGCATCGGAATAAAACAAATCTCCGCAGGTGCAAGCAGTAACACAAAGCTCGGGAAGAAGCAATATGTTGACCTTTTGCTCATTCGCATCGTCTATGGCTTTTTTTATCTGATTTGTGTTGAATTTAGTGTCGGCAACAACCGTATTCGGGGAAACTGCCGCAATTTTTATAAATCCGTCTTTCATATCAATCGCTCCGGAAAAAATATTTCGTTATTCTATAATGATACTATTAATAAAAAAATATGTCAAATATTTTTTGTTTGACAATGATATGTCACGGATATATAATTAAATTATTAAAGGAAAGGGGAATTTTGAAATGAAACTTTATATCCAGCAAAAGGTATTTTCTTTCAAGGATAAATTCAATATATGGAATGAAGCAGGAGATCCGAAGTATTATGCAGAGGGTGAAATTTTCACTTTGGGTAAAAAGCTTCATATCTATGATGCTGCAGGCAATGAAGTGATATATATAGCACAGAAGCTTTTCAGGTTTTTGCCTACTTACGAGTTTTCTGTAAACGGTTCTGCTCCCGTGGAAATGAAAAAGAATTTCACCTTCTTCCGTCAGGAGTATTCCATTCCTGCATACGGCCTTACCATTCACGGTGATTTCTTTGCGCACGAATATGAGGTTGAAAGAAACGGACAGATAATAGCCACTCTTTCAAAGCAATGGTTTACATTCGGGGATGCTTATGAAATCAATATAGCAAATCCCGAGGACGAGCTTTTAGCACTTGCCGCAATTCTTGTTGTGGATTGCTGTATGGCACAGGCACAGAATAACAACTGATAAGGGGAAAACATGAAGCTTAAATTCAATAACGGAAAATTTGTAATATTACAGGTAAGTGATGCTCAGGATTTGCAGTTTGTCCGTCACACAATGATAAGAATGCTCAATAAGGCATATGACACCGTGAACCCCGATTTGGTTGTTTTTACGGGTGATAATATTCTGGGTAATCATCTTCGTGATGCAAGATTCGGTTCAAGAAAGGTTGTTCACACAAAACAGGGCGAGCTTGAGAGAATGAAAACTGCAATTAATCACATAATTGCACCTGTTGAAAAGCGCGGTATACCCTTTGCAATGCTTTACGGCAACCACGACGATATGAACTGGATAACTAAAGACGAGCAAGCCGATATTTACCGTTCATACACAATGTGCCGCGGACTTGATAATCCCGATAAAACTGTGGATTGCGATACATATAATATGCCCGTTTATTCCTCCGACGGTGAAAAAATTGTCTATAATATATGGATGATGGACACCGCCTGGAAAGACAAGGAAGAGGATAAGTGCTATACCGGTGTCAAAAAAGAAGCAGTCGACTGGTATAAAAGAACGAGTGATGAACTCAAAAAGCAAAACGACGGAAAGGTTGTCCCCTCATTGATGTTCCAGCATATCCCGTTGCCCGAATGTATGGATTTGATGGAAGAATGCAAGAAAACAGATGATGGTGCATTGAGATTTTTCCGCGACGGTGAAGAGGAGAGATATGTCCGCCTTGATAAAAAGAAAGCGGACGGCTTCCTCGGTGAGCCTATTATGGGCTACGATATAGATAACGGACAGTTTGAAGCGGTTAAGGAAAAGGGCGATGTTCAGGCAATAGTTTTAGGCCATGAGCATGTGAATAATTATATAGGTGTAACTCAGGGTGTAAAAATCATACAGTCCTCTGCGGCATCCTTCCGTTGCTACGGTGACAGATTAAGAGGTGTGCGTGTTTTTGTGCTTGATGAAAACGATTTGAGTGATGTAAACACCTATTTCCTCACTTATAACGAGCTTTGCGGTAAAAATCTTTTCACCGAGCTTGCATACATCTGGGATGCAGACGGAGAGGGCAAGAAAAAAGCCGCTTTGATTGCGGGTGCAGGTGTTGCCACAGCAGCCGTAACCGCGGCAGCGGTAAGCTGTGCAAAAAAGAAAAAGGGTGAAAGACAATGAATCTTACCGAAAAAACAGTAAAAGAAAATGAAGTTTACAAAGGAAAGCTGCTTCATGTTTTCTGTGACGATATCGAACTTCCCGACGGAAATCCTGCAACAAGGGAATATATAAAGCATGTAGGTGCGGTGTGTGTTGTCCCCGTAACAGATGACGGCAAGGTCGTTGTTGAAAAGCAGTACCGCTACCCGTTCAGAGCAGTACTCACAGAAATCCCCGCAGGCAAGCTTGACAGCAAAGAAGAGCCCCACCTTGAAGCCGCAGAAAGAGAACTCAGAGAAGAAACAGGCGCAAAGGCCGAAAAGCTCATATACATGGGTGGCTTCATCCCCACCTGTGCCTATTCCGACGAGGTTATCCATATGTACCTCGCAACGGGAATCACATTCGGCGAAAGAGAGCTTGACGAGGACGAGTTTTTGGATGTTGAATTAGTACCCTTAGAAGACCTCGTAAAAGACATAATGGACGGTAAAATACAAGACGGCAAAACCCAGACCGCCATTCTTAAAGCATATATGCTGCTTAATAACAAATAAAACAAAACGGAGCTGACTCAGAAAATGAAGAGTCAGCTCCTTAAAATTTTTGTTTTATTTAATCCTGCGCCTTTTTATAAGCCTTTGCAAGTGTTGCGTAGGATGTTGCATTCATTTTTGTTCCCGCAAGCTGTGTTGCGCCGATTTCCTTAACTACCTTACCGGGAGTTCCGAGAACGAGGGATTTTTTCGGAATGATTGTGCCCTCTGTAACAACCGCACCTGCACCGATTATTGAGCCTTCGCCTACTACTGCGCCGTCAAGAACAACTGCACCCATACCGACTAAAACATCGTCTTCAATCTTTGCACCGTGAACAACTGCGCTGTGACCTATTGTAACACCGTCACCGATAACAGCAGGTGTTGTAAGTCCCGTGTGGATAACTGCGTTATCCTGAATGTTTGAGTTTTTGCCTATTTTTATTGAATTTATATCGCCTCTTAAAACTGCACCGAACCATACGGAAGAATTTTTTTCAATTTCAACCTTACCGATAACACTTGCATTGTCTGCAATAAAGCAGGAATCATCAATGTCGGGCTTGAATTTCAGAAAGGGTATTATCATTTTCATCTTCTCCTTTTATAAAGTAAATTTATTTTAACATAAAAAATAAGACAAAATCAATCAGTTTGTGTGAAATTTCACAAAATTGTTGACTTGATTTATTTTTTAATGTATTCTATTATAAATGAAATATTTTAGGGGATGTTGAAATGAAAATTATTCTTGTCGGCGCAGGCTCAATCGGCGGCACAACCGCAACTCTGATGAAGGAAAACGGTTATGATGTTGAGGTTGTTGAAGCTAATGTTCAGAGAGCTGAAAAGATAAGCACAGAGGGTATCACTCTCACAGGTGCATTAGGCACACATACACAGAAATTCAAAACATATAACAGCATTGATGAACTTACAGAGACATATGATGTCTGCATAATCGCAACAAAGTATTTTGCATTGGGTGCAGTTGCTCAGGCAATTCTTCCTTATGTTAAAAAGGACGGTCTCTTTGTTTGTATGCAGAACGGTATCTGCACAAAGATTCTTTCTGATGTTGTCGGTGTCGACAATGCAGTAGGCTGTATGATAGGCTTCGGTGCAACAATGCTTCCCAACGGAGATGTTAATGTAACAAGTGGCGGCGAATTTAAGATAGGCAGAGTAAACGGTAAAACAGATGCTAAGATTGAAGAGCTCGCAAAGGCTTATAGCTGTGTTCTTCCCACAAAGGTTGTAACAAACATTGATGCTCAGCTTTATTCCAAGCTTATCATCAATTCCTGTATAAACTCCATAGCACCCCTCACAGGTCAGTCTGTAGGTGTTATGCTCAGCGAAGATAAGGCTAAGGATATTTTCCTTGAAATTGCAAGAGAAGCTACATATGTTTCAAAGAAAATGGGACTTAAGGTTCCTCCCTATGCAACAGTTCTTAACTATAATCTTCTGCTTATATCGGAAGCAAAATGGTTTAAGTCAATCTGTAAAGCGGTTGTAAGCATTGTGGGTAAGAAGTTTGGTGATGTCCGTCCCTCAACTCTTCAGTCACTTGACAGAGGCGAAAAGACCGAAATCGATATCTTCAACGGTTACATCGTTGAACAGGGCAAAATTTACGGCGTTGAAACACCCGTAAATGAACAGATCTGGAAGTTCATCAAGAAGATTGAAAACGGCGAAGAGGTTTCCTCAATGGATAATCTTAATAAAATTAAGCTGTAAAATACAAAAGTTAAAGGTGTTCCTGCTGTCTGCAAAGGAACACCTTCTTTTCTTTGTATTATTTCATAATTTCGTGAAGCTTGTTACCTAAAAGCTTCACACCGAGCTGTATGTTTTCGTTGCTCATTGTTGAGAAATTAAGTCTGAATGCAGAGCTTCTTTCATTCGGATTTATTGTAAAGGGAGCACCGGGGACAAATGCAACCTTTTCCTTGATGCATTCCTTATAAACCTGAATAGTGTCGTATTCTCCGCCCATATCACACCACATAAACAAGCCGCCTGTGGGAACGGTATGCCATACTGCTTCGGGGAAATATTCGTCAACGCTGTCAAGCAATACCTTGCACTTTGATTTGTACAGCGTTCTCATTTTTTCGATATTTTCACCGATATCAAAGCGTTTGAGGAATTCATATGTCATAACCTGAGTGAGCATAGGGGAGTGAGTATCGTTTGACTGTTTAGCTTCCGCCATTTTTTTGATGATCTTCTTGTTTGCAACTATA
Source organism: Clostridia bacterium (assembly GCA_017517135.1). Classification (GTDB taxonomy): domain Bacteria; phylum Bacillota; class Clostridia; order Oscillospirales; family Acutalibacteraceae; genus RUG806. Next base: position 69,099 of record JAFXAK010000003.1, read on the forward strand.
TAGCCCACTCTGATTCCGGGGGCAAGTATCTTTGAGAATGAACCGCAGTAGATAACAATACCCTCAGTGTCCATTGATTTGAGTGTCTTAAACTTATTGCCGTCAAAGGTAAGCTCACCGTAGGGGTTATCCTCTATGATAAGAATGGAATTTTCGGCACAGATTTTATAAAGTCTTTCTCTCTTTTCCTGAGAAAGAGTTATGCCTGTGGGATTCTGGAAAGAGGGAATAGTATAGAGTAATTTTATGTTCTTTTTAGTTTTTACTATTTTCTCGAACTGTTCAATATCCATACCGTCATTTTCCATTCTCACGCCCTCAAAGTGTGCACCGTAGCCCGAAAAACAGCTCAATGCACCAAGGAAGGTCGGATTTTCAACAACAACGGTTTCACCCTCATTCAACAAGCATTTGGTTGCAAAATCTATACCCTGCTGACTGCCCGATGTGATGATTATATCATCCTCGGGATTGTTTATATTATCTCTTTCCTTGATCATCTCTTTGATTTTTTCTCTCAAGGGAAGATAACCCTGTGCTACGGAATACTGCAATGTAAGTACAGGCTCATTCAGCAGTAAATCGTGTGCAATCTCTGCCAATTCCTCATTCGGGAAAAGCTCGCTTGCGGGATTACCGCCTGCAAGTGAAATTATTGAAGGGTCCGCTGATGCTTTAAGTATTTCGGCAATAGCCTCACCGTCAACTCCCTTGATTCTGTTTGAAAAAATATAATCCATAAGTTTTTGCCTCGCCATAAAAAATATAATAAAAATTTAACACAATAAAGCAATAAAGTCAATAGTATATTTATTGACTTACTTAAATTTGCGGTGTATAATAGATTAAATATTTTTATAAGAAGGTTTCATAATGCGAATTGTTGTAAAGGTGGGCACTTCAACCCTGGCTCACAAAACAGGTCATCTTAATATCCGCAGAGTAGAGGAATTGTGTAAGGTTTTAAGCGATCTCAAAAACAGCGGTGAAGAGGTTATATTGGTTTCCTCGGGCGCAATAGGAATGGGTGTCGGAAAATTGTCCTTAAAAGAAAGACCGTCCGATATTCCCACGAAGCAGGCAGCTGCCGCAGTAGGGCAGTGTGAGCTTATGTATACATACGACAAGCTTTTTTCTGAATATAATCACACCGTAGCACAGCTTCTTATGACAGGAGCAGATTTTTCATCAGAGGAAAGACACAATAATTTCAGCAACACAATGATGCGTTTGCTCGAATTGGATGTTTTGCCTGTTATCAATGAAAATGACACCGTTGCAACGGAAGAAATCAAGGTAGGCGATAATGATACCTTGTCCGCTTTGGTGGCTGTAAGCATAAATGCGGATTTATTGGTGCTTCTGTCTGATATAGACGGTCTGTTTTCTGCCGATCCGAGAAAAAATCCCGATGCACGGCTTATAAGTGAGGTAAGAGAGATTACCGACGAAATTATGGCTTTGGCGGGGGATAACGGTTCAGCTCTCGGAACGGGAGGTATGAAAACAAAAATACACGCGGCTGAAATCTGTACAGATAACGGCTGTGATATGATAATAGCAAACGGTGAAAAGCCGTCACTTCTCTATGATATTGCCGACGGCAAGAAAACGGGAACCCGTTTTTATGCAAAAAAGCAGATGTGAGGTAAAGTTATGATAACAACACAGGAAATTCTTATAAATGCAAAAAAAGCGGCTTCGTTTATGTTCACAATGAATAGTGACACAAAAAACAAAGCACTTTTAGCAATGGCAGATGCTCTGGAGGAAAACGAAGCGGAAATTCTTGAAGCAAATGCACTTGATGTAAAAGAAGCCGAAAAAAATATGAACTCTGTTATGATAGACAGACTTCTTCTTACCTCTGCCCGTATAAAGTCAATGGCAGACGGCATCAGAGATGTTGTAGCCCTGCCCGATCCTGTGGGTGAGGTGCTCGAAAGAGTGGTAAGACCTAACGGTATCGTAATAGAAAAAACATCCGTTCCTATGGGTGTTGTTGCCATTATTTATGAGAGCCGTCCCAATGTAACCTCGGATGCGGCTGCATTGTCGCTTAAAAGCGGTAATGTCTGTGTGCTTCGTTCAGGTAAAGAGGCTTTCAGATCTTCCGATGCTATTGTTGAGGCTATGAGAAAGGGACTCGAAAAGCTGTCTCTTCCCAGAGAGCTTATAAATCTTATTCAGGACACATCGAGAAACAGCGCAAACGAGCTTATGACCGCTGTTAAATATGTTGACCTGCTCATTCCCCGAGGCGGTGCAGGACTTATAAATGCCTGTGTGCAGAATGCAAAGGTGCCCTGTATACAGACGGGAACAGGTATATGCCATATCTATATAGACGAATCTGCAGACATCGAAAAGGGACTTGAGATAGTAAATAATGCAAAAACGAGCCGTCCGTCTGTATGTAATGCGGCTGAGGTGCTTTTAGTCAATGAAAAAATAGCCGAAAGCTTTTTGCCGAAATTAAAGGAAAAATTGGTTGACAAAAAAGAAGAAAACAGGGTTGAACTTCGTCTGTGCGAAAAAGCAGCCGAGATTATAGACGGCACTTTGGCAACAGACACAGATTTTGACACGGAATTTCTGAATTACATTCTTGCCGTTAAGGTCGTAAAGGATGTAAATGAAGCAATAGAGCATATTTCTGTACATTCCACACATCACAGCGATGCAATTATTTCGGAAAATGAAAATAATACAGCTCTTTTCGTTGCAAGTGTTGACAGTGCCGCAGTTTATGTCAATGCATCAACCCGTTTCACAGACGGCGGTGAGTTCGGCTTGGGCTGTGAAATCGGTATTTCCACACAGAAGCTTCACGCAAGAGGCCCTATGGGCTTGAAGGAGCTTACAACTTATAAATATATAGTCCGAGGAAACGGACAAATCAGATAACACGGGAGAGATTTTATGAAATATACATTTGGCTTTATCGGCTGCGGTAATATGGGCTCTGCTCTTGTTTCGGCCGTTGCAACGGGAAACAAGGATGCGGCTATTGCTCTTGCCGATTATGATAAAAGCAAGGTAGATACTCTTGTTGAAAAGTATTCAGCCGCAGCTTCAACTGCAAAGGAAATTGCCACCGAGGCAAAATATATCTTCATCGGTGTAAAACCGCAGATGCTCGGTGACCTGTTCGACGAAATCAGAGAAGAGCTTAAAAGCCGTACAGATGACTTTGTGCTTGTTTCAATGGCGGCAGGTGTTGAAATTTTTACATTAGAAAGAATGGCAGAGCTTGATTGTGCAATTATAAGAATTATGCCCAACACCCCCGTTGCAGTCGGTAAAGGCGTTATTCTCTATTGCTCAAATGAAAACACAAGCAAAGAGGATGTTGACTTTTTTGTTGCATCTCTTAACAATGCAGGCTTTGTTGATGAAATCCCCGAAGGCAAAATAGATGCCGCAAGTGCCGTTTCAGGCTGCGGCCCCGCATTCGTTTATATGTTTGCCGAGGCTCTTGCAGACGGTGCTGTTGAGTGCGGCTTGCCGAGAGACAAGGCATTGAAATATGCCGCTCTGACCTTAGAGGGGGCCGCAAGGAAAATGCTCGAAAGCACAGAGCATCCCGGTGCACTTAAAGATGCCGTATGTTCCCCCGGCGGAACTACTATAGCAGGAGTTCACGCCTTAGAGAAAAACGGCTTCAGAAACTCAGCAATGGATGCCGTTGTGAGTTCATACGAAAGAACACTTGAATTGAAATAAAAAGTAAACAGCACCTTTATTGCTTGATTGCAGTAAAGGTGCCGTATTTTTTTCTGAAATATTATCTTACTATATCAACAGATTTTCCTGTTTCGGCTGAGAGATAAATTGCATCAAGTATTCTCATAAGCTCAACGCCGTCGTCGGCTGTTGCTTTGCATTCGGCTTTGCCGTTTACGCTGTCTACGAAGTTTTTGATTTCTCTTCTGAAATCGCGCTCAAAGTCAAAATCGTTATGTCCGTGAAGTGATATGTCTGCAAGCTGATTGTTTACCTCTGTGTAAATTTCAAAGGGATCGAGATTAAGTCCTGCTTTATCTCCGAAGAAAATAATATCTCCGCAGTTGTTTTTTGTGTTAAGATTAAAAGATGCTTCAACCTGAAGAACTGCTCCGTTGTCAAATCTTATCATAGCGGTTGCGAGGTCTTCAACCGTAAACACGGGCTTTTCAAGCTTGGTTTCACTCTGCCATTCAGTACCTCTTATATGGCTTCTTGCACCGATTTTATTAAATGTTGCACCGAATACGGTCACAGGCTTGGGACAGCCCATAATATATCTTGAAAGGTCAATAACATGCACACCGAGGTCAATAAGCGGTCCGCCGCCTGAGAGTGTTTTATCGCCGAACCAACCGCCGGGGAAACCGCAGCGGCGAAGATATGTAGCCTTGGCATAATAAATATCTCCCAGTCCGCCCTTGTTTATATAGTCTATAGCCATAGCCGCATCGTTACCGTGACGGCGTACAAAGCCTATCATAAGAAGCTTGCCGTTTTTCTCTGCAGCCTCCTTCATTTTGAGAGCCTCATCCGTATTCATAGCCATAGGCTTTTCACAGATAACATTGCAGCCCGCATTGAGAGCCGCGATAGAACACTCAGCGTGAGCATTGTTCCATGTGCATACGCTTACAATATCAAGCTGATGATTTTTGAGCATATCATAGCAGTTGTCATAACAATTCGGGAAGCCGTATTTTTCGGCAAAAGCCTCGGCTTTCGGGAAATTGATGTCACAGCAGGCAACAAGCTCAATCTCATCTCCTAATGCTAAATATCCGTCCATATGAGCATTAGCAATACCGCCGTTACCGATTATACCTAATTTAAGTGCCATTTTTTATATCTCCTTTAACTTTTATATGTTTATTCTACATTGTTATAAGAAATAAATCAATATAAAAACAAAAAGAAAAACCAAGAAAGAAAAATCCTTCTTGGTTTTCAATTATTGATTATGTGCCTGATTTAGTGGTTGTTTTGAGTGTTACATCGTGATATCCGCCTTCAACAATACTTGTTGCGGAAACAAGAGTAAGCTTTGCTTTTTCGTGAAGGTCGGGGATAGTGATAACACCGCAGTTGCACATTGTTGACTTAACCTTATAAAGGCTCATTTCAACATTGTCGTGTAAAGGACCGGCATAGGTTACATAAGAGTCAACGCCTTCTTCGAATGAAAGCTTTGATGAACCGCCTAGGTCATATCTCTGCCAGTTTCTTGCTCTGTTGGAGCCTTCACCCCAATATTCCTTAACATAAGCACCGTTTACCATAAGCTTGTTTGTGGGGCTTTCGTCAAAACGGGCAAAATATCTGCCGAGCATAACGAAATCTGCACCCATAGCAAGGGCTAATGTGATGTGGTAATCGTGAACGATACCGCCGTCTGAGCAAACGGGAATATAAATACCGGTCTTTTCATAGTATTCATTTCTTGCTTCAACAACATCGATAAGTGCTGTAGCCTGACCTCTGCCTATACCCTTTGTTTCTCTTGTGATACATATTGAGCCACCGCCGATACCGACCTTAATAAAGTCTGCACCTGCTTGGGCAAGGAAAAGGAAGCCTTCCTTGTCAACAACATTACCTGCACCGATTTTAACTGAATCACCGTATTTTTCTCTTACGAAATCAATAGTCTTTTTCTGCCAGCAGGTATAGCCTTCGGAAGAGTCAATGCAAAGTACATCTGCACCTGCTTCAACAAGGGCGGGAATTCTCTGTTCGTAGTCTCTTGTGTTGACACCTGCACCTGTCATATATCTCTTGTTTGTGTCAAGAAGCTCATCAGGATGTCTCTTGTGAGAGGAATAGTCCTTTCTGAAAACGAAATACATAAGATTGCCGTTATCGTCAACAATGGGAAGAGAATTGAGCTTGTTATCCCAGATAATATCGTTAGCTTCCTTGAGTGTTGTGCTTGCGGGAGCTGTGATGAGTTTTTCAAGGGGAGTCATAAACTCGGAAACCTTGAGATCAAGCTCCATACGGCTTACTCTGTAGTCACGGCTTGTAACGATACCTAAAAGCTTGCCGTTTGAGGTGCCGTCTGCAGTAACTGCAACGGTGGAGAAGCCGTTGCGCTCCTTTAACTCAATAACATCCTTTAATGTGTTATCGGGTGTGAGGTTAGATGCGCTTACAACAAAGCCTGCTTTATAATTCTTAACTCTTGCAACCATAGCAGCTTCGTCTTCAATAGACTGGTTGCCGTAAATAAAGGACATACCGCCCTCTTTTGCCAAAGCAATAGCAAGAGTGTCATTTGAAACGGACTGCATTATTGCAGAAACCATAGGAATATTAAGAGAAATTGCGGGTTCTTCACCTTTTCTGAATTTAACAAGAGGCGTTTTCAGAGAAACATTTGCGGGAATGCAAGATTCGTCTGTGTAGCCCGGAACGAGAAGATACTCGCTAAAGGTGTGAGAAGGTTCACTGTAAAAATATGCCATATACTATCCCATCCTTGCATTAAATTTATATTAAATCATAACATAATACACCCGTTTAGTCAACATTAAAAATGCATATATCGACGAAAAATTGACAGGTATTTTTCGGCAAAAAGTGTTGAAAAATACCTGCCTGTATGATATATTGTTTTCCTGTAAAAGAAAGAAGGGTTGTTATGCCGGGACTTGGTACAGTTGTGAATGTTGTTGCTGTAATTCTGGGCGGAATAGTCGGTATTTTGTTCGGCAAAAAAATAAAAGAAACGCTCAGAGCATCACTTATGAGGGTATTGGGAATTGCCGTTCTTTTTGTCGGAATGGCAGGGGCTTTCAGTGGGATGCTTAGAATTAATGCAGGTAAGATAGAAACCTACGGTACAATGATGATGATAATTTCGCTTGTTGTAGGTACTCTTATCGGAGAGCTTATAAGAATTGAAGACAGACTTGAAACCTTCGGGGAGTTCTTAAAGCGTAAAATCAATGCAAAGAATGACCAAGGCTTTGTGTCTGCTTTTGTTAATACTTCCCTTGTTATATGTGTGGGTGCAATGGCTGTTGTAGGCTCGATTGAAGACGGTCTGAAAGGAGAGCATACAACACTTTTTGCAAAGGCTCTGCTCGATTTTCTGATTGTTATTGTAATGTCCTCAACTCTGGGCCTCGGCAGTCTGTTCAGCTTTATTCCGATAGGTATTTTTCAGGGTAGTATAACACTTCTTGCCAGATTTGCCGAGCCGCTTTTCTCTTACGGGAACATAATAACGGATATGTCGCTTGTGGGGAACATAATGATAGCGTGTGTCGGTATAAATCTTTGCTTCGGTAAAACCATCAGAGTGGGTAATATGTTGCCGTCACTTATTATTGCAATAATATATTCTGCGATAACTACATTTTTGAATTAAGGAGCCGTAATTATGGGTAAAATAGTTGCTTTGGGCGGAGGCAGATTTGATAACGGTGAAATGGATAATGTCACCGAGCATATAATTTCACTTACGGGGAAGAAAAATCCGTTGATTTTAATTATCCCCACCGCAAGCTATGATAATATGACAGATGATGACGATGTGAAGCTGTGCTTTGAAAAATTCGGCTGTACAACAGATATTCTGTTTTTAACTCATAGTGATGTTGATGAGAATGTTATTTCTGAAAAAATAAATGCCTGTGACGGTATTTTTGTTCAGGGCGGTAATCTTCTGTTTCTTATGGAAATATGGAAAAAAACAGGTGCAGATAAGTATTTAATCAAAGCCTTTGAAGACGGCAAGGTGCTTTCGGGTGTTTCCTCGGGAGCAATGTGCTGGTTCAGCGAGGGCTATGACGACTGCCTTGAGAACAATGAATTTGCATTTGTTGAGGGCTTGGGACTTATAAAGGGCTATATAAACTGTCCGCACTATCAGAGCGAATACTGGCAGAGCTTTGAAAAGGCACTTCCCACAAGAACATTGTCGGGTATAGCCTGCGATAACGGAGCAGGACTTTGTTTTGCAGACGGCAGCTTCTACACTGTCTGCGGCAACGAAGACGGAGATTGCTTCTTATACGACATAAATGATAATTACAAAAAAATCAACCTCACCGAACACCCCGAGGTGTTAGGAACTTTATAATAAGACAATAAGAAAAGGACGGCGATTGACCGTCCTTTTTTTATCAGAACAACAATGATTTATCTTCCCCGATACCCGTCATACCGTCAAGACAGTATTTTGTGCCATCGGGGGTGCAGACGAAGCCGGAAAGCTCGCCGAAGGTGATGTGATAATCTATATTGATAATTCCCGTGGTAAGCTTCATTAAGAATTCGTCGCCGATTTCAAAGTGTACATCCACCATACCGTGTGTATCGGTTATGTGCCAACGCTTGTCTGTTTCGTGCTTGAAAACAACGGGAGTCAGAAGAGTTGTTTTACCCTCAAACCAGATAAGATTTTCGTTGAAATCATCCTGATTGATTGACTGATTTCTTGTGAGATTGAAGCCGAAATATTGTTCTCTTCCGTCAATTTCTTTTTTGCCCATAGTAGTAACCCAGTCATAGTGGGCTTTTCTCGGGTAATATCCTCTGTGGTCGTCAATGATTGCGGTTGTGCTTGAATCGGCAACAAATCTTTCGCCGTTTACTTCGAGGTAGCCTTCCACCTTAAACAGGTCTTTTTGAGTATATAAAGGTCTGTTTGCACCGAAGGGGATATTTACAACGCTGGGCAGAGATACTCTTGTGAGCTTTACTCTGTAATCAATCGTGCCGGCTTTTTTGTTGCTTGCGAAACCAGAAACAATAGCCAGACCGTTCTGGAAATCGTTTATATAATTTATTTTCACTTTCTTGCCTTTTGAAACGGTTTCGGCAGAATTTATAAGTGTTTTTGATATGCAGGCCTTTGAAGCGGGGAGCATTTCTTGCCAGTATGTAGCCTTTTTTGTACGCTTGTCATATAAAACGGTAAGAGCGGTGCCGAAAATACCCATATTGCATACTGCGGTAAGAAGCACAACCTTGTCAAAATTGATTTCCGTTGCCTCCCATTCGGTGAGCTTGAATTTATTGAATATATTGGGTAAAGAAGACGGACGGTTTACTTTCAGAAAATCCATCTTAGGAAATTCCTTGTCAAATGTACCGAACTGACAGTTGCCGAATTCGTCAATTACATTTTCGGGTGTAGGTACTGCAATTCTTTTTTCGGAAAGAACATCTGTAAAGCTCATATATCAGCACTCCTTAAAGCATTTTTTTATTAATTAAAGTATATTCTTATTGGCAGTTTTTGTCAACCGTAGAAAAAGAGCTACAGCGATTGCCGTAGCTCTGATATGTTTTATGCCTTGTTTTTCTTTTTCTTGATAAATTCACCCAGATCAGAATAAAGAATAGTTCTTCCGAGCTTGTTCTTGGGGAAAACTCTGTGGTAGAGGAAATCGAAAAGAAAGTATGCAATAAGACCTGCAAGACAGCCGATTATAATACCGCCGAGAATATCTGAAGGGTAGTGAACAAGAATATAGTTTCTTGAAGCACCCATAAGTACGATAAGCGGGAATACTATCCAGCTCTTTTTCTTATCCCAACCGAGGAAAACGGGGAATAATGCAGCCGCAGTTGATGTTGTGTGACCTGAGGGGAAGGAATATTCGCTTTCAAGACCGTGAGCTACCGAATTCCACCAGTTATAGAAGGTTTCTGTTGTAGCATAAGGACGGGGACGGGCCACAAGAGGCTTGATTGTTATGTTTGTGAATAATGCACCGATAATAATACCGCCGAGCATTCCGAAACCGAGCTTTCTTGTTTTCTTGAAAAGCATCATTATGAGGGAAAGAACGATGAAGAGTATGCCTTCATCACCGAGACGGGTGTATATTTCAAAGAATACATCTAAAATACCACCGATAGGACTGGAGTGAAGGTTATAGTAAAATTCAAGAATGTTGTAGTCGAATGTTGCAAATGTTTCATTCAACCATTGTGCCGCAGCACTCATCTGTTCAACGGGTACAAGTTCCATTGTTTTATCTCCTTTTGATTAATTTGTCTTATTTTAACATATATGCAGAATAAATGCAATTATTATTCTTCGTTTTCTCTGAGGAAAGCCTGAGAATTCAATGCAAAGTTCAGAACATTCTTTGCGCATTGCTGCATTTCACCCAAGGTTATGCCGTCTTCCTTGCAGAATGAGGCGAGCAAGGTGCCGTCGGGCTTTCTTTTACCTGATCTTGAACCGCCCGGCATAAGCACATCGACCTGTGCGCGTACTCTGTATGCCTGATTTTTAAGAAGCGGGAATTCGGGAGATGCACTCGGCTGCATCCACCAGTCTGTCATAACACATCCTGTGTAGCCCCATTCCTTGCGGAGAATAGTGGTGCATAAATCGTAGTTATAATGTCCCCACACACCGTTTATTTTGTTGTAGGAGGTCATTATGTTTTTAGGCTTTGCGGTTTTTACACAGATTTCGAAGCCCTTGAGATATATTTCTCTTAACGCTCTTTCGGAAAGTATGGAATTGTTTACAGTACGCTTTGTTTCCTGATTGTTACACGCAAAATGCTTCGGACAAGCCGAAACACCCGAAGACTGCAAGCCGTTTACAACAGCCGCCGCAATATTTCCGCAAAGGAAAGGATCCTCCGAGAAATATTCAAAGTTTCTTCCGCAAAGGGGATTTCTGTGAATGTTCATACCGGGAGCGAGAAGCACATCGGAGCCTCTTACAATCATTTCCGTGCCCAATGCGGCATATACATCGCTGACGAGCTTTGTGTTCCATGTGCTTGCAAGGGATGTTCCCGAGGGTAACAAAGCAGATGTCGCGGAAAGTCTTATACCCGAGGGGCCGTCTGTACAGGTGATTGCAGGGATGCGTTTTTCTCTCAGAGAGGGGAGTACACCGCCGAATACACTTGCATTACCCTTTGCTCCTAAGGGGGAGTTCATAACATAGTCGCCTCTTGTGATAGCTTCAAGCTCAACAGGTGTCAGCTGGGCTACAAACTCATCAAGCGTATTTATGCCGTCTTTTACATCCTTGAGTGTGATACCCATATCGCCCGTGAGAGGAATGTCTTTGGGTAAATTATATTTGATTATGCTTCTGAGAGATGCTGTTCTTGTGGGTACGGGCTTGTATTTTTTGATTATTTTACCGTCAACACAAACAGCCGTCAGTCTGTTATATGCCTCCTCCGGCTCAACAGCACTTGTTTCTGTTAGTTGTTGAGTGACAACGGTTTCCTTTTGCTCAAATGAGCCGATTACCTTGTTGTCTCTGACAGAGAATCCGAGACAGAATTTGTATGTACCCTCTTCAAGGACATATGCACTCTTATTTCCCGTCTGACCTGCATCGTCATATGATGCTAATTCTGCCTTTTTAACGCCGAGTGTTACCGTACAGCTTCCCTTGGGCTTAAGAATATCTGTTTTGCTGAAAGCACACAGATGCATTGCACTTTTACCGAGAACACCCTGAGGAGCACTGCAATATAACTGCACAACCTCTTTAGCTGCTGCTTTACCCGTATTTGTAATTTTTGCCTGAACTTTTACACAGTCTTTGTCTTCGCTGAACTTTACATCAGAAATACAGAAATCCGAATATGTAAGACCGTGACCGAAGCAGAAAAGCACATCATCGGGGGAGAAGGTTTCAAAATATCTGTAGCCTACAAAAATGTCTTCCGTATACTTGTTTTTCTGCTTGTCACCGAAATGCTCGGCCGAGGGGTAGCACTCATATTTTTTTGCGATTGATGAGCTTAATTTACCGCTCGGAGATACCTTGCCGCTTATAATATCCGCAAGTGCATTGCCTGTTTCCATGCCTCCCTGCCAGAGGATAAGCACACAGCCTATGTTGTATTTTTCAACCCAGGAGAAATCGAATATGCTGCCGATATTAAGCACAACAACTGTTTTTTCAAAGCTTGTGCTTACCTTCTTCAACAGCTCATCCTCTTCATCTGTGAGATAGAAGCTGCCCTTTGTCAGGGTATTTTCTCTGTCTTCACCTGCGGCTCTGCCGATAACAACCATTGCAGTATCTGAATTTTTAGCTGCATTTTCCACAATGCTGTTATCAACGGGCATTTCGTCATAGCACATAGGCCAATGTCCCCAAAAGCCGTCATTTACGGGGTTTTCCTTGCACCAATCAGCATAAATCTGAGAAAGAACGGGATTTATTGTTATATCATTGCTGTTTTGCAGAGCTTCCATAATGCTTACATTGTAATGAGCATTTACATCCCCGCCCGAGCCGTAGCCCACAAAAAAGGTGTTGTTCTGCACTCTGCCGAAAACAGAGAGAGTTCGTTCCTTTGATAAGGGGAGAATGTTGTTTTCATTTTTAAGCAAAACACAGCCCTCAGCCGCACTCAGTCTGCAAAGCTCGGCAATCCCGTCTGCAGGAGGAATTTCAATGCGTTCCTTTGCATTCGAAGTCTGAGTAACAGCAGCTGTAACAAAATTGACAGTCTTACTTATAAGCCTTTCGGCAGCCTTCGGAATTTTCATAGTAGTACCTCGAAAAGTTTTATTTGATTTAATTATATAGGAATACAGGAATAAAAGCAATAAAAAAGTAATGTTAAGCAAAAATCAAGGCGAAGCCTTGTATGCAATCCGTCGCAGACGGAATGTAATCACACCGCAGGTGTGTATGTAATCCTTTCGCAGAAAGGAATGTAATCATCCCGAAGGGATGTATGTAATCAATCCGAAGGAAATACACGCTGACGCGTGATGACATCCAGCTTCGCTGATTACATACACGCTACCGCGTGATTACATACCAATCCTTCGGATTGGATAAAAAAATACCAAGTCTTGCGACTTGGTATTTTTTTTTGGCGGAGCAGGAGAGACTCGAACTCTCGCGCCGGGGTTTAGCCGACCTACGCCCTTAGCAGGGGCGTAGGAAGGGACAAAAAGCGTTGAAAAATAAGGGATTTTCAGAGGTTTGTATGCTATAGTGTATGCCATAGGATATAATTTAAGGTGACTTGTGGTGATTTATTTTAGTGTGTTGACGGCGGATTGGATGGCGTTCTGGAGGATATCGGTGTTTATGTGGATGTAGCGTTGTGTGGTGGTTATTTTGGCGTGGCGCATTGCTTCCTGAATTATTGCAGGTGATATGTTTTTGTTTGCGAGAAGTGTTGCTGTTGTGTGGCGGCAGGAGTAGGGGCGAAGAGCGTTGTTGCAGTTTGTCCGCTTTATCATTTCGGAAAAGTACGAATAAAAGCTATCTCTTACATCAGGATAGAAGCGGTCTTTTGTTGAGCTTTGCAGGAGTGTTTCAATCAGCGGGATGATAATTTCGGGGATTACTATTGCTGTTTCTTTTCGCTTTTTGGTTTTTATGCCGCAGCCTGTTATCACTCGTTTTTGAATGTCTATCATTTCAGGTCTCAGACGCAGCAGTTCTCCCGGCATCATTCCTGTGTATATCATCAACAGGAAATAGCCCGTCGGGATGAAGCCGTTTGAATAATCCTCCCAGAGCTTCAGAATTTCCTTTTCAGTAAACGGTACTGTTTCGGTTTCGTTCAGCTCGGGCAGAACTATGTACTTTGCAAGATTGACGGTGACGAGCTGCTCTGCGATTGCTCTTTCATACAGGATTGAGAGCAGGTCCCTCATATCCTTGGCGGGGTAGTAAGTTTCGACCTCAGTGTCAACAATGTTCTGCAGGTCGGCTATTCCTAAATCCTTTATGTTGAAATTAAAAATTCTTTCAAGCCGTCTTTTTGCCGTTCTGTAGTGTGTCTGTTTGGATTTTGAGAGCTTGACAAAAGAGGAGGTTTCATATACTGCCCAGATGTCCTGCAGAGAGCTTGTCTTTATCAGAGCGGGTTTGTTTTCTCTTAATATCGGGATATATTCGAGGGCTTCTTTCTTTGTTTTGAAGCCGCCTTTGCTTCTTCTGATAGCGTTCCCCTCAAGGGTGTAGCCTACAGTTATGATTGCCGTCCATGTCTTGCCTCTTTTTTTTGCAGTACCTTGACCGTTTCCTCTTGATTTCGTTTTTTGCGGTTTGTCGGATGATGTTTGCCGACTTCCGCAGAACGGGCAAAATGAGGCTTTTTCGGGCAAAAAAGAGCTGCATTTTTTGCAGGTGTATTCTGTCATAAAAAACATCCTTTCGTAAAAAAAGTTGACTTTTACCAAAGGATGACATATTATATATGTGCCATCCTTTGTGTACTTATATTTGTTGCTTTCTTATAGGTCAGGGGTGGTTCCTTTCGGTCCTCGATGGTGGTGCGTCGAGGGCTTTTTTTGTTATTAAATGCATCTTTGCGAAAAAGGTGCATGTTAATCGCAGCAAAATCTGCAAGGGGAGTGACCTCTATATTGTGCGAATTCTACATTGAATATCCAATAGTCATATATGTATATATTACAATATTTGCAGCCGTAAATGTGATATTTGTTGGTGTTATCATCGGGAACTATTACGGTAGATTGTTCATAGAAAGCAATCTTTTTTTCATAGGAGTTTTTTAATTCATAGATCTCATTTTTTAATTCATAGATTTCGTCACGATATTTAAGAAGATTCTGATTTTTCGTGGCAAGATCCTGTTGCATCGTGGTAATTTTGTTTTCGTTTTTAGTAATAGTATCTTGCAGCGTGGTATTAATTTGAGCTTGATAAATGTTACCGACTACTGAAGAAGCGAGCAACAGGGAGATAATGATGAGTGCGGCTGTTGTGCCTTTGCCTATATGCAGTTTTCTGAAAGAATGTTTTGTGTCATCTCCTCCGACAAATTCTGCTTCTACTTTGGGTATATCGGAAATTTCTGCAACAACAGTGTAGTCGCTTTCAGATGTATCTGTGTTTTCAGTGTTCTCTGTGTTTTGTATGTTGTCTGTTTTGATATCTTTTTTATTTGCTTTGTGTTCATCCCATTTTTTGCACAGAGCTTTTGCTGTTGCGTATGCGGCTCCTGACAGCAGTACGGTAGGGATAGCACCGAATTTCAGCCCGAATGGAATTATTATTGCATTGGGAATGCCGACTATAATAAAAAATGAGGATATCCAGATTAGTATTTTCAATTTTATCAGTCCTTTTTTGTTTCATTTGTGAGAGTATTTTGATTGTATGATTCCGGGATATCTCTGTATTGGTTATCACATTTTTCTATTCGATTATTTGTTAATATAAAGTTTCCATTTTCATCCATATCTAACTCGCCTATGAGATATACTCTTGTTCCCGGATCGTGCTCAATTAATCTCCATTTTGATTGAATGAAAGCCTTTGTTTGCATATTCAGATAGGCATTTCGTAATTTTGCATCAGATGTAAAAAGCACCAAATGGTGATTTTTTATATATACTGTTTTTTGGTTTATTGTTGTTTCATAAATAGTAAAATAATCATCCATTATGTCAGTTTTGCTGAACTCGTGAAGAGGATAGGCAACAAAAAGAAACGAGCCGTAGGGAGCAGAATATGCAAATCCGATTGTGCATACTGTTTTTCCTTTGTATTGCTCCCAATTTTCTTTTATTTTGTCTTCAAAACTTGCAAGTGAATAAAAGGTTAAGAGGCCTTTAGACCAGAAATTGTCAATGGAACGCTTAATATAAAAATTAAACCAATTTTTTTTGATAATTGCGGAGTACGCCCGACCTAAATTTTCATAAGTATTAGATTCTATCATTGAAAAGGGAGAATCGGGAATGATTCCATTATAAGGTTCAAAGTCTTTCAGGTCGTTTGCTTCGAGGGATTTTTCCAGTTTTTTAATATAGTTATCGTGCTTTACTTTTTTGTTTTCGGGATCTATTTCGTGGATAAATCTATATATATAAAACAAAACAACTAAAGCAAGAATAAACGGAGTTGTTGTAATAAGCTCCCTGTAGCCTGATAACAGCCAGGATAGTTTTTCATTTTTGCTGAAGCTAAGGATAAAGAGAATTGTTCCGACAAAGAGCAATATTCGTAAGGAAAGTATTATATAGTGTTTTATTTTAGCTTTTCTCTTGGCTTTAAGATATTCCTCAACGGTCATAGCCATTACCTCTTCACTTTATAATACTTGTAAATGCAACGGCTTTGCCGAGGATACGGATGTTGTTGCATTGTTCTTCCATATATATCAAATCATCATATACAGGGTTACAGGGGCTTAATACTATTTTGTTTGGGAACTTATATACTTTTTTTAAGGTTGCTTCGTTGTCGATAAGGACAGCTGCTATCTCACCGTTCTCCACATCGGGCTGCTGACGTATGTATACTATATCACCGTCAAATATGCGGGCAGTAATCATGCTGTCGCCTTTGCATCTAAGAGCGAAGTCTGCCGGTATATCTTTATCTAATTTAACAAAATCTTCTATATTCTCCTCTGCCAGGATAGGCTCGCCGCAGGCGATGCTCCCGAGCAGGGGGATTTTTTTTGTTTGGGGTAGGGGGATGATATTATCGGCATATAATTCAGGTGATAATATATCAACCGGCATATCATCTGCCGCAGAAAACAACTGATGAAGTGTCATATTCATTCCACTTGCTAATTTGGTTAGAACGGGAATTGTCGGTGTTACAGGTAATTTTGTATTCGGATTAATTCCTTTTTCTAACATAGATATATAGCCATTGGAAAGATTACATTTTTGTGCAAATTGTCTTTGAGAAAGATTGTTTCTTTCTCTGTATGAAATTAATAAATCTTTTAATGTCAAGGGAAAAACTCCTTCTTTTTGATGTCAAATTTATTATACATATCAATAGCACCGTTGTCAAGAAAAATGTGTAATTTGTTAAACAATTTTGTTCAAAGTACTTGACAATGGAGTTTTTTGTGTGTATTATTTGTGTGTAATCAATTAAACAGTTTTGTACAAGGAGGTGTGATAATGGGATACCGAATCAAAGAAATCAGAGAGGAAAGAAAAATGTCTCAGCAGGAGCTTGTCCGTAAAAGCGGGGTGAGCCGAGGTACTATTTCTGCACTTGAAAACGGTACTATGCGTGCAACTACAACCAAAACATTGGTTGCAATAGCGGATGCATTGGAAGTTACCGTTGATCAAATTTTTTTAACATAAGTGTTTAATCAATTAAACAAAAAAACTAAAAAGTGAGGTGGTCCCGATATGGAACAGGTTAAGAAATTACAGCTCCCGCGCCGAAAGGACGGGAAGTGCGAAGAACACAAGAAGATACGGGTACGGGTTGACAACACTATGGATATTCAGCTCAAGGCTCTGTGCTTCGATACCGGCTTACCGATGGAGGTGCTGGCAGGGAAGCTGCTGAAATTTGCCCTTGAGAATTGTGAGGTGGTGTAAAAAATGAATGCTTACTATGAGCAGATAAAAAACAGCTCTGATACCTATATCAGACCTGAGCTTGCAGCAAGGGCTATCAATATAGCTCCGCAGGGGCTCAGGGTTCAGGCGAGAACAGCCCCCGATTTGCTCGGCTTTCCCGTTTCGGTGGTTGGCAACAGAGTGCTTATTCCCAGAAAGCCCTTTATAGCGTTTTTTGAGGGGACTGAGGACGAGGAAGGAGATGAGAAATAAATATGGATTTATGGTTAGCTATCGTTATTATTTTTGAGGCACTTGTTGTAGGCTTTGTTCTCGGCTGGTTGGGTGTGCACGGTATTGCGGATAAGGTTAATTCTTTTATCTGTAGTGTAAAGATGTTTCTGGTTCAGAAGTGGCTGCAGGATTGCGGATATACGGTGCGTATTAATGAAGCTGAAGCAAAGGAGAATAAATTTTGATTAAGAAAAAAGGAAAAGACCGCAACGGAATAAGCGGTTCCGTTACGGTCGGGGATGAAGTGTTTTGCAAGTACTTCATTCCTATTTTATCACACATTTTGGTAAAAAGGAAGTGTTTTTTTTGCAATATTTCTTAAAAGGTAAATTTCTTTTCATTGATTCACAGCGATATACGCACGCTGTGTTTATGGGGGACAGGCTATTGTTCCGAAGTAAATCGTATGAGCAGGCTGTTAAGGATTGCGAGCGGGTGAAGCTCGAGCGTATAAACTGGCTTAATAAACTCAAAGAGGCTCAGGTGAAGACGGTTACATGTATGCCCAAGGCCAGCGAAAAGGTGACGGCTACGGATGTTAAGAAGCTGTATCCCACCGATGCACTGCTGTATGCCGCTATTGAACGTCAGAAAAAGATTATCGATTCTATCAGGATTGAAGAATTGACGGTTAAGGAATGAGAGGGGATTTATTTATGAAAAATACATTAACTGATTTAAATAACTACTTATTTGAAAGCATTGAACGCTTGCAGGATGATGAGCTTGATGCCGAAGCACTTGAAAAAGAAATTAAGAGAAGTGAAGCTGTTCAGAAGATAGCGAAAACTATTATTGACAACGGCGCATTGGCAATTCAGGCGCAAAAAATGATGTACGACCAGGGCTTGGACAAAAATGTCGATATGCCTCTGCTGGGAATCACCGATTCTTGCCTCATCAAAGAAAATGCAGACCTTAAACAAACAGTAGAAAATCTGCAGGAAAGGGTGAAAAGATTTGAGCAGTGGAAAAAAAAGATATACTCAGGAGCTCTATGAGTTTGTCAAGGAAAATGTTGCAGGCCGTACTTCAAAAGAGCTTGCCGCTATGGTAAGTGAGCATTTCGGAATTGAAATGACTGAATCAAGAATCAAAGCGTACAAAAGCAATTATAAGCTTAAAAGCGGCACGCCGAAAGGCACACCAAAAGGACAAGCAAGCGCACTTTATCCTCAACCTGTTATTGATTTTATAAAGGCCAACTATAAAGGAACCGGACATCAGAAGATGGCCGAGCTTGTCAATGAAAAATTCGGGACCGTATACACGAAGGAGCAGATTAAAAGTTTTTATCACAATCGCCATCTTAACAGTGGGCTTACAGGCAGATTTGAAAAGGGGCATATTCCTGCAAACAAGGGAACGCATCCGCCAACGGTAGGCAGAATGAGCGAAACGCAATTTAAGAAAGGACATTTGCCTCACAACACAAAGCCTATCGGGTATGAGCGCATTTCAAAAGACGGTTATATAGAGGTAAAAGTTAAGATGCGACCGAGCGGGCCTGATTGTAATGATAATTTTGTTTCAAAGCATCGACTGGTGTGGGAACAGACATACGGGCCGATACCGGAAGGACAGAAAATAATGTTTCTTGACGGTGACAAACTCAATTGTGATATTACGAATCTTACCTTGGTATCAGAAGAGGAATTGCTTGAAGTCAACAGACAGAAACTTATCTGTAAAAATGCAGATTTAACACAAACAGGACTTCTTATAGCAAAAGCTTGTATTGCAGGCAGGAAGCGAAAAAAAGTATTAAAACAAAAAAAAGAACCGTAACAGAACAGCCATTCCGTTACGGCAAGCGGATATGTGATATCCGTCAGGTTGTATTTAAGATATCACAATCCTTCAGCAAAATCTATACAAAAGAAAGGATTTTTAAAAAATGACACATTGGAAGAAATTGACTAATCCGGATTATTTAGGAGCTTATGCTCTGGAGAAGGGGCAGAGGCTGACACTTACTATTAAATATATTCAGGAGGAAACGGTTGTAGGACCTGACGGGAAGAAGGAGAATTGTCCCGTTTGTCACTTTGCCGAAAAGGATGTAAAGCCGATGATCCTCAATGCTACGAACATGAAAGCTATAACAGCACTTCTCGGTACTCCCTATATCGAGGAATGGGCGAACAGACAGATTACCGTTGCTGCAGAAAAGGTAAAGGCATTCGGTGAAATAGTTGAGGCTCTGAGAGTGCAGAAGACTGTTGATAAGGGCGAGAAAATTCTGTGCGAGAAGTGCGGAAAGCCTATTCTGCCTACAACGAAAATGACCGCCGCTGAGGTGGCAAAATACACTAAATCCAACACCGGCACCGAAATGTGTCTTGACTGTGCGAGAGAATATGCAGCACAGAAAAAGAAGCAGCAGGAAGAAACGGCGCAGAAAACAAATCAGGAAGTAAAGGAGAGCACAGAAGATGAAAACAACTAAAATTATAATTAAAAATCTTTTCGGAATAACCGAAACACAGCTTGACGGACAGAGCGTTGAGCTTTCCGGAAAAAACGGTGTGGGTAAGTCCTCTGTGCTGGATGCGGTCAGATATGCTCTTACAAATCGTTCTGACCGTGATTACATAATCAGAAACGGTGAAAAAGAGGGCGAAATCCTTATTGAAACCGATACGGGGTTATCCATTACCCGTAAGAAGCGAAACGGCAAGAGCGACTATAAAATGATAAAAGCCAACGAAAGAGAGGTGCATTCTCCCGAGAGCTTTCTTTCAGAGCTTTTCACTCCCTTACAGCTCAATCCTGTTGAGTTCCTGTCCTTGCCCGCTAAGGAGCAGAACAGGGAAATACTTAATCTTATAGATTTTGAATGGGACCTTTCGTGGATACAGCAGCAGTTCGGGGAAATCCCCGAGGGTGTTGATTATTCGCAGCACATCCTTCAGGTTCTTAACGACATTCAGAGTGAGAACGGTGTTTATTATCTTCGCCGTCAGGAGCTTAACCGTGATATCCGAAACAAGAGAGCATTTATTGCCGAGATTGCCGCCGGTATACCCGACGGCTACAAGGCGGACAAATGGGAGGAATACGACCTCGGAGCGAAATACAGAGAGCTTGCCGAAAAGGAAAAGCACAACTCTCAGGTGCTCAGAGCAAAGGCTTTTCAGGAGAGCTATAACAACAAGATAAGAGGGCTCGAGGCTGACAGGGAGCTTGAAAAATCTGCTTTCAGGAAGACTATGGCAGCCCAAAGAGAGGACCTTCAGAGCATGATTGAAAAGGCCAGGGAGCAGATATACAGAGCTGAAAGGGAAATTGCCTCGATGGATGAGAAAATCAGTGCTAATGATGCCGTGCTTGATGCCAACTTTGAGGCTGCAAAGGCAAAGCTTGACGGGGATATGAATGTTGCTGCCGAGTATTCGGGCAGGGAAGTGTTTGATGTTTCGTCACTTCAGGCTGAGATTAACGAAGCAGAGCAGATGAAGAAGCTCATCAATGAATACTGCCGTATGAAGAAGATGCAGGGCGAGCTTGATGAGCTTGAGAATTCGTCCTCGGCTCTTACGGAAAAAATTGAGCTTGCGAGAAGTCTGCCCGGGGAAATTCTCAAGGAGGCTGTTATTCCCGTTGCCGGTCTTACTGTTGAGGACGGACTGCCGCTTGTGAACGGTCTTCCCGTTTCAAATCTTTCTGAGGGTGAAAAATTTGATTTATGTATCAATATAGCTCTGAGCAGACCGAACAGTCTGCAGCTGATTCTTCTCGACGGTATGGAGAAGTTTTCGCTTGAAAACCGTATGAAGCTCTATGAAAAATGCAAGGCGAAGGGCTTACAGTTTATCGCTACAAGAACGGATAATTCAAACGAGCTGGAGGTTACGGCTTTATGATAAGAGTTACGGCTGAAAATTACTATTCAAAAGAGGTCGCACAGGAATATATGAGTGCTTCACAGTATAAGGCTTTTCTTGACTGTGAAGCCGCCGCTCTGGCCCAAATCCGGGGAGAATATGTCCGTCCCGTGACGACTGCCTTGCTGATAGGCTCATATGTTGACGCTCATTTCGAGGGAACGCTTGATTTATTTATTGCGAAGCATCCCGAAATCTTCAAGCGTGACGGCTCTCTCAAGAGTGAATATGAGCATGCGGACTACATAATAAGCCGCATTGAAGCACAAAGAGAAATGATGTACTACTTTGACGGTGAAAAGCAGAAAATTTTCACGGGAGAGATAGCCGGCGTGCCGTTTCGCTGCAAGGTTGACATATTCAAGGAAGCCGAAGCTATCGTTGACGGCAAGATAATGAAGGACTTTGAGGATGTGTATGTCCCCGAGCAGGGCCGTCTTCCCTGGTACGAAGCCTGGGGCTATGACAAGCAGGGAGCTATATATCAGGAGCTTGTGCGACAGAATGCGGGTGCAAAGCTGCCGTTTATTCTCAATGCGGCAACGAAGGAAACAGAGCCTGACCTTGATTTGCTGCAACTTAATCAGTCCATTCTCGATTTTGAGCTTGAGAAGGTAGAGGAGAACGCTCCCCGCTTTGACGGCATTAAAAAGGGGATTTTCGAGCCTGTCCGCTGTGAGAAGTGCGCATACTGCCGCAGAACAAAAAAGGTTAAATTGAGAATGCAGGAGGTGCTGTGCGATGGCGGCGAATAACAGTGTTAATCTTATAGGCCGTCTTGTGCGTGATCCCGAAATGAGGGTGACACAGAATGCGAATGAGGTAGTGTCCTTTTGCATAGCTGTTGAAAACGGATACGGGGACAGCAAGCGGACAGCTTTCATAAATTGCGTAGCGTGGCGAAAAACGGCTGTATTTATCGAGAAGTATTTTTGCAAGGGAAATATGATTGCAGTGCAGGGAATTCTTGATACGAGGGAATATACCGAAAAAAACGGCTATAAAAGAACTGTTACAGAGGTGACGGTTGATTCTGCTTCATTCTGCGGCGGGCAGACACCCAAGCCGCCTGCTGATAATGAGCCCTATGTTCCGCCTGAAATTGTTGACGACGAAGATTTGCGGTTTTAAGGGGGTGCTGAAATGAATATATTTGTTGACACCCGGGAAAAGCAGCGTGCCATTAAAAAGATAGTTGCCGAATTCGAAAAGCAGGGTGTTGGTTATGCGAGCACGAAGCTCTTTGTGGGCGACTATCAGAGGGCGGACAACTCTCTTCTTGTTATCGACCGCAAGCAGAATCTTCTTGAGGTCTGCACCAATGTGGGACAGGACCGTGAAAGGTTCGTCAGGGAGCTTAAAAGAGCCCGTGAAATGGGCGTTAAAATCATTTTTCTTGTTGAGCACGGTAAAGATGTCAATTCTCTTGAAGAGGTTAAAAAATGGCAAAATCCGCGGCTTAAAGACAGTCCGCTTGCATTGTCCGGAGAGAGGCTTTACAAGATTTTAAGCGTACTCGAAAAAAACTACGGCTGTGAATTTCAGTTTTGCACAAAAAATGAAACGGGAACCAGGATAATTCAGCTGCTCGGAGGTGAATAACATTTGAAGCCGAGCACATTTATAAAGCTGGACCGTAATATTCTTGATTCTTCTTATTTTGATGATGCGGAAGTGCTCCGTGTCTGGATTACTTTACTTATTCTTGCTGCCCATAAGAACACCGAGGTAAACGGTATTGAGCTTTTAAGAGGGCAGCTGCTGACAACATATGCTGCCCTGTGTGAGCGGCTCGGTCTTTCTTTGAAAAAAATCCGTATCATTCTTGACCGCTTCGAGGCGGACGGCTCTATTTTCCGTGAGAGTGTGAAAAACAGATACACAATCATTACGATTGTGAATTATGAGCTTTATCAGGGAGGGGCAAACCAAACGGCAAACCAAATCGAAAAAAAGGGCAAACCAAACGGCAAACCGAAAAATGCCGATGAAGCCTTGAAAAATAACGGTTTTTGTTCCGACAATGAGCCTATTAGGGCAAACCAAACGGCAAACCAAATCGAAAAAAAGGGCAAACCAAACGGCAATGATACAAGAATATTTAAAGAATATTTAAAAGAATCTCATAAAGAAGGTAAGTGTGTAGTAGTTAATAACTTACCTGAAGAAACTAAAGATAAACAAAATAATAATAAAGATTTATACGACGGCGACGAACCTCCCCTCCTGAGTGGGGATGAGTATTATCAGATACAGCCGATTTACGGAGTATGGACCGATTCGGCGGTGATGCTTTCTCCTTATCAGTCGGACAAGCTTGGGGAAATACTTTCTTTTGAAGAGTATATGATTTACACCGAGAGGCTTTCGAATTTTCTTGAAAAGGTAGCTTGTGAAACGGGGGAGCCTCCGAACATAAACCATTACAGGACGATTCTGAAGTGGGTTAAAGAGGATCGTCGGGCATAGGAAAGGTGAGAAAATAGGATGAATGATAGAAAAGTTAATCCCGAGATTGAAAGAGATCAACCGTCTTTTGAAGTAAGGGCAGAATCTTTGAAGAAAAGAACAAAAGAATTCTTCTCTACATATGAAAATCCAGACGGTAGTGAAGACCGGCTTGAAATATGTTTAATCCGCGAGGGGCACAGGACTGTATTGCTGGCAGAAGAAGAAATCAAACGCTTAAAGACAGAACTTAAAAGGTTGAACGAGGAATACATGAGCCTTGAAGCAGCATACAGAGAACAGGAAGACTATGAAAGTCAGATTCTTGAGGGTGTAGAAGTTTGTGCCTGTTGTCACGAAAAATATGACGAAAAGATAAAACAAGCAAAAACCGAAGCAATAAAAGAGTTTGCGAAACGAGCAAACAAAATGATAACCGAGGTTTATAATAAGCATATATTCGGTTCTAACGATTTAGATGATGCGGAAAAAGATGCAGTGATAAACTTTTCTGATGATGTCACATATGGTCTTGCTAACCTCTTAAAAGAAATGGCAGGTGAAACGGAATGAGTGAATTGAAACCTTGTCCGTTCTGTGGCAGTACAAGCCTTAAAATCGAAAGCAAGCATCACGGAACACATTATTACAGCGGAACACACAGTGTAACCGTTAGATGTAATAAATGTCATGCAAGAGGTGGAACGGCATCCTGCAAAGTTGAAAAAGGTAAATATAGTGCTGATAACGAAACGGAGCAGAAAGCCATTGAAAAATGGAACACTCGCCTACAAACAGAAAGGCGGTGAGGGGTGATGGCTGAATTTGAGGTAAGAGATGTTGTATGCGATTATGGTGTGTATGAAGATGGCGAATTGAAATTGATACTTAATTCAAGACGAATTGCGTTACAAATTGTTGAATTGTTAAAAGAAGATGAACGCATACACAGAGAATTAAATCCTATCAAAGATTATCCGCCATATTTGGATTGTCCAAAGCACGCACGCACACCAAAAGAAAGAGGTGCAGAAGAATGACCTTTGAAGATGTAAAACGAATAAGAAATAACCCGACAGAACCTTGTGACATCAAGGAGCTGCAAAAGCTGATTGATATTGCCGTTGAAAAGCAGATTCCGCAGAAACCGAACTTTCAAGGTGACGGATATGCAGACGGTGAGCTTGTATATGATTTTGCAGAATGTCCCGTTTGCGGATGCGATTTTGAAGAAGAAACAAGGGATTGGGGCTGTAAGCATTGCCCCGATTGCGGACAGGCTTTGGATTGGGGGGATTCATAATGGATAAGTACTGTTGTTCATTTGTCTGCGGTTCAGAACACAACTGTACTTTTGATTGTGTAGGATGTGAATTTCAATATGACTGTGAGTTTTGCAATAACGAGGCTTGCGAACATCACGGCAAGAGTGAAGATGAAATTGACTGGGGGGATTTAGAATGACCGAAGCAGAGATTATAAAATCTTATGAATTGTGTTTTGCTGAAAAGGGTACAACCTATACTTGTGCTGTATGTCCTTATCATAGCTTTGGAGAGCTTTGCAAGGTCGAGAGAGACAAAGATGCTTTTGAGTTTATCAAAAACTACAAGGCAAACATTGATAAGTGTATAAGCATTATATGCAAAAAAGAAGATATGGAACAGCTTATATCCAGAGAAAGACAACAGTATTATGATGAGCTTCAGGCGGCAAAGGCAGAGAATGAAAGGTTGAAAGCAGAAAATGGGATACTTTCAAAAAATGCGGATACGGCTTTTCAAGACGGATTGAATGAAGCTCAAGAGGTATACGCAGAGCAGATTAAAAAAGAGGTCAAAGCCGAAGCCGTCAAAGAGTTTTCGGAGAGGTTGAAAGAGGCATTGAACAATGTTGCAAGAGTGAATGTTGATGATTTCGATTACTTTGTCATTAGTCTTGGTTTTATCGACAACCTCGTAAAAGAAATGGTGGGTGATTCAGAGTGAGAAAAAAAGGCAAGGCAATAGCGATAGTTAAAGACATTACAAGTGATAGATTTACTGATGAAGAAAAGGCAGAAGCAATCTATCTTGTTATGAATATGGCAACTCATATGAGTATTACAAAAGATGAACTTATCAACGCTATAAAATGGCTTTGGCATAATGCTTATGAATATGTTGAAGAAATGGCAGGTGAAACGGAATGCAAGATAGATTGATTGAGTTGTTGGAAGACACTCTACACGAATGGGAATGCGATGCACAGCCCGAAACAATATCACAAATTGCCGAACATCTTCTTGAAAACGGTGTAATTGTGCCGCCTTGTAAAGTGGGTGATACAGTGTTTCAAGTAGGAACAGACAGAAAAATTTATCAATTCACAATTTCAAAATTGATTTATGACACAGACGGAATTGCTTTTGATGAAAGGGCAATCGGCAAAAGTATTTTCCTCACCAAAGCAGAAGCCGAACAGGCATTGAGAAAGGAAGATGAGGGGAAATGAACAAAAACGAGCTTTATGACCTTGAAATAGAGGTACACAAAAAAGTCGATATTATAAAGAATGAACAAGCCGAATATGTGCGAGGGGTTGAAAAGGGTATTGATTTGATGTTTGATGCCGTGAGAACATTTCTTCGCAAAGAAGCGGAGCGAGACCACCCAACCGAGAAAGGCGGGGAGGATATGTCTGAAAAGATGATTTATTGCAACAATCTGGAATGTGTGAAAGAGGAATGTCCTCGTCATTATAAGCAAATTGAAGAGTGTTATAAGCCTCAGGAGGCTCGGGACTTTTCGGGTTCGGATGAATGTCTGAAGATGAAAGAAAGCAGGTGATTATTAATCCCTTGCCGGGTGTTCCGAAAAATGCATTTATAGGAGGAGAAGAACAGCACCCGGCAGGGGAGAAAACAAAAGGAGGGATTTGATGAAAGGGAACATATCGATTGATATTAAGGTGAATTGTCCGTTCTATGACAGGAATGTCAACGGAGATTCTTTCAGATGTGAAAGCACTCTCAAATCAGCGAAGTTTGATGTTGTTGTTTTCGATTCGTCCGAAAAGAAACGGCAGTTTATGAAACGGCATTGCTTTTTTATTGACGGCAAGAGCTGTGCAAGAGCTAAGGCTCTTTTAGCAAAATATGAGGAAAAATAGCCCCTGTGGAGTTCGGCTTCCACGGGGGTGATATATTTCTCTCTTTGCATTAAAAACAGTTTTAAGGCAGAAAAACAGAACATTTTTTTATTTCCGCTCCCGAAATGGGGGAGTGGTTTTATTTTTTTTGTTAATATTTCATCAAGAGAAGAAAAAAGGAGTGAGGACAGGTGGAACAGAAGGCGAATATAAATTGGGATGAACTGAGGATAGATTATATCATTAACGGCTTATCTTATTCCGAATTGTCCGAAAAACACGGCGTTTCGAGGTCTACTATATCCCAGTGCGGGAAGCGTGAAAAGTGGGTTGAGCAGAGAAAACAGCATAGTGCTGAACTTGTGACGAATGCTGCGGATTTTGCACTTAAAAACGGCACACAGCAGCTGGAGAAGATAGGCGAGTGTGTGGATAAGGTTCTGAACAGAGTGTATACGATTGTTTTTTCTGAGGATACATTGACTGTCAAGACGCTTACTCAGCTGACGGCGGCGCTTCGGGAGCTTAAGAATATTACCCGAGACCTGGGCGGTCTGCCTACAGTACTCGAAAGAGAGCAGCTGAAGCTTGCAAGGAAGCGGCTCAAGGTTGAGGAGGAGCGTCTGAAACTCGAAAAGGGCAAGGTTAAGACGGATGAGAGCAGAGAGATTACTGTAATTTTTGAGGGCGGTGAGGATTTTGTCGAGTAGGACTGAATTGAGGATTCCTGCACCGTCTGCACGGCAGAGGCTGTTTCTTTCCGACAAGCACCGATATGTTGCATTCGGGGGAGCGAGAGGCGGCGGTAAGAGCTGGGCTGTGAGAATAAAGGCTGTCTTGCTTGCATTCGGCTTTCCCGGAATAAAGATTATGATAGTACGCCGTACCTATCCTGAACTGAGGGCAAACCACATAGGGCCTCTGAGACAGCTTTTAGGGGATTTTGCCGTTTATAAGGACAGCACGAAGGAGCTTTCCTTTCCCAACGGCTCGGTTATTCTTTTCAGGCATTGCCAGACACAAAGCGATATTGACAAGTACCAGGGTACCGAGGTTGATGTTCTTTTCATTGACGAAGCGACACAGTTCACCGAGGAGCAGTACGACCGATTCAAGGCGTGTGTTCGAGGTGTTAACAGCTTTCCGAAGCGTATATATCTGACCTGCAACCCCGGAGGAGTGGGACACGCATTCGTAAAGCGGCTTTTTGTTGACAGAGCATATAAAGAGAGTGAGAACGGTGAGGATTATTCCTTCATCCGCTCTCTTGTGACCGACAACAAGGCTCTTATGGAAACGAATCCCGATTATGTAGCACAGCTTAAAGCCTTACCGCCGAAGCTCAGGAAGGCGTGGCTCGAGGGGGACTGGAACATATTTGACGGACAGTTCTTTGAGGAGTTCAGAGATATTCCCGAGCATTATAAGGACAGAAAATTCACCCATGTAATTGAGCCCTTTGAGGTTCCCCGTGAGTGGAATATCGTAAGGAGCTTTGACTTTGGTTTTGCAAAGCCATTTTCATGTGACTGGTGGGCTATAGATTATGACGGCAGGGCCTATCTTATTTTACAGCTCTACGGCGGCACGGCTACACCTAATGAGGGTGTTAAATGGCATCCCGACAAGATTTTTTCGGAGATACACCGTATTGAGAGTACACACCGTTGGCTTAAAGGTAAGCAGATAACGGGTGTTGCCGATCCGTCTATATGGGATGTTTCGAGAGGTGAGAGCGTATACGATACAGCCTGCTCGAATTTCGTTTATTTTAATAAAGGCGACAACAAGAGAATTCCCGGGTGGATGCAGTGTCATTACCGTATGTCCTTTGACGAAAACGGCTTGCCGATGGTGTATTTCTTCAACACCTGTACTCACGCTATCCGCACTCTGCCGCTTCTGCAGTTTTCGGAAACACTGCCCGAGGACCTCGACACATCACAGGAGGATCACTTTGCCGATTCGTTCAGATACTTCTGTATGTCAAGACCTATTGCACCGAGGAAAATGCCCGAAAATAAGACGATTGAAAAGGACCCGCTAAACTTACTATCAGGAGGATAAAATGGAATTTACAGCAGAAAATCAGAAGAATTCAAACATTTTCACACAGAACATCAATGTGCAGGATATGTACACAGCCGAGCTTGCTGCTCAGTCAGGCTCGGGAGAGAAGCTGAACAACATCACACAGGACCATATCAGAACCGCTATGTCCGTTCTGCAGAGATACAAGAACGGCAAGGCGAACCTTGAGCAGCGTATAATCACAAACGAGGAATGGTTCCGCCTGCAGCACTGGAGCAAGGAGAGAAATGCAAAGCAGGGGGCTCAGACCAAGAGAGCAACGGGGTGGCTTTTTAACTCCATTGACAACAAGCACGCGGACTTTATGGATAACTTCCCCGGACTTACCGTGTTACCCAGAGAGAAAAGCGACGAGCAGGCTGCTCAGGAGCTGAGCAACATAATCCCTGCCGTGCTTGAGAGGAACGATTTTAAGGAAGTGTACAGCTCTGTGTGTACATATAAGCTCAAGAACGGTACAGGTATATACGGTGTTTACTGGGATCCTTCCAGGGAGAACGGAATCGGAGATATATCCGTACAGCTTGTTGATGCTCTCAATCTGTTCTGGGAGCCGGGGATTACAGATATTCAGCACTCGGAAAATGTGTTCTTTGTTGAGCTTGTCAATAACAACACCCTCAAGGCTGTTTATCCCGACATTGATTTGGATAAGCTCGGCGGTGAGAGCTTTACCGTTGCAAGATATCAGTACAACGAAAATGTTGACACCTCCGACAAGTCCTCGGTTGTTTCCTGGTACTACAAGAAGAAAGTGAACGGCAAAACGGTGCTGCATTACTGCCGATTTGTCAATGATATCATTCTTTTTGCTTCCGAGAATGACAGCAGATATGCCGATACGGGCTGGTATGCACACGGAAAATATCCGTTTGTGTTCGATACGCTCTATGAAGATGTCGGTACCCCGTTCGGCTTCGGGCTTATCGATGTAAACAAGGAATCGCAGGAGGACATTGACGAGATGTCTTCTCTTATTCTCAGGAATGCTAAGGCTGCTTTGAGGAGGAGATATTTTATTTCTGCATCGGCGAATGTGAATCCTAATGAATATGCCGACCTTGACAAGGATTTTGTGACCGTCCAGGGAGATGTTGACGACAGCCGTGTCAAGGAAATATCCGTTTCCACCTTGCCCGGAACATATGTTGAGGTGCTTAATAACAAGATACAGGAGCTCAAAGAAATAAGTTCGAACAGAGATGTTACTGCCGGCAGTACAAGCTCATCCGTTACTGCCGCTTCTGCTATTGCAGCATTGCAGGAATCGGGAAACAAGACCTCCCGAGCTATGATTTCAAAGACATAC
Source organism: Clostridia bacterium (assembly GCA_017517135.1). Classification (GTDB taxonomy): domain Bacteria; phylum Bacillota; class Clostridia; order Oscillospirales; family Acutalibacteraceae; genus RUG806. Next base: position 99,525 of record JAFXAK010000003.1, read on the forward strand.
ACAGCCTTCAGAAAGGTATGCGAGCTTATTATCGAGCTTATGCGACAGTTCTATGATGCGCCGAGGACATTCCGTATCACGGGGGAAAACGGAGCAACACAGTTTCAGAGCTTTTCAAACGAGAAGATAAAGGGCGGACAGAGCTTTTCCGAATTCGGTCTGACATTTTCAGAAAAAGCTCCTGTGTTTGACCTGTCTGTGCAGATTTATAAGCAGAATCCCTGGAGTAAGGCGGCACAGAATCAGGATGCTATAAGCTTCTACAACATGGGACTGTTCAATCCGAACAATGAACTGCAGGCTATGGCTTGTATGCAGATGCTTGACTTTGAGAACAAGGATAAGGTGATGAGAAGCATTCAGCAGAACGGTGTGATGTCGAAAATGCTTCCTGTTATGCTTCAGGCCGTGCAGATAGTGGATGCACAGAACGGGACAAATAATGCCGAGATGTTTGCTGCTCAGTTAGGGATGAGCTTACCGCAGACCACCGTGCAGAGTGCTCAGACCGGAACGGGAAACGAGATGGCACAGGCTGAGGGAGAAAACAGAACGCTTGTTGATAAAGCCAAGGCACGAACGGCGGCGACTACCGCAGCGAGGGCGTAAGCTATGATTAAGGCTAAATTTTCAGAGGGTAAGACAGATATTCTGCTGACTGTTTCGGGACATTCGGGAAAAAGAGGAGAGAGCCTTGTCTGTGCCAGTGTGTCTACTCTTATGTTTGCACTCGAAAGAACGCTGAAAGAATCGGGATTCGTTTATGAAAAAGTGATTTCGGACGGCTTATTTCAGCTTGTTTCAGGAAAAGATGCACGGCCCTTTTTTGAGGTGGTGCTGAACGGTCTGATGTTGTTGTCAGAAAAATATCCCGATGAAGTTAAATTGAAGATGTGATACATGGCTTCTCGCTTCGGCGGGGAGCTTTTTTCTTCTTAATAATCACAAGCGATTGGGATTTCAAGTAAAAAAAACAAGCGGAATTTTTTAGTTGTGAGAAAAATTTTTAAGTTTTTTGAAAAAATTTTTAATTAACGGCACTAAAAAGGGGTAGTGATGAAAAGAAAAATGCTAAATTAAATATGACACTTCGGAAAGACGATGGAAGGAGCTTTAATATGGCTGACAAACATTTTTTTGACCTGCAGCTTTTCGCTGACGGCGGTGCAGACGGAGAGGGTACTGCCGCTGCGGTGAGCTCATCAGGTCTCTCGGGCGATTTCAATGCTGATTACAGCAAGTACATTTTAGGCAAGGAGGACGCCGCTCCTGCGAAAACAACAGAGGTGATTTCTTCAGATGATGTGAAGACAGCTGATTCACATTCGGATGATGCCACAGACGGTGCGGACACCTCGGCACAGGACAACACGGCAGATATCGATGCTGAATTCGAGGAGCTTATCAAGGGTAAGTTTAAAGAGCAGTTCGGGAAGCGTACACAGAATATCATAAATCAGCGTTTCAGGGCCGCAAAGAATACTCAGGAGAATCTCGAATCTCTGCAGAGTGCTATCGCGCCGCTGTTCGACAAGTACGACATCAAAACGGACGATTTTCAGGCTCTCAAGGATGCTATTCTCAATGACGAATCGACCTTTGCAAGAAAGGCAATGAGCGTCAATAAGTCTACTGAGGAGTATAAAGCGGATTTTGAAGCAAAGCAGAAGCAGGATGCTCAGGCTCAGGCGGATGCAATGGCTTCAATGAAAGAAACCTATGCGAAATGGAAGGCTGAGGAAGCAGAATTGCAGAAAATTTATCCCGGCTTTGACCTTGCAAAGGCTATTTCGGGGAGTGAGGAATTCAGGACTGCTATTGAAAACGGAACATCTGTGGCTCTTGCTTATAAGGGGGCATTCTTTGACGATATCACAGCAGGTCTTGTTTCTGCGACAATGCATAAGTCTGCTGAAAAGACAGTCAAAGCTATTGCTGCAAATGCTAAAAGACCTCCCGAGGGCGGTGTGAACGCTGCGGGCGGTGCGACACAGAAGATTGATGTCAATTCCCTCTCCGAAAAACAGATTCTGGATATTATTGAAAGAAGTGCAAGAGGAGAAAGAATCTCCTTTTAAGCACGAAAAAGGAGAGAAAGTAATTGAAAAAGTTTGATTTTGATTTCGATATTCAGCTTTTCGCCGACGGCGGTGCTGACTATGTTGTAAACTCTACAGGCGGACATATTGAGGGCGGTGCCGTGACAAATGCGGGCGCTCTTTCCGCCGAAATGAAAACCTTTTATGACAAAACGCTCATCACACTTGCAAGTGCCAATCTTGTGCATGAGCAGTTCGGTCAGAAGCGTCCTATCCCTAAAAACGGCGGTAAGACCATTGAGTTCAGACGCTTCTCAAGACTTCCCAAGGCATTAAAGCCCATCACAGAGGGTGTTACTCCTGCAGGTAACAAGCTCAATGTTACTGCTATGACCTGTTCTGTTGATCAGTACGGCGACTACATTGAGCAGACAGATATGCTCGAGCTTACCGCAATCGACAACACTATAGTTGAAGCTACAAAGGAGCTTGCGGCTCAGGCAGGTCTTACTCTTGATACCGTTGTGAGAAACGAGCTTGTGGGCGGTACCAATGTAATGTATGCTCCCGAGGTTGACGCTGACGGAGAGGAAACAGAGGTTCTTTCCCGTGCTGATATTTCAGCAGCCTGCAGACTTCGTGTGAAGGATGTTTTCAAGGCCGCAGCAGAGCTCAAGGCAGTGAATGCTCCCAAAATCAACGGCTCGTATGTGGCTATCATTCATCCCTATATCGCATACGACCTTATGCAGGATGCCAAGGAGCAGTGGATGGGTATTCAGAAATATGCCGATCCCGAAAAAATCCTCAAGGGTGAAATCGGAACTCTCGGCGGTGTCCGCTTCGTTGAATCAACCGAGGCTAAAATCTTCGGTCCCGAAAAAATCACTGAGGATTATTCAAGATTTACCGTTGCGGCTACAGCTACAAAGGGTGCAACCGCTATCAAGGTGGCAGAACCCGTTGAGGCGCATCAGCTTGCTTCTCCCGTCCCTGTTTATGTTGACGGCACAGAAAACACCGTTACAGCTATCGCTGCAGACGGCACTCTTACTCTCGGCACAGCTTTAGCAAACGATGTTGCAGCTGATGCTGTTATCTGCGGTCAGGGTGCAGGCAGGGACGGCAGTGCAGTTTTCTGTACACTCTTCATCGGTGAGAACGCATACGGTGTAACCGACATTACAGGCGGCGGTCTTGAGCATATCGTGAAGCAGAAGGGCTACGGCAACGATCCTCTTAATCAGAGAAGCTCTGTCGGCTGGAAGGCAACAAAGGTCGCAAAAAGACTTCTTGAGGAATACCTCCTCAGAGTTGAATCAGCTTCAGAGTTCTCTGATGTAGTTGAAAGCAACTAAGCTCTGATATCCCCGCGGGGGAAAAGGTTTTTTACCACCTTTCACCTTTTCCCCCTTTTTGATTTTATTTAAGGAGTGATTTTTCTTGGCAAAAAAGAAAGTTAAAGATATCAAGGAGACCGTTTTTATCCCCAAAGAGGCAAAAGGCGACGATTCCCTTTATGTTGCCGTGAACGGCAAAAGAATCCTTGTGAAAAAGGGTGAGGCGGTAAGCCTTCCCAAGGAATTTGCGGAGGTTGTAAACAACTCTCTGAAGCAGAAAACAGCAGCGGATGCTTATATCGAATCGACTGCGAAATAAGAAAACCAAGAGGGCAGTTGCGAAACTGCTCTTTTTTAATAGGACGGTGAAAAAATGACTATTCAGAACATCAAAGATAAGCTTCAGTTCAGGAAACAAACGAACATCGATACCGACAGGCTGATTGAGTTTGTTAATACGGTTGAAATGCAAATCAAAAAGGAAATCATTGATACTCACGAGGGGGCTGAGAAATATGTCTTCAACGGCTATACAACAGATGATGTTGAAGGCACACAGCTTATAGCTCCCGCACCTTATTCGGAGATGTATGTTTTCTATGTTTCAGCACAGATTTCTCTTGCGGAAAACAATATTGCAAGCTTCAACAATGAAATGGCTTTGTTTAATCAGTGGTACGGTGACTTTACCGGCTACTATACGAGGAACAATATGCCCTTGCCGAAAAAAAATATGTTTTTGAGGGGGTATAACATATGAGCCTTTCTGTTCCTGCAAAAAACAGGATTATGATTGACACCTTTTTGGGGATTAACAGAAGAGAGAGGATTTCTTCGGGGGAGCTTGCAGATTGTGTGAATGTGACGGCTGATAAGTATCCTTGTCTTGCTACCCGTGCTCCGAGAGGTATTGTACGCTTCAGGGATGAAGATAAGAATATTGTAAGTCCTATGTGCCCGGGAAAGCCTGTTGCGGCTTTAACTGACGGGGATGATATTGTTTTTGTCAGCGAGAACAGCACTTTTATTAAGGGCGATAAGGTATATGAATTTTTTAACGGACGGGCAAAGCAGCTTGTTGCTTTTAACGACCGCTATGTTGTGGCTCCTTTTGTTGCTTCTGTTGCAAGTGACCTGAGTGAGGTGAAGACTGCTCTGGCTGTTGTTTCGGGGAAGATGACTATATCTCTGTTGGCAGAGCCCGAGGGCTCGGGAATAGAATATGTTTCAGCCGAAGAAGCTCCGACTGACGGCACAAAATACTGGTTTTCAACCAAGGAAAACGGGCTTTATTGTTGGTCAGAGGATGAAAGCAAATATATTGCATGGCCGACTACATATATTAAGTTTGCAAATTCTTCTTTGGATTTTTCGGATTTTGCTGTAGGTGATACTGTCAGTCTTATGAGTGGTGAAACACAGGCAGATGCTGCTATCACCTCTTACACAGTAAAAAAAGCCGGATTAAATTATATAGTGGTTACGGGTATCTGTAATCCCGCTGAATGTGATGAGGAAACTGTTTATACCTTGTGCAGAGAGGCACCGCAGCTTGACTATATTGTCGCCCACAAAAACAGAATATGGGGCTGTCATTACGGTTTGGTAACAACGAGCGACGGCGATAAATTTATTAATGAAATTTATGCAAGTAAACTCGGAGATGCAACAAACTGGTATTCGTATCAGGGAATTTCGACGGATTCATATACTGTGAGTGTTGGTGAGGGCGGAGCTTTCACGGGTTGCGGTATCGTGGGCGACAATGTTGTTTTCTTCAAGGAAAACTGTATGTATACCATATACGGCTCCCTGCCTTCAAGTTATCAGGTGTCAAAGACCGATTGCTTCGGTATTCAGGACGGCTCTTTCAGGAGTGCCGTTACTATTAACGGTGTGCTTTATTACAAATCCAATCACGGCATTATGCGACTTGAAAGCGGCAGTCTGCCCGTCTGCATTTCTTCTGCTCTCGGGACTGACATATGGAGTGAAGCTATAGCAGGAACTGACGGAGAAAAGTATTACATTCAGATGAAAACACCCTCGGGAGAATATCAGCTGTTTGTTTATGATACAGCGACGGGCTTCTGGTACAGGGAAAGCACCGAGAGTAACAAGGAAATACTGTGCTTTGTTAACTACAAAAATAATCTCATTTATGTTACCGGTAATCAGACAGATATTGAATGTTCAAAAAAATGCGGCTTTTATTACGATTTGCATCCCGAAGCTAAACCGCAGCCTCCCGAAAGTTTCACCGGAAAAATTCTTTATTTACTGGCTCTTGTTTTTTACGGCATTACTGTGCTGCGAGCAAGGACATTATATAACCTTTTCAGCTTTATGCCTGAAAAGGATGCAAGAAAGGCTATTGCTGAAAAATTGGGTAAGGACAATATAACAGACGAGGAATTCAATGAATTTATCCAAGCTTTTATGGAGCCTGTGGGCTATGTATATTATTGGAGCTGTGATTTTGTTTATGCTTCGGGGGAGCTCGGCTGTAACACGGAGTTACCGTGTTCATTGATGGAATATAATGCCGATACGGATGAGTATGAGAAGATTTCGCTTGTGCCCGAATTAAGAACGGAAAGAGGCTTTCAATGGCTTGCCGAAACGGGAGATTTCGGTATGAATTATTCGGATTTCAAGCATGTTTCTGCTATTCAGATTCGAATGAAACTCGAAGAAGGCTCTTCGGTGAGCGTGGATATATCGTATGACGGTGAAAGCTATCGGCATCTTAAATGCTTTGATAAGCCGATGAAGAGCACGGGGAGAATTGATATTCGCCCGTTCGTAAAATGCGATAATTTCCGTTTACGCTTCAAGGGCAAGGGGCAGTGTGTTATTTATTCAATAACTATCACATACGAAGACGGAGGGGATAAGAATGTCGGATTTTAATATACCCGTTCCCGACCTTGTTAATAAGAGTGAAGCGGAACGGGCGAAGGCTATAGAAAACTGGATGCGTGAGGTTAACAGACAGATACGGTTCTGTCTTGAAAAAATCGAAAAGGAGTTAAAAAAGAATGGCTGATACAACAACAAAGAAAAAGAAAATTGATGCAAATGAGGTTTTAGCTGTAGGCGAAAGCGACACAAGCCTGAACAGTACGGATGCCGTTACTGCTTCAAATAACAAGGCGGCAGACTGGCAGGCTCAGAGTGATGCTTATTCAAAGCAGGCTGATGAATATCTTGAAAAATATTCAAACAACGGTAATTTCAGCTATGACTTCAATGTTGATCCCGTTTTTCAGGCGGCCAAGCAGGCTTATGAGAGAAGTGCCAAGCTTGCAGCAGAGGATGTGCAGGGTAAGGCTGCCGTTCTTTCGGGCGGTTATGCCAACTCTTACGGAGTTACTGCGGCACAGCAGGCTTATAATCAGAGTATTGACAATCTGTATGATACCATTCCTGAGCTTGAAGCTGCCGCATATAACCGTTATCAGAACGAGCAGCAAAGAAATCTTACCTTGTATGAAGCGTATCAGGGCAAGGCGGATTCAGCCGAAAATAAGGCAATTAATGCAGAGAACAAGGCCTACTCGTATGCTTTACAGCTTGCAGAAATGGGGCAGTACGGGAAGCTCGGGGAATTCCTCGGGGTGGATTTGTCGGCGGTACAGAATGATGCAGAATATCAGAAGAAGCTCAATGTAGCACTTCAGAAAGCAGAAGTGGGCGATTACAGCGGACTTGTTGATCTGGGGATTGATGTAAGCAAGCTGGAAGCTAAAGATACACTCGAAAAAGCACAGATTGCGGCAACATACGGTGATTTCACCTTATTAAAAAATGCAGGAATTGATACATCTGCACTTGAATATGAGAGAAATTTCACTAATGCATTGCAGATGGCACAGTACGGGGATTATTCGGGGCTTGAGGCTCTCGGGTATGATATGAGCACACAGAAGAACAGGGATTTGCTCGCATGGGCACAGGCGGCAGCGGAAACAGGGGATTATTCACTCTTTAAGGAGCTTGGATTTGATACATCTGCGATTGAATATGAACAGAAATTGAATACTGCATTACAGTTGGCACAGGTCGGGGATAATTCTGCATTGAAGGCATTGGGGGTTGATGTGTCGGCGTTGACGACGAAGTCAAGCTCCTCGGGTTCTTCGTCTTCGTCAAAAAGCAGCAGCGGAAAAATGACGGCTTCACAGATTTCTTCTGCTGCGAAGACTGTCAAAAGCAATTTTCTCGGAGATTATGAAGCGAATTATACCGAGGGTGCTGTTACGACGGAAGAAATTAATGCCTTTAACAGTGCACTTGTAATGGCAAATTATGATGCAGATACGGTTGATTCAATTCTTGTTCAGGCGGGCATTCCTACCTCAAGAATCGATGCATTGTGGGATTACGCTATTAACGGTTCAACGGGTGAACCAAAGACTAATAATTCTGCCGGCAAAGGTGCTACCGGTAATAAAATCACATATACACCGCCTGCTTCTCAGCCTGCAGACTTGACAACGGATGATGCAAGAAAAGAAAAATTCCGAAAGTAAGGACGGTTAAAATATGGCTATTGACAGAGAAAAATTACAGCAGGCTTATCAGCAGAGAAAGAGATTGTCTGCGGTTTCAGGTTCAAGCGGTACGATTGACAGAGATAAGCTGCAGCAGGCTTATTCGCAGAGAAAGAGGCTGACACCGAAGAAAGAGGAAGAGGAAGAAAAGAAGGAGCAGGTTGTAAGCCAGACGGTGAATAAAACTGCTGTCAGCACTGTTCCCGAAAAGAATGCTATAAATAATGCCGTTAAGGATGCGGTCACCTCGGGTTGGACTGAGAAAGGAATCAGCACGAAGGATGCGCGTTCTATTCTTCGTGCGGCGAGCGGGATGAGCTCAGACCATACGATTGACGAAAAGGGCAATGTTTATAAAAATATTACTGTTGAGGACTACGATAATGCTATCAATAAGGTAAGCGAGGAAATGCAGGCTCTTGTTGAAGAGAAGCCGTATGCGGATAATCGGCAGCCTTGGACCTCTCTTTTGTCGGGGGAACTTTCGTGGAAAAAGGAAGTTTTGAAAGGAAAATATCTTGAAGCAAAGGACGAATATACCAAATTACTGCAGCAGAAAACGGCTTTAGAGCAGGAGAGGGAGCAGCTGAAAAATCAGAAGCTTGTACAGAAAGCAGAAAAAGACGGGTATGCAGATATACTTTCACAGTTGTATGATGCGGATTATTTATCACAGGGAAATAAGCTTTCAGGTCTTATGACGAGTACTTCTGACGGCTTGAATTTTGTACAGACAAATGAGGCTTATTCTCTGCAAAAGAAAAAAGAAAATTTAATGCAGAAGCTTACCGAATCGGGAGTAAATGCAAATGAGGTCTATGCAGCATATAAGAGTGTACGCAATGCCGAAAGTCAGGAAGAAAGAAATAAGGCTTTTGAGGAATTCGCAAAAGAACACAAGGTTGCTTCATCCGTTCTCTCTGTTCTGGCTTCTCCGGTTCAGGGAGCAGCTTCGGCAGTCGGAGCATTAATGGGAGAGGACAGCTCCTCTCCTTACAATGCTGTTGCAGATTTCAACGAAACTACACGAAACACCGTCGCACAGGAGCTTAAGGAAAGTGACAACAAGCTGGTTGCTACTGTTATGCCTACATTGTACCAGGCGGGAATGTCCGCTGCGGACAGCCTCATTACAATGGGTACCTTCGGGAAATTAGGTGAGGCTGTAATGGGCCTTAATTCCGCTATGTCAACCTACAATGCCGCAAAGGAAAAGGGCGTAAGTCAGGCACAGGCTATAGCAAGCGGATTTGCTGCAGGTGTGTTTGAAGCTGTGTTTGAACATATCTCTCTCGGAAATCTTCGTGCTTTTCAGAGCAATCCCGATGAGCTTGTGAAAGGTATCCTGAAGCAGTTTGTTGCAGAGGGCAGCGAGGAGGTTTTTACCGATATTGCAAACGAGATAACAGACTATCTTATTAACGGCGGACTTTCCGAATATGAATTATATGTTCAGAACGCTATGAAAGACGGAAAAAGCCGTGCAGATGCCGATTTGGAATATACCAAGGAATTCGGTTTACAGCTTCTTGAAACAGGCTTAATCGGCGGAATTTCGGGCGGTATGATGGTTAGTACTGTTTCGGGTGTTAATAAAGTGAGCTCAACTGCACAGAAGGCTGTCGGAACGGCTCTCGAAAATTATGTCACCGGGCAGACAGTAAAGAAAAGCGGCTCAGTTCAGACTACTCTTGAACGACTTTCTGAAGAAGGCTCGGAAGAGGTGCAGAAGAACTCGAAGCAGCTGCAGCAGAAGACTGCCGGGAAGAACAAGATAAATCTTATTGATACCTATAAAATCGGCAAGACTTATAATCAGTACACGGACAGCATTATTGAGGATGCCGCAACACAGCGTATTTCTAAGATTGAGGGGCTGAATGACAGCACAAAAACTGCTCTCATTCAGGGAACAGTTAATGTTATCAAGGGTAAGGCTCTTTCTTCTAAGCAGCAGGAGGCCTTCACGGAAACCAAAGCCGGCAAGGATATTTTCTCGGAGATAGCGGGATATACTGAGGCTGAGTGGGTAAGTGATGCCATACAGAAAATCAGCGAGAGCAACAGTAAGCTCACAGTATCTGATGCTGAAATCAGTCAGCAGAGGGCGGCTGAGGAAACCGACAAGAAAATTGCAGAGCAGGAAGAAAGCATTATTGAGGCTATCAATACTGATACCGTAGATTCGCTCGTAAAAAGCACATTTGAGGCTGAAAGCGTTGAGGGGTATACAGTTCAGGTCGGTGCGGTCAAGTCGATTATTGACGGCGATTTTGAGGTCGTACAGGACATGGAAAGCGGCGCAACAGAGAAGCTCAGCAAGCTTAACATTAAAAATGAACAGGCAAAGGAGCTGTATGCTACCTTACAGGAGACGGCAAATTCACAATCGCTTCTGAATATGGAAAAAGAGCACAATATACCTATGAGCATTAAGGGTGTTAATGCGGCACTTTCGATGTATAATCCCGAGGCAAACAAGGATGCAAAACTCTATGCTATGTGGGCTCATGATGCTTTTACTGCAGGTAAATTCGGTGAATTGGAATTCAGTGAATTTCTTGATTATTTCCAGAAAGACTGGGACGGATATATCTCAGAGGAACAGCTCAGACAGATGTTTGCCGTCGGACTTGCCGAGACTGAGCTCAAGGCAGGTATTACCCGTATTGGACATGCTAAGCTTTCGGATATTCAGCTTGAGATGCTGGTTGTTCTGAACCGTGTTTTCAAGGATTTGGGTATGGCCGGTGCTGCTGTTGATTCTCTTTATGATTCGGACGGCAACAAGCTGAACGGTCTGCTTAAGAGCGGTGACAGAATTCTTATTTCACTCGATAGTGAATTCGGTCTTACTTCTGTGTCTGCCGGTCATGAGCTTTTCCATTGGTTAAAACAAGTGGATCCTGAAGCTGCAAAGCGTTTGCAGGGTATTGTTATCGGCATTATGCAGCAGAACGGTACATACGAGGAGGCTTATAAGCAGAGAGCCGAAGTATATGCCGGACTTTCCCAAGATGCGATAAACGAGGAAGTTGCAGCGCAGTATTTCGGTGTTGTGTTCTCATCGGAGAGCAACATAAGAAAAGTAATCGAAAACAGCTCTCAGCAGGAGCTTTCGATGTGGCAGAAGATTGTTGAGCATCTCAAAGACTTTGTAAAGAGAATAAAGGATGCCATTGAAAGATATGCTCTGCAGGATAAGACAGTCCGTGCCGCCCTTAAAGCTGATGCAGATACCGTTGAGGAGCTTGCAAGGCAGTTTGATGTGTGCCTGAAGGAGGCTGCGAAAAACAAAAAGCCCGCCGAGCAGGTGCAGGGCGGGGAGAAGTATTCTTATGCAGGTGTTAAAGCAAAGACAACAGATATAAAAGCTTTTGATTATGCAATAAGGCTTGAGGATGTCGGCAAGGCTACAGCCGAAGAAATAAGACAGCAGACAGGTTGGTTCAGAGGCTATGACAATAAGTGGCGTTTTGAAATCAGCGACAGGGATATGGAAATTGATACTACAGGTAAGTTTTCATCAAATCCCGATATAAGAAGATATACTGAATTATTCGAGAAGGCTTATGTGGATATGTCGGCAACCGAGGCTGAAATTGAGGAGCTGAAAGCGCTTGATAAAAACCTCAAGGGTGTAAGCACAGAGCCTAAAACTTTAGGTGAGCTTATCAGACATGATTTGCTGTTTTCTGCATATCCGCAACTCAAGGATATGAAAATACATTTTGCTGATATTGATGTGCGCGGTGCGTATGATCCTATGCTCAAAGAGTTTATTTTTCAGAAGAAGCTTAAAGTTGATAAAAGCAAGCTTACAAAAACTCTTATTCATGAAATTCAGCATGCGATACAGGATATCGAAGGCTTTGCAAGTGGCACGAATCTTGACTACTGGCGTGATATGGGTATTCCTGAAGATAAAGTAAGAGAATACTATGAAAATACAGCCGGTGAAATAGAAGCAAGAGATGCTGCTGCAAGAGAGTGGCGTACAGACGAAGCACGAAAAGAAAAACGCCCTGATATTGACAGGACGGATGTGGTGTTTGCTGATAGTGCGGATAAAGCTTCGAAGCAGATGTCTGTAGCTAAAAAACGAGATGCGGAGTATCTGGAGCTTGCAAAGGACACAGAAAAGAATGCTGTGCAGCTTCGTTCTTTGGTGGAAGGTGCCGCAAGAGATGCAGGGTATACAAGAAAAATGTTTCACGAAACAAATGCGGAAAATATTCATATATTTGATATTTCCAGAAGTGACCATGCAGGAAACGATAATGAGACACCTTTTGGCATATTCACAAAGTCAAGACCGGACAATATAGGACTTGGAAGCAGACAGCTTTCTCTTTATGTTAAAGCAGATAAAACATTCATCGTAAAAAACAGAGAGGAAATAAAAAATAAAATTCCGGGGCTTCTTCCTTTATATGAAAAAATATCTGAAATTGACAGAAAATACGGACAGCTTGCGGAAGAACTTGAGGATGAAGAGTTTGATGCCCTTTCCGAATGGATGGATGAGCATCCTGATGCTGAAATGGATAAGGTTTATCCGAATTCGTATCTCATTGAAAAGAAGCCTGCTGATATAGATTCAGATAGATATCATGCAGCATTTAAGAAATACGAAGAAAACATGCAGGAATGGGAAGCTTCCTCAAGATCAGTTGCAGTACAATCAAAAGAATTTATAACTGAATTTCTTCGCAAAAATGAATACGATTCAATGTATATCGAGGTAGATAAAGGAAGTTTTGGCAGAAAAACCGATAGTTTTATTGTACTGAATGAAAATCAGGTTAAGTCTGCAGAACTTTTGACCTATGCTGACAATGGTGACATTGTGCCTTTATCTGAACGATTCAATCCGAAAAAGGTTGATATCAGATACTCAAAGCAGATGTCACAGTCCGAAGCAAGGGACAGTACGGATATTGACCGTATGTCACTTAAGGATTATAATAACAGAGGATGGGCTTACAGTCTTTTGAACAAAGAAGACATCAGACTTTTCAACGAGAAAGTGTTTGAAACAATGAGCCCGAAAGCAAAAACTTCTGTAAAAAAACTTGCAGACGGAACGAAGATTTTTGATATCAACAATAAAATTCTTTTTGTTGGCGGTACATTTGCAAATCCGATAATTGAGTTTGCTGTTGCTATTAATGCAGAATCTGCAACAGAAGCGGAAATTATAAAAAATATTTGTTTTGAGAGGTTAGAATATGGAGATTACACGAATTCAGGACTTGCGCGCTGGTTCAAGACTCGAGCAGATTATTATGGAGAAAAATATTTCGTTTGCTACGGAAGAAAAGATTTTGTCGCCGCTTCTGAGGCAGAAAAAGGCAATATCAAAAGAGCAGCATTACCGCACGGTTTTGCTTCTTACGGATATACTCGAGAGAGCTACAGACGAAGCGGAAGCAATCAGAATGATAACGGAGAAATATCCGGAGGTGTCAAGTTTTCAAAACAAATAACCCAGCAGACCGAGGACAATATTGAGCAGTTGGCTTTGGAGAATGAGGCTCTGAGGGAACTGCTTGATTCGGCAAAGGATGTTGAGGCTGAATTGAGAGAGCGTCTTGATACTGCCAAGAAGATGAACAGAACGACGAGAGGGCTTATTCCTGACAAGACGGAGCTGTTCAGAATTGTCCGTAAATATAATCACAGTAAGTCAGGATATACCAATACGGAGCTTGTTAAGTATATCGACGGCATTATGTGGGATTTGAGAGATAAGCAGGGCGATTCTAATACTCTTATAAGCTCTCTGACGGCTTTGATGCAGGATTTACTTGAAACCTCGGAAACCGTAAACCGTGATTTGTATGAGCAGTATGCTGATTTCAGAAAGTATTTCAGAGGCAGTACGCTGTATGTAAATCAGGATGTATACGATTTCCTGCTTGAGGAATACGGCTCGAAGAAGAACCTGCGAAATGCAACACTCGGCAAGCTCAATATAAAACCTATGACCGAAACGGATTCGGGGACTACACTCACTCAGGCTTATCAGGATATTGTTCAGCATTTCCCCGAGCTTCTTAATCCCGATGTGGATGAATATCATATCGTCGAGGAAATTCTTTCAGCGTGGAGAGCTATTCAGCCGACTGTAACTACCGAAATTGACGGAATGAAAACCGAGGCAGAGGTTCACGAGGCGGCCATGCTTATGGCTTATGAGGTGCAGAGCGAGCTGTTCAATGCTCCTGCACTGGTGACTAATGCTGACCGATATATTGAGAAAATCAATGCGGTAAAAGAGCATTACAAGGCGAGAGAAAAGGAATTGAGAGCCGAGAAGAATGAGCGTATCCGTCAGACGAAGGAACGCTATCAGAAGAGTATCAAGGATGCACGCGACAAGAGAAACGAAACCGAGGAAAAGAATAAAATTCTCAAGCGCATCAGAAAACAGACCTTTAGTATTAAAAGGATGCTGTTGAGCCCGTCTGATACTAAGCATATCCCCGAGGAGCTTAAGGAAAGTATGATTGCTTTCGTTGCTCTCGTTGACGATAAGAGCTTTGTCTTCCAGGGGGAAAGAAACAGAGTGCAGCTTAAGAAGGTGCTTGAGACATATGCTCGTAATTACGGTGCAAATCTGCCGAACAGTGACGGCAGTATTGATCAGACCACAAGTGATTACAGCCGACTTATAACATCTCTTAATCTCGATCCTCAGCTGAAGGCAAATATGGATGAGCTGAACAGCAGGCTTTCGGGCGATAAGTTCTCGGAAATAACACTCGAGGATATGAGAATAATCGAAAATGCCGTCAAGAACATACACAAGATAGTTGAGGACAGCAATTCCGCATTTGTGAACGGCAAAAAGCAGAAATTTGAGAGCCTTTGCGAGAGTGCACTGAATCAGCTTGCAGAGCACGGTAAGAGAACTCCCGGAGAAAAGCTGTTTGATTCAACTCCTATGGCGTGGATAACTACACCGTGGATGTTCTTCAAGGAGAGAATGGGCGGTGTGTTCGGTCAGTTATTTGACGATTTTATATCGGGACAGAATAAGTATGCATTGAACATTGCCGCTGCGAAGAAGACCATTGCTGAGACTAAAGAAAAATTCAGTTATGACGAATGGTGTGAGGGCGGAAAGAATGCTCACTCTGAAACGGTTGTTCTTGAAAGAGGTCAGGAGGTAACATTCACGGCAGAGCAGATGCTGAGTATATATGCCACATTTGAACGAGAAAAGGCACTCGGTAAGGATTCCTCTCACCTTATGAACGGCGGTATTGTTTTTGCCGACGCTTATAAAAAAGAGCTTAAAAAGCAGCTCAAGAATAAGCAGAAAAACGATAAGCAGAAGCTCGGTGAAAAGGATGTCAGTCTTGCAGTTGATAACCTTACAAGTGAAGCCATACCTTTGACACTTTCAGATATCGAGAATATCACGGGAAGACTTACCGAGCAGGAAAAGGCGTATGCAGACGCTTTGGTTGAGTTTCTTTCGTCTGATATGGCAAAGCTCGGTAATGAGGTTGCAATGTCCCTTTACGGCTACGAGAAATTCAATGAGAAAAAATATTTCCCGTTTGAAAGTTCGGGACTGTATCTTTCAATGCAGTTGGGTGTTGTTCAGACCGAGAACAGAATCAAGCATCTTTCTTTCACTCATCAGCTTGTTGAGAATGCATCGAATCCCGTTGTGCTCAATGATTTTTCCCAGATTTGTGCACAGCACATTGATCTGATGTGTACATATAATGCTTTCACTCTGCCTCTTGATAACTTAACCCGAGTGTTTAACTACAAAACGAGTGAGTATGAAACGCAGACCGTGACAGACGAGAACGGCGAGCCTGAAAAATACAAGAGAGATACAAAATATCACAAAAAGGGCGAAGAAAAAACAAAACAGGTCAAGCTCGGAGAAAAGGACAACATGCGAGTTGCTATCCGCAATGCTCTCGGTGCGAATGCGGAGCAGTATATTATCCGTTTTGCTCAGAGTGCAAACGGCGGTGTGCAGAGTGATAAAGCGGAAACGGTTTATCAGCAGCTGTTTTCGAAATTCAAAAAGATTGCAGTTCTTGGCAATTCATCTGTTGTTGTTCAGCAGGTATCTTCAATCGCCCGTGCATTCGCTCTCATTGATGTGAAATACTTTATTCCCGAGGCCTTTGATTTTAACGATTACAATGAATGCATGCAGTATTGCGGTGAAGCTGTCATCAAGGATATGGGCGGTTTCGACACAAGCCTCGGCAAATCTGCCGCACATTGGATTTTAGATGCTCCCGAAAAGACTGTCCGCAAGAAGATTCTTAAGGTGACAGATTCTGCATTGTCTTCGGGGGCGGAAACGGCGGACAAGATTGTGTGGAGTGTAATCTGGAACACCGTCAAGCGTGAGCAGGCGGCAAAGAATCCGACTTTGGATACAGACAGCACGGAATTTATGAACGAATGCGCAAAGCGTTTCAGTGAGGTTATAAATACCACTCAGGTGTACGATTCTGTATTCGCAAAAACTCCCATTATGAACAGCAAGAGCTTCGCTGCAAAGACTATGACGGCATTTATGGCCGAGCCGTTGCTTTCTCTTAATCTGCTTATGAATGCAGCTCTGCAGACTGATAGAAAGAATATAAGATATGCGGGCCGTGCTGTTTCGGCGTTTATGTTGCAGGTGGTTGTGAATAATCTGCTCAAGAATTTAATCGGTGCATTGAGGGATACCGACGAGGATCAGACATATTGGGAAAAATATGTTGAGGGACTTACAGAGGATCTTCTCGGAAGTGCCATTACGGTGAACGGACGAAAGATATGGATTCCCGTGTTTCTGACAAGTGATTTTTCCGTGCTCGGAATGATTCCGCTTGTCAAGGAGATAATGTCGCTTCTTGAGGGCTATGAACTGAACAGACCTGAAACCGAGGTTGTGACGGATATAATTAACACCGTGCAATCGTTGATACCGTCTGAGGATGCCGATATCAGGAGTGCAAGGGATTATGTTGAGTATCTCGGTGTCTGGGGTGTTGTTGATGTTGCAACTATGATATCGAAGCTGTGCGGAGTGCCTCTTGATTCAATAATAAAGGACATCAAGGGCGGCTGGCATCTTATTAACAGGTTTGCTATACAGAAGGATTATTCTGATTTTGTTTTTGATATTACAAAAGGCACTATGTGGGAGGCTGCTTTGTCCGGAACAGGCTTTTCCGGAAACAATGCTCAAAAGGCTTACAGGGCAGTAATTCAGAAGAATAAAGAAACTGTGCGCCGAATGCAGCTGTATGACTGGGAAGAAGCAAAGCAGTATATTCGAGGCGGATATGATGAGGTTACATCAATCGAGCTTGCGAAAGAGACTGCAATGCAGAAATGGAACAGCTTTGAAAAGGCAGGACTTATGAAATGCGATGAGCGAATCGGGGAAGCAGCTGAAGCAAAATATAACCTGCAGTTCGGAGAATACGAAAAGCTGCTTGAAGATATTGTTGCTGACGGCTTTGACCGTTCAAATGTAATCAAAGCTATCAATACAACAATGGATTCTTTTGAAGAGGAAGAATATAAGCTTTCCGAAACAAAGGAAGAGCCTGATTATGAATATGCTGACCTGCACAGAGCTGTTGAGGCGGAGGATATTGAAGCTGTACGATATGTCATTGATGAGCTTATTTCTGCCGGAAAAAAGGAAGAAAATATCAAATCTTCTCTTACTTCAAAATTCAAGAATGAGTATCTCGAATACTATGTCAGCGAAGATACTGCTGCCATGGAAAGCCTTAAGGAGATGCTTATTGATGCAGATGTCGGCTTTAAGCACAGTACTTTCAGCGGTTGGGTTTCTGATTACAGAAAAAAATTAAGAGAATCCGATTAAATTTTAATTAACGCACTAAAAGGGGGGAGTCGTCCCTCCTTTTTTGTTATTATCTTTTTGAGGAGTGAGAAATATGAAAATTGAAACTATACAGAATACTTATATCGCAGCCGAGATTGTGCTTGCCGACAGAAGACTGAAAGCGGGGGAAAAGGTACAGCTCAGATGTGTGCTTGATTCGAAGCTCGGGCCTGTGTATCTGGCGGAGCAGCTTACTGTTGATGCAGAAAAATCGACATTGAATGATACATATTGCAGATGGAATTATGTGCTTCAGGAGAAGTGCATTCTTCCCGGTACTTATAACTTTGAGATTGTTGTTGTTCAGAGCTCGGGGCTTGTTATCCCCGTCAGCAGCAAGGCGGAGAACTGCCTGATTATTGTGCCGGCGGAAAGAGGGGAGTGTTTCCTGAATCATGATCAGCCTGCGATTCCGAAGCCGGGTGTGAAATATCCGACATTGACCATTGAGCAGAAATCGCAGATACAGAAGTTGATAGACGACTATTTCAATGTAAGGAGGACATTGTTCTATTACACAGGCGCGGTAAGACGAGAAAATTATGTTTATCCGGAAGCAATTACAAATCAAGGTTATTCATCTAAAACCGAGCCCGGATGTGTTTTGAAATTTCAGAATGACGAATTAGACACAAAGATTTACTCTGAGAGGGGGGTTGCGGTTCCTGCAAAATCGGACAGATACTATTACAAATATATGATCAACTGTGGAGTATATTGTCAGATGATCTGGATGGGCAGACCGATATCTGATTTTATAGAAAAGGGAGAGGGTAAATCGCTTACCGGCTCAGATGATAATGATCTGTTATGGTATGTTGAAAACGGGAAAGAAGCCCCTGTTCATCACGCTCTTCAGTCTTCCCCTGCTTCCATCAAAAAAGCTATCAACTCTGTGTTTGTTGCTGACAAAAAGCCGTGGGGATATTATTTTGATTTTGAAGCTTCAAAAAGGGCATATGGTGCTATGAGCTCAAGTGTGGATGCAGACGGAAACACTATTAAAACATACTATGCCTACAATACATTTTATCAATACAAAAGCAATCCGGTTGAAATCGAAATGGATACAGGGGCAGAGTATGCGGTCACAAAAATTGCAGGCAGTACAATTACTTTCAATCCTTTGGCAAATCAAGTGGTTGTTTCTTGTCGATTCAGAATTACTCCGACAGAAAACATCCCTGCCGGAACGAGTATTCATCTGGGGACATTGAAGACACACAGACCGAATCTTAAAATAGCTTTATCTGTTAACCATGCCAGCAAAGATTTTACCGGCATGCTTTATGATGGGGCGGATAAAAATTATCCCGGAAATATTGTTGTGAGATGCAACGAAGAGTTGGCACAGGGCACACATTATATCTCAATCAGTACAGTATATGCTATGGAAACTGCCGGGGAAAACATTTTTATGGGATTTGACGGAGCTGCAAATATGGCTGAAGAGTTGTATGCGATGGGATGCGAAGTGCCCTATTCAGAAATAGATGTTGGCGATTTGGTGTTCTTCAGATCTTCCGATATCAGCAATGATTTCAGGAACAAATCAAATTCTGACGATGATGATGCAATGTGCAACAAGCTTTTCAGATATATATCACATGTGGGTATAGTTTACGGTTTTGATGATGAGGGATATCCTATCATTTCTGATTGTACCAATGCTTATTTATCGCCAATAGTAATCGGACAGACAAGCATGGCGGATGATTCTTCGTTCAGAAGAATTAAAGCATGTTCTGAACGCAATAACACGGTTATGGTAGCCCGTCATCCTGCAGCTTTCGGATTGGGCGGCAATGTGCCGGCAGAATTTGAGCCGTACAGAGGTATTTTGGTTTAGGAGGATTGATTTGTTATGAGTGCGTTGACGGAAACGATTATAGCTATCTCTGCGGTTCTGGGGGCTATCGGTGTGATAGTCACTACCATTGTGGCTTGTTACAAATTTATCCGTAAATGGGATAAATGGAGAGAAGATAAGGACAAGCACGACAGGGAGCAGTACACGGATATTCTGCGTATCAAAATTATGATGCCTGAAATGCCCCTTTCTGAAAGGATTGCCGCCGGGGACAAATATGTCAATATGCTGCATCAAAACGGTTGCGTGAAACAGAAATACTTAGAACTTTTGCAAATTTACTCTAACGAACATAAGGAGTAGATATAAGTTTGTTAGGCGCAAAAAAACGCTTAAAAATACAAAAATAAGAAAAGGAATGATGTTTATGAGTAACAACACTAACACTAACACAAATCAGAGCCGTTGGAAGTCCTGGGCATTATGGGTTTCAGTTCTCGGTCTTGTCGGTCTGATATTGCAGACAACAGGTGTTTTTGAGATGATAGGGCTTGACGGTGAGGAGTGGGACAGTATAGTCACTTCTCTGGGAACTATCCTGACGGCTTTCGGTATTCTCAATAATCCTACGGATAAGACAAGCTTTTAAGGAAAGTGAGGAAAAATGAATATGAGTAAAAGCATTTCAACGGGCTATATCTCTACAAAGATTAACGGTATTGCGGTTAAAGCAAACATCAAAAGTCATTCAGGCAATTATGATAACGAAGCAAAGCGCAATGTTTCATACATAGTAATGCACTACACAGGCAATAAAGACGATACAGCAATGAACAATGCAAAGTTTTTCAACACCAACGATGTCAATGTTTCAGCACACTTCTTTGTTGATGAAACAAACATCTATCAGAGTGTTGAGCTTCGTGATGAAGCCTGGCATTGCGGAACAAAGGGCAAGTATTATCATTCAAAATGTAGAAATGAAAATTCTTTCGCTATCGAAATGACAACGGCGGGAAATTATAAGATTTCTGCAAAGACAATCGAAAATTCGGCTTATCTTTGTGCTTACCTTTGTGAAATACTGAACATAAAAGCAAGTGAGGTTGACACCTATGTTTTAAGACACTACGATGTCACTCACAAGAAATGTCCTGCTCAAATGGTTGATAATGCTGATGAATGGGAATCATTCAAAGCAACGGTTAAAAATATTCTTAAATCAAAAGAAAAGAAAGAGGTTTACCGTGTCCGTAAGTCGTGGGAAGAAGAAGAGTCACAAACGGGTGCTTTCAGCGTTCTTGACAATGCTATTGCGCAGGCGCAAGAAGACAAACTGAATGTGTACGATTCGAGCGGTAAAGAGGTTTACACCTACAAAGTAACCACAAAGGCGGTCACAAAAGGCTGCAAAGTTAAAATTAAGAAAGGTGCAAAGGACTACAACGGTCAAAAGGTTGCTTCTTTCGTATACAATAATGTATACAAGGTTGACGAGCTTAACGGCAAAAGAGCCGTGCTTGATAAGAAGGGGATTTGCACAGCCTTTCATATTGACAATCTTATTGTGCAGTAACGGAGTTCCAGAA
>JAFXAK010000031.1 GCA_017517135.1 Clostridia bacterium
CATTGTATGACACCAATGGAATACCATGCAGCATTCGCCTCATGAGAATTCCCCATCCCTCCTGTACAGGAGGGATGGGGAATGGATAGATTAACTACTATTTTTGTTATTTCGTCTGTCTACTTGACAGGGAGCACATCAATCTGTTAACAGTCTCTCATATTTTTAATTGTAAGCTTACATCAAAAATTTAGAAAAAAGCTTTCTTTGCACACTTTCTGCATCGATTGATGTAAATTTGATGTAAAGATGTATTTTTTGTTTCTTTACACCCCTCAAAGCCCTAGTAAAATAAGGGTTATTGACACTTTTATTTATCTACGCTCTTCATTGTGGGGAAAAGAAGCTACTGCAAAAACAGATAAAAATTATCTTACCCGAGTTTACCGTTCCGTGCCTCATTTTACTCTTCAAAATCTCTTGTTTTTCAAGGCTTTTGAAGGTTAAAAATTATCTTACCTTGGCTTTATTTGTTGTGTTTTATCTTGATTATGAAATGGTCCAAAACTGGTCCAAAACAAATTGCATTGGCCCAAAACTGGTCCAAAAATCTTTTATAATTACGCACATTTCCTTGAGTATATTTTATCGTATCAACATACCGTCTGCAAAACTCATCTGAGGGATTGCAAAAAGGCTACTGTCTGCAGGTCCTCTCTTCCGTCATAAAACTTATCAAGCACCTTCTTAAACAACTCATCTCCTGTGGCAATATAAAACAGAGTCATACTCGATCTGAGCTTCAGATTGTCCGGATAACCCATAACTTCAAGAGGATTGCTTGATTTACACTCTAAAAGTGCATAGCATATTTCTCTGAGTTTTTCACCAAGATAAGGATCATCATAGTATGCTTTGGCCTCTCCTATGTTTTCTATTCCGTAATATTTCGCTGTGTCGCTTCTGCCTAAAACTTTTAACTGAGGGAAAATGTACCATATCCAATGGGTATCTTTTCTCTCGTTTTTTATTTCTCTGAGTGCCGTATCATAATTCAGTCTGTGCTCGTAGTAAAATCGTTTAATTTTATAATCTTTGTTTTCCATTACTCGTCTTCTACCTTGTATTCTGCATAATAATCGTTATCATATTCTTCAATGCATTTAGTATTACTGTCAGCAAAAATTAAACCTAACAAAATTCCGTTCATAAAATAGCCTACAGAATCGTCCGATATAAATGGCATACTTACTTCTATACCGCAAATTACTCCGCAGTTTAAAAAAATGGAAGCAAAAAACTGTACTGAAAAAACAGCTGCAGCAACAAACGCAAGAGGTTTCATTTTACTTTTGTTTTCAATAGCTTTTATAGATACACTCACAATAAATACTGTAATAATTGCAAACATAAGCCCACCAACTACATATCCGTAAAAAGCAAAGATTCTTGCAGGGTTGTAGTCTGTAACGGATCGTTGAAAATCATCTATCAGTTCCGACTTTCCCAAAGCTTTAAAAGATTCGGGTAATGCCTCCAACAGCCTTATCATTGAACTCCCCTCAAGAAATTTTATATCAGCGTAAGCCCCTAGATTGCAAACGGCCAGGGATATCAAAGTGAAGAGACTGCCGAAGCCAATAACCATATGTATAAATTTAACTGTCTTGCTCTTTATCTTACCGTATACATATACAAACAGAAACAACTGCATTGACAGAGCGATAAATGCCTCCATTTCATCATAGGTACCTATAACATATACCGCACCGATAAAGAAGTAAAGCAGAGAGCATTTTACCGAATCGATACATTTTTCAACATAATAAGCTACAAGGAATATCAGCCCGAATAAAGAGTATAATGCATAAAAATGATAATCCGTATAAATCAATTGAAAAGGTCCTGAAGAGCAGCTTAACACTGAAAAAATAGGGAATATCAGAAAGTTTAAAGTAAGACAATATTTGCTAAGATATTTTCCGCTTTTATATGCTATGAAAACGGCTACAGACAACATCGCTATTCTTAATACACTATTCCAAAGAGAAGACCACTCGACATTATAATGCAAAACATTCATAACAGCACACAGAATTTCTGAGCATAGTACCGTAAGTATAGTGCTGATAACAACAAGTTTATTTTGTTTGTATAATTTTTTAACTGTTTTCATTTTTATACTCCTCCCTTCAACTTAATATATGGCGCTTAATACAAAAAAGCATTTCTCTGGTTCTTCTAAAAATATGTCTTCGTCTGCATGCATAATAAATCAAATAACCAAAAGTACGGGCATACATATATTTTGCTAAATTCAAGTTTGTTATCTCATTTTCAAAAAATAATCTGCAACATCTTTTTTCAAGGAAACATCAATTATTTCCCCGTTTTTAAGAATAAACATCACGGACGCATATCCTTTAATCTCACCATTTCTGCATTCTTTGATATCATTCACATCAAATTTCATTACTTCTGCTTGTCTGTGCAAGCGATAAAAAATCCCTACCTGCTTTAATACAGTAATTACTCCGTTATTATACATAAATGTACCTTGTGTCAACAATTTGTCGTTCGGTTTTTAAACACAACTCTAAACATTTCTTGATTTTCATAGTTATTTACCCCTATTGTTCTTATTAATTGTTATACATTTATTTTTAATTACATTATCAAATATTTCCATATTACAATAAAAAAATCGGCATCATCTTGCATATGACCGGAATATGCTTAAATTCTTAGCAGTTGCTTATATATTCAGTTCTGAGATAATCTGTATATTTATGGCGAGTGTTCAGCAATACTTCAACACTTGAAACAAAAGCGTTTTTGCAACAAGTATTGATTTCTTTGATTTTTTTTCTTTTCTGAATATTATTGCTAATTTTTCTGACAAGTAATTTTTCTGAAAAAACATCCGATTGAGCAAAAAAAATCCCGTATTCACTCTCCATAACTTTTTGAAAACGACATATTATCTGTTCAAAAATCTGTTCAATATCAGGCTCAAACATATCAGACAAAGGTGTAAAAGAAAGTTCTTCCATGTATTTTGGCAAATCTATATTTTTATCCAGATAACAACCAACTTTCGGAACATAACTTTTTATTTCAAATATGTATTCTGCGATCAGATTATTATAATCATCTTTAGTTGACAATGATCGAATTACAGTTTTTGGAGAAAAATCGAAAAAGCTTTTTTTGATAATTTCAACACACTTAATATAAATAGCATCTATATGTTCCAAATAACCCGTAAGTTTTACTGTTGTTTCATTAACAGGTAAAAATCGATTATCTTCAAACCAGGGAGTAGCATCTTCACCAAGATAGGGACAGCAACAAGCAGGAAATTCCGCAAAACAATATAACGAATTCTGATGCCTTTCTACTGTGTATTGTTTCCCTAAGTATACATGGTTGTCAAGAACAGCATAATTTTCCAAAGCAATAACCTTCTCACCTTGAAGAGCGATATCCGGATATTGCTGTTTTACAGTTTCAGTAACAATCTCTTTTACCATCTTTGCCGATAACTCAATTATTTCTTTCAACATAATATATCACTTCCTTACTTATAATATCACTTCCAGTATTCGTCTGCACTTTCAGATAAATGCATTACTGATTTATACAGTTCATCGCGATCCACATCATTTTTAAGATATCCTTCAAGTTCAGAATCGCTACAGGTATATATAAAGTTCGAATAAGACCTGTCAGTCCCTTGTCTTAGCACATGAACACGCAAGCTTACATTACTGCCCGTTCTTTCTATTTTCAAAAAGGCTTCATTCTTGGTTGCAGGAATATCAAATGCGACGAAATACGGATAGATAATACCACTGGGAAATGTTTTTTCGGGCAATTGATTAATAATCACTTCTAAGCTCTTATCTATAAGTGCTTTTGTAATTTCTTCATTTGTAATCTTTTTCTTTCCAAACAACATAATTGGACATCCCTTAAAGCAAATATTAATATAATCATAAAAAATTTTTTAATTCTGTATAAAATTCATCCTGAATATATCCTGTTCGTGTCTTTATACCGATTAAAACAAATTTCTGTATGATATATCAAGAATATCATCATCATTATACTTCACAAAAATAAAATTTCCATCTTCTGATAAATACTGCAAAGCAGAAAAGCTTTCGCCGATTATTCCATGAGGTTCACCGAATTCGGCGATCAATGCACTGACCTTTTTGAATTCTTCCGCTTTTGCGGAAAAATATTCGGGGATAAGATTAATACCACCGCTCCAGATGCATTTTCGGCTTTCATCAAAAAATACAGCACTCTTCAGGCAAGGACAAGTAGTATTTTCTTTTCTTGTATCCTCAAACAATAACACCATATACATATCAGTATTTTTGTAGACAGAAAAAGAAAATAAATTGCAATAAGGCTTACCGAAAACTGAAATTAAATTCTGTTTTGTCTCACCTTTGATTTTTTCAAAGATTTCATTCATGGCTTCATTTTCAAACATATATCATTTTCTCCTTTTCTTTATTTCTCTTTAATAACATAATAGCCTACAAAATTATCATAATAACCGCGATCACAGGTTAACGGATCTTTAATAATACTACCCATATCATCAAAAATTGTCGGATTGGTCACCCCGGGTTTATGAGACCAGAAACCATTTTTATCCTTTACATAATAGTGAAAATCAGGTCCTAACCCTGCAACATCTGATGCAGTTACCAGCGCAATCATTCTTTCCCCATCTTTAGGAACATAATCATTGGAGCTTACCTCAAAAAACTCTTTTCCGAGAGCTTCCATATCTTTTTTCATATATTCTTCAAAGGTGCTTTTGATTTCCTCCGGAGAACCGTATTCCATCGAGTATCTGTATTCCTCTGAGTATGTACCTGAAAAATATCCGGGAAAAGGCTTACACTCAAAAGCCGTTCCATCAGGATTACAAGGAAGTCCGTATGCATATGCCATACAGTTCGGCCCTGACCATCTGTCTACGGAATAATATTGATCTTTTGTAAAATCTTCAAAAGCTTCAAAAAAATCAAGTTTGTTGGACCATATAAAATCAGGTTCCACGGACGGTTCCATATATAAGCTATCTGTTTTTATAAATTTATCAAAAAGATTATTGCTGTTTGTTTCATTAAAAAGCCCGCCTGTTTTTTCACGAGCTTCTCTGAGTGCCTCTATTTTTTTTAATATATCGGTTCCGTCTAATGCTGCAGCCGTTTCAATATCGCCGACACCAATGAAATATGCCTTTGCCATTTTAAGTTCACTTTGCTTAGCAGACTCAAGCTGCTCGACATAACTTCCGGCCTCAGCTATATCGCTTGAAAAAATAGCTGATGCTCGCTTTTCTGCATCAATCAGTTTTTCATTCGGAGAAAATATTTCTTTTTTTATACTTTCTTTGACTGCCGTTTCAACAAATTTTTCAAATACCATCCCGCATCATCCTTTCTGTTACAATCTAATTATTCGCTCTATTAACATACATCTGACTACAGCCATCTTTTTTATTCAAAAACCTTTAATGCAGCTTGTATTTTATCAACAAACACATCAGTTTCATTATCAGATACTGAACATACAACTTTTTTTATGGTACCGTAATCAGGCTTTGTAAATTTCAGTTTGTTCGGCTGAGGGGTAAGCAATCTTACCAGTTTTGTTACATCAACAACATTGATACGCGAAAAATCTTCACCTCTTGCTGAAAGAATTAAGGCAACCAAACCTATTCTCCATGTAAGAATTCTGGCAGAAATAAAATTAACATAAACGCCGGCAACAGGAATGGCTGCACCCACCAATTTGTCCATGGCAATATCTACAAGTAATTCTTTAAATAAACTACCAAAAACAGGAGATAATTCTTTAATACTTAAAGAGCTACGGCCATAAAGCTTTCTTATATCATTTATCAATGGTTCATAGTGTGTAATCAAAACTGCTGCATCCACTACAGCTTTTCCGAAAACACCGGCAATACCGCCTATCCCCTGAAATATCGCGTTGGAATTTGCTTTCTTTTCGATTTTCTTGTAAGCATCTCTATAAATGAGTTCTTGTTTTGTTTCTACATTTGTATTCATATTAATAACCTCCGAAATATCCTTTGTTGATATCATTCAACATTCCTAAATAAGTTTTTCTGAATAATTCCGTTTGTGCATGAGCATATGCTTCTATCGGTGAAGTTATGTACGGAGTGTACCCCTCTCCATCGTACAATTCTTCTCTGACTATATTGTCTCTCCAGAAAACAACATCGTCAGTATACGGAACCGGCTCAAGAGTGGCCGCATATTGCATTACATGTAACATTTCATGAAACAGCGTTTCCATATTTTTAACAAAATTTTCATTTGTAATTTTATCTATATCAAGAGTAATAGTTGGCGTTTCCGCTATATGATAAGAATCTGTTTCTGTAAAAATAAGGCTATGAGCAGCAAATCCGGAGCAGTCTTCCAGATTTTCAAATTTAAGTTCTATATCACCATACTGATACGGAACAAGCATTTCCTGTGACATTATCTCAAGTGCATTTTTCAGCATCTCTTTTTTGCCTTCAATATCACAAGCTGACCAATTCTGATAATTAAAACCACCTTTTATAAGTCTTGAACATATATCAAATGCCATTTTTTCAGGCCTGCGTTCAAATGCCAAGGCTGCATCAAAAGGATTATATCCTAAAACAGCCCTCTCGCCACTCAGATAATCAAAGCTGGGGTCTACGGTTGTGGCATCTGTTTCATGCATTCGGATTTCCGCCAAATTGACAGAAGCCTGTTTCAGTAGTCTTTCATAGGGCTTCAATTCTTTTTGTAAAACGCACTCTAAAGAACTGCCTATTGCCGTTTCAATAAACATCTTTATTCTCCTTTCTTTGTCGCCTGATGTAACATTATGTTATCATTTTTCTCTTCTTGCTTCAATATGAATCGTCACACCATGTGACAATTTGCAGCAATTACTTTATTCTCAAAAATAATAAGTTTTTAACAGTTCTTTTTTCCGTTTACTATTCCAGTTATTTTTATTATGTAATTTCCGGAAATTTGGCTTTTAGACCAGACATAATCTCATCAATTTCCTCATTTATTTCTCTTATCAGCTTATCATCGTGTTCTTTCATCATGCGTCCGAGTTCGGGACATTTCTCTCCAGCCTCAACAAGAGCCTTGCTTCTTACTTTAGGATTAAGACTATCCACAGCTTCTGCCATTTCAATATTTCCGATCCCGTAAAAGTAGTTTTTTGCAAGTTCTTTTATATCTTCTATGGTCACTTCGAAAATATTTTTCCCCTTCACTTCTTTCTTTGCGGCAAACACTTCTTTCTCCTGTGGCTGAAGAAGCTTTTCAAGGGGATTGAGTTCTTTTTTTGCAAAATTTTCAACAGCTGCTTTTATTAACATTTCTTTAAACATCTTAATCATCCTTTCTGTAAATTAACATTAACACTTTCACATAAAATTTTCAATATTAAGAGTCTCATTTTGTGACGCATATGATTAAAACAAAAATGGCCTGTGTACAACATCTGAAACACAAGCCATAACAAAACCTATATATGCAGTTCACATATAATGTTTTCAATTTTATTTATTGTATCAATCATCAGCACCATAAATAGCTTTTTTACAAAAAACTGATAACTTTTCAAGTGCATATCTTCTCGATTTTTCGCAAAAGTCGTATGGCATATCTGTTATTATATCCCCGTTATTATCGATTATATTCTGATAACAAAATTGGCATATTCTTTGTGCCCAACAATCAAGGCAATTTCTATCGGTAAATTCCTTGATTCCGTAGCATAATCTTTCAATTTCAGCCTCATTATATCCATTATTCACATCACCTAAATTAAGGCTGTCGTTGACCTTCTCACAAATATTGAAGCTACCGTCAGTTCTGACAAACAAACGGAACAAAAAAGGGGAACAACTGGAAATATAGGCATTTCTGTCATTTTCAACGACAAATCTGTCCCTCACAGCTCTATAGTCGCCACCAAATAAAAGATCGGCAAATTCGTCATTTTTATAAACATATTCATCATACAGCTGCTTCTTAATTTCAGTGTTTTCTTTTTCATTAACAAAAACAATTTTTTTAACATCTTCATCTTCAGCAAAATCAACTTTGATAAAATTTATGGTCGCAGGCAATTTTCCAACTACCTCCGAATAAAACTTTCTGATATCAGCAAGCTGTATATAAGAAGCAGCATTAACTATGAACTCAATCTGATTTTCCCATATCTGAGGATATCCTTTTTTAATATGTGCTATATATTTAAGAATTATATCAAGACTTCCCTTATCGTTAACGGTCCTTCTTGTCTCATCTTGATAATTGCCGTTCAGAGTAACTGCAACCGATACATCAGGATTTTCAGCCAACCACTCAAGCACGGTTTTACTGAAATTTGTCCCATTGCTCGAAATAATATATTTTACTTTTCTGCCCTTGAAGCATTCCTTTGCATAACTGACTGCATACTGTATAAGCGGAAATTCAAGAAGAGATTCTCCGCCATACATTGATATGGAACACTCAGGAGTCTGCTCACTGTGAGAAGCGAAAAAGTCAATACTTTTTTTTATCGTATCTATATCCATACTATCATCAGAATGCGGTTTCATTCCCTTGAACTTTCCGGAATATATGCAGTAGCTACAATTAAGATTACATTTACGGGTAATCTGCAATACAAGATCCCTGAGGTTATGATTACGTTTTTTAGTAATTTCTTCAGCATCTGCATCCCACATCGCTGTTTCAAAACCGCCCTCACCCAGAAGTCCCGCTGAAACAAGAGAAGACAAAATTTCCTCTTCAGTTTTATCTTTAAAAACAGGACCAAGGGTTATTATTCTATTACTAAAACCGTCATATGCAAATTGTTCCCCTGTATCCAGGCTGAATACCCTGGCTAAAGTTTTATTCTTCATTCCTTACACCTTCGTAATTACATTAGCAATTATGCACCACCTGCAACATAGCCACCACGCCTACATCGGTTTCCGGTCAGCATCCATCTGTCTTGCTCTGATCTACCAAAACTCACATCGCTTTTTTTGTTGAACAGACGGTCTATCTGCACATTTTCAAGAACCTCTTCTTTAGCGTTAAAATTTTTTACATCCTGATTTCTCTGAAAACATTCAAGATTTCTCTCGCTTGCTTCGACAAGCGCTTCTGCTATTTTGTCAGAGTCTTTACCATCGAGTATTTTTAGCTTTGCTTCATCACCAATGTCTGAAAAGAATTTCTTTGCTGCTTCTATTTCACTATTCTTTAGCGAAACTAAATCATCCTTGCTCAAAGGGACCTGTCTAAGAGCCTCCATGATACCGAGAGCATTTTCTGCTCTGAGCTCTTCATAAATCAGCTTTTCAAGGGGATTCAGCTTTTTCACATCAGATTCAAGCTTTTCTGCCATTTTCAAGCGTAATTCATAACCCATTATAATACGTCCTTTCTACAAACACTATATCCATCTCTGTTGAATCTACAAAGATGGGTATAATTCACATGCAAACTAATATGTTCCCCTTTATAGTCATTTTTTAAACAAATACTGCACTTCTGATAATGTACTTACATAGACATAGGGTATTTTCCCATTTCACATTTTCTTCTTCTGAACAAATCATAACTGCCAAAAGATATCTGTTTTTTTGAGTTCAATTTATCTTCTATTTCGATACTTTCTTTTAAAGTTTCATCTGAAATTTCTACGCTTTTTTCCTTTGCTTCCATAAAAGCTTCTGCTCTTTTTGCTTCATCGACACCTTCGAGTACTTTTAACTTTTCTGCATCACCGATACTCATAAAGTAGTTCTTCGCTACATCAAGCTCACTGATTTTAATTGCATTTTCAATATCGGGAACAAGTTTTGCAGAATCCTGTACTTCGTTGATAACAGGATTATCCTTGAGAAGCTTTTCGTTGGGATTGAGGTTTTCTTTAATTTCTTTCTCAGCAGCTTTTTCGATTAATTTTTCAATAGCCATAACTATTTCATCCCTCTTGAATTACTCATTTATTAACCATAGGTAGGAGATTTTGAATCGTAACACTTTCTGCGCCTTTGCGTATCATAGCCAGCAAAAGAAACATCTTTTCTCTGATTAAACTTTTCGTTGATTTCCACATTAGCAGCCGTGTATTTTTCTAACATTTCTGTCCCCTTTTTTTCATTTGCTTCCATAAGGGCTTCTGCCCTCTTCGCCACATCGGAGCTTTCAAGTGCTTTTAACTTTTCTGTATCTCCGACAGATGCAAAGTAGTTTTTTGCAGCATCAAGCTCGCTGATTTTTATTATGCTTTCAATATCAGCAACAAGTTTTACTGATTTCTTGATGTCATCCGGCATAATATTCTCTTTAAGAAGTTTTTCGTTGGGACTAAGGTTTTCTTTAATTATTTCCTTTCCAACCTCTTCAAGTAATTTTTCAACTGCCATAATTTTCTTTCCTTTCTCTATGTAATTGCTTTTTGCAAGCACATTATAGTATATTTTTCAGCAAAATGGCAATTGCAAATGTCACGGTATGTGACATTTGCAATGAAAGGATTTATGAATTATTTATGCAGCAAATAACCTCTTTGGTTATTCTTTCTTTGAAAGTATCGTCAATTTTTATTCCGAAAAGCATATCGATATACGTTCCACACTTCTTATATCTTTCCTCCGCATGCACATCCCATAACTCTTTAACCAAAGTAATTATTATACTACACTCATAAAGATAATACTTTTTCAAGTTAACTATTTTCTGCACTTCATAATCTGTTGAATTACTGTAAAAAGCACTCATTCGGGAATAAAGCTGTACTTCCCTGTAAAGATACAAAAGAGTCCATTCCTTACTGCCAACGGATATTTCTGTATCTGACATAAGAAAACCAACTAAGCGAAGTATGTACATTTTTATCATTCTGCAAAGACAGAAATTGCCGGGGAAGATTTTTTCTGCGATAACCACGCTGAGTGTTTTGATAAGACGAATATAAAACTTATCTGTAATACATTCTTCGCTGTCAACACCCATTCTGCTGATGATTATTCTTCTGACATTTGTTTTGAACTGTCTGTACGCACAATTGATCTGGTCCATATTCTGATAAAGCATTACATTCAGCAGTCTAGTCACCTGTAATTCAAGTTCTTCTGCGAGCAATTTATTGCTCATAATGCGTTCATACTGTTCCATCTGGATATCTCCACCGCAGATACCCTTCTGAATAGTACACTTTTCCTTATTGTTACACAGAGCCATATGCACCATTGAGGGAGCCGGCATAGTTGCAAATCTTACCAACGCATCACCTTTTGCAAGTGCAGGAACTGTTCTGTCATCCTTTTCAAGCAACAGAACGCTTTCAAGAAGCTGAATATCCTCACCGAAATCTACCTTATGTACCAATTTCACACCGGTATTTTTCAATACTGATTTACTGATTGCTGAAGGACTCTGATCAATAATTATAAAGCCTTCGCCGTAAGCTCTTATTTCCGCAAGCAGATTGTTGAGCATCTTTACAAGATGTCCTGTAGAATTCTGACCTTCACCCTGTACCGGCTGAGATTCAGCAAAAAGGTGATGCGCTTCTTCAAGAACAAATATATGTTTGAGTCCGTCTTCGGCTTTATGCTCATATCTGTATTTTATAAACTGGAAATACTGAACAAGCAAAGCACCCATTACTATCGCCTTATCACTGTCATCAGCAAGGGCATCAAGCTCAATAACAAAATTATTGCTGTTCCACTCTTCGAAAGAGATATACTCGGTAGTATTGAGAAGATCACCTTTTGCTCCCGATGTAAAACTCTGCAATCTGGATAAAAGAGCACCTCTGTAATTACTTTTTAATTCGCCTGCAAAATCGCTGTTATCAATGTATTCGCGGATTCTGTTGCAAAGAGACTCAAAAGTGGGATAAAGTTCTGAATCCGGAAGTTTACCGTCATAAATGTTTTTAGAGCTTGAGAGATCCCATCCGCAATCCATATATACAAAGTTAAGACACTGCTCCAAAATATTAGGCATAGCGGCTGTTAACTCAAAGGCTGATGAAATAATAAGTTTCAGACTGTCTACATGATATTGCAGATTGCTTCCTTTCGGGAACCAGAACGGATTAAATCTGATCGCTGTTCTGTCGCCGGAAATCATAGTGCGGCGTTTTATGCCTTTCAAGGAATGATATTCACCCTTTACAGGCTCAATAACGGTATAGTTGATATCTTCGATACCTTCAAGAATCCTACATACAGAATTGGTTTTACCTGAGCCTGTCATACCGCACACGAACATGTGGCGGTTAAGCTCCTTTTTGGAAACACTTATTTCCACACCTGTATCAATCCCGTTCCAGAGCAGGGTTCCCAGAACTATTTTGTCCTCATCCTTACAGACAGGCGGGTTAAGATTATACTCTGTACATTTTTTCAGTTCAAAGCCAATAAAAGACTTTGTGGGCATGCTGATAATGTTCGGAAGAAGATGCGACGGTAAAACAACACTCGCTGTGTTCTCTTTTTTGTCACTCCATGTGCAGGAATAACCCATCCTGAGCATTTCTGCAGCCATAGCATCACAGACAACTTCAATATCACCATCGTTTTTGGTATTGCTTTCTACGGTCATTCGCACAAACCAACCGCCGTTTTTCATCTGCTCAAGAAGTCGGATTCTGTATTCAAGACTTCTTTCTATGCTTTCTGCAAGTTGGTCAACTATGTTAGCTGTGAAGGATATAGTATTGGACTCACCAAATGAGATCGCACTGCTAAAATCTTTTGCTACCAGTTTTGCTTCCTTTTTATTAATTATTTCAATTGGCTTTCTGTCTTTGTAATTACATGAATTGCTATCCGAATCCCCGATTGAAAGTTGTGCCTGTCTTTTAATGTAATAAGTAATTTTATCCTTCATAACATAAGCTTTGTCCAATTCGTTCTGAATCCAGCCTATGTTTGCAGGCATGAAAGAAAGTCGCGCACTACAGTCAGAACAGGTCACCACCATTGTTATGTTATCAATAAGCTTTGACAGTTCTTTATCCTGCTCAGCTTTATCAAGACTTTCAAAATCCTCCTTTACGGGGATGCATTTTGCCTGGCGGATATATTTTTTGTCACAATCTCCAGTTGATTCTTCCGTATCAGAATATCCGAAAACACCACAAAGAGCAGAATCAATTTGCCTGATATCTCCTGCCGTACCTATCTTATATGAAACATCGGAACTATATTTACTTCCGCTGAGAAGAATGGAAAAGGCCTTTTCTTTACCGGCAAGTATTTCGGTAAATTTGGTATAAAGTTTTTCCTTTTCATCACCTTTTTTTTCTTCGGCAACCGTTCCTAATGTTTTAATCCTGCACCAATTCAACTTCGCTTCATTAAAAGGCGGAAGGCTGTTTATTGCATCAGAAGGGATAAGCGGCATATTAGGATACAGGAATTCATCCTTGTAACCACCGTTCAAAAGTATATCTGCATTATAAAGCTGCTTTTCAAGCTCTTGCAATATACTGTACTGGTGTATTTCAGGTCTTTCCGGCAAATTACTCATTAGTTCCACCTACTTTTTTAAAATCGGTAATTTTGGCAATTATAGAATCTGTCTTCTTTTCTATTTCATTAAAATCATTACTGCTTTCTTTGAGCACTGCAACATCGGTTGAAGCGATATAATCAACAATATCTCTGTAATGTCCGTTTTCGGCAAAGGCATTTTTGATATAATCGGCAAACTCACGGTATTGTGTAAGCTTTCCTTTGATTTCTTCCGGTTGTCCCATATCCTTAAGCAATGTACATGCTTTTTCTGCTTCATGGTATAATTTTTGCATATTTTCTTGTGACAGTCTGAGGTTGAATTTTTCTATTGCCCTTGTGAGACGATTTGCATGAGATTCATCAGTTTCCTCTCCTGCAGAGCCTTCAAAAACATAGGCAATCAGCTCTGAAAGCTTAGACGAAAAATCATTGACATACTGTTTTTTGAGGAATTCATCCAATTTAGACATATTAATACTGTTTGCCTTAAAGAAGTGAAAATTCTGAATTGCAGAAAAAACTGCTGATGCATAATCATTACCATCATTTTTTGTATATGGACTAAGAATTAAGCTTAATCCGTTATACATTCTCTCTGTGGTTTCAACTATTGCTTCTTCAAAAGAAGTATCATCGAGTAAATCTTCTGCGAATTCTTCAGTTGCAATTTTCAATAAGCTGCAAACATTGGAAATTATGTTCTCTGTCTGTTTGAAGAAATCCTCCGGAATGTTATTGTCTGAAAGTATATTTTTAAACTTCTCTTTCAGTTTATTCTCCGCAAAACCGGAGAAACTGAGCAATGTTTCAATATTTTTTTCAAGGAACTCGCGATAAACCGCACGTTCTCTTTCAAATTCTTCTTCAAGCTGAACAAAGCTGTTCGCAAAGGTATTTGTACTGTCTCTTATTGTCAGTTCTTGTGCCAGATTCATCCCCAGCTGTTTGAGGAATTTTATCAGTTTATCACGATTTCTCAAACCTATTTCATTTCTACTCAAAATGTTTCCGTCAATGGGAATAACACCATTTTTAACCTCAAGTCGCTGCACAAATGCAGATATACTATTGTTTGTTTTTTGGTTATACATATCATAAGCATTGACAAAACTTTCCTGAATAGAACTTGTCCGATCAATAAATTCGCGATTCATATCAAGAATATCTGTCTCAAAATTCATACGATTTCCGGCAAATTCATTCTCTGCTTCTTCTATAGAAGCACCAACTGCAGCAATAAGTTCTTCAGCAAGCTTTCCGCTTATTCCGGAAGCATTAATAAGAATTTCTATTTCTTCAGAAACTGTCTGACAAAGATTTGAAAGATACTTTGTATAATCGTCAAAAAGGTTTATCGTGCCCTGAAAGTTAAGCCTCCCGATGTATTCTTCTATATGTTTTTCAACAAACTCCGAAAGAGAAGCGGTATTATAACTCAAATCATCTCCGTTGATACTAAAAGGATATCTGTCGTTTTCATATCCCTCCTGCAATCTTTGTGCAATCACATCAGCAGTAACAGGCATACGCAATATCTTAAATTTTGATGCCATAAAAGTTTTTTCCGGCTCTATATCTGACTCCATAAATAACCACTCGCCACTGATTGCGGAAATGGCATATAAGGAATATAAGGAATAATTTTTATAATTATCACGAAAAGCTTTTATTGAAGCCTGTAAAGCACCTTCATCTTTTGTGTCTGCTTTATTCATTAAGAAAGTAACCAGCTCAGATGTATCTCGTCTCTGGCTTCTCATTTTATTCAAAAAGTTATCAAGTGTAGTTTGTGCTTCTATAGTAAGATTTCCGGTTAAATCAACTATAAACAATAAGGAGGAAACTCGGGCAAGATAGTTGTTTACTATTTTTGTATGTAAGCTGTCTTCCGTAGCACTGCCTGTGCCGGGAAGGTCAACAATAACAGAATCAACAGGAATAAGGTCTGAACACCAATAAAGGCGCACACCATAATCTTTATCTGTAAAATTATCAAGACCTAAGCTTACAAAAAGCTCTTTCTTCATCTGACACGCAACTTTATAGTCCTTATCTGTATTCTGTTTGTCTTCATGCAGATATGTATCGAATAAAATCATAAGAAGAATCATTGTGTGACGCCAATTATTTCTGTCAAAAGTATATCTGCCCTGCGTATCTTCGAAATATCTCAAAGAATCTACCTTAATGATTCTTTTTTCAATAAGATAGTCCACAAAAGCACAAAGCTTTTCAAACAACCCGGGACTGAACACCTGCTTTGCAAAAACCTTACACTTACCGTTTTTATCCGAAAGTTTTTTACCGTCATTGGTAATAAAACAAATCTCTATACGTTCTTTGTCTTTAAAAGAAACCCTACGAAGCTCAACTGGGCAGATACTTGTGGTAGTTTCAGCAGACGGACAAATAGGATAACGGCAAATCGCATTAAGAAATGTGCTCTTTCCGCCGGTAACATCACCGCTGATTGCAATATATTTCTCTGTTTTTTCAGGAATCACAAACTTTTTATTTCTGATATTTCCAATAGAAGCAGCGGCATCTTTTTTCAAAACGACATCAAGAAGAAATCTTATCTTTTCATCTGCAAATGCTCGTGTAGCAGAGGAGAAACCAAACTCAAAAGTATCTTCTTGCATAAGTTTATTTTCCAACTGTTCAATTTCACATATCTCTTCAATTACAGTATCCGCACTATGTTCTGTTACTTCTGCAAAAATATTTTTCATACCTTCGTTTATTTTATCTTCCGATTTATTTTTAAGTGACATTTTTTATTCTCCTTCTCTTACCCTATTTTTTTAGCAATCTTTTCTGCATCATTGAACTGTGCAAGGAATTCCATTATATCCTCATCTGTTACATCCTCTAAAAGCACAGGAAGACCATATTCATCCCACATTACAAAATCCGAATCAAATCTGGGATTAACCAAATCACTTCTCCACATTTCATAAACAGAGGAAATAAAGAAAATCTGCTCCGCAGCTTTTTCCGATGTCCAATTAAGATGTGCAGGTAAACGCTTTCTGATATCAGCGAAGGTTCTGTCTTTAGTCAGATATAACTGCACATTTGAATCAGCATATGTTTTTATATAAATAGGTTGTATTCCTTCCGGAATGGGTACTACAAACTCTTCGGTGTTTTTGCCAACTATGATTACTGTGCCAGCATCAGAAATTTTTACCTTTTCCTCAAACACACCACCTTCAGCAATATCGAAGACATAATCAGCAGGTAAAAATTTGCTCAGAAGTTCTGCTATAGTCTTTTTGCCTCTTTCAGGGTAAAATGACCATATAAATACTTTTTTTCTGTTAATCCGAGCTATGTTCTTTATCCGTTCCGAAGCAGCTGTGTTTTCGTTTCCGACAATAATTTCAAATCGCACACCTGTTTCGGCAAGAGTATTATAAAGATGTTTATAAACAACCTTATCCTCATTAAACAGCACTACAATCCACTGTGTAACCTTATCAGCACAGCTTCTTATAAAACGACTGTGATATCCAAGCACACCCGTTTTCATCTCTGTCAGCAGCACTACACTATCTTCTGCTTTTTCCGCAAGATTATCCTGCTTTTCATCAAGAACAAGAACATTATTCAAAGCATTTTCCTTAATAAAGTCATTTATAACATTTTCATCTGCCATATAATCTCTTAATATTGTCATTTTTTTATTCCCCCTGAATACAGCTGTATGTTATTTCTTTTGCCTTATCAACAAATGCTTTCAGCCGAATGATATTTTCCTCTTTTGCCAATAAAAGAGTTTTAGAAGGAGATATTTCGCCTGTATCTTTATTGGTTGATTTATATAAATAATATCCTACACATACACCGCCAACAATAATCAGCGCTCCCGCAATTCCGCCGGCAAGCATGACAGGCTTTGCAAGTTCTGCAGCAATACATCCTCCGATAACCGCTGTACCAACAATACCGCCGACTGCAATAGGAGTGATGCTTTTTGCATTCCATTGTGAAGGATTTGCAATTGCCGGGGGATTTGTTATCTCTTC
Organism: Clostridia bacterium; assembly: GCA_017517135.1. Taxonomy (GTDB): domain Bacteria; phylum Bacillota; class Clostridia; order Oscillospirales; family Acutalibacteraceae; genus RUG806. Next base: position 17,578 of record JAFXAK010000031.1, read on the forward strand.
CTTGCTGTACCTGTAATCCAATGGAGGTAACTTTTCTTTAATCTGTAACCAACTGCTGTTTGCATACTGAAGCCCCACATTTTTAAGTGCTGGCAAAAGAATATTTCCAAGCTCTATTTTAGCTGCAATTGATAACTGTATCAGATTTTTTCTTTCCTTTGCAAGAAAATCCCCTGAAATATCATCATACACCCTGTTGATTTTGGCCTCCTCGGAAATATAAAATTCATCAAAGGCTTTTTCAATAAATTCATTTTTTTTATCCATATAAGCTATCCCCTTCTTTTATATTTTCTATAAGATTAGTTTTTACTTTTTCACACCAATCGTTAAGTTTACCCCTATTAACTTTCTCCATTTCAGCAATATTAGGTGTAAAAATTTTTTCATCATTTTTTATTTTTCTGTTATTATTGCGTTGATTACGGGACATTAATTTATCTGTATTTATTGCCGAATTTATCTTTTCCACAACTCCGTTTTTTACAAGTTTATCTATTAATGGATTTTTGTTACTTACCGGTATATCATTTTTTTTCTCTTCTTTTTCCCATGTGATATATCCATAGGAAATTGCAGTTAATTTTTCAGTTGACTTCAACCACAATGTATTCACATAAGGCACTTTACCTTCAAGATTAGCTACTATTGCATTCATTAATACTGTTTTCAGGTTGATAGACAACGAAATAAGTGTTTCTTTTTCCTTTTTTCTTAAAATGTACTCAGGTGATTTATAAAGTGCATCTAATTTTTCTGTCTGCTCTTTTCTGACAGATTCTACTGTATCATCAATTATTTTTATTAAATTATTTTCCATATAATCCTCCTGTTAATTGCAGCTTTATAATAATAGTATATGTCATGAAATGCAATATTTTATGTCACAGCCTGTGACACTTAAATTATAACGGTTTAAAATATTCCATTGTTGATGTACAATTATATCTCTTTAAAAGCATATAAGTTTCAAATCTGCTTTTTCCCGAACAAAGAGCATAATAAAGTAACATATCATCGAGACAGTTTCTATCTAATACTTCACCTATCATATCCATAAAAGGAAGTATATCTGAATAATCCAGTCTTAAAAAACATATGGCAAATGCCAACCAGCTATATTTGCCCGGCTTTCTTGTTCCGTTTTTCCATGAGGAAACTGTGTTTCGCTTTACATTACAGATATCTGCAATAGTCTCCTGTCTGATATCTGAACGTTTTTTTCTTTCTATCTCTCCCCGTTCATTAACAAAATCATATTCCGAAAAGAACAAAGCGTTTAACGCTATTGCATACGCAGGTAAATCCTCTTCGTGAAAATTGTATTCGTTTTTGTAAAGGGGGGTATTTAATTTATCTTTTTGGTATATGTACATGTTTTTTTGCGATGCAACCCAACAATAGAGAGTCTCTTCTCCACACTCGTAAAAAGAATCGCCTAAAATCTGTACATCGCTATTATTTTTCTCATAGTATTTATCTGAATATTCATATAAGTAAATATCAAATTCTCTTTTTCCCATATATCCCATCACCAAACAACATATAACAAATATTTTAAACATTGTACTTTTAATATTGTACAATCAGTATTTTGCTGTTTTTATTTAATCAACAGAATCGTTTTTATTGTCTAAAATTATACATCTTTCCTCAAAAAAAATCAATATAAAAAAATATTATGTGCATTTTTACAAAAAAATCGATTTGAAACAAACATTCAACAATATCTGTTTTTTTGAAAATATGTACTAATACGGATGTTAAACTCACAAAAACAGATTTTCTTGCATTTTGGTTCTTTACGGAAAGAAAGTAAAACAACTAATCATTTTGCAGATATACTATTAATTATAATAACCCTATCCAATTTGTTTACCATATCTTCATTACAACACATCTTTGTTTGCAAAGCAAAAAATACCAATTACGAGAAAAAATACAAGAAAGGCCGTTTCCGGTCTTCCTTGTTTTGTAAAATTATTAAATTGGATATAAAACCGGTGTAAAATCACCGTTTTCTGGAATGTGAGTATCCCGGAACCCTTGATATATAAGAGTTTTATCAATCAATGGACTTCATTGTGGGAAACTTCAGGTACTATCCTCGAATAAGTTTCTATAAGTCTCTATTTCGAGCGCATTTTAAGACCGTGCGGTTCTATAAGTTCCTACCAGAGAATAAAATTTGGCTTAAGTTGTGGTTTAAGTTGGCATAAAATTACACATTCATATCCATAACAGAATAAAGTATATTTTATTCTGTAAAAGATATCTTTATATCTTTTTGCTAAACGTCTATGTGGCTCTATTTCCTGCGTCAATGACACGCCGAGCTGGCAGATCTTCACAAGGCAGACAACACTTATGAGCATCGGTTTTCCTTTTTCTCTGTTCGCACATCCGTGGTTATTTCTGTGTTTTACACACAAATAACCACGTCTGGATGGGCTTACCCTGAACAAGAGAATGCATTTGTTTTTTCTTCTTATGAGTTGTTTCATCTCTCCTATCGTCTATTTATATATAAGTAATATGACAGATAAGCACAACAAACAACTTATAAAAAAATGGAGCTTTAATTTTTCATGATATCGGTCTTAATGTTCTGTCATATTAAAAGTAGAATATTTTGAAAGGATTGATGTCTTATGAAAAACAAAAAATCACACAAACAAAGAAAGCCCACAATCACGCAAGAGATAACAAAGCAGGTTATTGAAAAGCTTAATTCTGAAGTGAAGCATGACTTGAGTAGAAAATCCTACATCCGCAACAGTATCAATTTTGTCCGGTATTGTCGGCAAATGTTTAATGTCAAAAGCTTTGAAGAGTGCAAAAATCATATTCAGGACTATAGCGACTATCTTCAGCTGCATCCGGCAGGTTATACAGCGAGCACTATTCATACATATCTCAGTGCTGCTTGTAAGACGTGGGATGTACCTCTCAATACAATTGACAAGCCTATCAGACGCACGTCAGAATATATCAGAGGACGAACTCCGCCTGAAAATCCGACTGCTTCTAACGATTTGTATGACGAAAAATGGAGATATCTCACAGATTTCCAGAGACGATGCCCTATCAGAAGAAACGAGCTCTATAACCTGAAAAAAGGCGATTTTGGTTATGACAAAAACGGGATGTATGTTTTCGTTCGCAAAGGAAAAGGAAACAAGAAATTTAAATGCCTCATTTTAGATGAAGATGCCGCTTTTATAAAAAGCTATTTTGACGAAACAAAACCGGACGAATATGTTTTTGACAGAGCCTTGTTCCGGAATGATCTGAATCTTCACAAGATAAGAAGTGACGCAAGCAAAAAACTATATTCAAATATTCTTGATCGCTTACGGAATGAACCGGGGTTCAGAGAAAAAGCTATACAGCAGATAAAAGAACGTTGGGAAGAAACCAACATTAATAAGCATACAGGCAAGCCGAAAAGATTTAACCCACAATTAATTTCGGGCTATTATTACCTTCGCGGAGCAAACAGACGCTCAGCATTACAATGCAAACTGCCTCTGAAATATGACAAAGTAGCCTTAATGTACATTTCAGTATTCTTCTTAAGTCATTTCAGAAATGATGTAACATTGCACTCTTACATACTTGCATAAAGGAACCCATCCGACAATTACGGCGGATGGGTATTTTTCTGTTCAAAAACAATATATCGCTATTTTCTCTGTTTTGCACAATTTTTCAGGAAAGGTACTACCCTTTCTACATTTTGCACAAAAAATCAGTGAAAATCTCACTTATGAAGATAATTTCCGATCCATTTTCAGTTGATTTCAAAAATATTTTTTGATGTTTTTCGGCACCCTTTTGCATTTTTGTGCTTATTTTTCTCCAAATCTTTCATTTTTAAAATGAGGCCGCAAGAAAGCTGTCTGAATAATTTACAAAGGAGAAAATTTATGAAAGAAATTTTCAAAGAAAAACTATTTAAGCTTAAAGATGAAGGAGGTGAATATAACAACAATACAATTGAATTATTAAAAAAAGGATTCAAGCTGAAGCTTTCCGGTGATAAAGCAAAGGATGATAAGAAAATCCTCGGAGCATATATTAAATACATTATAAAATATGGGCCTCCGATAGATAATCCGGCTGCACGTAAATTCTATGAAACCGTACTTCCTGATGATCCCGGTTGCTACTGGCTTTTTGCAAGCAATAAGGATGCATATGTCAACAGAGTATATAAAAGTAAAAGTGAATACATAGAAGTTATTTTAAGATTATGTCAGAGTGATGAATTCAATCTCTTTTATTCTTTCGCAAACTATTATTTCAAACACAAAAATGATAACGTAATATCTCTAAAATGCATTGCTGTTGATATTGACGATTTTGATGATCCGGATTTCAAGCCTATGGAAAAAAGTGACGAAGAATTAATTGATTATATAAAAACCACTTTCCCGTTAATTAATACTCAACCATGTAATGTCATGATGCGAAGCGGAAAAGGACTTCATTTATATTGGTTTCTGAAGGATGAAATTTCCCGATATACTTTTGAAGAATATCAGAAGCATCTGACAACCTATGTGCACGGTGACCTTGCCTGTGTTCCTTGCAGTCATTATTGGAGAATGCCGTTCTCTTACCACTGTAAAGCTGAACCAATCAAAACCCGTGTTATTCCCATAAGCTTTGAAACAATTTCTCTTGAGCAAATGGATATATTCAGAATGCCCGAAGATGAAATTGAGGCATACAGAAAAAAAGAAAATGCTGCACGTGCAGAAAAAGCAATGGCAACGAGAATCAAAAACGGTACTTGTGCAAAGCCAAAAGAAAAGAAAGAGCCAAGAGAAAAAGCATCAGGAAAGAAAAAATCAAAAGCTGTTAAATCAGCAAAAAAGCCTGTTGTTTCTTCCGATAATTGCAATGAAACTTTTCCCCGGAATAATCTTCCGGTGCAGTATTGCAGTGATTTTGGCTCAAACCAAGATATTAATTTAGTTTGGGATCTGAATAACTTTTACGTGCGCCGATTAAATGCAACCGGCAGCCCGGACAAGGCTCTTGAAGGCAAAAGAAACTTTTTTGCTTTTGTTATGACAAACTACTTAAAGGATTATTATTCTTTGAAGGAATGTATGGATTTTTGCCTCAGATATTTCAGCATGGACTTTCAAGCGGAAGCAAAATCTGTCATAAAGAAAACTTATTACTCTGAAACCAAGTATTTTTTCAGATACACAACTCTGGCACAAGAATTGAGCTTCACTGAGGAAGATTATCTTAACAGCTTCAATAATTTTTCTGACAGCGAAGATAAACGCCGTCTGAAAAATAACACGAAAGCAAAGCTATATTACAAAAGAAAACACCGACAACGAATAGAAGAAAAGCAGAATATAGTTGAATATATAAAAAGCAACATGAATGTCAGCACTAAAATCATCGCAATGCAGTTCAGTATAAGTGAACGCACAGCCTACAGAATAAAGCGAATGATAAGAAACAGTGACTGACAAAAAATATTACTACCCACCCAAGAAAGGGAAGGTCTAAGGGCGGTATTAGTCTTTTCGCTTCTTCTTTTATTGCTTTTTTATTTTTCTTCGTTTTTATATGCATTTTCTGGAGCGAAAAAAATCGCTTTTGCATATTATCCATCAACCTTATCTATCATACTATTTTTAAAACATTGAAGCCATGGAGAAAATCTAAATCTAATCAATCTCCAATAAAAAGGCTTCGGAAAGGTATTTATTTTATGAAAACAAATGTAATTAATCTTAAAAATGCGACAAGAGTAGCTTTTGTCGCAATCCAGAATGATAATGCAACACCAATACTTTAAGTATCTTTATGCAGCAAAGAAGATACGGCTTTCTATCAACCAATATTTGAGTTTAACTCAGTTTCTGTTGAACATCACAGAAACCAATTAAATCAAATATTTTCACAGGCTTTCAATATTGTAGCGGAAGATGAAGAAGCAAAAACATTACTACTTAATGATTTTTATCTATATGATCATAATATCATTACTATGTATGAGCTTGCGCTTGAAATATTCCCCGAGTATGTCATCAATGAATATTCAATCAGATGCAGCCACAATCTTTATGGCTTATTCTCTTTGTGTTATACTGCGGATCTTGATATAACAAATAAACGAAGAGAAATGATGGAAATAATTGTAAGTAATATATTACACTATGATTCTCTCAAAACTAACTTTACTATTACGCATAAATCTGATCTTCTTGAAAAACTTATAGATGAAATTTATACAGTGCAAAACTTTGCTATGTTTAACATTTGCAAAAATTACGGAGAAAACACTTATGATGAGAATAGTTTTATATGTGTACACTCACACAATGGTATAGTTGACTTGATAGAAAGATATAATCATGATAATGAGGATTCATTTTTTAATGAATTATCAAAATTACTCCAAAAAGTTCGCTATGTAATTTGCTATAATTCGGAAAGTATAAATCGTTTGCAAGATTTGTATGCAAAATTCAACAAAAGCTATACTTTTGAAATAATTAATCTCCAAAGCATAGCCGATACAATTTTGAACAAAAATATCCGATCATGCGAGGAACTATATTTACGCTTTCTATGCGGATATGACTATGACTGTTATTTTGAATATTATGATATGACTTGCGAATTGTACACAATATTAAAACTTATGATTGAGGAGTACAAGGAAGTTAAAGACACTCTTGATGATTAAACATCCGGTATAAAAAAAACAAGTTATTCCCTTATACAAAATATCATAATATTTATGAAGCATTGAGGCTCTGGAGAAAATCTAAATCTAATCAATCTCCAAATTAAAAAGCTTCAGAAAGGACAAAAAAATGGAATCCAATGTAAACCAATTAACAAATGCATCCAAATCAATTTTTATTGCCGTAGAAAATCACTGGGATAATCCCGAAGTATCTCTCTCTTTCTGCAGCAATCAAAAGGCCGGCTATTTTCAGGAAAACTTTTCAGTTGAAACAAACGACTTTCAGGACGAGAGAAAACGACTTGAAAGAATACTTTCAGACGTAAGAGTCATAGTTACAGACAGCGAAGAAACAAAAGATTTTTTAATCAAGCAATTCCGGTTGCCCAATTGTGTTTTTATACCCATCTATAGCATCGCCCATGAGGTTTTACCTGAATATATTTTTAAGCTTTACGCTCCGAAAACAGTTAAAGATCTCTTCTATTTATTTTTCTGCGAGTCATCCTTTGAAGCTAACAAAATAAAAGAATGTCGCATACAGATGGAGCACACAACAAATGATCTTTTGTTTTTCAAGTCCTTCTCTGATAGCTTCCCTATACTTCACAAGAAGTGCGAAATATTAGAACAGCTTGCTGAAGAAATTAAGCATCCGGACAGGTTTGCCACAATTAATCTTTTCAAAGACGATAAAAATGGCTATGACGAAAAAAGCTTCATCGGAACCAGATTCCTTGACAATCAATACTCATTTGAAGTCAGAAAATATTTTGACGACGATGAATCATACTTCAAAAAGCTGTCTGAAATATTTTCGGATGTCAGCTACGTAATCACTTACGACGGAAGTGCTGAAAGTGAATACTTGAAAAAACTGTATCGTGATTTTAAGACCGAAGCTACATTTGAAATCATAGATATAAAAAATATTTCAGATATGATTTTCAGACAAGCACCACAATGTATTGATCTTCTCTTCCAAAGATTTTTATTAGGCTATGATTACGACTTTGACTTTCGCTATGTTGACCAAAGCACAGATCTGCTTACTTTGCTTTTACATATGATTGAAGAATACAAAGAAGCTACAAAAGACATTACCGAATAACTATTACATATGCCTGTAACATGCTTGGAGATTGGCTGATGGATCTTGAGTGTGTTTAACTATATAACTTACTCCTTCTCGTGTTGTCAAAATTACGCATTAAAACATAAAGCTCCTTTAACCATCAGCAAAGCAAAAGTGCACCGTTTATCGCGGTGCACTTTTGTGCTTTATAAAGGAAAGAACCCCTGAAGCAACACAAAAAACTTCAGGGGTTCTCCTTTAAGGAGTAAAAAGGATTATGACCAACAAAATAATAACAAAGGATGAAGTAAAATAAACGTTAAGGAGAATAGTTTATTTTACCGATTCTATGGTGGAGTGCCTGATAAAGTGCAAATTTTGTTATTCATCTGCATCACACTTTTCGCTATCGGCAAGCATCAATTCAACAAGATCATATAATTTGTTCAGCAATTCTATACCGTAGCATTTATACAGATACTCAAACCCTGTAAAATAATAAACTAACAGCTCAATTTTACCAATATCTGCATTCCCGAATAACTCTTTCTGAAGCTTGCAGATATCTATAATACTGAAAAAATATTGTGATCTTCCATATATTTTGTGAAGATATTGAACCATTTTTTCAGGTCTGTTAAAACTGTCATAGACAATCAGAACCTCTATGTCACTCAAAAATTCTTTAAGCATTTGTCTTGATTCATCATCATTTGAAGAGATCAAAATTCTGTCAAGCGTAGGTGAATTAGGCTTTGATGCTGAAAAATACTCATACCCGTTATGATTGATATAATTAACTACAGCAACTTTTTCCGGTGGCTTCATTAATGTTTTTATATGACTGATATATGCATTGTCGCTGACATCTCTGATTTGGTAATTATTCCTGAGATTGCCATAAAGTAACAAGCCGTTGATTGCTTGTCTGCAGCAGTCACACACCTCAAACATTGTGGAATCATCACAATAGGTTTTCTGTTCATTAAACAACAATGAATATATATCAAAAATACTTGTACTATCACCAATTGCGCCGATTTTAGCTTCTGGGATAATTGATTTTGCGAATGAATAAAAGTAAACATATTTTTCATCTTCAAAAGTATAATATTTCTTTAACAGATCATATGTACTCTTGCAGTCATAGACAATTTTATCTGCTTTTTTCAATATTCTTGAAACATCCAAAACATTATCATCAAAGTTTTCATATAAGAAAAACTTTCTTCTGAACAAGAAATCAGGTTCTGTTGAATTAACCATAAGAGCAATTCTTGTGTCAAGATTATCTTTCTTTTCGGTTGCTACGATCACAGTTGTCTTTACATTCATAAAAGTCTGTATTGCTTTTTCTGCTACCATATTCTTCTTCCTTTATTAAAAATTATCGGTCAAAGAGTAACTCCGTACGTCTTTAACCGATTCAATATAAATATGATAGATGAACAACATAAATAACATGAAAATTTCAGGGTAGTGTTTACTAATAGAGTATAATTTGCATATTTGCAACTATCATTTGTTTATATGCCTGTAAATTAAGATATTTTTTAAGTTATGCTTATTGTAAAAAAATCATACTTAAATAGAAGAGCTGACGACCCGGAGTTTGATTTTAAAACATTGCAAGGGAAAACAGAAGAATACAGCATAGGGAAAGGGAATTATGTATATGGAATGTAGATTGATTTGATAATATTAACATATAATAAGTCAATATATTTTATGAGATAAAAAATCCCCGGAAGAAAAAAGACTTTGCGTCATATTTCTTTCGGGGGTAAATACATTGATTATGTTTTATATCGGCAAAAAAGTCAAAATGCAACAAAAAAAAGACCAAATTGTCCAACAAAAAGACCAAAAAGTGTAGTTTATTTAAATATTTTGCATTTTTTTGCAATTACTATTTACAAAATGACGAAATTAGTGTATAATACAGGTGTCACTAATCTACTCTGAAAAAGGGTCAATTCTCTTGACGCGAAAATTAATATCAAACTCCATACTTGCGATTGTTTTTTAAGAATCGCTTATTATTTCTTCGCATATCCTAAAACGCAATAAACACTTCTCCTTGTAACTGAATACTATCATATTTGAATTGATCTGTCAAGAGGTTTTTGAAAACTTTTTATATATATTTATTGAAGTACAAAAACATGATATGTAGACACCAAAATATACTAAATAAAAAGAAAGGAGGTGCACCTTCATATGACAATTACTGTACATCAGGAGAATAATATTCCTGCTTTTGAAGTTATTGCAAACGATAACATCAATCGCTTTTTATTTATACCTAAAGAAGATCTTACAGTTGAGCAGAACTTTCGTTTAATGCTCAATCTTGCATCGTCTTTTCAGGATATGTTGGATAAGTGAATCTGTCGTTAATTAATGATAGCAGGATAGTCGGTGGAGGAAAACCTCCCTCCACCACTACTGATGAAAACAATTTAATTGAAACAATAAAATAATCAGAGATTAATCTCTGAAATCTAAATTAAAACTATATAGAAAGGAAATCAAAACAAATGATTTTAAATTTTGAAGATCGTATAAATAATACAATAAATACCGAATCCACAGAAGGGTTTATATGGGAATTAGGAAAATTTTATCCTGAACACAAGAATTTAACAGATAGTGTTACTTACAGTGTTGATAGTAATGGTATAATATTGAAATTTCTATATAAGCGTCCTACAGCACTTGAGATAGCAGAATTTCACGACAGCATACCTCAATTTGCTTTGGTTGAGGCAAAGGGAATACAGTTTTTTATGAGTAAATTCGGAAGGCTACATTGGAGTAGTTCCGCAAATAACTTTTCACTCAATATGACTGAAAAATTGGAATCGGTATCTAATGTTTTGACTTGTATGATGTTTGATACAAGCACTGGTAAGCTTGTCGCAATAAGAACGCTTGGATTACATCAAAAATTTGTTGATCGTGTTGTAGACGGAATTAATAAGCTGCTTGATACACCACTATCATATGATGAATTTGCTAAAAGAGTTAAGGACGTGTATTTACAGTATCCCACCGATAGTAAGTTACTGAAAAACGAACATTGTAGATACAATTTGGGCACAGGCAAAGTCCATTAAGAAAAAACACAGATTTTAAGGTTTTAATAAAAATCAAAAAAATTAAAGGAGAATTCAAAAAATGTTAAATACATATTTTACAGAAAATGATGAGTTTAAGAAGCATATTAAAGATTCTTATAAAAAAACTCATTCTACCAAATCAACGATTACACAGAGCTTTGCAATAGACTCACAAAACTCCGTGACACAAAAAGCTAAAAACAGTAAACCGCAGACCAGAGAATGCGTTGTTCCGATATCTGAAAAACCTTTTGTCACAATCAACGAAATGGCAAAAATTGTTCATATCGGACATAATACAATCAGACGTATGGTTCGCGCAAATCCGCAAGCCGAGTTTATTCTTTGGGTTGGCACAAGAGCATATATAAAAAGAGAACTTTTTAACGAAGTTCTTATGAAGCAGAATGCCATATGAAGATAGATTTAACCGGCAAAAAGTTCTTTAAGTTAACTGTTCTTAAAGAAGCAGATATAAACAGAGACAAAAAAAATAATGTTATCTGGGAATGTGAATGTGATTGTCCTGAAAAAACAATCACATTTGCAACAACCCACGATCTGCAAAGCGGTCATAAGAAATCGTGTGGCTGCTTGAAACATCAATCAAATGCTGTTGATCTGACCGGTATGCAATTTGGGTTGCTTACTGTTAAAAAGCGATCCGGCACACTTGAAAAAGATCGCAGAGCATTGTGGAGATGTAAATGTATATGTGGAAAACTTGTAACGGTCCGAGGGGTTGATTTGCAATCAGGTAACACCAAATCCTGCGGGTGCCTTCATCGCAATTATGCAAAAATGAAAAAATTTCTTAATAATGAATATTTAACCAGAAAGGATTTATATTATGACAAATAAAAAAAGACGTGATAGTAAAAACAGACTTTTACATACAGGTGAAAGTCAATTAAGTGACGGTAGATATATGTATAGATATTACGATATGTACGGAAACAGAAAGAAGGTTTATTCTTGGCAACTTGTTGCTACTGATCTGATTCCGGCAGGTGCAAAAGCAACAAAACCTCTTCGTGAATTGATTACTGAAATAAATGCAGATAAAGCAAAAGGGATTGATACATTCACTTCAAAAAATACAACGATCAATGAACAGTGGGATTGTTATCTCAAAGAAAAATATCTTAAAGACTCAACAACAAGCAACTATATATATCTTTGGGATAAATACATTCGCAATTCATTGGGGCAGATAAAAATATCTAATCTGACAGCACAGATAGTAATGGATCATTATCTGATGATGTATAACGATTTATATTTATCGGAAGGTACAATATCTGCAATTCATAATCTGATAAGCCCCGTTTTTAACAGATGCATTGATGATGATTTGCTTAGTAAAAATTATGCCACAAGGGCTATGAAAACCATAAAAAATATTGAAGCAAAAAAGGCAGAAGAACTATTGAAAATAACTGCACAGGGTAATGACACTGAAAGTACTGAAAAAGTAATTTTATCGCCAGAACAAGAAGCCGCTTTTATTAAGTTTCTTGAAACTGATACACGATGTAAAAAGTGGAAAAATCTTTTTATGGTATTAATTAAAACCGGAGCACGTGTGTCCGAAATTTGTGGGCTAACAAGTGATGATATAGATTTGATAAATGGTGTTATCAAAATTCGACGAAATGTATTATACTTTAAGATTAATAATAAATGTCGTTTTTTTGTAAGTACACCAAAAACAAAAGCCGGTGTAAGAGATATTCCCATTTATTGCGAAAAATTAAAAAATGCTCTTGAAGATGAACTTAGTAAATACTCTGATTCCGGGACAGAAATTGATGAGGTTTCCGGATGGATTTTCAGGAACAGATATAGACAGCGTCCATTAAAAGCAAGTAATTGTAATGACGGATTAAAACGAACCATCGCTTGGTATAACGAATCTGTTGAGGAGAAGCTTAAAATTAAAAACTTCTCATGCCATAATTTCAGACATACTTTTATTTCAAGATGCGCCACTTGCGGTGTGGCAAATCTTGTAACAAAAGCAATTGTTGGTCATGAACCTGATAAAAATGACGTAACTAACAGATATACGCATTTATCGTTAGAGTACATAAAAGAAGAAATATCTAAATTAGAAAAAATCAAAAGAAAAGAGGTCTAAAAAATGACAAATATAAAAAATAAACAGTATTTAACTACCGCAGAAATAGCAAATAGGCTTGGTGTTGGCTTAGAAGATGTAAAAATGGTTATTCCGGTTCTGAAAGAAACAGAACAACTTTTAGGAATAGAAAGTCCTGAAGGGCAACTTTCAATTATAGCGATGATGGAATATGAAGAATTCCTGAAGAATGAAACAAATAGGGCCATAAATAAAGAAAAAATGAAGAATATCATTATGAATAATGATAGGTCATCAGCCTTTACCTTTTTAGATTTAAGATTACAAGCTATTCTGGATGATTTGACAGCGATCAGTGAAGATGAGTCTGATTATGAGGATATGCCCGCAGCTCTCAGCGATAGTGAAGAGGCAGATATAAGTAAATACACTATCTCACATTTGACTGGATGTATAGATGAGTTTCTTGATATACTTAATGAGCTTGAGGATCTGATTAATTATCGCGACTAAATTTTAAATTAAATCTTCTTGAATTACCGTGATATAATTATGCCAAAAAGAACAGATAAGCTACACAAGCACCAAAATACTAAAAATATATTTGTTGTTATATTTTGTTTGTATATATGTATAGTAACAGAACCTAAAAGCGAAAGGAGGTGATTAAATGAAAGTATCTCAAAAACAGATTACAGTTTATGAATTTGATGATGGTTTCTTTGTAGAGGTTAGCAAAGATGAGGATGCGACATATTTTTATCTTGGACATACACAATATGGTGTTAAGTCTCTTATGTTTGGTGTTCCGGATCTTAATTTGATGAGTGCAGAACAGCTTATTGAAGCAAATATTGAAGATTATATTGAACTATACAAAGAAGAATATTTTGATTATAACGATTTATATGATGATATAGATGAAAGATAAAACAATCAAAAAACTGTCTGTAGTTCTTAATTACAATCAATGTTTTGACAAAATCAAGTTAACAGCGTAGGACATATATCATAATTAAAGAGAAGGAGTATTTTACCACTTGCTCCTTCGCACCAATTGTGTTATGGGTTCTCGTTCGCGACAGAGGTCTCCCCTGAAAAGGGGAGGCCTTTGTTGCTTTTATAAACAATAATTAATTTTAAGGCAAAAAAAGTGGTTATTGCAAAAAGTGCAACAACCACTGATTATATAAAATGTATCAGTTATCAGAGTATATGACAGATGTATGGCAAATGAACTGAAATCAATTTAGCCTTTAATTTCATATTTGTTAACAGAGAAATTTAAACGGACTATGAAAGAAACATCATAGTCCGTTAGTATTTTATAATTCATTTGGCCCAAAACTGACCCAAAACTGATGTTTTTGGGAATACAAAAAACCGGGAACCCTTGATATATAAGGGATTTATCAGTCAATGGACTTCATTGTGGGGAACAGTAAAACATCTCTGATTGCGAGGGAGTCGGTAAGGAGCATTACCATTCTGTCTATTCCGAAGCCGATGCCGCCTGTGGGGGCCATGCCGTATTCGAGGGCGGTCATGAAATCTTCGTCGGTTGTGTTGGCTTCCTCGTCACCCTGAGCGAGCTGCTCCTCCTGTGCCTTGAAGCGTTCCCTCTGGTCGATGGGATCGTTAAGCTCGGAATATGCGTTTGCCATTTCCCAACCGTTCATAAAGAACTCAAAGCGTTCAACATAGTCTGGGTTTTCGGGCTTTCTCTTTGTGAGGGGAGAAATTTCAACGGGATGGTCCATAAGGAAGGTGGGCTGAACGAGGTTGTGTTCAACGAATTCTTCAAAGAAGAGGTTGAGAATGTCGCCCTTCTTATGTCTTGCTTCAAACTCAATGCCCTTTTCCTTTGCGAGCGCCTTTGCTTCTTCATCAGTTTTGATTTCATTGAAATCAATGCCTGCGTACTTTTTAACCGCATCAAGCATTGTTATTCTTTCAAAGGGCTTGCCGAGATCCATTTCAACACCGTTATACACAATCTTTGTTGTGCCGAGAACAGCCTGAGCAACATGGCGGTAAAGATTTTCTGTCAAATCCATCATACCGTGATAATCCGTGTATGCCTGATAAAGCTCCATAAGAGTGAATTCGGGGTTGTGTCTTGTATCGCAGCCTTCATTTCTGAAAACTCTGCCGATTTCATAAACTCTTTCCATACCGCCTACGATAAGACGCTTGAGATAGAGCTCAAGAGAAATACGGAGCTTGAAATCCTCGTCGAGAGCATTGTGGTGAGTTACAAAAGGACGCGCAGCCGCACCGCCTGCATTTGAAACAAGCATAGGAGTTTCAACCTCAATAAAGCCCTGAGAATCAAGATAATTTCTGATTTCTCTGATAATCAGTGAACGCTTTTTGAAGGTATCCATTACATCGGGATTAACAATAAGGTCAAGATAACGCTGACGGTAACGGGTATCTGTATTTGTAAGACCGTGATATTTTTCGGGGAGAGGAAGAAGTGACTTTGTGAGAAGCTTGATTTCCTTTGCATGAACGGAGATTTCACCTCTGCGTGTTCTGAAAACAAAGCCCTTTACCTCAACGATATCGCCTATATCCCATTTCTTGAAATCAGCATAGACATCCTCGCCTACATCGTCTCTCTTGACATAAACCTGCATTCTGCCGTCTCTGTCATATACATCGATAAAGTTAGCCTTACCCATATCACGCCATGTCTTGATTCGTCCGCAGATGCAGACATCCTGATTTTCAAGCTCATCAAAACGGGCTACTATTTCTGCTGAATGGATGGACTGACCGGCAGTTGTGATAACAAAGGGATCTCTTCCCTCTTCCTGCATTTTCTGCAGCTTTTCAACTCTTATCTGTCTTAATTCGTTAACATTTATTTCGGCTTCCTGTTCGGGAGCAGCTGAGTTTAATATTTCGTCTGCCATAATTTTATCCTTCTTTTCATTTTAATCAAAAAGCCGCCGTTATTCACCGGCGGCATAAATCAGTTCTTGAAAATTTCAAGAATTTCGATTTCGTCGTTTCCGGCAGGAGTTTCTGCAATAACGACATCTCCTACTTTATGTCCGAGTAAAGCTTTTCCGACAGGAGATTCATCGGAAACCTTATTCTGCATAGGATTAGCCTGAGGCGCACCTACGATATGATAAACAAGCTCTTCGTTATAGGTTCTGTCAAGCACCTTAACGGAAAGACCTGTGTGTACGCTCTCGGTTGAAAGTGTGCTTTCGTCAAGAACTGTTGCGTGTGAAAGTGTGTATTCAATTTCTGCAATACGCGCTTCAAGCTTTGCCTGATCTGACTTAGCTTCATCATATTCGCTGTTTTCGGAAAGGTCACCGAAAGACTTTGCTTCTTTGATTTTTTCAGCAATGTCATTACGGCCTGTGGTGCGGAGTTCACGAAGCTCTTCCTTTAACTGCTCTATCACTTTAAGCGGTAATACATACTCGTCTGCCATATTAAAACATATCCCTTCAAGTTAAAATACTAATAATAGATTGTATGGGATTTCACCCGTATTTGTCAAGAGTTTTTTTCTTAAAACAAAAAATCAATTACCCAACGAATACTGATAATCTTTAACGATATCCTCTATTCCTTCTTCTGTTGACACGATTCCGCCTGCAATCGAGTCGATAATCTCCCCGAGAGAATCAACTATATCGGAGGGATTTACGGTTGAAGAATCGCTCTCAGGTGCCTGTGTTGCATTTCCTGTATCATTGTCGTCAGAAGCCTCTTCATTACCGGAAGTATTTTCAGCTTCAGCGGGAACCTCATCCTTTTTATCCTCCGTATCAACTATGCTGACCTCTTTACCGTCGGGCGGATAGTTGAACTTTGACTCAAGCTTTACGGCTGTGCGAAGAATAAGACGGGCATCTGCTGAATTTATAACACCGTCAAAATTGATATCGCCGTACAGTAAGCCCTGATTGTTGTCAATGACCTGTAAGCCTACAGCATGTCTCAGAGCGGAACGCGCATCATATGCATCAACATCGCCGTCGTTATCGATATCTCCGAAAAATCTCGGTGACCAGTCGAACTTGCTCATTTCCGTATCAATAACATACTGTACATTTACATTCTGATTTTTAAGCAGCTCCTTTGCATCAACGGGGGTTCCGCCGCTTACTGCAATTATCTTATTTGCAAATTCAACACCGAGCTCAAAATAGTTTGTGCCGGAAGGAGACAGTAATGTCATCATCTGCGAAAAATCATAGAAAGAAATGTCAAAATTATATGTTACGCTTGTTTTATATGATTTAAGAAGTCCGTTTGCATCAAACACAGCATAAACACTTGCATTATCGTAAGTAAAATTGCTGAATTTTACTGTTGAAAGAATACCGTCTTCCCCGTCGCTTGAGCCGAAAATTGTGGGATTGATGCTGCCGCTTGCAAGGTCAAAAACTCTATCCATTCCCGATTCGCTTACATTTTCGGGAGTGAAGCCGTCATCGAATGTAATATAAACCTCAAGCTGTTCGTTTTCTCCGTTTTTGTCCGTAAGCTCCTGAACCTGCATATCAAATTTATCGGCAGCAGAAAGTGCCGATATATAATTTTCACCGCTCACAGGCAATATATTGTCACGGGAGAAGCCTTTATAAATCTCCTTAGTACTTGTGCTGTTGTTTTCGTCTTCAACAAGCTTTGTAATAAGTCCGCTTGCAAGAGATTCCTCTGCAAGGAAAATACTGTTGAAGATTATTGCCAGCCAATCAGAAGCACTGCCTTTAAGCTCCTTTCCGATTGTTGCCTGTTTTTTATACACAAGGTAAGGCATATCGGATTTGACTGCATTGACACCGTTGTTGAAAATATCAAGATAATAGGAACGCTCCTCATCATCAGTTACAAGACCGGGCTTTGTAACTGCACCGACACTCAGCATTGATGTCAGTATCATAACAAGAGCTAAGCAGCATACAGCAACACGCTTAAAAAAACTTTTTTTCATATTGCATACAACCTTTTTGATTTTTTGTAATCACCGGATTTTCCGACAAATTTTTATATCCATTTAAGCTTAAGCAAAAGCATTGCGCCCAGCATTGCAGCAACGATAGTTATAAAGAGGAGTGTGCCGACAACAAGAGTGGGAGCAAACACAAGAACAAGACAGCCTATAACAATGGGGAAAATAGCGATCTTCCAGTTCTTCTTGAAATAACCTGCACCGAGGGCACCGAAAAGTGCGGGAAGCACATAGGTAAATGCAGGAGCAAATACTGAATCGGGGTTTGTGAGATAAGGAAGCACGGGGCTGAACAAAAGCACTCCGACTGCAATTATCACGGTGGTTGTGATTGCGGAAACACCGATTGCAATAGTGGAAATTACCTCACCCTCTTCGCTGTTTGCACGGACCTTTGCATTTTCCATTGCATTAAGTCCTGCGGGAAGCTTGAGGTTTGATATATTACCTGTAACAAAGCTCAGATATGTGCCGCCGGCACCGAGCATGGGAGTATAGGTAATAACCTCTATAACTGCAGTTCCCCAATAGAGAGGAATTACTTTTATGAGAGCCTTGAATACATCCTGAGCTGCAGGCCAAACATTGAAGTACAGACAAATGCTGACGGGGACTGCAACAAGCACTGCAAGAGCGGTTACGCTCCAGATTCTGCCCCAGGTATGTACCTTATCAAAATATGTTCTTTCGGTTAATTTATTCTTTTTCATCTTATTTTACCCCCACCATGTGAATGAAACCAGACTTTCGGGCGCAAACATATTGAGAAGAATTGCAACTCCCATTGCTCCGAACATACTCAGAGGCATAGCAAAAGGCTGGAGCTTTTTAAGATTGTATTTAGTGCAGAGTGTTTCAAGCACAAGACTGAAAATAATTGAGCTTACAAGCACACATATCGACATAAAGCCTGCATCGCCTACACCGTCTGATGTTTTACCGTTGATTGCACGGGCAATAAATGCTGAAATAATACCAATAAAGGATGCGGCGGAAAGAACATCGCCCACTTTGGAGCTGCCTTCACTTTTGTTTACCGCAGCTCCGATCTTTTTATGCACAAACTTGCAAAGGAAAGGAAGAAGCACAAGCGGGAAACAGGAGCCTATTGTCATAACCCAGGCAACTGCACCGAACTGAGCAGGATCGGAAACCTCTGTGGAAAGAGAAACACCGAAAACATCAAGCACAGACTGAGCCGCAACCGTTTCATAGGCAAGATTACCGATAACGGAAAGACGAATCCAGGGAAGAACGATTCCCAAGGCAGATGCTAACACAATAACCGTTGTGAGAATTGAAAGAGCAGGCGCTACCGAGAAAAGTGCAGAAGAAATCACGGTATTTTTAAGTGTTTCCTTTGTTATACCGAGCTCCTTGGCGCGTTTCCATGCTTTTACGATAAAGAACACAGACTGTACTATAACAAAAGCAATAACGACCGCAGCAATGGCATACATTATGCCGCTTTCTTTGAAGTCCATAAATTACCTCCGGAATTTAAATTGTTTCAATTAAATAGTTTATCACAAAAAAAAAGGGAACGCAAGGGTATATTATAATAATTATATCAAACAACCATACCGCCGTTGACACCCAGATTCTGCCCCGTTATATAAGCCGTTTTTTCATCAGCAAAAAATGCAACGGCCACCGCAATCTCTTCGGGTAAAGCAAGCCTGCCTACGGGTATCTCCTCACAAAGAGCCGCTATTTCTTCTTCGGAAAAATTCTTCATCATAGCGGTATCAACCGCACCCGGTGAAACACAGTTTACGGTTATCCCCGAGGGGGCAAGCTCCTTTGCGAGAGCCTTTGTAAGTCCGATAACTCCTGCCTTTGCAGAGGAATATGCCACCTCACACGAAGCACCAACCTGTCCCCACATAGAGGAAATATTGATTATTCTGCCGTATTTTCCGGAAATCATATGAGGTACAACGGCTTTTGCACAGTTGAAAGTGCCCGTAAGGTTAACAGACTGGATTTTCTGCCATTCTTCGGCAGAAGTGAGGTCAAAAAGCTTCTGCAGAGCAACACCCGAATTGTTTACAAGAACATCTATACCGCCTGTTTTTTCAACAATCTGAGAAATCATAGCTTCAACCTGCTTTTCATCGCTGACATCTGCCTTTACGGCAAAGCAGTCAAAGCCCGATAAAACAAGCTCGGAGGAAAGAGCTTTCGCTTTTTCCTCTGAGCTGAAATAGTTTATTACAACTGTAAATGAGTCGGCGCACAGCCGCCTTACTATCGCTTCACCGATACCGCCGGCTCCGCCCGTTACAAGTGCTGTTTTTTTCATAACACAAAACTGCTTTTATGCCATTGCAGTCATAAGACCTGCCATAAAGGTGACCATATTCTGCTTTTTGAATGCAACGGAGGGATCAATCATATAATCGGGCACGGTTACGGTAAAGTAATCAATGTAGTTCGCGGAAATAACCTTACCTGTAGAATCGGCAGATGCAAAGCCCTTGAGTGAATTACCGTCCATATAGATATATGTCATAGAATTGTTATCGTTGCGGAAAACATAGCAGTCACATGTAACACCGTTGACTGTACCTGTTGTTTTTTCGTCTGCATCCGAAAGATTGCCGAACGCTTCAAAACCGAAGTCCATTGAAGCAAGCATTTCCTCTTTGCTCATATCCAGCTGCTTGAGCAATGATTCGTTCACTTCCATATATGTTTTCTTGTCGACATTTATCATATACACATTCTCATCATTGAAAAGCATACCTACATTCATACCGTCAATAGCGGCTGTGACATATACGGAAGTGCCAGAGAATGCCATTTCCATAGGAACTGTTCCCGTGCTGTCTACCATAGTACCCTTACAATAGAAGGTACCCTCACGGAGAATATCATAGTCTGATTTTGTTACAACGGGAGCTGTCGTTGTGCTTTCCTGAACGGGTGCATTCGTTGTGTTCTCCTGAACAGGTGCATTGGTTGTGCTTTCCTGAACAGGTGCATTGGTTGTGCTTTCCTGAACGGGAGGAAGAGTTCCGTCTGTTGTACTTTCAGTCATACCGACATCTGTTACACCGGGAAGAGTGGTAGTCTCTGTAACAACGGGATCATTATTTACCTGTGTTGTGGTTTCGTCCAGCATCTGACTTGAAAAACTCAGACAGCCAGCAAATGTCATTACAACTGCGACAATAGCACAGATTACACTTAAAGCTTTTTTCATTATACTGAATCCTCTCTTTAGAACATACTCAAGATATAATACACCAAAAACAGCAACAAATCAAGATATTTTTTGCTGTTAAAATGTTAAAATTTTATGCTTTAAATACTCTTAAAAGCTAATTGCAAAATCCGTGATAATATGTTATAGTAAAGATGTATATAGAAAATCAAAGAAAGTATGCGTGGCTGTTATGATTAAAATTTCACCCTCAATCCTTGCAAGTGATTTTTCAAAGCTCGGTGCAGAAGCCGAAAAATGCGAAAAAGCAGGAGCAGATATGCTTCATATAGATGTTATGGACGGTCATTTTGTTCCGAATATAACCATAGGTATTCCCGTGGTGAAATCTTTAAGAAAATGCGTTTCAATTCCTTTTGATGTGCATCTTATGATAAGCAATCCCGAAAAATACATCCCCGATTTTATAAGTGCGGGGGCAGACATAATAACCTTCCACGCAGAAGCTGACTGCGATATAAAAAAATGCATAAAGCTGATAAAGAGTGCAGGCAAAAAGGCAGGCGTATCGTTAAAGCCTGCAACAAGCGCATCTGTACTCACGGATGTTCTCCCCGAGCTTGATATGGTGCTTGTTATGACCGTTGAGCCCGGCTTCGGCGGACAAAGCTTTATGGAAGCTCAGCTTGAAAAAATATCCGAGGTCAAAGCTTTGTGCAGCAAATTATCGCTCAGCACCGACATTCAGGTTGACGGCGGAATAAACACCGAAACGGCAAAAAAGGTTATTGAAGCAGGGGCTAATGTGCTTGTTGCGGGAAGCTTTGTTTTCAATGCTCAGGACACCCGTGCCGCCATTGAAAGCTTAAGACAATAACAGCAGCTTTTCTACTGCGTTTTCACCCTCTATTTTATTCCACAGCTCATCCGTTGAAGCAAGAAGCATACGGTTTTTCTTACCGTGAAGCTCACCGAAACGGCAGATTCTTGCACACAGAACGGGAGCAAGCTTTGAATCCGGGTAAAAAACAAGTCTGTACATTCCGTTCTTTTCAAACAAGGCGCTTCTGCCCGAAAAGCTGCCTGCAACGGCTGCATCAACACATTTGTCAAGTGCATCCGTTTCAAGTATCAGCACATTCTCCTCGGTCTTTATGAGCTGCTTTACCGACGGAGTGTTATCCCCCCTCGGAGGAAGACTTGTAAAGCTTATGGAAATGCCCTCCTCACCGAGCAGACAGACCTCTATAAGCAATTTACCCGACATATTTATATCGGCACCGCTTTTATGCTTTGCCTCATCAAGAATTGTCCAGAGAACTCTTCTTGTTTCTATATCGGAATAGTCAAAATCCTCATATGTAATGTCATAGGCTTTTAGCTCATTCGCACTGAGCTTCACCTCAAGCCTGTATTCGTTGCAAACAGTAATATTCATACCTTGCTTCCTCCAAAAAAATATCCTCAGGAATATTCTATGCCCCTGAGCAGATATTCGCAATATAAAATTTATGGAAAGTGATGTGAAAATTTCCGCTATGCAAAACAAAAAAACAGAAAACAAATTGCCGTTTACCGCGGATATGCTCATAATACTTATACCTTTCTGTCTGCTGTCTGTATATTTTTACGGACTTACGGCAGTAAAGCTCATTTTTGCAAGCATCATCACAGCTATTGTATGTGATTTCACAGGCTGTGTGTTACTGAAAAGAGAAATTGAACTTTCCGATTTAAGTGCTGTCAACACAGGTATCATAACCGCTCTGCTGCTGTCCTCTTCAACGCCTGTGTATATTGCCGTGCTTACCGCTGCCTTTGCAATATGCGTAGGCAAGCTTCCTTTCGGCAGCTATAAAAATTCCCCTTTCACACCCGCCGCAGTCGGTATTGCCTTTGCAAGTGTGTGCTTCCCCGATTATCTGTTCAATTATCTTCCGTCATTAAGAGATACGGGTATATTCACCTCCTCACTTGCATCAATGCTCACTCAGGGCAACACCGTAAATATGACCGCTCCCGGACTTCTCAGTATACTTGTCGGCAACTGTCCCGGCCCCATAGGTGCTACCTGTACGGTAGCTTTGCTTGCCACACTCATTTTTCTTCTGATAAGAAGACCGAATGCATTTTTTTCGGCAGCCGGCTTTATCAGCATCTGCTGTCTGTTTGCCGTTTTATTCCCCCGTGTGCTTTCAGGCAGACAGGCTTCCGTTATTATGGAATTATGCTCGGGAATGCTTATGTTTACGGCTGTTTTTCTTATTCCCTGGCCGAACAAGGAATTTTCCTCTCCGCTTTCTGCAATGCTTTACGGTATCACGGGCGGTCTTTTCCAGATGCTTATAAGATATTTCGGCACTTTTGAGGAAGGTGCTGTTTTTGCCGTTCTTTTCTGTGATGCAATAAGCTTCCTTTTCATAAAAAAAGAGAAAACACAAAAAACCGGAAAGGAGAACAAGTATGAACAACAAGTCTCCTGACTCAAAAAACACCTTTCTTACAGCTGCAGTAACGCATAATCCCGTTCTGATAGAAGCAATAGGTCTGGCTCCCATACTTGCCGTGGCTGTTTCGGCAAAAAGTGCTCTGCTTTTATCATTGCTTACAGCTTGTTCACTTTTTATAACAACAACACTTACCTGCACCGTACTCAAGAAATTCCCCAACTATATAAGGATGCCTTTTTATCTGCTTATCGGTACGCTGATAACAGTATCTGCAATGTGGTCAGCACAGAAATTCTTTCCTGAATTTTATGTGGAATTGGGATTATTTCTTCCCCTTACGGCGGTAAGCTCACTTATTGCGCTTCATTGCGAACGCTTTGCACTCACAGCCGATATTAAAGAAACAATGATACACGCCTGCGGAACATCGGCAGGCTATTTTGCCGTTACTCTTATTACGGGAATAGTCCGCGAAATCCTCTCTCAGGCATCCGTATTTGATATAAAGCTCAACATAAGCCGTGTTTCGGACGGCTTTGCTCTCCCATTCTTTGCTTTCGTTATTTTCGGCTTTATGGCTGCAATACTCAAAGCAAGGCTCGGAGTTAAATATGAAAACGAAAATGCAGAAAAAGCCTTTATGGAGCACTCTGTTTTGCTTGAGGGTGAAGAGCATATTTCAACACTTGATGTAATCGCAAAAAAACAAAAAATATACAAAAAAAGAATATCCTGGAGAAATACTATATTACAGGAAAAGTACAAAGCAAAAGAGGAGCAGAGAATAAAAGAAGCAAACGAAAGAGAAGCACAAAAAAAGCTGCTTGCCGCACAGAAAAAAGAACAGGAAGAACGCATTGCAGCTCAGAAAAAAGAACAGGAAGAACGCATTTCAGCCCAGAAAAAAGAACAGGAGGAACGCATTGCAGCTCAGCAAAAAGAACAGGAAAAACGGCTTCCCTCCAAAGTGCTGCAAGCTGATTATAAAACCGAAAAGCGGAAAACAGAACCCCTTGCAAAAGACACGGTATTTTCACAGCTCAGCAATGAAGACATTGAAGAAGAGCTTATAGAAATTGACAAAATTCTCAAAGAAACTATTTTAGGTAAAAACAATACAGCACCGGAGCTGTTGCATATACAGGAATCAAAAATATATCAGGAGCAAAAAGAAGCAAAGCGAATAGAGGAAGAAAAGCAGCAGGCCCTTGCGGCAGAAAAACTCCGTCTTGAACAAGAGCAAAAGGAAAAGAAAAGGGCCGAAGAGCTTGAAAAGCGCAGACTTGAACTTGAACTCAGAGAAAAGCAGAAGGCTCAGGATGAAGAGCGCAAAAGACTTGAACTCGAACGCAGGGAAAAGCAGCTTGCCCGCGAAAAAGAAATGCAAAGACTTGAGCGTGAGCTCAGAGAAAAACAGAAAGCCGAAGCTCTTGAAAGACGCAGGCTTGAGCTTGAACGCAAGGAAAGACAGAGAGCTGAAGAGCTTGAAAGACAAAGACTTGAGAATGAGCGCAAGGAAAAACAGAGAGCAGAAGAGCTTGAAAAGCGCAGACTTGAAAAGGAAGCCAAAGAAAAGCAGAAAGCCCGTGAGCTTGAAGAACAAAGACTTGCACTTGAAGCTAAAAAGGCTCAGGAGCTTGAAAAGCAGAGACTTGAAAATGAAGCTAAAGAAAAGCAGAAAGCTGAAGCTCTTGAAAAGCAAAGGCTTGAGGCAGAACGCAAGAGAGTTGAAGCCTTTGAAAAACGCCGCCTGATTCAGGAGGAGAAAGAAAAGAAGAAGCTGCTTGAAGTTGAGAAGCTTCGTGCAAAGAAAGAAGAACAAAAAACAAAGAAAGACTCAAAGAACAGGGAAAAGCTGCGCAGAAAAGCTATGACAGCGGATGAGAGAATTCGTGAAAAGGCTCTGGCTGACGAAGAAAAGCGCAGGAAGAAGATTGCGAAAAACGCAGAAAATTCCGAGGAAATACTTGAAAAATTCAACAAGGATGCCGAGGCTGCAAAGAAAGCGGCTCAGAAGAAGAACACAGACTACTTCGGTCTCGGTTTTACTCCCGACGGAATGGAAAAAGAGGTTCTTAAAGCCGAAAAATCAAATCCGTTCATAATGCCTTTGAGCGACACACCGAAAAAGGAGGTTAAGAAATAAATGAAAACATATATTTTTGACCTTTTAACCGCTGCTCTCTTTACGGGACTTTTTCAGAATGTTATTTTTACAGGCGGCTTCGGTGCAACGGAAAGTATACGAATGGCGGCAAAGCCCAACAATCTGTTCAAATCCGCAATATTTGTAACCTACTTTTCCGTCAGCGTTGCCGTAATATGCAGATGCATTGATTTTATCCCCGCCGTCAGAAATACAGGTACAATAGTACATGCATTGATTTTTGCATTTGTACTGTTCTGTGTTTATATGCTGACACTCGAATTTTCACTTCTGATAAGATGCACCCCCGTAACAAAGAGAAGACTGAGTGTCTGTGCGCTTAACTCTCTTGTTCTTTCACTCCCCTATATATCATATAAATCCGCTTTTACCCTGCCCGAAACTCTGGGTGCGGCAATAGGTGCGAGTACCGCATATGTGCTGGCAATATGGCTTTTGCACGCAGGGATGCAAAGACTTCACGAAAACGAAAGCATCCCCGAGGTTTTCAAGGGTAACGGTGCATTGTTTATGTATACGGCAATACTCTCCCTTGCCTTTACAGGCATCTCGGGAAAAGCAATTTCTTTATAAAAGGTAGCAAAATGAAGCATAAAAAGAAACAAATCAAAAATTCCGCAAATTCTGCGGAAAGTATACGCCAATGGCGGAAAAACTTTATATTCAACAGACGCTCTGCGCTGAGAGAACAGAAAAAAAGCGAAATAGAACAGGAAAAGGCTGAAATTTTTGAAAAAAGAAGGCAATCCGCTTCAGACAAAAAAGCACCCCTGACAGTAAAAACAAAAAGCTTTTACCGCTTTTCAAAGGATTTTCCGAACAATGTAGACGATAAGGGCTTCAGAGAAAACGATATTATCAGCAAAAAGCGAAAAAAAGCAATCGTCTGGGGCACCGTTGCCGCCTGTATATTGACATTCTGCTTTGCATTTACTCTTTCAAGAACGGGAATTGAGCTGTCTATGAAAGAGCCGTCAACAAATCCCCCCGTAACCGAAAGCACTCAGAATACCGCCACTTTTTCGGCATACCGCTTCACTTTTGAGGAGCTGTATGAGGGCGACACGGAAAAAATGACAGCTACGCTGAAAAGCACAGGCTGTGATACAGCTGTTTTTGAATACAAAACGGAACACGGATATGTTATTTTTCCGAGCAAAACCGTAATCGGAGCCTCGGCTAACAAGCGGCTGTCTTCTGCCGTTGAAACAGTACAGACATTAAGCGAAGGGGGAATAAAAACCGCAGCCTACATCAGCTGCTTCAAAGACAGCGTTGCCGCTGTTGCAGATCTGACCTACTCTGTCAGACAAACCTCAGCCGAGGGCGGCACCTGGCGTGACAACTCTGATAACGGCTGGCTCAATCCCTTTTCACAGAACACAACCGACTACATCCTTACGCTTGTAAAAGAAGCAGCCGAAGCAGGCTTTGATTATATTCTTCTTGATAATGTGTGCTTTTCAACCGATGCGGGAAATGCAAAGGCATACTATACCGATGAAAGCACCTCAAAATATGACAGAAATACCGTCTTGCAGGTATTCGTAACCGAGTGCCGGAAGAAAGCAGAAAAAAGCAAGGTAATTGTTATGTGCGATATAAGCGCATATAATTCAAAGGCAGTTTCCGACGGTAAATACGGCGGAAATATGCTCTCACTCCCTGCTAAAAATCTTGCTGTTGATTTAAGACTTTCAAGACAGGCAAAAACAGTAAAAATCGGCAGTAACGAATTCTCCCTTATAAAAGAGCTGCCCTATGTTTTTGTGCTTGAAGCGTGCGAGTATGCAGCTCAGGAGTTAACGGCAGTTGAAAGCTCTGTACAGGAGGCTTTTGTTGTTCTGGAAAACTCAGATTCACTCAGCGACCAGATATCCGCTGCAAAATTCGGCGGATTTACCAACATAATTATCTGGTAGAAAATGTATATATATTTTATACAAAAAACAGTCTCCCGATTTAACATATCTGTTCATTGAAAAACTCAACTCAGTTATGTTAAAATCAACACAAAGGGAGGTTGTTTTTTTATGCTTTACAAAAAAAATATTGCCGAAAAATTAAACGATGAGCTGTTCTTAAATCCTACGAGTGAATACAGAGGCACTCCGTTCTGGGCGTGGAACAGCTATCTTACAAAGGAAGAGCTTTGCCGTCAGATTGATGTTTTCAAAGAAATGGGCTTGGGCGGCTTCCATATGCATGTAAGAACAGGTCTTGAAAATGAATATCTCAGCGAAGAATTTATGGGACTTGTCAAGACTTGTATAGACAAAGCAAAGGAAAATGAAATGCTCGCGTGGGCATATGACGAGGACCGCTGGCCCTCAGGTGCAGCAGGCGGACTTGTCACAAAGGACGAAAAATACCGCGGTCGCTGTCTGCTTTTCACCCCCTTTAAGGAAAAGGAAGCATATATGACTCTCGATTCAAGAGCAGAGGGCGGCAGAAGCGGCAAGGGAAAGCTTCTTGCCTGCTACGATATCGTGCTCGACGAAAACGGCTGTCTCAAAGAGTACTCACTCATAGACGAAAACGAAGAAGCAAAGGGCACAAAATGGTATGCCTTCCTTGAAATAAACACTTCTTCAAGCTGGTACAACAATCAGACTTATCTTGACACCCTCAACAAGGAAGCCGTTGAACGCTTCGTAGAGGTAACACACGAAACCTACAAAAAGTATTGTTCCGAGGATTTCGGCGAAACTCTGCCCGCCATCTTTACGGACGAGCCGCAGTTTATAAGAAAACAGGTGCTCGAAAACTCCTTTGATAAAATGGATGTTGCAATGCCCTGGACAGACTCAATTCCCGCAAGCTATGAGGCGCGTTTCGGCGCAGATATCTTTGCAACTCTCCCCGAGGTTTTCTGGGATCTTCCCGACGGTAAAATTTCGCTGCACCGCTACCGCTATCACGACCATATCTCCGAGGTATTTGCCTCAAGCTTTGCAGATACTATAGGCTCCTGGTGCAGAGAAAACGGTATTGCACTCACGGGACATATGATGGAGGAGCCCACTCTTCATTCACAGACAGCCGCTATAGGCGATGCAATGCGCTCTTACAGAGGCTTCGACTTGCCCGGTATTGACTTACTTTGCAATTCTCACGAATTCACAACCGCAAAGCAGGCACAGTCTGCCGCACATCAGTTCGGCTATGAGGGTGTACTCTCCGAGCTTTACGGTGTAACGGGCTGGGATGCGGACTTCAGAACATATAAGCATCAGGGCGACTGGCAGGCAGCTTTGGGCATAACCGTAAGAGTACCGCATCTTTCTTGGTATGCTATGGGCGGAGAAGCAAAACGAGATTATCCCGCATCAATCCACTATCAGTCCGCGTGGTACAAGGACTATAAAAAGGTGGAAGACCACTTTGCAAGAGTAAATACCGCTATGACAAGAGGTAAGCCCGTTGTAAAGGTGGGGGTTATTCATCCTGTTGAGTCCTTCTGGCTTCACTGGGGACCGAATGACAAATCTGCAGTATACAGAGAAAGCCTTGACGAAAATTTCTTATCTCTCACCTCATGGCTTCTTGAGGGCAGCGTTGACTTTGACTTTATCTGCGAATCTCTCCTTCCCTCGCAATGCAAAAACGGTACATCTCCTCTCAAGGTCGGCAAAATGGAATACGATACAATTCTTGTGCCTGCCTGTGAAACACTCAGAAGCACAACTGTTGAAAGGCTTGAAGCCTTTGCAAAAAGCGGCGGTAAGCTTATTTTTGCAGGTGCCGCTCCCACTCTTGTTGACGCTCAGGAAAACAATGCGGCAGCCGTGCTTTATAATGAAAGCATCGCGGTTGATTTCACAAGAGCCGCTATACTCAATGCCCTTGAGGATAGCCGTACCGTTACTCTGCGTTACGATAACGGCAGACTTTGCGACAAGCTTTTTTATCAGTTAAGACAAGACACTGACTGCAAATGGCTTTTCCTTGCCTTCAACAAAGAGCCCTATAACAAAGACCTTATCCGTGAGGACGATATAGTTATCACCGTAAAGGGTATATATTCTCCAGTAAAATATGACACATATTCGGGAGAAATCACCCCCGTCAGTTCCTTCTACCGTGACGGAAACACTCTTATCCCCGTGCGTATGTGGGGCTACGATTCACTTCTGTTAAGACTTGACGACGGTGAATGTGATATTGAATACACTCCCAAGGACTATCCCTTTGAGGATTTCACAAGAATCAAGGGAGCAGTAAATTATAAGTTACACGAAGAGAATGTACTTCTGCTCGATATGGCTGAGCATAAGCTTGACTTTGAAGCCGATTTCTCCGAAAGAGAGGAAATACTCAGGCTCGACAATATCTGCCGCGAAAAGCTCGGTATTATCGCAAGAGGCGGCGGTGTATGTCAGCCCTGGGCATTGGGTGCTAAAAAGCTCGATAACAAGGTAACTCTTAAATTCACAATAGAAAGCGAAATTGAATATAAGGGTGCTCTTCTCGCTCTCGAGGATGCTTCGAGTGCCGAAATCACATTTAACGGTAAAGCCGTTTCAAACGAAGCTCTCGGCTTCTATACGGACATTTCAATTTCAAAGGTAGCCTTACCCGACATTAAGAAGGGTGAAAATACACTTCTTGTGACTCTTCCCTTCGGTGAAAGAGCAGGACTTGAGAATATGTTTATCCTCGGCAATTTCGGTGTCAGTGTTGTCGGAGATACCTCCAAAATTACCGCATTACCCGAAAAGCTGTATTTCGGTGACATAACAAGACAGGGACTTCCCTTCTACGGCGGCAAGCTTACATATTCATTCACCTGCAATACAGATACGGGAAATTTAAGCATCTGCACATCGTACTACAAGGGTGCTGTTGTGAATGTAAGCTGTGACGGTGAAGAAAAGGGCAGTATTATTTATCCGCCGTACACACTCGAAATGGATTCTCTCTCAAAGGGCGAACATTCAATAGACCTCACACTCTCTCTGCACAGATACAACACCTTCGGTCCTTTACATCTTGTTGACGAGCACAGAAGCTGGCACGGTCCCGATGCGTGGAGAACAACAGAGGAAGACTGGAGCTATGAATATATATTCAGAAAAACAGGTATACTGAAAGCTCCCGAAATTTACACAAAATAAATTTTTTTCTGCGACTTATTAAGACATACTTTTCAACTAATATCCGCTATCATATCGGTAGCGGATATTTAATTTTAAAGAAAAAGAAGTGAACACTATGCCCGTTTTGATAAAATCTCTCAACAAGGAATTTACCGCATTTCTTTCAGGTGAAATAGACCATCATTCCGCCCCGAGAATCAGAGAAAAGATTGATTCTCACTTAAACAGAGAAAAGCCCGAAAGGCTTATTCTTGATTTCTCGGGAGTTTCGTTTATGGACTCCTCGGGCGTGGGACTTGTGATGGGACGCTACAAAAATGCTCTGCAGTTGAACTGCTCAACTTGTGTGTGCGGTTTAAGGGAAAGAGATTTAAGGATAATGAAAATGTCAGGACTCGAAAAACTTGTGGAATTCAGGTGAAAAATAATGAAAAAGATAACAAACAGCTTCAAAATGGCTCTTCCCTCAAAATCAATAAACGAAAGCTTCTCAAGAGTGGTGTGTGCCGCATTTGTATCTCTGGCAGATCCCACCGTTGAAGAAATAAGCGATATTAAAACCGCCGTAAGCGAGGCGGTAACAAACTGCATTGTTCATGCATACGAAGAAAAAAACGGCATTATTTACATAAGCGCAGACCTGTTTGACGATAATACCGTAAGAATAAAAATCCGTGATAAGGGTGTTGGTATTCCCGACATACCAAAGGCTCTCACTCCCCTTTTCACAACGGCAGGCGATGACCGTTCAGGGCTCGGCTTCACCGTTATGGAAAGCTTCACGGATAAGCTTACGGTAAAGTCCGTCCCCGAAAAGGGAACAACGGTAACGCTTGTGAAAAAACTGCACAGGAAGTAATCCGCATGAACATCTGCGAAACCGAAAATTCACTTATAACAGAAAATATGGGGCTTGTGCACGCCTGCGCAAACCGATTCAGAGGCAGAGGTATTGAATATGAAGACCTTTTTCAGGCAGGCTGTGTGGGACTTGTCAAGGCGGCGGCAGGCTTTGACAAGGACAGAGGCTTTCAGTTTTCAACCTATGCCGTTCCTGCAATTTTAGGAGAAATACGCCGTATTTTCCGCGACGGCGGAACAGTAAAAATCGGCAGAGCGGCAAAGGAAAAGGCAAGAGAGCTGATGGCTGTCAGAGATGAGCTGTCGGCTTTGCTTGACCGTGAGCCTACAGTCAATGAGCTTGCCGAAAAATGCAATATGGACCCCGCTGAGGCGGGTGCACTTTTAAGTGCTTCACTTCCCATAATTTCTCTCACAAATGAGGAGGGAGAAAATCAGACCGACATCCCCATCCCTGCCCCCGACGAAAAGCTGCACGAAAGACTTGATCTGTTTGATGCACTCAAAAAGCTGGATGAAAACGAAAGAATATTGATTGAGCTGAGATATTTCAAGGGACAGACACAATGCCGCACAGCCGAGGTGTTAGGCTTATCTCAGGTGCAGGTATCAAGAAAGGAAAAAAGTATATTAAAAAAACTAAAGCTATTGCTGACATAAAAATTTGTCCCTTTGATTGACTTTTTGCGATTGCTGTGATACCCTATTCTAAGATTTTTTAAGGGGTATTTTTCAATGCAGCAGAAAACACAGTTAAAGGGAGTTTTTATTCTCCTTATCACCGCCCTTATATGGGGCTCTTCATTCGTGGCACAAAGCGTGGGAATGGAATCGGTTGAGGCATTCACCTTCAACGGTATCAGAACACTTTTAGGTGCCGCTGTGCTTATTCCTTTTATTTTGGTAAGAGATTTTATAAGCAACAAAAAATCGTCCGTAGCGAAAGAAGCAAAGAAAAAAGAAAATAAAAGTCTTATAATTTACGGCAGTATCATAGGTGTTATTTTATGTATTGCAAGTAATCTGCAGCAGCAGGCTTTCAACTACTCTACCTCGGGCAAAATTGCATTCATAACAGCCTTTTATATGCTTTTCGTGCCGTTTTTAGGTCTTTTCATCCGCAAAAAAGTACCCGTACTCACATGGATTTGCGTAGCTCTCGGTGCTGTGGGACTTTATTTCCTGTGTATCACAAACGAAGGACTGTCAAGCATAAACAAGGGCGATATATTAGCCTTGCTGTGTGCCGTTTTCTATGCAGTACACATCCTTGCAGTTGAAAAATTCGCCCCCTCTATAGACGGTGTAAAGCTTTCTTGTGTACAGTTTATCGTCTCGGGTACAATTTCGGTAATTCTTATGTTCATATTCGAGAATCCCGATATAAACGCAATAAAAACAGCAGCAGTTCCCATTCTCTATTCGGGCGTTATGAGCTGCGGTATTGCATATACATTCCAGATAATAGGTCAGAAATACACCGAATCCACCGTAGCCTCACTTCTTATGTGTATGGAATCGGTATTCGGAGTTATCTGCGGTGCCGTGATACTCAAAGAAATGCTCACCGGAAGAGAATTAGCAGGCTGTGTTATAATGTTCGTTGCTATTATACTTTCACAGCTGACTGATAAAATACCAAATATGTTTAACAAAAGAAAAACTTAAAAAACAGGATGCAAGGCTTTTGTTCTTTGCATCCTGTTTCATTTATTTTTCAACCTCAAACGGCAAAAACTTAGTCACCGTCTGCAAAAACCAGCCGGCACTTCCCGTGTACAGGCTCCAGCCGCCTTTGCCCAGGATATCTTCTCTTGAATACACATCTCCGCACAGAGCATACGGCTCGGTTTTGTATATTTTTTCGCCTATGGGAAGAGCATATTTTTCGGCAGGGTTTATTATATTCAATACCGTTTTTGCAAGTTCTGTTTTTCCCGCTTCAAATAAGCTGAGAGCAAACCACACGGCTGAGTGGGTATACTGTCCGCCGTTTTCGCGCACTCCCTCGGGATAGTCATTCACATAACCTGCTCTGAAGGTCTTTTCGTTGAACGGAGGTGTGAAGAGCTTTACAATGCCGTTTTCTTCGTCAACAAGATAATTGAAAGCACTTTCAAGGGCAGATGCCTTTCTTTTTTCGTCGGGCATTGACGAGAGTACACTGAAAGCCTGCGGGAGCAAATCTATTCTGCACGCATCAGAGGTTTTGTCTCCTAAAACAGTACCGTCATCTGCAAAGGCTCTGACATACCACGAGCCGTTATATGCATATTTATCAATGCTTTCAGCCAGCTTCTCGGCTGTGTCGGTAAAGAGCTTTATATTTTCTTTATCATAAAAATAGAAGCAAATCGGCAGAAATTTCAGTAGTACCATTCTCAAAAACATAGCAAGCCATACGCTCTCTCCTCTGCCCTTTATACCGACCTCGTTGAAGGAATCGTTCCAGTCGCCGCCGCCCATTAACGGCAGAGAATGTTCACCGAAATTGAGGCTTTTCTTTACAGCTCTCAGGCAATGCTCATATACACTCCCCTTTTCCTCACCCAAAAAAAACTCACCGTAGCGTTCTTTTTCTGCCTCTTTAAGCTCGTCACCGTGAACAAAGGGTAGTTCAACAGACAAAATTTTGCTGTCACCCGTTTTCTGTACATATTCACTTACAACAAAGGGAAGCCACAGCAGGTCATCGGAATATCTGCTTCGCACACCCTTGAATATGAGCTTAGCTTTGTAAGAAATATGATACCAATGAAGCACATCGCCCTGAGAAAACTGTGCCGTACACGAGCGCAGTATCTGATATTTCACACGCTCGGGATAATAATCAATAATCGCAAGTGAATCCTGAAGCTGGTCTCTGAAGCCGTATGCTCCCGAGCATTGATAGAAGCCGCAACGGGCATTGAGCCTTGTGTCATACACTTGATGAAGCAAAAGGGCAGAAGAAAATTTATTCAGAAGCGGATTATCGCTTTTTAATCTTATTCTGACAGGCTTTTTCTCTCTGAACGGTATTTCACAAAGCCTTTTTGCCGCCTTTTCACTTACCGCAAAGGACATAAAGAAAACCGCTTCTCTGTTTTCATCCGGTAAAAGCTCAATTTCAAAAAAGGCGTTACAACAATCTTCTTCAAGCGAATATTTACACTCGCCGCCAGATGAGGAAATACACATAACACCGCTGAAATCACGGTTTATGGGATTGTGTGAAAATATACCGTTTTCGTCTGCACGGCTTTTAACAAACACGGCATCCTTTTTATCTGCCGATAAAAGAGGATTTACGCTGTAGCATAGCATAATTTTCTGCGTTTCTTGGCTGTTATTGTGCAAACAAACGCTTATTCTTTTTAACATCCCTTTTTCGGGAACTTCGATTTTTGTTTTAACAATAATATCCTCACATTTACTCTCATATAAAGCACGGCTGTCACAGAAATCAACCGATGAATTACAGATACAGTCAAACTGACTGTCCGACACTTTAAGAAACAGCCTTTCACCGTCGAAATCCGTAAAAACATCATTGCTCCAAACGGTTAGCTTATTCTGTCTTGAATTGAAGCACCACGAAAAGCCGAGGGATTTGTCCGACAAAAGTGTGCCGAAGCTTCTGTTTGAGAGTGTATGGCACCACGGACGAGAGGGTGTTTTTCCTATATGATAGCCGTTTTCAATAAAGTAATTTTCTTCGTTCCCCGTTTTCTCGGGCACCGAAATCTTCTGATTACTCTCAGGGAACATCAAGCCCTCATCTGTATCCTCGGGGAAAATCAGATCGGAAAAGCATTTTATTGAATTTACCGCTTCTTCGCCTATTGAATTTACGGAGAAAATATGCACTCCGCCCGGATGCCCCAGAGTATCGGAAATATCTGCCTGTTTGAGAATATCAGCGAAATGTGGTGCAACACCGTTATAGTCTGCGGACGAATTTGTCAGAAAAACAAGATCGTTTTTTATTCCTGCACGGGATAACCTTGTATGCAAGCGAACAAAGGAACGGACAAAGCTGTGCGGCGCTTCGTTTACTGTAATAACAGGCAAATCCCCCGAGATACCGTTACACCACAGCTTTTCAACAGAAGAGGTGTTCTTTTCAAGGGAAAGCCGTCTTTCGTCACTCAAAGGAAATCCGAAGAAGCGTCTTAAAAGAAAGCTCTGCGAGAAGGAATTTATATTCATTTCCCGTGAGAGTATATCCGTACTGCACTTTTTTACATCGGGCAAAACGCTTCTTCGTACTTTTATAAGGTTTTCCAAAGCCTGCTTTCTGTTTATCCCCACAGCCGAAATCAGCACAAGCTCTTTTTCCTTTTTCGCATCAAGCTCCGTCTGTATACTCAATGCCGCACAGGGAGTCACCCCCGACACTCTGCC
Source organism: Clostridia bacterium (assembly GCA_017517135.1). GTDB lineage: Bacteria > Bacillota > Clostridia > Oscillospirales > Acutalibacteraceae > RUG806. Next base: position 53,722 of record JAFXAK010000031.1, read on the forward strand.
TGAAAAATCACAAAATCCGCCGTCAAAGGGAGATGTCATATAAGGATTTCTTTTCAGCACCCTTTCTCTGTCTGTTTCAAAGGAAAAGGGGGTATCGGAATAAAAGCCTATACATACACTCGTACCGTCCGTTTCATTTGATGCAGGTCTTTCAAAAATAAGCGCATTATGCATTTTGTCGTAGTGCGTTTTTATAAACATATCCGAAAAAGCTGGATGTGAATTTACCTTTTCCAAGCGTTCAAGATACGGTTCCATATAAAATGAAGCATTGATTTTTCGCTTTTTATCCGATTTATTCTGTATTCTGACAGGCACAAGCAGGGCGTTTATCCTCTGATGCACACAAAATGCTCCCTGTGCCTTTATAAGATTTTTTTCGCCGTGCAAAATAAAAGCTGTTTTTGTCAGTCTGCCCTGAGAAAGGCTGTCAGTACAGATAACTTCTCCGTCTTCATCAAGCTGTATGCTTATCCCCCTTGAGCGCTGCGAAAAATTAAATATGCTTCTCGATGCAAAAAGAAGATAATTACCTCCCCTTTCATCACACATAAAAGAGGTTTCGGAGTTTGAGTACACAGACACCCGGAGACTTTCTTCGCTGAAGAATGTGTTTTCCGTGCTGCTTCTGACAGGTCTTTTGCTTTCGTTTTCGTCGCTCACACGGTTGACTATACGCGAATCGGCAGGTATTTTTTCTTTGAGAAGTCCGAGTGCGCTTTTTATATCGGGGTCCGAAGTGAAACGGCGGACAAATATATCAGAAAACACGGTATTGGCAAGAGAAATCATACTCATACCGAGGTGATGCGACATAAAGGAGCGGACAATACAGTAGTCCTCACCGTCCGTACGGCTTTTATTGAAATCCACAGCCTCGTAAAATCCGCAATGTCCCTCAGCGTGTAAGGCTGAAAGTCTGTCAAGATTTTTCAATGCCGATTTTGTTTCAAACGGCAGAGTGAGAAAGGTGGAATACGGGGAAATAACAAGCTCATCATCTGCTTTTCTTTTCATAGCCGTGCTTTTTATCCCGTGTGCTTTATAGCGGTAGTTGAGCGAATTGTCAAAGGAATAAAATCCGCTTTCGGATATACCGTAGGGGATTTTAGTGCCTGCAACTCTTTTTTTCTGCTCGTGCAGACAGAATTTCAGCGCTTCATATTCAAACGAATTTTCATACACGGGCAAAAACAGCGTTGACATAAAGTATTCAAACATAGTACCCGTCCAGGAGACCGCACCGGCATATCTTCCCGAGCGCGCAAGTGTTCTGTCAAGGCTTTGCCAATGCTTTACGGGTACCTTTCTTTTTGCCACATTGAAAAAGGATGTCATTCTCGCTTCGCTTATATATAAATCGTAAAAGCTCTGAGTAAGCTCCTCTGAAGATACATCAAAACCTATGTGAAAAAGTCCTCGTTTTTTGTCGTACAAGAATGACAAATCACATTCGTCAAGCAGCTTTTGTATTCTGCTTATAAGAGTTAAAAACGAAGAATCGTTCCTTGCAAATTCGCCTAAGCCCTGTTTTAAGGCAAGCAGACAGCACATAAAATTTCCGCAGTCCACCGTGCTTACATATTTCGGGTACAGCACACTCAAATCCTCGGTATTATACCAGTTATACAGATTTCCGTTATACTTTTCGAGCCTTTCTACTGTATCAAGTGTGTCGGAAAGTCTGTCGGAAAGCTGTGCGGGAGTTATAAAGGCAAAGTCTGCCGCTGCAAGACAGCTCACAAGATAAAGACCTATATTTGTGGGGGATGTTCTGTGGGCTGTTTTTCTGACAGGTGTTTCCTGAACATTATCGGGAGGCAGAAAGGAGTCCGCTTCGGTTACATATTCCTCAAAAAATCGCCATATTGCCCCTGCAAAGCAATTAAGATTACCCTTTTCGGTTTCGCTGAGCTGAGCATATTTTTTGTTTTTAAGCTCTATTCCCTCGGACATTGAAAACGGGATACTTATAAGCGTGGAGAAGGCAATAAGCCTACCCAAAGAGCCGCAGAAAACAAAAAGAAAAACACTCACAGCCACAGGCAAAACTAAGGGAAACAGCAGATTCTTATTTTTCATATTATCGGACTGTGCGGCGGTAGTCCATTGCAGAAGCTTTTTCTTGCTGAACATACTCCGGTAAGCGGCTCTTATAATCGCATCAAGATTTACAAATGCCGTCTGCACACCCAGACCGAGATTCAAAAAGGCTCTCAGCAGATTTTTGAGGCTGAGTGAAATATCAAAGGAAAAAAACAGTCTTGACATATTAAAAAAGCCGCCCGAGACAAGGGAAAAAAACGCTGCACAAAGCCCGTCCGCACAAAAGGACAGCACACCTGTGAGCAAAAGCAATAATCTCAATTTATAAGAAACAAAGCCCGAAAAAATAAAACACAATAAGGAAAATACGGGTGTTATTGCTCTGCGGAAATTATCAAGAAGCTGATATTTTGAAAGAAAGGGTAAATATTTAAGAGGATATTCCTCCCGTAAGGGCTTGAAAACATATTTCAGATTCTGCACATCTCCCCTTGTCCAACGGCTGAGACGGCTGAAAAAGGAGGAAGGCTTCGAGGGAAAGCTGTCCGTAAGCTCACACTCCCCCGCAAATGCACAGCGAAGTAAGGCTCCCTCTAAAATATCGTGACTTAAAATATGTCCGTTTTCAAAGGTATCACAGCAGCATTGGAAAAAGGCATCAATATTTATAAGCCCCTTGCCCGTAAAGGGAGAAACACCGAACATATCCATATATCTTTCACTCACCGACGAAGCGTATGCACAGCTGCCGTCATAGGTAAAAAGAGAAGAAAACAAGGTTTTTTTGTCACCGGAAAGTGCAGTTTCAATACGCGGTACAAAAACAGCATATCCCCGTTCAACCCGTTTTTTTACGGGATTGATATACGGCTCATTCATAGGATGTCTTGCGAATGCAGTAAGCTTTTTAAGGACATCAAAGGACAAAGAGGTATCTGAATCAAGCGCCATAAGATACTTTGCCTCGTGAAGTCCGGAGGTATCTCCGTAAACACACAGAAATTCACCGCTGTCTTCATATCGCAAAAGCTTTACAAGGGCTATTATTGCGCCTCTTTTTCTCTCAAAGCCCGTATATTCCTTTTCTCCCGATGAATACACCCTGTGCCGTACAGCCATAACAAAGCCGCCGCCGAAATCATTGTTAAGACGGTCAATCACTCTTTTCACGGCTGTTATATCCTTTTCGTCTGACGGGGCTGTCATTTCCTTATATGGCTTCAAGTCAAACAGCATCAGCACACGGACATTCTTACTGCGGTTTGAGCAGTATAAGTCCGACAGCTGAGAATAAAGCGACTGTGCCCTTCCCGCCTCGGGAAGAAACGAGGATACCGTTACAAGCACCTGATTTTCTTCGTTTATTTCCTCTTCAGGATTCATTGATAAAATCGGCTGAACCTTGAACAGTTTTGCACCGATACGGTCAGTCAGCGGTTTTATTACTGAAAAAACGGGCAGCAGCACAGCCAAAAAAACGGCGGCAATAAGATAAATACTGTCACTTGCAATAAAAGACAAAAAGAGACTTATAAATACACTCAGCACGGCCTCACATATATAAAAAAGGACTGCAGCATTTTTATTTCTTTCAGGTAAATCAAGATAAAAGCCTATGTGTGCGTTATTATCTTTTTCACATTTTTTTAAGCTGCTCTTAATATACTCACTTTCGCTTACAGAAAGTCGGCGGGAATTGGTACAAACGGCTTTTCTGTAAACAGCTTTAGTTTCGGCAGACATATGAGAGTATATCCCCGCAGGCTCCGAGCACAACAGCCTTTCGCTGATGCTGATTTCAGAAAAAATTTCATCAAAATCAATGTTTTTAAGACTCATTACGGATTTCAGCGCTTCAATTACCCTTGCTTCATTTTCCGAACCTAAATCCTTTGCAAATTGCTGTAAGCTTTCACAGGCAATAAGCGAAAATACGGCAAAAAGCACCATAGCGAGATTTTCACACTCATTCAGCGTCAGATGCTCTAATTTCAGCCTGTTCACAAGGGTGTTTTTCTCAGGCAGCACGCCGTCCGAAAACATATACTCAAGTCTTAAAAATAAGGGAGTAAGCTCATCAAAAGTCTTTTTATCGGCTTTCATTATTTCTCTCACGGCCGCCACCAGCGTCAGACGGTTATCTGCAACCCACTCAAAGGCGGCACTCCTTTTTATCCTTTCGTCATCCGTAAGATATGCTTCCCTGAGAAATTCAAGTGCTTTTTTCATTCGCCGTCTGAGAACACCCATAAGTTACCTCCGATAAATAATTACCTTTATTTTTAATCGGGAAGCATTATTTTATTCAGTTTTATATTTCTAAACACTTGTATTTTTTGTATGTATATGTTATTATAAAGTGAATATCTATGAAAAGAGGTCCAGCGATGCTCGAAACAAAATATACCCCTTGTATAATTTTGCCCGGTATCGGTCAATCAAAGGTTGCTTCTGTTGATAAAGACGGCAACAAAATAAAAATGGCATGGCCCTTGGATGTAAACGGTGAAGAGATCCTCGGCTCTCTGAAAGCCTCTCTTATGAAGATGATGGTTTTCCGCAAGGATGCAGGCTTTTCGGATAAAGTCAAGTCAATTGTAAAAGACATTCTTCAGCCCATTGCCGTTAATGATGACGGTACAATGAAAAACGGTGTCAGAGTTGTAAAATATAATCAGTCTCTTGCTCAATGTAACGAAAAGCAGAAAAACTATATATACAAAATGGTGCCTATGCAGAGATTATCTGCAATAATAGGCGAAGAAAATCTCTACTTTTTTGCATACAACTCCTTCGGTGAGCCATATGAGACCGCAAAGGATCTTGATGAGTTCATACAGAAGGTAAAAAAAGAAAGAAACTGCGAAAAGGTAAACCTTGTCCCCGTAAGCCTCGGCGGTGCACTTTCAACCGCATATTTTGATGCCTACGGTCACAAAAACGATGTTGAAAGAGTTATGTATTTCGTTGCGGCACTCGAGGGCACAAGGCTTATTGCTGATGTTTACAGAAAAAATATCCGCTTGGGTGAGCTTACTCCCGTAATTGAGATGTTTGCTTCAAAAAGTGCGGCAGAAAAAGCCCGGTCCTTACTTAAAATGCTTCCCGACGGTGTTATAGAAAATGTGGTTGACAAGGCAATAGATGCTCTGCTTGAAGAGGTTGCAATAAACTGTCCGTCGCTGTGGAGCGTTCTTCCTCCCGAGGATTATGAGGAGCTTTCCGCGAAATACCTTTCGGATAAGAAACACGCTGTTCTCAGGGAAAAGACAGACAGATTCTATAATGCACAGTCAAACATCAGAAAGATTATTGATGAAAGAAAGGCAAACGGCACCGAGTTTTTCTCAATAGCCTGCTACGGACTTGAGCTTGTTCCGGTTATACAGTCCTTCAGAACCTCGTCCGACACAATAATCAACATAGAGTCTCCGTCGCTCGGAGCAAAGGCCGCGCCTCTCGGTGAAAAGCTCCCTACAGACCATTGCAGGGGAACATACTGTACAAACGAAGCACATTCACACATTTCACCAGACGGCACGATAGATGCCTCCTACGGCTATATGCCTGAACACACCTGGTATTTCTTAAATCAACAGCACGATGCAACAGCTTATAACGATACTGCATTGAATATTGCGGCAAAAGTTCTTTCAGATAAAAATTTCAAGGATATCTATTCTGACGAGAGCTTACCTCAGTTCGGTATCGCTCACGATAACAGACACTAAATGAAGGGAGAGAAAAATATGGAAAATAATCTCTATGAAAACGGTGCTGAGGGCGTAAACGAAGCAGCAGCCCCCGAAACCGTTTCTCAGGAAGAAAGCAAGCAGGAATTTGCTTTCAAGGTCAGAAATCTCACTAAGGATTATGACGGTCATATCGTACTCAACAATATTTCCTTTGACATTCCCAAAGGAAAAATAGTAGGTCTTTTAGGCCCTAACGGCTGCGGTAAAACAACTCTTATCAAAATTCTCGCAGGTCTTATCCACGACTATTCGGGTATGGTAAAAATAGACGGCAGAGCAATAGGTATACACACAAAAGCCCGTGTGGCTTACTTACCCGACTGTACTTATTTCCCCGACCGCTTCCGCACAATAGACTGCATAAATTATTTCAATGATTTCTTTGCAGACTTTGACAAGGTAAAGGCTATTGAATTTGCTGCCCGCTTCGGACTTGACCTCAATCAGAGAGTCCGTGCAATGTCAAAGGGTATGCAGGAAAAGCTCCAGCTTTTAGTTGTTATGTCCCGTGCGGCTGACATCTATATCCTCGACGAGCCTTTAGGCGGTGTGGACCCTGCTGCAAGAAGTGTTATTCTTGACATCATTATGAATAACTACAAGGAAAACGCAACAATTGTGCTTTCCACTCACCTTGTTAATGACCTCGAACACAGCTTTGACCATGTTCTTATGCTGGGTAAAGGCTCCGTACTTGTTAACACGGGTATTGACACTCTCCGTTCAACAGGCAAGAGTGTTGAAGAAATCTTCAAGGAGGTAATCGGTGATGCTTGGGAAGTTGATTAAAAATGCATTCAAGGCTAATGCAAGCACGGTTTATAATGTTTATATTGCAATGGGAATTATGGGCGTTGTGATGCTCGTTCTCTTATTCATTGACTGGACTAAATGGGGCGACACAGGTGTTGGTCTCGGTCTTGCAATCAAGGCTTTGATAAGCTTTGTTCTCTGCCTTACAGCAGGTATCTCGGTTATTATGACCTTTATGAGTGTTATATCCGAATTCAGACGCAATATGTTTGAAAAGGAAGGCCATCTTACCCTATCACTCCCCGTAAGAAGCAGCTCGCTTCTTCTTGCAAAGTGGGTTTCAGGCTCCTTCTGGGTGCTTCTCAGCTACTTTGTTTTGTGCTTGTGTGCCTTGGGCTCATTCCTTTATGTTGCCCGCCACTCGCTGGCTGTTGTTCAGGGTAACGAGATGTATAATTCAATTTATAATCTTGTTATCGAAATGATTGACCAGTTCTGCGAAGCAGCAGGCGTTGTTACTCCTCCTCTCAGCGTATTCCTTAACCTTGCGGGACTTTATGCGTTTTCAGGCGCAGTCAAGGGTTGCGTATTTGTTCTTCTGGTTTATTTCGCACTCACTCTCTCCCATTGCCGTCCCTTCCATAAGCTCGGCAAGGCAGGCGAGGTTATCTATTTCTTCGGCGGTGCCTTTGTTGTAACCACCTTTGCTTCCCTTGTTACAAAGCTTGTAAAGATATATATTGTAATTTCGGAAACAAATTTCACATTCACTCTTTCCGAAAAAGAGGTTGAAGCCGCTTGGAATCTGGGCTTCGGTGCTTTCTCAATCACAAATCTTTACTGCACGGCTATCTGTGCTGTATTCGTATTCTTAATAACTGCTTTCCTTATAGACAGAAAAGCAAACGCTAACTGATAAATATGGATATAAAGATTATTGACATTTCAAGAGAATTGCTGTCAGATACTCCGTATCCCGGAGATCCCGCTGCAAGTGTTTCGGTTTTCTCTGCTATAAGCCGGGGGGACAGCTGTAATATGGCTGAAATCAGAACAACTCTGCACAACGGCACACACGCTGATGCTCCCCTGCATTTTGTTCAGACAGGAAAATCTATAACCCAGCTGCCGCTTGAGGCTTTTATAGGTGAATGTCAGGTAATCGAAGTACCTGAGGGCAGAATAACGGGTGAATATGTCAATAAATATTTCCCCAGAACACAGAAAAGAATTTTAATCAAGGGCAACGGAAAAGCATTTTTCGATAAAACAGGCGCAGAGGAAGCGGCTTTTCTCGGAATCTCTCTTATCGGCACAGACGGTGATTCGATAGGCGAGATCGGTGGTAACGAAATAGGTCCTCACAGAGCATTTATGGACGAAAACATTGCAATTCTTGAAAGACTTGATTTAAGCGGGGTTAAACCGGGCAAATATATACTTGTAGCCCAGCCTCTGAAAATACAGGGCGTTGAAGCTTCCCCCGTAAGAGCCTGTCTTTTAGACGGTTATATTTTCTGGAGCAAAAGCTGACTTTCTTTTTAATACAAAAATATTCGGCTACGGTTTTGTGTGTTTGTTAAGTTTGTCGATTGATAAATTTTTAACATTGTTATAAAATATGGATAAACGGATTTTTCCGTTACATTAAAAATCAAAATATTAAGTGCCGTAAAACGGCACCGATTAAGATAAGGAGTTTTATTATGAGCGCACTCAACAAAAAGACAGTTGAAGATATCGCTGTCAAAGGAAAAAAAGTTCTTGTTCGTTGTGATTTCAATGTAAAGATGGAGAACGGTGTTATCACAAGTGACAAGAGAATCGTTGCTTCTCTCCCCACAATCAAATACCTTCTCGACAACGGTGCAAAGGTTATCCTTTGCTCACACCTCGGCAGACCTAAGGGACAGGTTAACCCCGAATTCTCAATGGCTCCCGTTGCAGCCCGTCTTTCCGAGCTTCTCGGTCAGGAAGTTAAATTGGCTGCAGATGTTGTTGGCGAAAGTGCACAGGCACTTGCAGCTGACCTCAAAGACGGTGAAGCTATGCTTCTTGAAAATGTCCGCTTTGAGCCCGGTGAAACAAAGAACGATGTTGAGCTTTCAAAGAAGTTTGCTGCTCTTGCAGAGGTTTATGTAAACGATGCTTTCGGTTCAGCTCACAGAGCTCATTCTTCAACAGCAGGTGTTGCTGATTATCTTCCCTCTGCAGTAGGTTATCTTATCCAGAAGGAAATTCAGTTCATCGGCGGTGCTCTTGAAAATCCCCAGAGACCTCTCGTTGCTATCCTCGGCGGTGCAAAGGTTTCTGACAAAATCGGCGTAATCGAAAATCTTATCGACAAGTGTGATACTCTTATCATCGGCGGCGGTATGGCATACACATTTATGAGAGCTCTCGGTCACTCAATCGGTACTTCCATCTGTGAAGAAGACAAGGTTGAGCTTGCTAAGTCTCTTATGGAAAAAGCAGCTGCAAAGGGCGTTAAATTCCTTATTCCTCAGGACAACAGAGTTGGTAAGGAATATGCTCCCGATACAGAAAATATGGTTGTTGATTCAGACGAAATTCCCGACGGCTGGATGGGACTTGACATCGGTCCCAAGACAGAAAAGCTCTTCGCTGACGCTCTCGTCGGTGCAGGCACAGTTATCTGGAACGGACCTATGGGTGTTTCCGAATGGGCAAACTTTGCAAGCGGCACAATAGCTGTTGCAACTGCTATTGCTGAAACAGGTGCTATCTCAATCATCGGCGGCGGTGACTCTGCTGCTGCTATCAAGAAGCTCGGCTTCTCCGACAAGATGAGCCACATCTCCACAGGCGGCGGTGCATCACTCGAATATCTTGAAGGCAAAGAGCTTCCCGGCATTGCTTGCATAGACAACAAATAATTCAATTAACACTTTTTGCGGGATGTAAAAATGCTCTTTTTTACATCCCCTGTGTTTGTTTATCACAAAAAATAATTAAAGGACGGTAATAATAATGAATAAAGCTACCCGTAAAGCAGTTATCGCAGGTAACTGGAAAATGAACAACACTCCTGCTCAGGCTGCTGCTCTTATCAATGAAATGAAGCCCCTCGTTGCAAATGCAGACTGCGAGGTTGTGCTTTGCGTTCCCTTTGTTGACATCCCCGCTGCTATTGAAGCTGCTAAGGGCTCAAACATCAAAATCGGTGCAGAAAATGTACATTTCAAGGCTTCCGGTGCATACACAGGCGAAATTTCCGCTGATATGCTCAAGGAACTCGGTGTTGAATATGTTGTTATCGGTCACAGCGAAAGAAGACAGTACTTCGCAGAAACCGACCAGACAGTAAACCTTCGTTCTCTTGCTGCTCTCAATGCAGGTCTTAAGCCTATCATCTGCGTTGGTGAAACACTTGAGCAGAGAGAGCTCGGCTACACAGAAACTCTCCTCAAGTTCCAGACAAAGATGGCTCTCACAAATGTAAGCGCTGAACAGCTCAAGGATGTTGTTATTGCTTATGAACCCGTATGGGCTATCGGTACAGGTGTTACAGCTACAGACGACCAGGCAGACGAAGGCAACGGCTTTGTCCGTGCAGCTATCGCAGAAGCATACGGCAAGGATGTTGCAGAAACAGTAACAGTTCAGTACGGCGGCTCAATGAACGCTAAGAACGCTGAAAGCCTCCTCGCTAAGGTAAATGTTGACGGCGGTCTTATCGGCGGTGCTTCTCTTAAAGCAGCAGATTTCTCCGTTATAGTTAATGCTGCATCCAAATAATTAACGAGGAAAAACATAAATGAAAAAACCTGTAGTTTTATGTATAATGGACGGTTTCGGTATGAGAAACGAAACCGAGGGTAATGCTATATACACAGCAAAAACACCCAATCTCACAAAGCTCTTCAATGAAAATCCTTTCACCACTCTCGGCGCATCAGGTCTTGATGTAGGTCTTCCCGACGGTCAGATGGGTAACTCTGAGGTAGGTCACACAAATATAGGCGCAGGCAGAGTTGTTTATCAGATGCTTGTTAAGATTTCAAAGTCTATCAAGGACGGCGATTTCTTTGAAATTGAAGCTCTTAAGGCAGCTATGGAAAACTGCAAGAAAAACAATTCCGCACTTCACCTTATGGGACTTCTTTCCGACGGCGGTGTTCACAGCCACATTGAGCATGTTTACGGTCTTCTTGAAATGGCTAAAAAGCACGGCATTGAAAATGTTTTCGTTCACTGCATTATGGACGGCAGAGATGTTTCCGTAACATCAGGTAAGGGCTTTATTGAAGACTTACAGAACAAAATGGCAGAAATCGGTGTTGGTAAGGTTGCAACAATCACAGGCAGATACTATGCGATGGACAGAGATTTTGCCTGGGACAGAGTTGAAAAGGCTTATGCAGCCTTTGTTTACGGCGAAGGTATTGAAGACAGTGATGCTGTTGGCTCAATGCAGAAGTCATACGACAAGGATGTTACAGACGAATTCATCATTCCCACAGTTGTTGATAAGAACGGCACAATCAAGGCAAACGACTCTCTTGTTTTCTTCAACTTCCGCCCCGACCGTGCGCGTCAGATAACAAGAACCTTTGTTGATGCAGACTTTAACGGCTTTGAAAGAAGAAACGGCTTCTTCCCGCTTCATTTCGTTTGTATGACACAGTATGACGAAACAATGCCCAATGTAAGCGTTGCATTCCCTCCCGAGGCTCTCACAAAGACCTTCGGTGAGTATCTTGCAGACTGCAACAAAACACAGCTTCGTATTGCCGAAACACAGAAGTATGCTCATGTAACATTCTTCTTCAACGGCGGTGAAGAAAAAACCTTTGAGGGTGAAGACAGAATTCTTATTCAGTCACCCGATGTTCCCACATTTGATTTACAGCCCGAAATGAGTGCATATCCCGTATGTGACGCTGTTTGCGAGCAGATTAAATCAGGTAAGTATGATGCAGTTGTATTAAACTTTGCAAACTGCGATATGGTAGGTCACACAGGTGTATTTGATGCTGCTGTCAAGGCTGTTGAAGCAGTTGACGAATGTGTAGGCAAGGTTGTTGAAGCAACTCTCTCTATGGGCGGTGCTGTCTGCATCACAGCAGACCACGGCAATGCCGACAGAATGATTGGCGACGACGGCAAACCTTTCACTCCTCACACAACAAATCCCGTTCCTTTCTGCGTTGTAGGCTATGAATGCTCCCTTAAAGAAACCGGCAGACTTGCAGACATCACTCCCACAATGCTCAGAATTATGAATCTTGAACAGCCCAAAGAAATGACAGGCGAATGTCTTATTAAGTAAAATCTGAATAACAAATAACGGCTTCGGTTGTGATTTAACACAGACCGAAGCCGTTATTTTTTTATTTCATAAAATCAATTATGCTTTCTGCCTTATTAAAGCCTTGCAGATACAGGCTGTCTATTTTATCAATATCCTTTGTGAGTGTTTTTAATCCGCTTATATCGTCGGGAGCAATGATAAGTGCCTTTCCTTGCGCTTCAAGCTCTTTTGCAAGTGCAACACCCTCATTATATCTCACAAAGCGGTCAGCGAGCCGTTTTGCTACCTCGGGATATTGCAAGCCGAGAATTTTTGCCGCAGTAGAATCTGAGCCTGCCTGTCTTATTTCGTCGGCAGGTCTTGTGAGAATAAGAACTATTCTGTCACAGCCGTCCTCTATAGCCTTTTTTACGGGAACGGGATCGGCAACACCGCCGTCAAAGCAACTATATTCCCTTACCTTAACAGGCTTGCACGCAACGGGCAGACAGCAGGAGGCTTTGAGAACATTATAGTTGTTTTTCTCAAAATAGGACTTGTCAAAATAAAGAGCCTCACCCGTTTTTGCATCGGTTGCAACCGCCTTATAAATACCGTCATACTGCAAGAATGTGTCAAAATCAAGAGGATTTTCTCCGTCGTCATTTGAAAGCACACCGTAGACATAATCAAGGTCAACATACGAGCCCTTTTTATACAGATTCTGAAAGCTCATATATTCGGGACGAAGCGAATATTCTGTATAGAAAATTCTTGTTCTGTATATCTGCTTGGCAAGATATGTTATGAGATTTGCACTTCCCGCGGAAACTCCCAGACAGTAATCAAAGCTTATTCCGAGCTCCATAAATCTGTCTAACACACCTGCACCGAAGATACCTCTGAGACCTCCGCCTACATCAATAATTCCTGTCAACTATTATCACCTTATTCCGATACACTGTCATTCACACTGACCTTTTCGGGAGTGTATGAGCCTATCCACATATCCTCCCATTTCTGACCTGCAATAACCTCAAGCCTTGCCTTTTCTTCTTCAGTTACCGTTGCATGGCCCGTTTCGTGCTTTTCTTTTATAACACGCTGTATTGTTTCGTGGTCTGTCTTAGTCATTTTGTACTTATGAAGCAGAATATATGTTATTATACCGAAAAGCAGAGGTAAATATGTAAAGTTAAGTCTTAAACCGAACTTTGTTCTTGCGGTCTGATACATAGGCTCCTGGAACTTGGGATTATATCCGAAGCCCTTAAGGGAATAGCCGAGAATACCCGTCATAAAGCTGTTTATTGTTTTTGTTACAAAAGAACGGAAGGTGGCAATAACACCCTCTCTTCTTCTGCCTGTTATAAGCTCATCAACATCAGTTACATCGGGCTGGATATTATCTATGGCAAAGCCGGGACCCGAGAAGCCGAAGTTATAAAGAATCATTGCAATGTAAATAAACGCCATAGGTGTTTTTTCTGTCATAAAGGCGAACATACCTATACCGATACACATTAAAGGTGTTAAAAGAGTACCCGAAATACGCTTACCCTTATATCTTACAAGCATATAATTAAGAGGCGAGCCCATAAATTCGGCACAGCCCGAAATTACATTAAGCACATTGAAATACTTATATTTATCAACAATGCTTATCATAAAGTACTGATCGGAATAGCTGAAAAAGCTTGAACGGAAGCCGTTGAACAGACTTACAAAGAAATACTGACGGAAGGCTCTGTTCTTGAAAACAAGTCTGTATTCATTGAACATATAATTCCAGTCGATAGGCTCCTTATGCAGCAACAAGGAAGACGGCTCGGGACAGGTAAAGAAGGACAGAACAGGTGACCAGAAAAACCATAAAGCAAGTATTATGCCGCAGAAAAGATATTTTCCTCTGTCGTCAGGTGATGGATTGTCCATATTCGTTCCGCCGAGAACTGCACCCATAAATACAAACGAAAGCGTCTGCCCCACCGAGTTCATCATATATTCAACTATTTTATACTGTGTTCTTCTGAAATACACAGGCTCAATAGTGGGAAGCATTGCAACATGAGGAACGCTCATCATAGTAAAGCTTGTGCTGTAAAGCAGAGCAGTAATAAGGTAATATATAAATGTGAGCTTAACATCCCCCATTGAGGAAACACCGAAGGAGCACCATTTCATTACATAGGCAAACAGAAACGGAATTGCACCCGCGATTATGTACGGGCGGTGCTTGCCGTAATTTGAACGGGTGCGGTCCGTGATAAGTCCCATAGCCACATCGCTTATTGCATCAACAACACCGTTTATCATACTGAGTGTGCCCGTTACGGCTGTATCCATTCCCTCAACAAAGTTGAGATACTGCTGATGATACAGATTAATAGGATATCCCGCACCGCCGAGCGTTATATTCGCACAGGTATACGATGCCATAGGCTTGAGATATTTACCGTATGAGCCCTCTATTCCCAATGATTTTTTCAGTTTTTCATTAAAACCCATTTACACCACCACTTACCTTTCTGTTTTGGTATTTTATCATATATGCGCATATATTGTCAAACAAATATTAGGTCGGTTTGTATAAAAATTATGTACAAAATGTCAATTAGCTATTGCAATGCACTTATTTATATGTTATAATTTCCCTTGTACTGTTAAAAGTATTCTGTATATATTGTACATAAAACAGCAAAAACCATCAAATTGGAGGTCTTTACATTGAAAGAATTTAGTGCAGAAAACATCAGAAATGTCTGCATCGCAGGCCACGGCGGAAGAGGAAAAACAACACTTGCAGAGGCAATGCTTTATATAGCAGGCGCATCAGACCGTTTCGGCAAGGTAGCTGAAGGTAACACGGTAATGGACTTTGACGCTGAAGAAAAGCGCCGTCACAATTCAGTAGCATCAGCTGTCTGCCCCCTTGAGTGGCGTGACAAAAAAATAAATCTGATTGACACTCCCGGTCTTTTTGACTTCGCAACAGGTGTCACAGAAGGTATCAGAGCTGCAGAAACAGTTCTTATCGTAACAAAGTCAGGCTCAGGAGTCGGCGTAGGTGCTGAGAAGGCTTACAAGGCTGCTACGGAAAGAGGTATGTCAAAGTACATAATCGTTACAGGCTGTGATGCTGAAAACGCTAACTTCTATAAGACTGTTGACGCTTTCCAGGAAGGCTTCGGCAAGAAGGTTTGTCCCGTTGTTGTTCCCTATGTTGTTGGTGACAAGGTAGAATGCTATGTAAACTTCCTTCAGAACAAGGCTTTTGCATATAAAGACGGCAAGGCAACTCAGGTTGATATGCCCTCATCAGAAAGAATAGATCAGCTTCACGAAGCATTCACAGAGTCCGTTGCATCATCTGACGACGATCTTATGATGAAGTATTTTGACGGTGAGGAATTCACTCACGACGAAATCGTTTCAGGTCTTTCAAAGGCTGTTCTTGACGGTAGCATTATGCCTATGTATGCTTGCTCCGCTTACACACTTGAAGCTGTTGACCTTGTGCTCAACGGTATCACAAAGATGGCTCCCTCACCCGTACAGTTCAAGGAAATCGCAACTGATGCTGACGGCAATGAAATTGAGCTTGAATGTGACGCAAACGGACCTCTTGCAGCAATATGCTTCAAGACCGTTGCCGACCCCTTCGTAGGTAAAATGACATATGTTAAGGTTGCTTCCGGTAAAATTGACGGAAATACACCCTGCTATACTCCCAGAACAGCTGCTAACCAGAGAATGGGTAAGCTTATTATCCCCAAGGGCGGCAAGACTGAGGATACAAATGTAATTACCGCAGGTGACATTGCAGTTATCACAAAGCTTGACGGTATCAAGACAGGTGACACAATCTGCTCAGAAAAGCAGCCTCTTTCACTTGCAGCTCCCACCTTCCCCAATGCTTGTCTTTCAATGGCAGTTATCGTTAAGAAGAAGGGTGAAGAAGAAAAGGTAGCAACAGGTCTTAAAAAGCTTTCACACGAAGATCCCGCTATCAAGTTCTATACAAACGACGAAACAAGAGAACAGATTCTTGCAGGTCTCGGTGAGCAGCATCTTGACCTTATCGTATCAAAGCTCAAAGCAAAATTCGGTGTTGAAGTAGATCTTCAGATTCCCAAGGTTGCTTACAGAGAAACCATCAGCAAGAGAGTTGAAATTCACGGTCGTCATAAGAAGCAGTCCGGCGGTCACGGTCAGTTCGGTGATGTATGGATTCGCTTTGAGCCCTGTGATGAGCTTGATCTTGTATTCGGTGAAGAGGTTGTCGGCGGCTCAGTTCCCAAGAACTTCTTCCCTGCAGTTGAAAAAGGACTTCGCGAAAGCGTTAAGCGCGGTATCGTTGCAGGTTATCCCGTAGTTAATATCAAGGCTACACTTTATGACGGTTCATATCATCCCGTTGACTCATCTGAAATGGCATTCAAGACAGCAGCTTCTCTTGCATTCAAGCAGCTTAAGGACACAGCAGGCCCTGCAATTCTTGAGCCTATCGGCACACTTAATGCTTATATGCCCGATGATAACCTCGGTGATATTATGGGTGACATCACAAAGCGTCGCGGCAGAGTTCTCGGTATGGGACCTGCTGATGAACCCAAGATGCAGCTTCTCGAGGCAGAGGTTCCTATGGCAGAAATGGGTGATTTCGCAACAACTCTTCGTAGTGTAACAGCAGGCAGAGGATATTTCACTTTTGAATTTGCAAGATATGAAAGAGCTCCTCAGGATGTTGCTGCAAAGGTTATTGCAGAATCCACAATGGAAGAAGACGACGATTAATTTTCACAAAACAGTTTTGCCGGTTGCAGCAATGTGACCGGCATTATTTTTCCATTTGATATTGATTTATTAATATTATTTTTATATAATAGGATTATATAAAAGGAGGCTTTATGCTATGAAAAAGAAATTTATGCGTTTTACTTCAATTTTTCTTTGCATTGTTCTCTTATTCTCAGCAACAACAGTAAGCTCTTTTGCTGTTGAAACAAACAAAACAGATGTATCCGTGCTTGACAGCGTAACTTCTGTTTTTGATGGTGTAGGAACAAGTGGCAATGTAGGCGATGACTTTATGAAAGTTCTTTACAATATGCTTAACAATATTGTTGAATTTCTCGTTAAAGGTATCTGTCTTCTCTATCCAAACAACTCCAACTGGAAAAACATTGATGAATATAACAGTGATGAAATCGGCTTCCTTGCAGGCAGAGAAAATTATCAGACTGCAGCAGCAAATTCAAACTGCTGGTCTTTAGGCTATGCTTCAAAGAGCGTTGTCCCCGCAGACATCAGCTCAGGTAACTACTATCTCGGCCGTGACCTCACAGTCAGAAAAACCTCAGGCGTTTATGACGATATGCGTGTACGCGCTGCTGTTATTGACGATAACTCAGGCGAAGGTGCAGTTGTTTTTGCGGCTGTTGACTGTCTCGGTGTTACATCCACAGATGCAAGAACAATCCGTAAGGCTGTTTTAGCTTACTGCGAAGAACAGGGCATCAAGGTTGCAAGCATCAATATCACCGCTACTCATTCCCACTCTGCTCTTGATACACAGGGCGTAAGCACAGAATTTTTCTATAAGCTTGTTGCAAGCGGTGTAAACAACCTTCTCGGAAAAACAACCACAAATGATGCTTTAACTTACGCTGAAAGCTTTAAAAATTATTTCATTTCTCAGTCTGTTGAAGCTATCAAAGAGGCTCTCGCTGACATGGAAACAGGCTCTCTCTATTTCTCTTCCATCGATTGCAGTGAAATAGTACACGACAAGCGTGACCTTATTGCTAAAGAGGATATTCAGGAAATCGCAAGCTTCTGCTTTGTTCCCGCTTCAGGCTCTGAAGCTACATACATCTCCGATATCCCTTGTCATCCCACATCCTTCAGCGCAGGCAACGGTCTTGTTGCTTCTGACTATATCTACTACATTGATGAATACATCAAAAATGAAAACGGTGGCAACTTCCTTATGGTTGCAGGTGCTCTCGGTCAGCTTTCAAGAAGTGATGTAAGTGTTGATGAAACAGGTATGACTGAATGGGAGGCTATGGGTGCTGAAACAAAGAACCTCGGCTACCTCTTCGGCGAAATGATTGTTGATGCAGATTATTCAACTAAGCTCTCTCCCGTCCTCAATGTTGCTCATAAGGAAATTTTCATCGAAGCTGAAAACAGTATTCTTGCTCTTGCAGTTGAAATTCAGCTTGTAAACAATGTTGCATACACAGACGGCATTAAAACAATTATGCCTGCTGAAATCGGTTATATTGAATTCGGCAACGAAATCGCTCTTGCACTCTTCCCCTGCGAGCTTTATCCCGAGGTATTCTATTCAACCGAAATCACAAACGGCACAAACTGGGACGGAACCGAATGGCAGTACGGCGACCTCACAAACTCCGTTGAGGGTGTTACAGTATATCCCGTAAGCCTTGCAAACGATGCTCTCGGCTACGCTGTTACAGACAATAACTTCGCATTCATGGGACACATCATCGGCGAGGAAATCGCAGACGAAACACTCTCTATCGGTAAGCACATCGCTTCACATCTTATAAGCAACTACTGTGAAATGATAGAAGCTTTTGCTGAATAATAAAAACATTTAACAGGGGTTGCCCGACGGCAGCCCCTAAAATTTTATATACAAAAAATGAGGTATCAGTATGAAAACTGCATTAAAAATCCTTTTATCTGTATTTTCTTTAATTCTTGCCGTTATTCTGGTCTGGGGCGGAATAATGTTCTTCTATTATCCTCAGTACAAGAGCGATAAAAAAGAGATTTTAACCGAAGAAATCGATGTTTCTCAGGGCTTCAATGTAATGAGCTGTAATGTGCGTTGCATATCCCCTCTTGATTTAGGTAAAAAGAGCTGGTTCTACCGAGCATCACTCATTATGGAAAATATCTCTGCCGAGCAGCCCGTTATTATAGGCTTTCAGGAGGTCACAAAATGGCATTATTCCTATCTCTGCGATTCTCTGCCTATGTACGATTCGGTTATAACCTACCGCGATGAAGCCTTCAATTCCGAGGGCTGTCCGATTTTCTACCGCACCGATTTATACACACTTATCGATCAGGGCTCCTTCTGGCTTTCCGAAACACCCGAGGTTATGAGTAAGGACTGGGGTGCCGCATTCAACCGTGTGTGCGGTTATGTTATTCTTGAAGACAAAGCAAGCGGTACTCAATTCGTTGTTTTCAACACTCATCTTGACCATATAAGCGATGAAGCAAGAATTAACGGTATCAATGTTATCCTTGATAAAATAGCCGAATTCGGCTCTCTCCCCGCTGTTTTAATGGGCGACCTCAATGCAACGGAAAGCTCACTCACATATAAGAGTGCAACAGAAAGCTTCCTTGATACAAAATACGAAACAGAAAACACTATGACAGGCTGCACATATCAGAACTGGGGTGAAAGCCTTGACAGAGACTGTATTGACTATATTCTCGTATCAAAAACAGGCTTTAATGTCAACGAATACAAGGTAGTAACAACAACCTACGACGGTGTATACCCCAGCGACCACTTCCCTCTTACGGCAAATCTTTCATTTGAATAAAACCGGATAACAAAAAACAATTTTACTAAGAAAAAAACTGTATCAGCAAAACATTTTTTAATGTAACTGATACAGTTTTATTTTTATTTAATAACATCTGCCGCAGGCATCAAAGCCTCTTTTTTTAGCTTCACTTATTGTTACCTTGACAGGATCTTTCATTCCGCTGCAAGTAGATTTGGAATGATACTTTGTACCACCATTTGTCGGAATCCAAACTCTTGTTTCTTCTTTATTTGTGGTTACTTTTTTAGTTGTTGTTTCCTCTTTAGTAGTAGCTTCTTTTTTAGTTGTTGTTTCCTCTTTGGTAGTAGTTTCTTTTTTAGTTGTAGCCTCCTGCTTAGTCGTGGTTTCCTGCTTAGTTGTAGTTTCCTGCTTAGTCGTAGTTTCCTGCTTAGTCGTAGTCTCCTGCTTGGTTGTAGTTTCCTGTTTAATAGTGGTTTCTGCATTGGTAGTGGTTTCTGCTTTGGTGCTTGTCTCTGAAGCAACAGTACTTTCTTCCGAATCCGAAGCTTCAATATCTGATGTCAGTTCATTTTCAAGAGCAGTTGTACCCTCTGTTATTTCCTGTTGTGTTTCATTTTGTGTGGTATCGCCACTTGCTATACCTATAACTATCAGCAAAACAAAAACTATCAAAACACCGATTAATATTCCCTTAAATTTTTTCATTCCATTTACAACTCCCGTGTGAATTATTTAAGAATATCCCTTAAACCAAATGTAGTTTTATGATATATGGCGTTTTTTACAGACTTTTTAGGATTTTTAGCAAAACCGACACCTTTTTTTCCGTAAAGCGGGTTTACCGATTTTTTTATTTTTCTTTTAACTTTTCCCGTAGTGGCAGCCTTAAATGATTTTTTTATACTCGGCTTCCGTAAACCAAATTTCATATTATCACCCTTTTTCATAACCATATGGTTATAAGACAATAATATTATACATATCTCATGTTATTATGTCAATACCAAACGGTTATGAAAGACGGTGTACGGGTGGATAATTATTACCCCAGATTGCGTGATTTGCGTGAAGATCACGATATGTCACAACAACAGGTTGCTGATTATTTAGGAATGAAACAGCCTCAATATAATCGCTACGAAAGAGGCTTGAGAGACATACCTACAGATGTATTGATTAAATTAGCAAAGCTATATAACACAACAACAGACTATATATTAGGTCTGACAGATAAATAATTTTTCCGTTTTCAAAATATTTTAATAACAATCAAAAAAAACGCTCACCTTTCGGTGAGCGTTCTTTTATATCATGATGTTAATCAAACAAGTTCAATGATGCACATTTCTGCTGCGTCACCACGACGGGGACCTGTTTTGATTATGCGGCAGTAGCCACCGTTTACATCCTTATACTTGGGTGCAACTTCATCAAAGAGCTTTTTAACAACAGTGTCTTTTGTTATATAAGCCATTGCCTGTCTTTTATTGTGAAGGTTATCGACCTTGGCGAGAGTAATCATTTTCTCCGTCATAGCACGAACTTCCTTAGCTCTTGTAACGGTGGTTTCAATTTTGCCGTTTTCCAAAAGGAAAGTTACCATTGCTCTCATCATCGCTCTGCGATGGTCAGTTGTTCTGCCGAGCTTTCTGGTTCCGGGCATTTAAAATCACTCCTTATTTCCTTATAAAGGTTAAATGTTAAAGGATTATTCATCCTCCTGGCGAAGAGAAAGACCAAACTGTGAAAGTTTAGCAATAACTTCATCAAGGGACTTCTTGCCGAGGTTTCTTACCTTCATCATTTCGTCCTCTGACTTTTCAATCAAATCGCCAACCTTGTGAATATTCGCTCTCTTAAGACAATTGAAAGAACGAACTGAAAGGTCAAGTTCCTCAACGGTCATCTCAAGTGTCTGCTTGTTTGAATCATTGTCCTTAACGACCATAACCTCTACATTGCTTGCTTCTTCTGAAAGATCAACGAAAAGGTTGAGGTGTTCGTTGAGAATCTTGGCGGCAAATGAAACAGCATCCTGAGCGGATATTGTTCCGTTTGTCGTTACCTCAAGAGTAAGCTTGTCGTAGTCTGTGATATCACCGACACGAGTATTCTCTACGGTATAATTTACTTTCTCGACAGGAGTGTAAATAGAGTCGATAGCGATAACACCGATAGGCGGAGTCATCATCGCCTTATTACGCTCTGCTGACACATAGCCTCTGCCTGAATCGGCTGTAAGCTCCATTTTGATGTGAGCATCGGGGCTTACTGTTGCAATGTGCCAATCGGGGTTAAGGATTTCAACCTCCGAGTCTGTCTGAATATCACCGGCGGTAATTTCTGTAGCATTGCTTACATCAATATACATAGTCTTAGGACCGTCGCCGTGAATTTTAAGAATAACGCTCTTTAAGTTAAGGACGATTTCCGTAACATCCTCTTTCACACCCTCAATTGTTGAGAACTCATGAAGAATACCATCAATCTTAACGGATGTGATAGCATAACCTCTGAGTGAGGACAAAAGAACGCGACGCAAACTGTTACCGATTGTTGTGCCGTAGCCTCTTTCAAGGGGTTCAAGCACAAATGTGCCGAATGAACCGTTTTCATTCATTTCGGTTGCAGTAATGCTGGGCTTCTCAATACCAATCATTCAAAACCCTCCTTATAATTTAGAACGAAAAACCATATAATTTAGAATTTCGTCTTGCAAATAAAACGATTAAAACCGGCTTAAAGATTATTTTGAATAGAATTCAACGATGAAGTGTTCTTCAACGGGAACTGCAATCTGATCTCTTTCGGGAAGAGCAGTAACCTTTGCTGTGTTTGCTTCATTTGAAACTTCAAGCCACTGGGGAACAGGTCTTGATGCATTAGCTTCGAGAACTGCTTTGATCTTTTCGCTGTCAAGGCTCTTCTTCTTGATAGAAAGAACATCGCCTGCCTTGCACAGATAAGAAGGAATGTCTACCTTTTTACCGTTTACAACGAAATGACCGTGTGTAACAAGCTGTCTTGCTTCTGCTCTGGAGCTTGCCCAACCAAGCAGATAAACAATGTTGTCAAGACGGCTTTCGCAAATACGAAGAAGGTTTTCACCTGTCATACCTGCCTGCTTTTCAGCCATTGCGAAATATTTTCTGAACTGGCTCTCATTGATGCCGTAGTATCTTCTGGCAGTCTGCTTTGTACGAAGCTGTGTGCCGTACTCGGAAGCCTTTTTGCGGCTCTGGCCATGCTGTCCGGGTGCGTAGTTACGACGGTCAATAGAACATTTGCTTGAATAGCATCTATCGCCCTTTAAGTAGAGCTTTTTGCCTTCGCGGCGGCATAATTTACATACCGCACCGGTATATCTTGCCATTGTAATGACACCTCCTGATATTTGTTATACGCGTCTTCTCTTGGGAGGACGGCAGCCGTTGTGAGGAATGGGAGTTACATCTTTGATCATTGTAACTTCAAGACCTGCAGTCTGAAGAGCTCTGATAGCAGCTTCTCTTCCCTGTCCGGGGCCCTTTACGAATACCTCAACGGTCTTCATACCGTGTTCCATTGCAGCCTTAGCAGCTGTTTCAGCAGCTGTCTGAGCAGCAAAGGGAGTTGACTTTCTTGAACCTCTGAAGCCCATTTCACCGGCAGATGCCCATGAAACTGTGTTGCCCTGAGTATCAGAAATAGTTACGATTGTGTTATTGAAGGTGGATTGAATATGAACTGCACCACGATCGATATTTTTACGCTCACGACGCTTGCGTGTTGCGCCTTTTTTAGTAGCGCTTGCCTTTGCCATACTAATTCCCTCCTTACTTCTTCTTGTTTGCTATTGTCTTCTTGGGGCCCTTACGGGTACGAGCGTTTGTCTTTGAACGCTGACCTCTTACGGGAAGGCCCTTACGGTGACGGACACCGCGATAGCAGCCGATTTCTATAAGTCTCTTGATATCAAATGCTGTTTCTCTTCTGAGATCACCTTCGACCTTAACATTGTGGTCGATATACTCACGAAGTTTTGAAACATCAGCCTCAGTCAAATCCTTAACTCTTGTGTCGGGATTGATGCCTGTTGCTGTAATAATGTCGCTTGCAGTTTTCTGACCTATACCATAGATATATGTGAGAGCAATTTCAATTCTCTTCTCTCTGGGAAGGTCTACACCAGATATACGCGCCATTTGTCAGTTGCACCTCCATTAATAGGTTTATGTCCGAGCCTTAGCCCTGACGCTGCTTGTGCTTGGGATTTTCACAGATAACCATTACTTTTCCCTTGCGTTTAATGATTTTGCACTTCTCGCAAATTTTCTTTACAGAAGGTCTGACTTTCATTGTAGAATACCTCCTAAAATTATTGCTTTATTTTGACCGCCAAGTAATACGGCCTTTTGTGAGATCATAGGGTGAAAGTTCAACCGTTACTTTATCACCGGGAAGAATACGGATGTAGTTCATACGAAGCTTTCCGGAAATATGGGCTAAAATCACCTTGCCGTTTTCAAGCTCTACCTTGAACGCTGCGTTCGGTAACGCTTCAACGACGGTACCTTCGATTTCGATGTTATCCTGTTTGGACATACTACTTACCTCCTTATTATATGACAGCTTTTATTGCTGCCAAAGCTTTTCTCAAAGCTCGGTCGGATGCCATCTGATTATCCGATATGCACATTCCGACGGATTCAATATGACGGGGATTTTTACGCTTCGGGTTATTAAGCGGACGCTCTTTTCCGTCACAGACAAAAACATTAGTTTCGTCTGCACTAACAACAGTCAAGAGATAGCCTTTATCCCTGCCAGCAAGACTTTTAACAACCTGACCTCTCTGATACATACTTGACACCTCTCAGCACTGTGTAAGAATTATACACTCGCCGTCGGTGATAGCAACGGTATGTTCAAAGTGAGCAGATAATTTACCGTCTGCCGTTACAACCGTCCAGTTGTTACGCAGCACCTTTGTTTCTTCGGTGCCTTCGTTAATCATCGGTTCAATGGCAATGGTCATTCCGGGGAGAAGTCTTGCTCCTTTGCCCGGTTTGCCGTAGTTCGGAACCGAAGGATCTTCATGGAGCTTGGAACCGATACCGTGTCCTGTATAGTCACGGACAATTCCGTATCCTCTTGATGCACAGTGTTCAAAGATTGCGGAGCCTATATCGCCCAGTCTGTTTCCTGCAACAGCCTTAGAAAGTCCTATATAAAGAGCCTCTCTTGTGGTGTCGCACAGCCGCGTAGCAGCAGGGCTTATTTTTCCGCAGGCGAAGGTTGCAGCGTTATCTCCGTGGAAGCCGTTTATTACAGCTCCGAGATCTATGCTGACTATGTCGCCCTCCTTGATGATGTGCTTATCATCGGGAATTCCATGAATTACTTCATTGTTTATGGAAATGCATGCAGTTGCCGGAAAGCCGTTGTAGTTAAGGAATGAGGGCTTTGCGCCCTGACTTATGATGAAATCATAAGCAATCTTATCTATTTCAGCCGTTGTTATGCCCGGCTGAACAGCCTCACCGGCAAGCTGTAGTGCCCGGGCAGAAATTCTACCCGCTTCACGCATCAATTCAATCTCGCGGCGTGTTTTCAGCACTATCATGCTCAATCCTCCAATGCTTTAAGGGTAAGCGCTGTTGTGTCTTTGACTTCAGGCTGTCCCTCTACGATGAAAAGCTTGTTCTGCTTTTCATAATAAGCCTTCAAAGGCTCGGTTTCTTCGTGGTAGATTTTAAGTCTTTCGAGAACTGTTTCGGGAGCATCGTCCTTTCTCTGAACAAGCTCACCGCCGCAGCCGTCGCAAACACCGTCTACCGCGGGTTTTTTATACTCAAGGTGATAAGAGTTTCCGCAAGCCTTGCAGACTCTGCGTCCTGACATTCTTGCTGCGATTGCTTCGTCAGCAACCTCAATGTCGATTACCTTATCAATAACAACGCCCATCTCATCAAGAGCCTCAGCCTGAGGAATTGTTCTGGGGAAGCCGTCGAGTATAAAACCGTTTTTGCAATCTTCACAAGCAAGTCTGTCTTTGATGATGCCGATAACAACCTCATCGGGAACGAGCTTGCCTGCTTCAATGAATTCTTTTGCTTTAAGTCCCATAGGTGTGCCGTTCTTCAGAGCTTCGCGGATAATGTTTCCGGTGGAAACAGTGGGAATAGAAAGCTTTTCGCTTACTATCTCCGCCTGTGTACCTTTACCTGCTCCGGGGGCACCGAGAAAAATTATATTCATCGGTTTGTTCTCCTTAAATATTAATCAAGGAAGCCCTTGTAGTGACGCATCATCATCTGGCTCTCAACCTGCTGAACTGTCTCAAGAGCAACACCAACAAGAATTATGATTGATGTACCGCCGAGAGAAACATTCATGGGGTAGTCTACCGCACTTGTAATCTGTGAGAAAAGTATGGGGTAGAGAGCAACAACGCTGAGCATAAGAGCACCGAGAAGAACTATCTTGGAAATAACCTTTGCGATGTATTCAGCAGTGGGCTTACCGGAACGGATACCGGGAATCATACCGCTGTTCTTTGCAAGGTTGTTTGACATCTCAATGGGATTATACTGAATTGATGCATAGAAATATGCAAAGAAGATTATAAGTAAGAAGTAGATAACTCCGTAAACGGGAGATGTTGCCTGGAACCAACCGAAGAACATCGTCCAGAATTTGCCCCAGCCTGTTGATTCATCAATGCTGTTTGAAACGAACATTTCAATCGTGGGAGGCAGGGAAAGAATGGAGCTTGCAAAAATTACGGGAAGAACACCGGACATATTAACCTTGATCGGAATGTTGGAGCTCTGTCCGCCGTACATTTTACGACCTACAACTCTTTTTGCATACTGTACAGGAATTCTGCGCTCTGCATTATCCATCCATACGATATAAGCAATCATAAGGATAAGAGTGATAAGAGCGATGGGAGCTATCAGATAATACCACTTACCCTGATAGTAGGGAGTTGCAACAATCTGATAGATTGTGGTGGGAATTCTTGAAACGATACCTGCGAAAAGTATAAGTGAAATACCGTTACCGATACCGTGTTCATTAATCTGTTCGCCGAGCCACATAACAAGCGCTGAACCTGCTGTAAGAGTAGCTACGATGAATACGCCCTGTAATACTGCCCAGATGCCTGTGTATGCCTTACCGTTTACATCTGTTGTGAGCATATTGCCCTGGCTCCAGATGTATACATAGTATGCAATACCCTGTAATACAGCAAGACCGACAGTAACATAACGGGTGATGGTAGCCATCTTTTTACGGCCTTCCTCATCGTGAGAAAGTTTCTCAAGTGCCGGAATAGCAACAGCAAGAAGCTGTAATATAATAGATGAGTTAATATAGGGAGTGATACCTAATGCAAAAACTCGTCCATAGTTGAATGCGTCACCGGTCATCATTGAGAGATAGTTGAGGAAAGTACCGGTTGAGTCGCCTATGAGACCGTTATCCTGAGTAATGTCAATGAACGGAATCGGAATAGCGCAACCCAGTCTAAAGAGGAAGAGAATGAAAACTGTGTAAAGCATCTTTTTACGCAAGTCTGCAATCTTCCACGCATTAATAAAAGTTTTTATCATTTGTCAGACACTCTCCTTTTCTTTCAGTTGCAAAGTTTATCGAATTAAGAATAAATTATTCAACAACTTCGGCTGTTCCGCCTACTGCTTCGATCTTAGCCTTTGCTTCCTTAGAAAAAGCATTTGCCTTAACTGTGAACTTCTTTGTGAGCTCACCGTGAGCAAGAACCTTGATACCGTCAAGTTCTTTCTTAACGAGGCCTGTTGAAAGAAGAGCAGCTGCATCGATTACAGCACCATCTTCAAAAGTAGCTTCAAGAGCTGAAAGATTTACGATAGCAATTTCCTTTGCAAAGATGTTGTTGAAGCCTCTCTTGGGGAGTCTTCTCTGCAAGGGCATCTGACCGCCTTCGAAACCGGGGTTCATACCGCGGCCTGCACGTGCCTTCTGGCCCTTGTGACCTTTACCGGCTGTTTTACCCTGACCGGAAGCAGGTCCTCTGCCTATACGCTTTACCGGCTTTGTTGAACCGGGAGCAGGCGATAACTCGTGAATTTTCATAATAAGCAATCCTTTCTGCTCTTAAGCTTTTGTGACTTCGAGAAGGAAACCTATTTTGTTTACCTTACCTTGTGTCTGAGCGTTGTCGGGCTGAACCGAAACATCGCCGATTTTACGAAGACCGAGTGACTGTGCTGTGGCAATCTGGTCTTTTTTGCAACCGATAAGACTCTTAACGAGCTTTACTTTAACTTCTGCCATTAGTACTTCACTCCTTAACCTAAAATTTCCTTAGCGGTCTTGCCTCTTACAGCAGCAACTTCGTCTACTGTACGAAGAAGTGAAAGACCGTTAATTGTAGCTCTTACTACATTGCAAGGATTGTTTGAACGAAGAGCCTTAGCTCTGATGTCCTTGATTCCTACTGTGTCAACAACAGCACGAACGGGACCGCCGGCGATAACGCCGGTACCGGGAGAAGCGGGCTTGAGAAGAACTTCACCAGCGCCGAACTTACCGATAATTTCGTGAGGAATTGTTGTGCCTTTAAGAGAAACATGAATGAGATTCTTCTTAGCATCCTCAATACCCTTACGGATAGCGTCCGGAACTTCACCGGACTTACCAAGACCGAAGCCGATTGTGCCCTTACCGTCACCAACAACTACGAGAGCAGCGAACTTGTAGATACGACCACCCTTAACAGTTTTTGATACACGATTAATCGCAACGACTTTCTCCTGGAATTCGTTATCTTTCTGTGCTTCAAACTTAGCCAAAAGTCATTCCTCCTTCATTAGAACTTGAGGCCACCCTCACGGGCGCCTTCGGCCAAGCCCTGGACACGGCCGTGATAGATGTAACCGCCGCGGTCGAATACGCAAACATCAATATTCTTCTGGGCAGCTCTTTCTGCTAATAACTTGCCGACTTTCTTAGCGGCTTCTACATTTCCGCCGTATTCCTCAAAAGCCTTCTCTGCTGTTGATGCAGCTGCAAGAGTTACACCCTTGTCATCATCAATAAGCTGAGCATAGATGTGCTTGAGGGAGCGGTAAACATTAAGGCGAGGACACTCGGCAGTGCCGTGGATTTTGCCACGGACTCTCTTATGACGAGCCTGTCTTGCCTTTTGTGTGTTAGGTCTGTTAACCATAAAAGTATCCTCCTGTAATTATTTGCCGCTCTTACCGGCCTTACCTTCTTTACGACGGACAACTTCGTCAATGTATCTGATACCTTTGCCCTTGTAGGGTTCGGGAGGACGAACGCCTCTTACTTCAGATGCAAACTGACCGACAAGCTGCTTGTCAAAGCCGGAAATAACGATTTTGTTGGGTGCGGGAACTTCTACTGTAATTCCTGCGGGAGGAGCCATAACAACCTGATGTGAGTAACCTACGTTGAGAACAAGGTCTTTACCCTGCATTGCTGCACGGTAACCGATACCAACGATTTCAAGTTCCTTCGAAAATCCTTTGCTAACGCCCTCTATCATATTTGCAATAAGTGTTCTTGTGAGACCGTGAAGAGATCTGTTTTCCTTCTGGTCATTGGGACGGGTAACTGTTACAACGCCGTCTGCAAGAGCAATTGTCATATTGCTGTTAAATGTTCCGGTAAGGGTACCCTTGGGACCTTTTACGGTAACAGTGCTGTTATCAACATTGACATCAACTCCGGCCGGAACAACGATGGGTAATTTACCTATACGTGACATCCCTTGTACCTCCTTACCAAATGAATGCAAGGACTTCGCCGCCGACATTTGCCTTACGAGCGTCCTTATCTGTCATAATGCCCTTTGATGTTGAGAGAATTGCTGTACCAAGACCTTTCATAACCTTGGGCATATTCTCGCAATCGGTGTATATACGCAGACCGGGCTTAGAAACTCTGCGTAAACCGAGTAATACCTGTGACTTATTGGGACCGTATTTCAGAGCGATTTCGATTACGCCCTGCTTACCGTCGTCAATTACCTTAAAACCTTTTATATAACCCTCATCAACAAGAATCTGAGCGATTGCCTTCTTCATATTTGAAGCAGGAACAGAAACTGTGTCATGCTTTGCGGAATTGGCGTTTCTGATTCTTGTGAGCATATCTGCGATGGGATCGGTAATCTGCATGCCGTTAACCTCCTTTTAGCTTTTACCAGCTTGCTTTCTTAACTCCGGGAATCTGACCTGCATGAGCTAACTCTCTGAAGCAGATACGGCAAACACCGTACTTACGCAAATAAGCGTGGGGTCTTCCGCAAATCTTGCATCTGTTGTATGCTCTTGTTGAGTACTTTGCAGGCTTAGCCTGTTTATTCTTCATTGCTGTCTTTGCCATTGTTACCCCTCCTTACTTTGCAAAGGGAGCGCCCATAAGGGAAAGCAGCTCTCTTGCTTCTTCGTCAGTCTGTGCAGTTGTTACGATACAAACATCCATACCGCGAACTTTATCAATCTTATCATACTCAATTTCAGGGAAAATGAGCTGTTCCTTTACGCCGAGAGAGTAGTTACCTCTGCCGTCAAAGGAGTTGGGGTTAATACCTCTGAAGTCACGAACTCTGGGGAGAGCAAGATTGAAGAGTCTGTCAACAAACTCATACATTCTGTCACCACGGAGAGTTACCTTTACGCCGTTGGGCATACCTTCACGAAGTTTGAAGTTAGCAACTGATTTCTTTGCAAGGCAAACAACGGGCTTCTGACCTGTGATCTTACCGATATCAGAAACAATAGCGTCAACTGCCTTGGGGTTATCTCGTGCTTCGCCGCAACCAACATTGATAACGATCTTATCAATCTTGGGAATCTGCATAACGCTCTTATAGTTGAATTTCTTCATAAGTGCGGGAGCGACTTCAGCACTGTACATTTCTTTAAGTCTTGCCATTTTTGTTGTCCTCCCTTTAATTATTCAAAGTGAGCGCTGCACTTCTTGCAAACGCGAACCTTGTTGCCCTTGTCATCAATAACACGGCCAACTCTTGTAGCCTTGCCGCACTTGGGGCAAACAAGCTGAACCTTATCAGCATAAAGAGCGCTTTCTGCCTCAATGATGCCGCCGGGTTCACCCATTCTTCTGGGCTTTACGTGCTTTTTAACAACATTGATACCTTCAACGATAACCTTACCTTCTGAAGGACTTACCTGAAGAACCTTACCGGTCTTGCCTCTGTCCTTGCCGTTGATTACCATTACTGTATCACCGGTCTTTACATGAACTTTGTTACTCATTCTTCGCACCTCCGATTAAAGTACTTCGGGAGCGAGGCTGAGGATTTTGGAATAATCCTTATCACGAAGCTCTCTTGCTACCGGTCCAAAAATACGAGTACCCTTGGGGTTTTTATCTTCCTTGATGATAACAGCTGCGTTTTCATCGAAACGGATGTATGTGCCGTCAGCTCTGCGAACGCCCTTTGCGGAACGAACAACAACTGCCTTAACAACATCACCCTTTTTAACAACGCCGCCGGGTGTAGCCTTTTTAACAGAAGCTACTATAACATCGCCGATGTTGGCATACTTTCTGCCTGTACCACCGAGCACACGGATGCACATAAGTTCCTTAGCACCCGTATTATCGGCAACTTTAAGTAAAGTCTGCTGCTGAATCATGAATGTGCCTCCTTATTTTGCTTTCTCAATGATTTCAACCACACGCCATCTCTTATCCTTTGAAAGAGGACGGGTTTCCATCAGTAATACACGGTCGCCGATACCGCACTCATTGTTTTCATCGTGAGCCTTAAGCTTGATGGTGTGGTTGACGATCTTCTTGTAGAGAGGATGCTTAACCTTGTCTCTTACAGAAACAACAACGGTCTTATCCATCTTATCGCTGGTAACAATACCAACACGAGTTTTTCTTAAATTTCTTTCCATTTTATGCTGCCTCCCTTACCTTACGCATCCTTACCGTGAAGTTCAACATCTCTGCGTACTGTGAGTACTCTTGCGATGTCCTTCTTAACGGCGCTGATACGCATTGGGTTATCGAGCTGGTTGATGGCCTGCTGGAAGCGCAGCTTGAAGAGCTCGTCCTTTAATTCAACGAGTTTAGCATCCAACTCTGAAGCGGACATTTTTCTGATTTCACTGGCTTTCATTATGACTCACCACCCTGTTCTTCCTTTGTAATAAACTTGCACTTAATGGGAAGCTTGTTTGCAGCAAGACGCATAGCTTCACGAGCTACATCTTCGCCGACACCGGCAATTTCAAACATAACTCTGCCGGGCTTTACTACTGCAACCCAATATTCCGGTGAACCTTTACCTGAACCCATTCGAGTTTCAGCGGGCTTTTCGGTAATAGGCTTATCGGGGAATATCTTTATCCATACCTGACCGCCACGCTTGATATATCTTGTCATAGCGATACGGGCAGCCTCAATCTGATTTGAGGTAATCCATGCGGGCTCAAGAGCTACGAGACCGTAATCACCGTAGGTAACTGTATTGCCGCGATGTGCAACGCCCTTAAGGCGTCCTCTCTGCTGTCTGCGGTATTTAACGCGCTTAGGCAATAACATTTTTACGCCCTCCTGTCTCTTTTCTGTTTGGATGAAGTATCGTGGAGAACTTCACCTTTGTAAATCCAAACCTTTACGCCGATACGGCCGTAGGTTGTTTTAGCTTCAGCAAAACCGTAGTCAATGTCTGCTCTGATTGTCTGAAGCGGAATAGTACCTTCCTTGTAGGTTTCGGAACGGGCAATTTCTGCACCGCCGAGTCTGCCGCTGCACTGAATTTTGATACCGGCTGCGCCGAGACGCATTGTGCCGCCGATAGCCTGCTTAACTGCACGACGGAAAGATACACGCTTTTCAAGCTGAAGAGCAATCTTTTCTGCTACGAGCTGTGAGTTGAGGTCAGGCTGCTTGATTTCGATGATGTTGATGAAAACATCCTTGTCTGAACCAAGCATCTTCTTGCAGGTTGCCTTGATCTTTTCGATTTCGGCACCGCCCTTACCGATAACCATACCGGGCTTTGCGCAGTGGATGTTGATGCGTACTCTCTTAGGATCACGCTCAATTTCAATCTTGGGAACGCCTGCGCTGTTAAAAGCATTGAGGAGATATTCACGAACATTGTAGTCTGCTACGAGAGTATCACCGAATGTTGACTTACCTGCATACCAGCGTGATTCCCAGTCTTTAATGACACCGATTCTTAAACCGGTAGGATTAATTTTCTGTCCCATTGTATAATTCCTCCTCCCCGATTATTCCATTTCCTTGAGAACAAGGTTGATGTGAGATGTCTTTTTATTGATTCTGAATGCACGGCCGTGGTCTCCGGGTCTGATTCTCTTGAGAGTGGGGCCCTGAGAAACTGTGCACTCTGCAACATAGAGTCTGGAAACATCCATGTCGAAATTGTTTTCCGCATTAGCCATAGCGGATTTAAGAAGCTTTGCAAGGGGTTCACACGCAGCCTTGGGTGTGTACTTAAGGATTGCCATAGCTTCTTCAGCGGGCTTATTTCTGATAAGGTCAAGAACTAACTTAACCTTACGGGGAGCGATGCGCTCAAAAGTCGCTTTTGCTCTTGCTTCCATTTTTTACACTCCTTTCGGCTTATTTACCGTTATTTGATGTTTTGCTGCCTGCGTGACCTTTGAAGGTTCTTGTGGGAGCAAATTCACCTAATTTGTGACCAACCATATCCTCTGTTACATATACGGGTACATGCTTACGACCGTCATGAACGGCAAAGGTGTGACCAACAAAATCAGGGAAGATTGTGGAGCTGCGGCTCCATGTTTTAAGAACGATTTTTTCGCCCTTTTTGTTCATTTCAATGACTCTTTCGAGAAGCTTGGGCTGCACGAAAGGTCCCTTTTTAATACTTCTGCCCATTATTTATCGCTCCTTTCCGTTTATTTAGCATTAGCGCGCTTTACGATAAGCTTATCGGAACGCTTATGCTTTGCACGAGTCTTGTAACCGAGAGCGGGCTTGCCCCAAGGAGTAACAGGACCGGGACGACCGATGGGGGACTTACCTTCACCACCACCATGAGGATGGTCGCAGGGGTTCATTACTGAACCGCGGACTGTGGGACGGATACCCATATGACGGGTACGGCCTGCTTTACCGATTTTAACATTAAGATGATCTTCGTTGCTTACCTGACCGATTGTAGCCATACACTGAACGGGTACGTTACGAAGTTCGCCTGAGGGTAAACGAAGAAGAGCATATTTGCCTTCCTTAGCCATAAGCTGAGCTGCATTACCTGCTGCTCTTGCAAGCTGGCCGCCTCTGCCGGGATAAAGTTCAACATTGTGGATGAATGTACCGGTAGGGATATTTGTGAGGGGAAGAGCATTACCTACTTTAATATCTGCTGCAGGACCGGCAACAACTGTGTCACCGACATTAAGTCCTGTGGGAGCAATGATGTAGCTCTTTGTGCCGTCTTCATACTGAATAAGAGCGATGAATGCTGAACGGTTGGGATCGTATTCAAGAGTCTTAACAGTAGCGGGCATATCGATCTTTGAACGCTTGAAATCGATTATGCGGTACTTCTGACGGTTTCCGCCGCCGTGATGACGGACTGTAATTCTGCCGTAGCTGTTTCTGCCTGCGGTCTTCTTGAGGGGCTCAAGAAGGCTTCTTTCAGGAGCAACCTTTGACAGTTTGGAGTAATCTGTAACCGACATATTACGACGACCGTTTGTTGTCGGTTTGTAGACCTTTATAGCCATTTTTTTGTCACACGCCTTTCATATTATTGAAAAAATTGTGTTCGTTCCGGATAGTTTAGCGGCCGGCTAAAACCATACATCGCTTTCCGGAATGAGGTCAATTAAAACATACCGTCAAAGAACTCGATTGTCTTGGAGCCTTCTGTGAGTGTTACGATTGCCTTCTTCCATGAGGGCTTGTAGCCTTCATAACGGCCGTAACGACGCATATGACCACGAACATTCATTGTATTTACGCTTTCAACCTCAACATCGAAAAGCTCTTCAACAGCCTTTGCGATTTCGATTTTGTTTGCGTTTTTGGCAACAACGAAAGTATACTTCTTCATTGCTGTGCCCATCATACTTTCTTCGGTAACTACGGGCTTGAGGATTATATCCTGTGCTAACTTACTCATTATGCATAAACCTCCTCAATCTTTGCTACCGCATCCTTGAGAACTACGATGCTGTCGCAATTAAGGATATCATAAACATTAAGTGTGCTTACAAGTGTTGTCTTAACGCCTGCGATGTTACGGGCTGAACGGTAAACAACATCATCCTTTTCGGGAAGAACGATAAGAGTTTTCTTACCTGTCTTGAGAGCTGCAAGAACCTTTACGATTTCCTTTGTTTTGATAGCTTCAAGTGAAAGAGCGTCAAGAACGATCATTTCCTGAGAAGCAACCTTTGAAGAAAGAGCAGACTTAAGAGCAAGTCTTCTTACTTTCTTGTTTATTGTGAAGTTGTAGCTACGGGGCTTAGGACCGTGAGCGATACCGCCGTGGTACCACTGGGGAGATCTTGTTGAACCCTGTCTTGCACGACCGGTTCCCTTCTGTCTCCAAGGCTTCTTACCGCCGCCGCTTACTTCGGAGCGTGTGAGGGTGGACTGTGTTCCCTGACGCTGATTTGCAAGATAATTTACAACAGCGAGATGCATAACTGTTTCGTTGGGCTCGATAGCGAATATGCTTTCGTTGAGCTCGAGTTCGGAAACCTTCTCGCCTGCCATATTAAATACTGCTGTTTTAGGCATCTTCTATTCCCTCCTTACGCTTTCTTAACGGCATTTGTGATAACAATGTAACCGCCCTTGGCACCGGGAACAGCACCCTTAACAGCGATGAGATTGTTTTCAGCATCTACCTTAACTACGTCCAGATTCTGAACAGTAACTTTTTCAGCACCGAGATGACCGGGCATCTTCTTTCCCTTGAAAACTCTTGAGGGATCGGAGCAAGCGCCCATTGAACCCTGATGTCTTGCTACGGGACCGGTACCGTGAGTTTCTTTGAGTCTGCCGAAGTTCCATCTCTTGATGGCACCGGCATATCCCTTACCTTTGCTTGTGCCGGATACATCTACCTTTTCGCCTGCTGCAAAGATGTCAGCCTTGAGGATATCACCTACATTGAGAGCAGATGTATCTGCGAGTCTGAATTCTCTGAGAGCCTTCTTGGGAGCGACATCAGCCTTTGCGAAATGGCCCTTCATGGGCTTGTTTACGCGGCTGAGCTTTACATCGCCGTAACCGAGCTGAACAGCTTCATAGCCGTCCTTTTCATTTGTCTTCTTCTGAACTACTGCGCAGGGACCAACTTCAAGAACTGTTACGGGAACTACATTACCCTTTTCGTCAAAAAGCTGTGTCATGCCGAGTTTCTTACCGATAAGACCTTTTTGCATTTGTTTTTTCCTCCTTCAGATTATTGGTTGACTTTCGCCAACATGACCTGCGGCGCATTACATCATTTTGATTTCGATATCTACGCCTGCGGGAAGCTCAAGATTTGTCAGTGCTTCAGCTGTTTTTGCTGAAGGTCTGATGATATCAATGAGCCTTTTGTGTGTTCTCTGCTCAAACTGTTCACGGGAATCCTTGTACTTGTGAACTGCACGAAGGATTGTTACTACTTCCTTTTCTGTGGGGAGCGGTACGGGACCGGAAACCTGAGCGCCTGTGCGCTTTGCGGTTGCAACGATTCTCTCCGCAGCCTTGTCAACAAGGTTGTGGTCGTAGCCCTTGAGTCTGATTCTGATTTTTTCCTTAACTGCCATTTGTTTACGCCTCCTTGGATGTTTGGCGGGCTGCTTGTGTTGAAAATTTACACACGGCTCCGGGTGTTTCAACCCTCGCATTTTTTAAATCCGGAATATTCGCAAGCTATTCCGGACGCAAAAATTGTGCAATTTTCACCGTTTCAGGGCATGGAAAGCTGGTTAAGGCACAGATTTCCCCATAAAACGGCCATACTTCGCCCGGTTTCAAATCGGACATACTCCACGGAAATTCCCTGCGTCACAGCGCAGCCACCTTCCGTATCAACGCATATCAGCCTGTAGGATTTAGGCGCAATACGCCTATCCAGTCAAGCACGAGGAGTAGTATAACACATATTTTTGTAAATTGCAACAATTTTTTGAAAAAATTTTCGTAAAAAGTGCTGTTTTTTTTGTAATTTTCCATATATGCATAATGATGCGTATTTCACTGCATATACGGCAAATTCAATGTATATTATTTCAATTTATCTTCTATTGCAGGGAAAATCATACCTTTTATAAGCACATTCATATTAAACCAGTTTTCAACAACGGAAACATTCTCTGCTTCAGAAGAAGATGCGGCAGCAACAAAAGAGATTTTTCCCGAGCTGTCAATAAGATACACTCTTCTGAGATTGTCAACCGTTCTGTTTTCGGCACCCTCCGAAGAAAATTCAAAAACATAATTCTGTCCCGATTCGGGTACCGAGTATACAGCAACCAATAACGAAGCATCTATGCCTCTTTTGTTCACAACAATCTGAATATACTTATTATCCTCACTCAGATCAACCTCCATTGTACCGTTAGCCTCGGGCATGGACATATTGAGAGTAATATCGGAAGCTTCAGAAGCTGTGGTTGTTTCCGGCACTTCTTTTGTTGTGCTCTCCTGTTCGGTTGTTGTTTCGGCAGGCACGGTGCTTTCAGGCGCAGAAGTTGTTGTTTCCGGTGCAACGGTCGTTGTTTCCGGAGAAACAGCAGTTGTTTCCTGAGGCACGGTCGTTTCCTGTGTCACCGTTGTTTCCTGCAGCTGAGTCTGAGTTTCACTTTCCGCTTCGGTTGACAGTGTCTCTTCAGCAAAGGAAGAAGGTTCCGACGGAGTATATATATAGTTGTATGTAGTGGTAGTTGTGTTTACGGACGGTGTACCTGAATTACATGCAGCAAGTCCCGCAACAAGTATTATCACCAACACAAAAGCAAAAAATTTCATAACAATTCCTCTTTATATATATTTAAACATTATATATAGTGTTTTCTGCGACAAAACAGCCATACATCAAAATGTGCCCGGAAAACCTCCGGGCACATTCATAAAATTATTATCAGGCACCTGTTATTGTTGTAAGGAAGGATGAGGTTGCGTCATTTGACAGAAGCTCAACAACACTTGAAACAAGAGATGAAATTACAACCGAAATATCGCCCGCATTTATTCCCGTAAAAATTGAAAGAAGACCGGACAGCACATTTCCCACACCCTCAAGTGAGGTCATATCTCCCGTTTGAATTGTGGCAATTATTTCATTAAAGGTTGCCTCAACAGCCTGTGCATCAAAACCGAGGTTAGCTATTGTCTGAATTAATGTCTGAAGCATAACAACATCTCCCGAGTACAATTAATATACAGTAAATATAACACAAAAAATAATTTTTATTTTTCCAAAAAAGAATTAAACTCTTGTTTTTATTATTTTTATTAACTTTTTGTTAATAATTTTTAAATTTCAGCCGTATCACAGCTGCTTTTTTCATCATTCTGCGTTTTCACAGCCTCCGTTTTTGATGTTCGGAACAGACGGATTATACCGTTATCGTTAAGCTCCTTTATAACAATTACGGCAAACGGCAGAACGAAAAAGCCTAAAACACCTATAGTTTTTGTTCCGACATACATAGCGATAATAGTAACAATAGGAGGCAAGCCTACCTGACCGGCAACGAGCTTTGGCTCAATTATCTGACGAAGCACGGTTACAACGGCATAAATAACAAGCAAGCCCACACCCATACCTATCTTACCGGTAATCAAAGAATATATAGCCCAGGGAACCAGCACGGTGCCTGTGCCGAGAACGGGGATAATGTCAATAATTGCGATACCTATACTTATTACAATGATAAACTCCGAATTGAACACACCGATAATTTTAAGAATTGTAAGACCGGTAAGCATCTCTGCCGTTGTGATAAGAATGATAAGCGAATATGCCTTTATCATCTTTTTGAGCGTACCCTCGGCAAGCTTCTTTGACATCACAAGCTTTTTTCTGTGTTCATCCGAGAACTGATTGAGAATGAAATATTTTATTCTGTTGTAATCCGATGTCATAAAAACACAGGCAATAACAGAAATAATACACGCAATAAGAACAGAAGGAATCTGAACAACCGTATCCTTTATTGCTATACCGCCTTTTGAAATCAATGAGCCCCAGTCTATTCCGATTGAGCTTATTGAAATGTTTTCAAAGCCGTTTGTTATTATTTCATCAAAGAAAACAGTTATCTGTTCATTGAGTGTCTGTCTCAGGGATTCGGGAAGGAAAGAAATAACATTAAGAATCCACACCTTTATATTCTCACTGACCTGTGAGATATTATGCAGCCGTGCAATAAGATAATCAACGAATCCCCTTATCTGTGCAAAAAGCTGAACACCCGCAAAAACCAATATAAATACTACGATTCCTATCAGCAGAAAAACACTCAATGCACCTGCAAGACTTCGTTTTATCGGTGTTTTTTTTGTTATGAAATTTACGGGCTTCTGCAAAAGAGTGGCAACACAAAATGCAAACACAAAGGGAAGCAGCAAGCCGAAGGTATATTTACATACAAAAAATATCACGGCACAAACAAGAGCGATATATGCGGCATTGATAAGTGTTGCGCGTCTTTTCTCAATAATATTATCCATTGAATTACACCTCGCTGTGTACAAATCTTTAAATATACAACTATATAATACACCAGCAAGGCTTTTAAAACAACACTTTTCAGTTAAAATGCCAAAAAAATCATATATACAAAAAAACAGTTGACATTCATTCGGCAACTGTTATATAATGAGTAACTGTAGAAATAGGGGTATTATGCCTTTTTTCGAGAAACGGCACATAATGATCCGTGATTTTTGCCGTATTTTATGATTTGCAAGAAAGAATGGAGGGGTTCCAATGAAAAGAACTTATCAGCCCAAGAAGCGTCATCGCAAGATGGAGCACGGTTTCCGCAAGAGAATGTCAGATGCAAACGGTCGTAAGGTTCTTGCCCGTCGCAGAGCAAAGGGCAGAAAGCAGCTCACTTACTAAGCTGTTTTCCGAAAGGGTTCGGTGATATTTTGTCCCGATTCGTAAAACTAAAAACCAACAGTGATTTCCGCCGTACATATGCACGCGGAAAAGTATACGCTAATCCTGCACTGGTTGTTTATGTAATAAAAAACCGTGCGGGAATTTGTCGTATAGGAATAACAACAAGCAAAAAAATAGGCAACGCAGTACAAAGGAACCGGGCAAGACGGGTTATAACCGCGGCATACCAAAGCTTAGGACCGCTTCACGGAGGCTATGATATCGTTTTTGTTGCGAGAACTAAAACTGTGTTCAAAAAAAGTACGGAAATCGCCGCTGTTATGCAAAAACAGCTCATTTCTGCAGGAGTGCTGAAAAATGATGCGTAAATTTGCTGTTAAAGCGATATCCTTCTACCAACGCCGTATCTCTCCGCTTTTTCTGCCGAGATGCAGGTTTTTTCCTACCTGCTCACAATACACGCTCGAAGCGGTTGAACGCTACGGATTTTTTTTCGGCAGTGCTTTAGGTGCACTGCGGATTTTAAGATGTAACCCGTTTTGCAAGGGCGGACTTGATCCCGTCCCCGAATTCAAGAAAATCAACTACAGAAATTATAAGGACAGAAACGGGAAATAAACTCGGAGGTTTCTAATGGACGCAATCAGAGATTTTCTGGCAATACCCTTCGGATGGTTGCTGGGTTTATTTTACGATTTAAGCGGAAACTATCTTCTTTCGCTCGTTGTAATCACGCTTATCGTAAGACTTGTTTTGCTTGCCCCCTCAATCAAGCAGCAGAAGAATTCTGCAAAACAGATGAGACTTCAGGCAAAAATCAATAAAATAAGAGCAAAGTATCCTTCAGGCACAAGAGAAGCTCAGATGAAGATTTCCGAGGAAACACAGGAACTTTACAGAAGAGAAGGCTTCAGCGCTTCAACAGCGGGCTGCCTGCCCTTACTTATACAGCTGCCTGTTATGTTAGGACTTTACGGTGCTATTTACGCTCCGATTTCAAAGGTTCTCAATATGTCGGATGCAGTTATGGAAGCACTTAAAACAGCATATACTTCTCTTGAGAATGCAACAGCCGATGCTTATCGTATTGAGCTTAACATCCTTAACAGATTCAGCGAGGTATTAGAGGTTGCAGATAAATCCGTTGTAACAGAAGATATTGTGGCTACCTTGCAGGGCTTTATTGACCGATTCCAGATTTTCGGTGTGGATCTTACCGAAATGCCCAATGAATTCAGAACTATCGGTGCATCAATTCTTCTTATTCCTGTATTTGCATTCATTTCTTCTATGCTTACATCCTTGTTTATGATGCAGAAGCAAAAGAAAACAAATCCCGAAATGGCAAAAAATCCCACTATGGGTTGTATGACATTTATGTCACCCGTAATTTCAGGCTTCTTTGCTTATTCTCTCCCCGCAGGTGTAGGCTTCTACTGGATCATCTCAAATATTCTCTCTTTCATTCAGACTGTTGCACTTGCAATTTTCATCAAGCCTGAAAACATAATTGCAAGCCAGATGATAGACGAAACAGTTGAAAGACGCTCACGCGAAGAAAGTATCAAAAAGAGAGTTGCGATAATGAAATCGCAGGAAGAAAAAACAAAATAACCCCGATCTTTCCGCTGATTATTCAGCGTAAAATACAGAAAGGACGCAAAAAATGATTATAGAAAAAATCGGCGTCGGTGCCTCCATTCAGGAAGCTTATGAGGATGCAAAGGCACAATTGAATGCGCCCGAAGAAGCTTGTCTTCAGCAGGAAATCATTCAGGACGCAAAAAAGCGCGGACTTTTCCGCAAGGCTGAACCGGCAAAGGTTAAGGTATGGTATGAAATTGCCGATCCCGTCCCCGCAAAGCCCCAGGTAAAAGAAACAAAAACCGAAGCAGTAAAAACAGCTCCCGTAAAAAATGCTGAAAAGAAAGCTGCAAAGCCCGAAAAGAAAGTAAATCAGGCTCCCGCAAAGAAAGAAATCAAAGAAGAAGCAAAGGAAGCTGCAGCAGAAGCACAGGAAACAAAGGTTTCGCTTCCCATTGAAGAAAATGATGTTGCTGCAAATTATCTCAAAGCAATAATTGCAGGTATCGGCATAGAAAACTTCACAATGTCACTCGAAAAGACAGAAGAGCAGGAATACATCTACTCAGTTTCCTGCGGTGACGAAGACGGTGCTCTTATCGGCAGACGCGGTGAAACACTTGATTCCATCCAGTATCTGCTGAGACTGAGCGTAAACAGAGGCAAGGATGAAGCAAATCACCGTAAGGTTTCCGTCAATGTGGGCAACTACAGAGAAAAGAGAAACGAAAATCTCCGTGCACTTGCAGCAAGAAGTGCAAAGCAGGTTCTCAAATACGGCAGAAATGCAGTTCTTGAGCCTATGAACCCCTATGAACGCAGAATTATCCACACCGCTGTTCAGGGTATTGAAGGTGTAACCTCTCATTCAGTAGGCTATGACAACGAAAGAAAGGTTGTTATCTCCCTCGAAGAAGGCGTAACACCCACAAACCCTTCAAAGGGCGGCTACAATAACAGAAGAGGCGGTAACAACAGACGCGGCGGCAAGCCCTACCAGAAAAGGGAGGCTTACAAGCCCACTCAGACAAGAGAGCCCAGAAAAGACAACGCAGGCTCCCTCTACGGCAAAATTGAAATCCCCTCAAAGTCTGAAGATTAATTAAAATCAACCAAAAATCCCCTTAAAGCATACCGGAGCTTTACTGCTTCAGGTATCTGCTTCAAGGGGATATTTTATTTTGTCTTTTCAGTTATTCATTACATCTCCTGCCGATAAACATTTTGTTTTATCCGACTGAAAAATATTCAGCAAAGCTGTAGCACGGCACAGTTACGCTGAAGCAATCCATTCCGTCCTCTTTTTCCTCAACACAGAAGCGGAAATCATAGCACGGCACACGGTATGCAGAATCGGCTGAAGCATAATACAGTATAGTACAGCCTGCCAACTGTGCGTCAGAGAAGCCTTCATCTTCGCATACCTTTACTGCTGCCTTATATGCATTTTCATATCCCACAAAGGGAATTTCCGTTTCTATTTCACCGGCAAGAACAATGTTGTCACAGGCAGAAACAGACACATAGCCCTCTGCATAAAATGCCGCACTTGCCCGGAGTGATAAAACATAAAAGCTGTCAAGCAGCTCCTGATTATTTTTTGCATCGGCATTGTAAAATATAAGCAACGGAAGCCAACCTTCCTCTCTGTCCCCGTTATCGACATAAGCAAGCTTGTCCGCACCGAAATATTGAGCAAGTGCACAAAAATAAACATCATCAAGCAAGACTTCCCCGTAGGTCCCGTTTCCGCATAAACGGGCATTCTGTGTAACGGGATAATCTGCATAATAGTGCAAAGAAACAGATTTATTGTCAACTTTCAGACACACCTCGTTTTTTATATTAACATAAAGCAGATAACCGCAGTTATAGAAGCTCTTTTTAAAAACACAGGTATTGGCATCAAGTAACACTTCCGTTGAAAGCTCCTCGGGATATTCATCCTCAACAAAAACAAGGTCATCAAAATCAAAATCTATCAGCTCAAGATACTTTTTAAGCTCTGCTATAATATCCGCCTGTATAGCTTGTGTGTTTTCCTCGTCTTCATCAATGTAATTGAAATAGTCATTTTTGAACAAAGGCGGAACATAGTCTGTCAGATCAACATCCTTTTCAAAATCATTATATATGGTTCCGTTATCTGTATATTCCCAAAAATTGACATCAGAATACCCGCAGCCGCCGAAATCATCAGTCACCCACAAGCTGTAGACAGAAACATCGGGCAACACAACACCGTCGGCATTTGTCCCCGAGAGTATAAGTATTCCTGACACACCAACCAAAAGCAGAAGCACCGCAGCAACAGACAACAACTTTGCTTTTGTGCTTATGTTTTTATTATCTTTTTTTCTCAACTCACATACACATTTTTTTTCAATTTCTTCAAAATCGGGCAGTTCATTTTCTAAAGCTAATGCAAAAAACTCTTTTTCAGTCATTGTTTTCATCCTCCCTTTTCATTGTTTCACGCAATTCCCTGATTGTTCTGTAAAGCTTGTTTTTTACGGATGACTCATTAAGTCCTGTCTGAACGGCAATTTCCGAAAGCTTCATATCCGCCTGAAAATACAGGAAAAATATTTTCAGAACAATATCATCCTTCTTTTTCAGAATATTATATATTTCTCTTACGGTTTCCCTGTCCGCAGAAATATTTTCGATATGTACAAACGGCTCGTCCTCACAGGAGAAAAACACATCCGTGCAGAAAGTATCAAGCTTTTCATTTTGCTTATAGTATGCATACAGCTTCTTCTTTGCAATATCCGTCAACAGAGCCGCAGGAGAATTTATATATGAGCTGCCGTTTGCTTTCAGTATTTTTACAAGCTCCATATACACTTCCTGAAAAATATCCACAGCATCATCACGGTTCTT
Organism: Clostridia bacterium; assembly: GCA_017517135.1. GTDB lineage: Bacteria > Bacillota > Clostridia > Oscillospirales > Acutalibacteraceae > RUG806. Next base: position 97,681 of record JAFXAK010000031.1, read on the forward strand.
TGCGCGGGCATAGATATATGCATAAACAGTATTTTTTGTCTGAGCATAAACTTCCTTAAAATATGCTTCGTTCATTTTTTCAAGCCGCATAATTTTTTCTTCCTTTCATCTTACTAAAAAGGCCTTTTCACTTAATATGTGTTAAATTCAAACGAAAAAGTTTCATAAAATTCCCTATCAGTTTGCAGTTTTTCTTTACTTTGTGATGAGAAAATGTTATATTTTAAATAAAGGTGGTGTTTGTATGAAAGCAAAAGGATTGCTTTTAGTTTTGCTCGTTGTTTTAATAAGTTTATTCCTGGTGAGTTGCTCAAATAAATCAGATGAGAATGGTTATAAGGATATAACCGACTTATATACTGTAACACAAAATGATGATAATACATACTCGTACTCTTTTTCAGATTTAAACGGAAAAATTCTCTTTGAAAAAGATGGAGTTGCCCGTGAGCCTGAGATAAATCAGATTGATGTTGGCATTTATGAGCTTATCACCCAAACAGGAACAGGATTATCAACTAATTGGGCTGTATATTGTGATGTTGAAAATAGTAAAACTTCGGATTTGTTTTATCATGTTTTAGGTGCTGATGAAAATTATGTGATTTGTGGTAATATTAAAAATAACGAATACTTAATTGTTGTTCAAGAAATTTTTAATAATGACGGTGAAGGATATTTTAAAGAATATAAATTAGAAAATGTTTCGCCTGTTGCTGCTGATTTTGCAGTAGATTGTAAAATTGATAATAAAAGTGCCTTTGTCACATATCTTACCGGTGACGATTATACAGAAGCAATTTTACAAATACAACTGCCTGATTAAGAGGATTATTGCTTTTTAACCTGCCTGCCCGTATGGTCAATGTCATAATTATCCCAATAAATAAGCTCGCTGACGGTTACGAATTCGTAGCCGTCTTTTTTCAGCTTACCTATTATTTCTCCGAGAGCTTCAAGGGTATTTTCCTTTCCTGAATGAAACAGCACCACAGAGCCGTTTTTGGACTTATTACACACTCTTGAAACAATAGTATCCGCAGACGGATTCTTCCAGTCGATGCTGTCAACATCCCATTGTATGCACTTCATTCCGAGGCTTTGGGCGGCTTCAATTGTTTTGTTGTCATAGGAGCCTGACGGGGCACGGTACAGCTTTATTTCGCTTACACCCGTTATGCTTTTAAGCAGAGCATTACACGCATCAATATCTGCCGCAATTTCGGAAAACTGCTGTGTGACGGGATCGGTATGGTGCATTGAATGATTTGCAATTTCGTGTCCTGCATTATATATTTTTCTCACACTCTCAGGGTATTTTTCGGCAAACTCCCCTACTATAAAGAATGTACATTTTATATTGTTTTTAACGAGAATATCAAGTATTCCGTCTGTTGTTTCGTCTCCCCACGCACAGTTGAATGTGAGAGCAATTTGCTTTTCGTCAGTCTCAACGCTGTAAATCGGCAGTTTTCTTTCACCTGCCGATACAAATGTATCCGACAGACACTTAAAAACAACAAAGCTTATTGCGGCAAGCCACACAAGTAAAATTATAACTGTAACAATCTGCTTTCGTCCTATTATACCGTATGCCATAAAAATCCCCTCTCCTTTATACATACATATGTTCCGAAGAGAAGAAAAACACCGTCTGCTCAGAAAAATCCGGCAAACGGTGTTGTTGTTATTTTATTAAATTATCATTATCAGAATTCAAGCTTCTTTGCGATATAGCTTTCGAGTTGGGCTATGGGAAGTCTTACCTGCTCCATTGTGTCACGGTCACGGACAGTCACACAGCCGTCTTCTGCTGACTCAAAGTCATATGTGATACAGAAGGGAGTACCGATTTCGTCCTGTCTGCGGTAACGCTTACCTATAGAGCCTGCATCGTCATAGTCACAGCGGAACTTCTTGCAAAGTGACATAAATACCTTTTCAGCCTCTTCATTGAGCTTCTTTGAAAGAGGAAGAACTGCACATTTGAAGGGAGCAAGAGCGGGGTGAAGATGCATAACAACTCTTGTGTCGCCCTTAGCTTCGTCAACAACCTCTTCGTCATATGCTTCGCAAAGGAATGCGAGTGCAACTCTGTCTGCACCGAGTGAGGGTTCGATTACATAGGGAATATACTTTTCGTTTGTTTCGGGATCAAAGTAATCAAGTGCTTCACCTGAATGATTGGTGTGCTGAGTGAGGTCGTAGTCTGTTCTGTCTGCAATACCCCAAAGCTCACCCCAGCCGAAGGGGAAGAGATATTCAAAGTCTGTTGTTGCCTTTGAATAGAAGCAAAGCTCCTCGGGATCGTGGTCACGAAGACGCAAGTTTTCCTCTTTCATACCGAGTGCATAAAGGAAATCTCTGCAGTATGCTCTCCAGTAGCTGAACCATTCAAGGTCTGTGCCGGGCTTACAGAAGAATTCAAGCTCCATCTGTTCGAATTCTCTTGTACGGAAGGTGAAGTTACCGGGAGTGATTTCGTTACGGAAGGACTTACCTATCTGACATACACCGAAGGGCACCTTTTTTCTTGTTGTTCTCTGGATATTCTTGAAGTTTACAAAAATACCCTGAGCTGTTTCGGGACGAAGATAAAGTGTGGCTGCTGTATCCTCTGTTACGCCCTGGAAGGTCTTGAACATAAGGTTGAACTTACGGATGTCTGTGAAGTCGCCTGAGCCGCAGGAGGGACAAACGATATGCTTTTCCTTGATGTATGCAGACATCTGAGCATCTGTCCAGCCGGCAGGATTATCCTCAAGGCCGTTTTCTGCTGCATAATCTTCAATGAGCTTATCTGCTCTGTGACGGGTTTTACATACCTTACAGTCCATAAGAGGATCAGAGAAGCCTCCGAGGTGACCTGAAGCTACCCATGTTTCGGGATTCATAAGGATTGCGCTGTCAAGACCTGTGTTGTAGGGATTTTCCTGAACAAATTTCTGCCACCATGCTTTTTTGACATTGTTCTTGAATTCAACACCGAGAGGGCCGTAGTCCCAGGTGTTTGAAAGTCCGCCGTAAATTTCACTGCCGGCGTATACGAAGCCTCTGCCCTTGCAGAGAGCAACAATTTTATCCATTGTTTTTTCTGTGTTTTTCATTGTCTGTTTATCTCCATTTAATTTAATTTGCATTTACCATATTGATAAAGTCAACATAGAAATCCTCAAATGAGGTAGGCCAGCCTGTTGAGCCCATAAAGCCCGTGTGCATCTGTCCCTCAAGAGGATCCATAACATACCAGATACCTGTTTCAAGTGCTTCGCCCGCATTGACAGTATCCTCATAGTCCTTTACCTTATCGGCATCCTTCACAGGATACTTTGCACTTGCCAAAGGCACGATACCGTCACTTATTGCCCATTCCTTTGTCATTTCAACACCGTCAAGTGTTTTACCCTCATAAAGAGCCAATACTGTGGATGAGAATGTGAAGAGTGATAGAGTGTCAAGTGACTGCAATCCTAAGCAATTCTCACTTGTTGAAACAGCAGTAAAGGAATAATAATATGCATAGGGGTTGATTTCTATCTTTTCGTTGAGCTTCTTTGCTCCGTCAACGGTCATATCATAACCGCAGTTATCATTTGAATTATAGAAATTTTTGATAGCAGCAAGACTAAAACTCGCTTTGTCCTCTCCCTGCTTAGGAGTGAGTCCGAAGTGACCGAATCTGAGTGACCACATCATAACATTATCACCGAAAAGGCAGCCTAAAATATTGCCGAAAACAGCAATAAGAGAAATCAGCTTGCATTCAACAAGGAAATCTGCAATGGGTGTGCCGTCATTAGGGCTTGAGAAGGTTGTTACAGAGTGAATAAGCTCTCCGTGGCCGCCCTCAAACAGGGGAGAAACATCCTCACCCGAAGCGGCTTTTTCTTCAGCATCACCGTGTGCCATAAGAGATGAGAACAGACGGACTGTGGGACCTCCGAAGGAATGTCCGATAATATTGATAGCGGTTTGCATATCCCAGTTTTCACCCATAAGAGCGTTACCTGTGTAATCATAACCGTATCTGTCGTGATTATGAGCCGCAGAATGTGCTTCACCGTAGTCAACAACAGTACCCGTAAGCTGAGCGTATAATTCACACGCTCTGTCCCACGCGCTGCTGAAAGGTCCAACGGACGCTTCATATGCTTCAACACCGTTGTCATTAAGGTTTTCAATAAGGTCGGTATCCCCCATTGACATCATAAGACCGTCAAAATCCATACCGCCCCAATAGGGAGTTTCAAAATCCTCATAGGCACCCCAGCCGCCCATACCGTGTACAAACACAAATGGATAACCGTCGGTTGTGAGGTCACTCCACTGAGAGTTGCCGTTTTCTGCTGCCATTGCAACGGGAGTTGCCGTGAAGCCGAAAACAAATGCAAAAACCAATACAACAGAAACTATTTTTTTTAACATAACACTTGCCTCCGTTTAAGGTAAAATTTACTATAGACCTATATTATATTAGCACCTGAAAGCCTCTTTTGTCAATAAAATAAACTTATTAAAATAAATATTGCTTTAATAATAAAAAGAACCATACGAATTAATTAAAAAATGTTGATAAAAAATAAAAGAAGTGCTAAAATTATATAAATCCGGTATTCAGGGAGCGGCTCTATGGCGTTTTACGAAAATGAAAATAAAAAACAGCTTGCCTTATTGCTTCAGGTTGACACAGGCGAATACGATGCCGAAGCCTCTATCCAAGAATTGTCAGGGCTTGTACAGACAGCAGGCGGCGAGGTTTATGCTTCCCTTATTCAGAAAAAAGACAAGGCAGACAGCGTAACCTACCTCGGTTCGGGAAAGCTCAGCGAAGCCAAGGAAATATGCGAAAATGCAGACATTGATCTGGTTATATGCGATACGGAGCTGTCCCCCACTCAGCAAAGAAAGCTCGAAAATGTTTTCGGGATAAGAGTTATTGACCGTACTGTGCTGATACTTGATATTTTCGCTCAGCGTGCAAAAACAAACGAGGGTAAGCTTCAGGTTGAATTGGCACAGCTAAACTATATGCTTCCGCGACTTACGGGCAAGGGTGCGTCCCTTTCAAGGCTTGGCGGCGGAATAGGCACAAGAGGTCCCGGAGAGAGCAAGCTCGAAAGCGATAAAAGACATATCAGACGAAGAATTCACGCTCTCGAAAACGAGCTTGAGCTTCTTTCAAAACGAAGAGAGCGGCACAGAGACCGCCGTAAAAAAGACGGTGTTATATCCTGTGCAATAGTAGGCTACACGAATGCGGGTAAATCCACATTATTGAATTATCTTACAAATGCAGGTGTCCTTGCGGAAGACAAGCTGTTTGCAACGCTTGATCCCACCGCCCGTTCAATAAAGCTGCCCGACGGCTCTGATGTTTTACTTATAGACACGGTAGGCTTTATTTCCCGTCTTCCCCACTTTCTTGTTGAAGCCTTCAAGTCAACGCTTGAAGAAGCAACAAATGCAGACCTTATACTTATTCTCTGCGATGCTTCAGATCCCGAATGCGAGCAGCAGCTTGAAGTAACAAAGGAAATACTCAAGGAATTGGGAGCAGAACACAAGCCGACCGTTACCGTATATAATAAGTGCGATAAAGCCAATGCATTTCTGCTTGAGGCCAGCCACGATACGGTGCGTATCTGTGCAACAACGGGTGTGGGAGTAAACAAGCTGCTTGAAACTATGGCTGAAAAATTGCCGAAAACAAAGAAAAGACTCAGGCTCTTGATTCCGTTCAGTAAGGGCTCGCTTGCGGCTAAGGTAAGAAACCACGGCAAGGTAAATGAAGAAAAGTACCGTGAAGACGGTATTGAGCTTGATGCGGTTGTTGATATACAGCTTATGAAAGAGCTTATGGAATATATAATAGACGAAAAGGAATAGGAGAAGAAAAAATATGGAAAGATATCTCATTATCAATGCAGACGATTTCGGTATGTGTCACAGTGCAAATCTTGCGGTTATGGATCTGCTCGAAAAGGGCGGTATTACCTCTGCAACAATTATGGCACCCTGTCCCTGGGCAAAGGAAGCCGCAGTTTTTGCCGCAAAAAATCCGCAGTATGCAATAGGACTTCACCTGACAACCACAAGTGAATGGGGCACCTACCGCTGGGGACCCGTTGCTGAAAATGTACCCTCACTTAAAGACGAGGAAAGCTTCTTCTGGCACGAATCAGATCAGTTTGAAGCAGCCGCTTCTTTGGAAGATGTTGCAAAAGAGATTGATGCACAGTATAACAAGCTCAAGCAGTTCGGCTTTGAGCCCTCACATTTTGACAATCATATGGGCTCACTCTACGGCGTTGCAACAGGAAGATTCGAGCTTCTCGAATTAACACTCAAAAAGTGCGCGGAGCACGGCGGTATGCCTTTCCGTTTTCCGTCTATGTTCACAGACGAGCAGTTTTCAAATGAGATGCTTGACATAAATGTGCCCAAGGAAATGGTTTTAGGTCTTCTTGACTCTCTCAAAAAGGGTGCAGATGCTCTCGGCGTTGCAGTACTCGACTATCTTATGCCGGGTGACTGGGCAGGTCCTCAGAGTGAATCCTATGAGAATTTCAGAGAATATATCTTTGAAAAATACCGTGCATTCCCCGAGGGTATCATTGAAACATATATCCATCCCGCAATCGTAAGCGACGAATTGAAGGCTATATGCGGCAGCTGGCAGAGAAGAGGCTGGGAATACGAGCTTTTCGCAGATCCCAAAACAAAGGAATTCATTGAATCTCTGGGCATAAAGCTTATAAACTACCGCGACCTTAAAAAAATGAGAGGTTTTTAATTCCTATGCAGATGCTTATGAGCCGTATGCGTGCGGCTATGCAGAAATATGATATGATTAACGCGGGGGACAAAATTGCCGTCGGTGTTTCGGGCGGCAAGGATTCCCTTGCATTGCTTTATGCATTAGCTGAAATCAGACGGTTTTATCCCGTAAAATATGATATTACGGCATTGAGTGTTGATCCGCGTTTTAATAACGAGGACGGAGATTTTTCAGGAATTGAAACGCTGTGCAAAGAACTCCAAGTTGAATACATAATTAAAAGAACCGAGCTTGCACATATAATTTTTGAAGAGAGAAAAGAAAAAAATCCCTGCTCATTATGTGCGAGAATGCGAAGAGGAATTCTGCACGATATGGCAAAGGAAGCAGGCTGCAACAAGCTCGCTTTAGGGCATCATATGGACGATGCCGCCGAAACCTTTATGATGAATCTTCTTTCGGGCGGCACGGCTGAAAGCTTCAGACCTGTAACATACCTGTCGAGAAAGGATATGTATGTAATACGGCCTATGATTTTTGCAACGGAAAAAGAGGTTTCCTCTGCTGCAAGAAAGCAGGAGCTTCCCGTAGTAAAAAGCCGTTGTCCGAATGACAAGGAAAGCGAAAGAGAAAATATAAAAAATCTTTTGCTCTCACTCGAAAAAACATACCCCGCAGTAAAAGAAAAAATTATCGGTGCTCTGCAAAAAGGGCAGATTTCAGGCTGGTAACAAAGGAGAAATTTTTATGAAATATGTTGTTTTTCTTTATGACGGAATGGCAGACTATCCCGTCGAGGAATTAGGCGGCAAAACGCCTATGGAGGTTGCAAAGAAGCCTAATTTTGATAAAATGGGCAAAAAGGGTGAAACAGGACTTGTTAAAACAGTTGACGATTCTCTCAAGCCCGGCAGCGATGTTGCGAATTTAAGCGTTTTAGGCTACGATCCCACAAAGAGCTATACAGGCCGCTCCCCTCTTGAGGCTGTAAGCATAGGTGTCAAGCTTTCAGACACGGATGTTACATTGAGATGCAATCTCGTTACCTTGTCAGACGAAGAAAATTACGAAGACAAAACTATGGTGGACTACTCCGCAGGTGACATTTCAACTGCAGATGCCGCTGTCCTCATAAAGGCAGTCGAGGAGCATTTCGGCAACGAAATATACAAATTCTATGCAGGTGTTGCATACCGTCATTGTCTTGTATGGAATAACGGTACAACTTCGCTCGGCAATATGACTCCTCCGCACGACATCTCGGGCAGAGTTATAGGAGAATATCTCTCAAAGAGCGAAAACGCAAAGGACCTTTTGAGAATGATGAAGGAAAGCTACGAGCTTCTTTCAGCTCATCCTCTCAACAAGGAAAGAGTTGCTAAGGGGCTTCGTCCGGCAAACTCAATCTGGCTGTGGGGCGAGGGCACAAAGCCTCAGCTCGATACATACGAGAATGTATACTCTCTTAAAGGCAGTATCATTTCCGCAGTTGACCTTCTCAAGGGTATCGGTATTCTTGCAGGTATGCGTACTCCCGAGGTCGAGGGTGCAACAGGCTATATTGACACAAACTTTGAGGGCAAGGCAAAGTGTGCGGTTGAAGAGCTTAAAAATCATTCCGATTTTGTTTATCTGCACTTTGAAGCACCCGACGAATGCGGTCACAGAAACGAGCTCAAAAACAAAATCCGTTCAATAGAGCTTATTGACGAAATCGTACTCCCCATAGTTCTTGAGGAGCTCGAAAAGTATGACGATTACAAGGTTATGATTCTTCCCGACCATCCCACTCCCATGCAGACAAACACTCACGCAAGAGATCCCGTTCCTTATATGATTTATCATAAGAACGGCGAAAAAGACGGTGTTGACTGTGTCTGCGAGGCTACAGCAAAGGAAACAGGCAATTATTACGCTTCGGGCGTTGAGCTTATGAAGCATTTTCTCGGAAAATAAATTTTAATACTGCATTATTGATATCAGTTGTGTTCATACTCCCTTAGAGGTGTTTTTATGAACGAACCGCTTGTTCTCACATTTGATATCGGCACACAAAGCATAAGAGCCGCTCTTGTAAAAAAAGACGGCTCTTTTTTGGCGTTCACGCAAAAAGCTTATTCCGTTCCGTTCTTTTCACCCTCCCCTCTTTTTGCAGAACAGACACCCGATTTCTATTTTGAAATGCTGTGCACAGCCTCGAAAAAGCTTTTAAGTGAAAATAAAGACCATATAAAAAATATAATATCCGTATGTGTGACCACACTCAGGGACAGCGTGCTGTGTCTTGATAAAGATATGAAGCCGCTTCGCAACATAATTCTCTGGACAGACAAAAGAGAAGCCGAGTTCAATAAACCCTTCGGGCTTATAAGAAGCGGTCTCTTTTCGGCTGTGGGGATGTATAAAACGGCAAAAATGCAATATATAAATTCCGCCTGCAACTGGATAATGCAGAATGAAAAAGAAGTGTGGCAAAAAACACATAAATTTGTATATCTGTCCGCATATATAAACTGTAAGCTGACGGGAAATTTAGTTGACAGCACGGCATCCGCAATCGGGCATATGCCCTTGAACTATAAAAAGGGAAAATGGCAAAGGGGCAAAAGTCTTACAAAAAATGTATACGATATCCCTTTTTCAAAGCTGTGCGATTTAATAAGTCCGGGGGAAGAGGTCGGAAAAATAACAGAAAAGGCAAGTTTTCTCACAGGTATCCCCGAAGGCTTACCTCTTATCGCCTCAGGCTCTGACAAGGGCTGTGAAACTCTGGGGCTGGGTGTTATCTCTCCTGATACTGCCGCTGTGTCCTTGGGCACAACCGCATCGGTACAGATAACAAGCAGAAAATATATTTCTCCAAAAACCTTTGTGCCTGCCTTTCCCGCTGTTATAAAAAATATGTATAATGCCGAGGTGCAGATATATTCGGGCTTTCGGCTTATTTCTCTTTTTATGGAATATTTCTCCGATAATTATATGAATTACGAAGATTTCAACAGTAAACTTAATCTTATTCCTGCAGGCTCAAAGGGACTGAATGTATATCCATTCTGGACCGCAGACATTTTAAAGCCCACGGCAAAGGGAGAAATCACGGGAATAACAGATGCACACACACCCTTTTATCTGTACAAGGCAATAATCGAGGGGATTATATTTGAATTAAAAAGCGGTATTATCCGTCTTGAAAAACGAAGTCATACGAAAATCAAAAAAATCTGTCTCAGCGGCGGCGGCGCAAAAAGCGAGGCTGTCTGTCAGCTTTGTGCGGATATTTTTGAAAGAAAGGTGATAAAAATACAGACCGAGCAGGCAAGCACGCTCGGAGCGGCTATGCTTGCATTTACGGCTATGGGGGAATTTGTGGATATAAAGGCCGCGATAAAGGCTATGTCGCACGAAAAAGATGTTTTTTATCCCACCGCAGTCAAGGCGGAGGAATATAAGAAAATATACAAAAAAAGAAAAAATTAGCTTTTATGCCAATTGACTTTACCGCCGCTTTCCTGTACGATATAAATATACATTTTTACAGGAGGTTTCTTATGAAAATCACTCTCGTTCTGTTTTTCAGAAAAGCTATGGCTTTTATTATGAGCTTACTTGTTTCCTGGGGAATTTGCTCAACGGATGTTCCCGCAACAGAGAACATTCTGCGAGGTGAAGAAAACACAATCACAGAATACAGCAAAGAAAACTCAGACTATTACCTCTCAATAGATGCCGCCAATGAGGTACACGAGATCAGCGATCTGCTATACGGTGTATTCTTTGAGGACATAAATTTTGCGGCAGACGGCGGCCTTTATGCCGAAATGGTGATAAACCGCTCCTTTGAATACGGCAGCTTAGCCGCAGGCGATCAGCTTCACGGCTGGAGCACTGTAGGCAATGCCGAAAACAGCGTAAAAATAAACGACACGGAAAATGCACTCAACCCAAACAACACCAATTATCTTGTTATCTCAAATACCTCGTCCGAAAAGGCAGGCATTGCAAACAAGGGCTTCCTTGACGGTATGGCAATAACAAGCGGTGTTACATACGATTTTTCCGTTTATGCAAAGGCTATCGATAATTTTAACGGAGAAATAACAGTCAGACTTGTTGCAGGTAACGAGATTGCGGCAGAAGGCTCTTTCGGTTCACTCACAGCTGAATGGGAAAAATACGAGCTGTCACTCGTTTCGTCAATAACTGCTTCAACGGATGTTTATCTGCAGGTGCTTACAGACGGCGGTGAGGTAGCAATCGATATGGTATCGCTCTTCCCTCCCACATATAATGACCACGGTTTAAGATACGACCTTGTTGAAAAGTTAGCAGAACTTGAACCCTCTTTCCTGCGTTTTCCCGGAGGCTGTATCATTGAAGGCTACGATATGGAAACTGCATATGACTGGAAGGACTCAATAGGTGTTGACGAGAACGGACAGCCTCTTGAATTCAACGGCAAATTGGGCGATGTGGCAGCGCGTTCATACGGAATAAATATCTGGACAGATGTTGCAGCCGAGGAAGATCCATATCCGTGCTATATGAGCTACGGACTTGGCTTCTATGAATATTTTGTTCTCGCTGAAGACATCGGTGCTATAGGTGTGCCTGTTCTCAACTGCGGTCTTTACTGTCAGATGAGAGGTAAAGGTCCTCTTGCGATGTATACTGCAGACGGCAGATATCTCAAGGAATTCTACAAGTATATTCAGGATATGCTTGACCTCGTTGAATTCTGCAGAGGTGACGAAAGCACGGTATGGGGAAGAGTAAGAATTTCTCTCGGTCACGAGGAGCCCTTTGAGCTTAAATACATCTGCATAGGCAACGAAAACGAGGGCGAGGACTACTTTGAAAGATATGAGGTATTCCTCAAGGAATTCAATAAGGCAAAGGCAGAAAATCCCGAGCTTTATAAGGGAATCGAGCTTATATATTCATCGGGTGCCGCAGAGGGTACAACAGGTGCTAACTATTTCACATCCTATGAAAATGCATATAACTATGTAAAAGAAAACGGCATCACTATAGACGAATATGCAGGTGCTACCGACCAGCATTACTACAAGGATCCCATATGGTATCTTGAAAACACCGACTATTATGATGAGGACAACTATTCAAGAGATTATGAATCCATGCTTGACTCACCTCTGGGAGGCGGATTGAAGGTATTTGTGGGTGAATATGCAGCCCGTTCAAACACACTCAACGCGGCTTTGGCAGAGGCGGCATATATGACGGGACTTGAAAGAAACGGCGATATAGTTGTTATGGCTGCATACGCTCCCCTCTTCGGCAACCTTACGGCAACCCATTGGTCACCCGATCTTATATGGTTCAACAATTCCGTTTCAACAGGCTCTATTAACTACTATATGCAAAAGCTGTTCTCCACAAATGCCGGCACAACCCTCTTAGGCTCAACTCTTGACGGAGCATTAGTTGAACACGAAAAGCTCACCGGTATGGTGGGACTCGGCACATGGAACACATCGGCACAGTTTGACGATATAAAGGTAACCGACAACGCAACGGGCGAGGTTCTCGCAGAAGACAATTTCTCCATATTAAACTTCAAGTGGAACTGGCAGGAGCACGGCAGCGAGGGAGAATGGAAAATCAAGAACGGAGTGCTTAAACAGTCAAAGGTTTATGCGGACTATAATGAATTAGGTGTTGCAGCATATTTCGGTGACACCGAATGGTCTGATTACACATATACCTTCAAGGCAACAAAGCTTGACGGTGACGAAGGCTTCTATATTCCGTTCCTTATTGAGGATGAGAACAACTGCTTCTACTGGAATATAGGCGGCTGGGGCAACACAAAATCCTCAATACAGAGAATCAAGGACGGCATAAAAACAGGCGAAACCTTTGATACTACAACTGATTTTACTGTTGAAACAGGTGTTACCTACGAAATAAAGATAGTTGTAAACGGCACTCACATTCAGGGTTATATTGACGGCGAATTACAGTTTGACTACAACGCAGAATCCGACACATTGGCAGAAAGCTATCATGTTGTATCAACCGACGAAAGCGGCGATATAATAATAAAGCTTGTAAATGTAACAGATTCCGACAGAACATTTGCAATAGATATAGAGAATGCAGAAAATCTTGATTCTGTTGCCAAGGTTTATCAGGTAGCAGGCGATTCACTCAGCAATGACAACATCCTCGGTGCCGAGGAAGACTGTATTATGGTCGATTTCACGGTTGAAGGTATAACAGAACAGTTCAACTACACAGTACCGCAGTACAGTGCAACGGTTATAAGAATTGCAAGCGAAAAATAACAAAACGAATTTAATTTAATCTGAAGTAAAAATGTAAAAAGGGGCTGTATCAAACATCAAAACAGATGTTATCGGTACAGCCCCTTGATATTTTATTGAGAATTTATGTCATCTTTTATTTTTTTATATTTCTCTATATTGATTTTTTCCTCTGCGAGCATTTTTTCTACCCATAATTGCAGAGTTTCGACGGTTATTGAAATTCGCTCCAATTCCTTTTGAATGAAAACAAAGTCCTTTATTTCGTCGTCGGAGATTTCTCCGTCTGCGGTGATTTCAATAAGTCTTTCCTGACTTTTCTTCATCGAATTAAGCGAGGACAGCATTTCAAGAACTATCTGAGCTAAGTCCTTTACCTTTATTTCGGGAACATATTTCTGACCTATCGGACATTCCTTTGAGCAATAGTGATTGCACAGCATAGGCTCACCGTATATCTGAGAAAGAAGCATAACCTCTTCGGGCTGAATATCAAACTTTCCGTTCTCTATTCTTTCGAGCCTTTCACTCTGCAAGGGAAATTTAAGCTCATTTGCCTTATCGCAGACCTCGTCTCTTGTGAGAGAAAGCTTTTTTCTTATATCTTTGTATACGGACATTGTGTTCACCTTTTTATTTCAAATATTTACTTAAGTTTAACACAGAATTTTATTTTTTACAATAATTATCAGATAATAAATAAGCCCGGATTTACATACAGTAAATCCGAGGCTTTGTTATATAAAAATTAATCTACATATAATCTGTAGGCTAAATCAGAAACATCTGAAGAAAAAGGATATACCTTAAAATAATAATATCCGTTTTCTGTTATACTTATTGTCCTTGTCTGCTCAAGCGTTGATGCAACTAAACTGCTAATCAAATCTCCTTGTGCATTATATATTCTAACATCATAATCATAATCTTCCGATGGTGACCTAAAATAAACATTAGTTGTTCCTGTAAGTCGTATTTTATAATAATCTATATCTGAAGAAGATGATATTGTACCATTAATCCATGTGTTTTGGAGTCTTGCTTCCGCAGTGGCCATTGTATTATTTGCACTTGGTGTTTCATTCCACCAAAAACATGAATGATCCGGCGCAATATGTCCATTTTTAAACGGTGCAATAGCAAATGTGCTTTCTGAATAAACAGTATACTTATTTTCAATAATATAATGCCTTCCTTCCTGAGCACTGATTTTATACTTTGAACCGGCACTATTTTCTACATCTAATCCAAGAATAACACTATAGTATGTATTGGCTTCAATATCTTCCGGGGCATATGTCCCAACTGCAATATTAACTTCTCCAGGTCTATCAGCAAATGCTGTATCAAAATACGGATTCGGCAAATCAGTATGATATATTCTGTTGCTTGTCGCATATGCATTGTCATCATAGTCATAAAACAGTAGTTCCTGTTCATATGTATCTGTAGAACTATCAAATTCTGTAAGTCCAACAGAATTCCATTCTAAAAGCATACAACCACCTGTGCCATTAACTTCATCAAAATCTCCAAAACTACAAAAACCAAAATATGGCGAATATGTATTATATGAAGCTGCATTAGCAATAATCACACAAAAAAAACTCAAACAAAAACAGAAACAAAATATTATTATTCTTTTTAAGTTATTTGTTTTCATTAATTTCACCTCTTTGTTCTTTGTTTATTGGGGTTATAATATTGTTATTATCAAAATCCAGTATTTCTACAACATAAACAAAATCTTCAGCAATTAAGTTTAGCATTTCTGCCCCTGAACCTTTAACTTTCATTCCACTTATTTGAAGTTTGTCTTCTCTTAAGGCTTTCTTATCCTCTTTCAATTTATCTATTTGATTCTGTAATTTTTCAATTGTTTCATAAAATTCGCAAAAATCATCACTTTCTTTTGAATATGTTTTTAAACTATCCAATTCTGCCTGAAGATTTTCTCTTTTGTTTTCTAACTCACTCAAATTACTACAAATAACATCATATAATTCTTCCTTATGTGCTTTAATTATTTTGTTTGATTTCATTTGACTATTGTTTATATAACAACCGGAAGATTGGCGACCGGATTCAGTTACAAGATTGTGATATGAGGCTATAATATCTAAATTTGCATATTCTTCCAATGATACATCATCATTAAAGCTAAGCATTACAGTAAATTCTTTTTCGGGTAACTCTGCAAATTCATTGTATCTGTTTTCCGCATAAGCTAAACGGTCGGAAATATTAAACTTCATATACTCTCTCGCACTAACTTTTTGTGTCTCGGAAATTTTCCATACAAGCGCAGTAACCGCCATAAATAAAACAATTACAACAACAAAACATTTTCTTTTCATTATTATTCTCCTCTATATAGTGTTATTCACCGGATTGACAAAAGAATCAAACAAAAAAATATTAATCAACTGAACAGAATTATTTTCCAGCAACTCAGTTAATTCTCTTCCGCTTGCCCTCATTCTGATACCGGTAACTACAGCAATTTTCTCATCGGATTCGGCAAAAAGTCGCTTATGTGTTTCGCCAAAAACCTCACTTCCTTTTTGAAATAGGTTATCACTGGGAAACCTACCTGTTGTTCGCTGTCTTTGAGAATCATAATATATATAGCTCATATAAACATGCTTAATCTCGTCAAACTCTGAAAAAATATTTTCTGCTTCATCATATGAAATATCATCAAGACTAACAAGAACATCATATTTGGCAAAAGGAAAAAGCTTAAATTCAAAATATTGATATTCTGACAAGGAAACTCTGATATCCATATCTTTTGCTTCATTAAAAAACATTGTACTTATACGACCGGGAAGAAAAACAACCAAAAACATTAATGTTATTACTGTAAGTGTAACACAAAAAAATATCTTCTTCTTTTTCACAATATATCATTCCTTTCAGTCCAAGTTAAATGAGGTATCAGAGGTAATTTATTTTTATAATAGCAGTCATACCGCCAAAAAATCAATCTCCAAAACATAAATGCAGAAAAATACGACACAAATGCATAAATTCCTTAATATTAAGAACATAAACAGTACTATAATATTCTTATTGCGCTTTTGGAAAAACAATACTCGTTTCAAATATGTTGTTTACATTATCATAGTTCCAATCATAAAATGCACCATACTTTTTTAGTGTTTTTTTTACAATATTTATTCCAACTCCATGCATATTTTTTTCTTTCTTAGATGAAATTAATTTATTATCAATAAAAACAGGCGGATTATCGCAAAAGTTTCTTATAATAATACAATCAAAATTGCAATTTTTGGAGAAAATTAATAATTCAATCTGCTTATTACTTGATTCTTCCGAGGATTCAACAGCATTATCAAGCAAGTTATTCAATATTGTGGAAAGATCAATATCATACACATATTGCAAATTAGTCGAATTTATATCAAACTTAAAACATATTTGCTTTCTTTCACAAATAGCTGAATATTTACTGATAATGAGATTTAACATCCGATTACTGCTGATTTCTATATAAGCAATCTTTTCAACCTCTTTTATTATGTCATCAAGGTATTTGTGTATATCCTCAACACTTTCCATATAGCGAATTTGCAACAAATGGTTTTTAACATCATGAACAAAACACTTAATATCTTCTTGAGATTGTTCTATTGCTGCAAAATATTTCTCATCAATTTCTTGCTGAAAGCTTATTGTTTTTAACTCATAAAACTTCTTTTTTATACTTACTGTGCGTTCGTAAAAAATAAATATAATAAGGTTAGTAAATAATAATAAGATAAAAACTACAGAAATAAAAAGACTTAAAGATTCAGATATCTCTATTTTACCTGAAATATAAAAAAATAAAAAGTTCATAATAACACTAATAATAATGAACAAAAACAATACCCAATAAAAATCATCTTTTTCTTCGGTTTGACTTTTCAACATACTCTTTTTCTTTATAGCAAGTATAATGGAAGCATAAAACAATCTGGATAATATAATAACAAAAACATAAGCTGTGATATCCTTATCCGTTGCATCATAATCGTTAAATATCAATGAACATAAATTCATAACTATTATTTCAGAAACAGATTTAATACTAACAAAAAGTGCTGTATGAAAAAGTGCTGATCTTAACTGAGTTTCAAAAACAACATAAAAAATTATATTATAAAAAATAAACATAAAAAAGAGATTAAATATTGTATTTCCGAACTCATATAAAACCAACAAACAAAATAAAAGAATAGCTATTGAAAAAATTTTCTTTATTCTTTTTTTTGAAGAAAAAGATATACTTTCTGCATAAATATACAGCAAAACTGCTTCAAAAATATACACAGAAATATCTAAAAGCATCTTTATCATATCAGTTACCTTCCTTAATAAAAGCCAAAAAATGTCTTTTAAACTCAGCTTGTTTTCGGCTTGACACTTGAATTTTAACATTAAATTGCTCAGTAGCTACTATTATTTCTTCACGACTAAAACTTTTTATAAAATTCATATTAACAATGTAACTGTTGTGCGGCACATAAAAATCAGAAAAATTCAATTTATCTTTTATTCTGCTAATACCTTCTTTAACAATATACATTTGTTTTTTTGTACAAACATTTGAAACACGCATTTTTGCTTCAACATAAACAATATCACTGATTTTTATTCTCACATACTTATTATCTTTCGTTACAAATGTTACTATCTTCGTATTTATTTCATCTAATGCCCTTTCTATCGCAGAAAAAACTTTTCGTGCTTCAATCGGTTTATACAGAAACCTGATAACATTCAAATCCATAGCATCATCAAGATATTCTATATAAGAAGTTATAATAATTATAATACTGTCCTTTTTACCCCTTAATTCTTCTGCAATTTGTATTCCATTTAAATCACCTAACTCAATATCAAGAAAAACTATATCAAAATCCGTATTGCTATCAAGAAAATCTTTACCGGAGGCAAATTCACTAATTTCAACAGCTATTTTTCTCAGCAAAAAATATTCAACAATATAAGACTTTAAGGCATCTCTGCAAGAAGAATTATCATCACATATTGCAATTTTCATTTCAGTATCTCCTGTTCTTTATATCTCAATACAAAATATATAGCAGAACACTTAATATTTCAATATTTCAGAAAAAACATTTAATGTATTCACAGAAGATTTCATATATAAAAATCCATACCCTCTTATCAGGAGAGTATGGATTAATACAAAAATCATTTTCTGTTTGCTCTGTATTTGGCAATAGCCTCATCGTATGCCTTCATAGATTCCTCTGTGGGAATATACTCGGCTCTTTCGGTGTTTGCTATTGTGGGGGGATTGCCCTTTGAATCGTAGCAGGGAGTGAGGAAGTCGTTTTCGTAAAGAGCTCTGTCCTCTTCCTTTCTGAAATCGGGGATGTCGTAGGGTTTGCCGTATTCCATGGCACTTCTGTGACCTAAAATTGCAACGGAAGCCATTGTTGTTGCGAAATATTCGTCAAACAGAGGCTTTCTGTTTTCACGGATGCTGTTGAAAAATTCTCTTACGATAAAGAAGTCGCCGCCGCCGTGGCCTGCTCTTTCTGCAGCTGCCTTTGATTCAGGCTCAAAATCTGCTTCATAGGTGCTTTCTCTCGGCATTCCCTCGGGAGTGTGTATTTTATTGAAGGCAAGAGTGACCTTATCGTTTTCACCGAAGGGATTCATCATCTGACCTAATTCACCGCATACACGGTAGGAGTTGGCGTGTCCGCCGAAGTGTGACCAACCTGTTACACGGAATACTGAATCGTCATCATTAAGGCAGGTAACAACAGCACTTCTGTCGGGAAGTCTCCAGTAAAGACTGCCGCCGCCGTTTTCCTCATTGAGAGGTCCGAAAATAGGCATAGCGGTTACTCTCTTGGGGAATGCACCTGTTATGTACATAAGCGGGCCGAGAGAGTGAGTGATATAATAGATTCTCGGAATATGATATCTCCAATGCTTTGAGGTGGGGCAATATTTATTGATTTCTTCCTGAGAAACAATAGGATGGTTGTATTCACCCTCTGCAAACAAAGCCTTGCCGAGAACACCTGAACGGTAAACCTTGCGCATCTCCTGATTACATTTCATAAAGGGATAGTTTTCAGCAATCATATAAAATGCCTTGCTCTTTTCAACAGCTCTGACTAATGCAACACCCTCACCCATTGAGATATTTGATGTGCATTCACTCAGAACATGAATATTCTTTTCGAGTGCCTTTATAGCGTAAGGGGTGTGCTCATGGAAATAGTTGCAAAGGAAAACGGCTTCCAAGCCCTCATGATTTATAAACTCGTCAAAATCGGTATAGGTAGTAACTTCGCTGTGCTCTTCTTTTGCTTTTTTAAGCTTTTCTTCGTCAAAATCGCAAACAGCAACAACCTCACCGTTGTTTGCGGCAACACCGTCATAGAATCCGCTTCCGCGACCTAAACCGAATATACCAAACTTAATTTTTTCCATATAAATGCCTCCAAAGGTATCTTTTTAATTTTGCTTATTTATAATAACAAAAACTTTTTGTTTTTTCAATCTTTAATTGCAATCATCTGATGAATATTTACTTCGGGTACAATAAATTTTGCAAAACCGTCTGCATATTCAAATTCAAGCTCTTTTCCGCACGGGACAATACTTATCGATGACGGCTTTTTATCGCACTTAACAGAGCATTTCACATTATAAAGAGGAACGGTATCTTCAATAATTTCCGTATGCTCTCCTCTTAATGTGGTGTGTGCAAAAAGAAGATGCATAATGCTTCTCTTTTCTTTTTCCTGCCTTGTGAGAGTAAGTACTGCCCTGTCGGGGATTTCGGCAAAAGCTGCTCTGTTTTCCCCGAGCATTCTGTTTATAACAAAGCTGAACAGCTCCTTGAAGCAAAGGTGGCCGTGCTTTGCATATGCCGTAAATATATCCCAGCCTATATACGCAACATTTCCTTTTATTGCAACTGCAGGATAAGTTTTTTCGGGATTGTTGGGTGCGTGCATATGTGAGCAGAAATGCTCAGAAGTTCTGTTAAAATAGGGGTTCTGTACAAATGCGGGTGTTTCGCAGTCAAGAGCCTCAAACAGATAAGAATTACAGCGCATAACATATTCGGTCTTTCCGTTCACGGTATCATAGCCGGGAACAAGATAGGTGGGAGAAAACTCGTTTTTACCGATATATTCAGCACCTGCATCAAGTATAAATTCACCGTCTTTTACCAAAGCATCTGCACTTGCAATTACCTTGCTGCCAGCCTTTGCAAAAGCCTTTATTTTTTCAATCAGCTTTTCGGATTTGATTTCAACATCGGGAAGAATGAGAAGCTTATAACCCGACAAATCCGTTGTTTCGTCAACAAAATTATACAGATATTTATTTTCCAGAAGCAGTCTGTTTGCACCACAGTCAGCCTTAACATTACGGTCGCCCGTAAGTGCTTCTGCACTCATAACTGCAATATCGGCAATATTCACGGCGTTGTCAAGCCATGGCTCTTTTTCTTCAACAAGTGAATATGCCTTACCGATAAGAGAATATGTTGACATATTCATTTCACCGAGAGGATGCATCTGATCTCCTATAGAGCAGCCGGCACAGTTTGCAATGCTCAATGATGTTTCATAAATAAGTGCGTTCGGATGCTTGAAGCCGCCGAACTCACCCCAGGAATGATGGAATTTACCCGTCATACCTAAAAATTCGGTGTTTTTGAGCGTACGGGTATATGCTGCAGAAAGCGGAAAATGGTCATATCCCCAACCGCCCGTGGGCAGGCTTTCAAGCTCAAGATGTGTGTTTGCTTCTATATATCTGTAGTCACCCTTGGGAATGTGTCCGCTGTTGTGAAAAATCGTGGCTGTATCACTGTATTTTCTCACTGCGGCATTTGTTGCAGAAAGATATTTATTAAAGGTAAGCTGTGCAAATTTTTCACAGTCTTCCTCATTCTCACAATCAAGTCCTGCCTCTTTCATATCAGCAAGACATTTTTCACAGAAGCATACCTTAGGTGAAATAATATCAAGGAAAATACCGCAGGGGTTATATTTAACCATAACCTCTTCAATCTGCTTACAAAGGAAATCAAGATATCCCGTATTGAAGCAAAGCAGATGGAAATGAACTTCCTTTTCGTATTCTTCAGCATCTTCCCTTTCAAGTGAACAGATATAACGCCATTCGGGACGCTTTAAATATTCCTTTTCGTCAAAGCCTGCCGAGATATAAACGGGAGCCTTTACATTTATTTCTCTGCATGCTTCAAGCTGAGCACCGAGCAGATCAAAATCGAGCTGGGGGTGCATTTCATTCACTTCGGTGGGATGATAAGACCAACCGTGATGACATTTTGAAAATACGGTTATTGAATCCACATGACCGACCTTAAGAGCCTGCTGGAATTGCTCCTTTGAAAAGCTTTTCCCGACGGGCAAAGTGCCGTTTGTATGAAAATCAAGATGAACCTGTCTTTTTCTGAGCATATAAGCATCTCCTTAATAATACTTATCTGCATTATAGCATACATCTTCAGAAAAGTCATCATAAAAAAACGGACTGCTACGCTTAAATCGAAGCAATCCGAAAGCTTTATTTTTATGTATACATTATGAAAGCTTATAAAGGAGCTCTTTAAATCCGTCGCTTGCTTTGAAATCTTCCGACAAGGGATATTTTTCAGTTAAAAGCTCTTTTATGTGTGTTTTAGCAATATAAGAAGACCCCAAAGTATGCTTATCAAATTTATTGCCTTCAAACATCACTGAGTGCATAGTTGTAATTCTGTCCATATTATCAAATTTGATAGCAAGGTCGCACATTTTTCTGAAATTTTCCAATGCATTAACAGTATCACCGAGTTTGAAATACCTTACACCTAAATGCCCGTAATTATAAATTACTGTTCGCCACATTTTGCCGTAATGACCGTCATCGTACACAAAATTCAAAAAGTCAAGTTCTGTTTTGAAAGCTGAAATAACCCATTCGTCAGAGAAGTTTCTGTCACAGGAAAAGCTGTTATAATGAAAATAATGAGAATAAACTGTATTGAGCAGTAAGAATTGTTCTTCAAGAGTGTTCATTATTATCTCATCGCCATTCGGATAGTTTTTAGGATAATAAAAACAAAACATTTCCTGTCCGTCTCTCATTCTCGGCATCTCTTTTATGATTTTTTCACAGTCCTCAAATGTTATGCCGCTTTCTTCTTTCTCTGAAAGTCCTTTATAAAGTTCGGCCATATGTCTTTTTGCTGAAATGCGTATTTTGTCATTGTTACAGTTCTGCTTAATATTTTCATATATCGCAATTATTTTTGCAACATTTTCGGGTGTATTTTCTTTGAAATGAACAAGGCAAGCCATATATCTCAAAAGAATACGAAAATCATTAGGAAACTTTTCTTTAAGTCTGTTTATTATTTCCTGTTTTGATTTTTTGTCTAAGATATTATCATAAGCTTCAAGTTCTTTTATTATTTCTGCTTCATCCTCCGCTCTGTTAACACCGAGCAACTCATCAACGCTTACTTTGAAAAAGCCTGCAATTTCGGGGAGCATTGTTATATCAGGATAACTTTCGCCACGCTCCCAATTACTGACACTTTGAGCAGTAACACCTAAAAATTCTGAAAGAGTTTCTTGTGTAAGCTCTTTTTCAAGTCTCAATCTTTTGATGTTTTCGCTTAAATAAATAGTCATATTCTTATCACCTCAGATTAGATTCATTGACCGGTCGTATATATAATAATGCATCAAACCGTAAAAAACAATAAATTTCCCTTTGAATACAACTCAAGAGCTGATTGAAAAAATAAAACAGAACATCCGACTGTAAGCTGCCGAATGTTCTGTTTTTTGATATATCTGAAAAAACTTATACCAATTCTTCCTGCCTTGTCTGCACCTTAATCCACGGAGTAAAATTAATTGCAAAAAGGAAAATTTCAATAAGTGCTACGGGGATCATCTCCATAAGAGCACTTTTTCCCAATACGGCAAAGATAACAGCGAATGAAGCGAAAATAATAAGCGTGCAGAAAGTAAGCATATTGAATTTCGGGTGCTTTTTGCGGTTGAATATGAAGAACAATGCAAGTGAAGCAAGTGTAAAAACAATAAAACAGCCTGTTGCAACCCAATGGGCTATTCTTTTGGGATTCCAGTCTTCAATACTGTGTCCGAGAGTGAGAGCAACCAGACTCACACTAACAATGCTCAGAACACAAAGAACATCAAAAAAGCGGCTTTTCATACTGAATTTTCTGTACATATACTGTGCATTCAGCACTATTGAGCCTGATGTCAGAAGTCCCCATATCCAGAAAAATATCTTTCTGTCTTCACAAAGAAGCGACAGCGTGCCAAGCTCAGAAGCGGGATTATTTCCCCAACAGAACGGCAGAACAAGTCCGTAAACAAAAGCACACAGTAATGCAGACATGTAAAAAGGTTCTGCATTAATTTTTTTCGTATT
The DNA here is from genome assembly GCA_017517135.1 of Clostridia bacterium. Taxonomy (GTDB): domain Bacteria; phylum Bacillota; class Clostridia; order Oscillospirales; family Acutalibacteraceae; genus RUG806. The sequence continues at coordinate 121,237 of JAFXAK010000031.1, forward strand.
CATTTTTAATCTCCACTGTTTTTACAAATATTTTTTATATATTTTTTCAACACATTTTTTTGCTTTCTGAACTTCATCAGATGAAATTTCCTCATCAAAGGAAGCAAAAGAATTGTCTTTTATCGGATGACCTGTCAGGCACATATACCAGATAAGTCCGAGTGCATATCTGCCCGTGCCGAGACTCGCGTGGAAGGTATCGCGGTGTAACTTTGTTATGCCGTCTGATATAAGAGCCTCAAAAACCTCTCCCGAGGGGATAATAAAATCTGCATTTATATCGTCTGCAGCCTTTTTGTATGCCCGCTTTATGTCGTAAAACATATCCTTTTGGTCTGAATATCCGAGCTCTGTATTGAGACGGTAGCTCCCCTGCTCATAGCTCCAGGTCTGATGAACAACAAGCTTTGCTTTCGGCACCAAAAGTCTTACATATTCTGCTATTTTATTGAGATACGGCTGATATGTTTCATAAAACGGGGACTGATTGCTGACCTGCTGAACGGTTACAACATCCCAGTCACGGTTTAAAAGTGCTTCTTTCAATGAAACCTTAAAGAGAGTACTCTCTCCGTTCATTTCGAGTTCATATGCCCGTTCTTCACTTAACATATTCCTGTAGTGGAGCGAAAGCGGACAGCCGCCTATAAAGAGATTGAATGTGTTAAGCTCAACTGTGTCTGCTTTTGCAATAGCGTGCAAGTATCTTTGTGCATCACACGAAAAGCTGTTGCCTATTGATAAAATATTCATTAACCTATATGTATCTTGAAGCAAATGGGGAAATCATTTCTGAATTCACCCTTGAGATTTATTTCAAGACATTCCTCGTTTCTTTCAAATTCTATTTTTTCGTCGCTGCCTAAAAGCTCTATACCCTCGATAAGGTAGTTATGTGATTCAAGCCTTCTGAGAGTTTTTATCTGTACCTTCTTTGACGGACGCATCTGAAAAACATACAGACAGGAGTTTTTATATGTAAATCTGAAATCCTCGCTTGTGAACTGCTTTTCGTCTCCGTCCTTGAAAAATCCCTCCTCGGCATTAACCGTGCCTTCACCGAAGGTCTTCCAGAAGGTTGTGCCGTAGATACCCTCACCGTTTACAGAAAGCCATTCACCCATATCGAGCAGCACCTTTGTTTCCTCGTCGGTTATGGTGCCGTCTGCCTTGGGGCCTATATTTATAAGCAGATTTCCGTTTTTGGAAACTATGTCAACAAGGTCGCATATGACCTGACGGGAGCTTTTGTATTCGTTATCGGCTCTGTAGCCCCAGGAGCATTTGCCTATAGCTGTGTCGGTCTGCCAGTAAACAGGGGAAATGCCCGACAACGCTCCTCTTTCAACATCAAAGGTTGCAACCGTGGGCGGAAAAGCCTCGTGCTTATAGTTTATTGTTACTTCCTTACCCCATTGTTCTGCTCTGTTATAGTAGTATGCCGCTAATTTTTTAAGATAGGGCTTGAAGGAGTGATTGTGAATCCACCAGTCAAAATACAAAACAGAGGGCTTGTATTTATCGATAATTTCGCAGGTTCTTACAAGCCAGTCCTCGAGCCATTCTTTACTCGCACCCGTGGAAAAGGTGTCGGCTGTTGTGATATGTATAACATCGGGAGCAAATTCCTTTGAGTAAACGGCGGGGCCGTAAAAATCACGGTATGCTTCGTCATTTACATCGCTGTCGCACTCTCTGCCCGGATTCATAAAGAAATAATGCTCTGCTCTGTGAGTTGAAGCACAAAACTCAAGTCCCTGCTTCTCACATTCGGCTTTAAGCTCTCCCACAACATCACGGCAGGGCCCCATATCCTTTGAGTTCCAGCGGTTAAACTCGGTTTCATACATAGCGAAGCCGTCGTGATGCTCTGCAACGGGCATAACATATTTCATACCCGCTTTCTTGAAAAGGCTTATCCATTCCTCGGGCTTGAATTTTTCTGCCTTGAACATGGGAATAAAATCCTTATAACCAAAAACATTCTGTTCACCGTAGGTTTTTCTGTGATGCTCAAATTCACGAACGGATTTATCATACATTCCTCTCGAATACCACTCGTTGCCGAATGCAGGCACGGAATAGATACCCCAATGGATAAACACACCCAGTTTATCGTGCATATACCAGTCGGGCACCTTGTGATGTGAGAGTGAACCCCAGTCTGCCTCATATGTACCTTTTTCGTTGACCTCGTCAATAAGCGTTAAATATTCCTTTGTTGTCATATCTTTTACTCCATATATAATTTTTGATTTACAAAATAAATTGCGCGTGTTAATATAAGGATAATGCTATTATATACCAAAGAAATGAAAAAATAAAGGTGAAAAAAATGAAAGCTTACGGAACATATTTTCAGAATGATAAAGATAGGCCCGTAAAGTACGGGGAAATCAATCTTATCAACCCCGAAAGACAGCGGCTCAGAGGTGAGCCCCTGTATAAAGGAATTGAGGCTTATCCCGTTTTTCAGGGCTTCTGCGGAACAGACTTTGAGCTGATGAAAATGGGACGCGAGGGGAAGCTTTCAGCAAAATTCCCCGAGGGAGAATTGAGACTTATAAACGGACACGAAGGTGTTGTGTGGGTGCCATCTCAGAACAGATTTGCGATAGTGCTTATCCGAGGCGGTGACAGCTTTGATCCCACTCGCTATACAGAGGACGAAACATATTTTGAATACGGCTGTGACAAGGCAGACGGTCTTTTCTGCGACAAAAACTATTTCAATCCCGATATGCTTCTGCATCTCCCTGAAAAATACAAAAAACTCAAAAAATTACCCTTATCGGTTGCAAAGCGACTGTCCTTTGCCGATCCGTATGCCTGTGCTATATTCCAGCTTGAAAGAATGGAGGACCTCGGTGAAGCACAGAATTTCAGAGTGGAAATGGCAAAGCACAAATGCTCCGAAGAAGAAGCAAGAAAACTTGCAAAGGAAAATATTTTCTCAAAAACAGTTATCTTCGGCCTTGGTATGACAGGTCTTTTCATTGCAGACCAGATTAAACGCCATCACCCCGAGGCACAGCTTCTCTTTGTGGGAAGAAGCGACGAAAGCTGTAAAAAGGTTACCTTCTCAAAGGAAATCGCAAATGCTGATTATCTTTGTACGGCAGGACTTACAGAAAAAGAAACCGCAGAGAAAATAATGGAAATGTTGGGCGGCAGAGCAACTATGTTTGTGGGAACAAGCGGCTCGGACACAGAGCACAGAGTTGCATTCGAGCACAAGGTACTCGGCTGTAACGGTGTGTACAACAGCTTTTCATTAGGCCCTAAGGTGTGCTACGACACAATGCCCTTCGGATTTGAGAATCATCTTATCTTTGCTTCAATCAATTTCCGTCAGGAGCATATGGAAAAGGCAATAGATGTACTTGTTGACAGCCGTTATGACGAGGTTGTTGAGCTTATTGACAAGGATGAGTTTATCGCTGATCCGCTCTATGCTTACGAAAATAAAATATTCTGCAAGGGTGCACCTCTCAAGACGGGTGTTATCTGGGACAAAAATTATATAGAAGAGGATGAATAAAATGAAAGCTATAGTAATTCCGAATCCAAACGAAATTGAAATAAGAGAAATCCCTATGCCCGAAATTAAAGAGGGTGAGGCACTTCTCAAGGTAAAATATGTAGGCATATGCGGTGCGGATATTGCATCCTTTACGGGCAATCAACCCTTTACAACATATCCGAGAATCCCCGGCCACGAGTTTTCGGCTGAAATCGTGTCAATTCCCGAAAATGATAAGGGGCTCAAAATCGGAGATATCGTAACCTGTAATCCGTATTTCAACTGCGGTAGCTGTTATTCATGTGAACGCGGCTTTGTTAACTGCTGTACGGATAATCAGACTATGGGTGTGCAAAGAGACGGAGCATTCTGTGAATACATTTCAATGCCCGTTGAAAGAATTTACCCCGGCAAAGGTCTTTCGGCACAGGAGTTAGCTTTGATTGAGCCGTTTTCAATTTCACAGCATGCCACTTCCCGTGCTGAAATCAAGGAAAGTGACAGCGTGCTTGTAATCGGTGCCGGCCCTATCGGTCTTTTCGCTCTGCTTGCAGCAAAGCAGAAATGCAAAAAAATAGTTGTTGCAGATATTCTCGATAACCGTCTCGCACTCGCAAAAGAATACGGTGCGGATGCGGTTGTCAACACCAAAAGGCAGTCCCTTGAGGAGTTCACAAAGGAATTTACAAACGGTAACGGCTTTGATGTGTGCATTGAAGCCTGCGGTGCGCCCGAAACATTCTTAGCCTGTATTGAAAATGCGGCTTTTGCGGCAAATATCATACTTATCGGCAACGGCAAGAGAGAAACTAATTTCGTTCACTCCGTTATTCTTAAAAAAGAGCTTAACATCCACGGCAGCCGTAATGCGTTAAAGGACGATTTTATAAATAATATTGATATTGTGTCTTCCTGTAAGGCAGATGTTATGAAAATGGTAAGCGGTGTTTACGATATGAATGATGCTCTTGATGCCTTCAGGGCACTCGCAAACAATGACGGCACATTAGCAAAGCTTTTGATAAAAATCGGTGATTAAAATGAAAGAAACAATAATTCAGTTCGGTGAAGGCAATTTTCTGAGAGGATTTTTTGATTATTTCCTTGATGTAATGAACAAAACAGGTCTTTACGACGGTAAGGCAGTTGTAATCCAGCCGAGAGCGGGCGGTAAATGTCAGCTTCTCAACGCTCAGGACTGCAGCTATAATCTTTATTTAAGAGGCATTGAAAACGGCGAAACAAAACAGGAGCATCATTTTATTGAAGCAATTTCAAGAGGTATTGATCCTTACAAGAATTTTGATGAGTATATCTCCCTTGCCGATAACCCCGATTTCAGATTTATTGTGTCAAACACAACAGAAGCGGGCATCAGCTTTGACGATACCTGCTGTTTTGAAGACAAGCCATGCAAATCCTTCCCCGGCAAGCTTACACAGCTGCTTTACAGGAGATATAAAAACGGCTTAAAGGGCTTTATTCTGCTTCCCTGCGAGCTTATTGACAATAACGGCGATGCACTTAAAGAATGTGTATTGCAGTATGCCGGGCTCTGGTCACTTGAAGAGGGCTTTAGCGAGTGGATAGAAAACGAAAATCATTTTGCCAACACTCTTGTTGACAGAATTGTTACGGGCTACCCCGCAGACGAAACAAAGGATAAGTACCCCGATGACAAATTCCTCGACACCGCAGAGCTTTTCCACCTCTGGGTAATTGAGGGCGATTTTGAAGACGAATTCCCTCTTAAAAAAGCAGGCTTCAATGTTGTGTGGACAACTGATGCAAAGCCTTATAAAAAAATAAAGGTAAGAATTCTCAACGGTGCACACACATCCCTTGTTGCCGCAAGTCTGCTTTCAGGCATTGAAACGGTAGGTCAGGCAATGAAGGACGCAACGGCAAATGCTTTTCTCAACAAGTGTATGAAAGAGGAAATTCTGCCCACTATAGGTGAAAATGAGGAAAGTGTGAGCTTTGCGAAGCATGTTTTTGACCGCTTCGGCAACCCCTTTATTCAGCACAAATGGCGTTCAATAGCACTCAATTCCGTAAGCAAATTTTCCGTAAGAGTGCTTCCTACCCTTTTGGAATACAAGGAAAAGAACGGTGTGTATCCCAAAGGACTTACCTTCTCACTCGCAGCATTGATTTATTTTTATAAAAACGATACCCCCGACGATGCGGCAGATGCTGTTGAGAGTATGAAAAATGACAGCATTGCAGATATCCTTAAAAATACCGCGTTGTGGCAGACAGACCTTTCGGATATGACTGATACCGTAACTGCGTATTACAATAAAATTGACTTACTCGGTGCAAAGGAAGCAATGAAATGGATACTGTCAGAATAAACGAAAAGGATAATGTGAGTGTAAGCCTTGAAACAGGCCACAAGTCAGCCTTAGTTGACATCCCCGAGGGTGCAGACATTATAAAATACGGCTATCCTATAGGTGTAGCTACTCAGGACATAAAAAAGGGCGAGAGTGTACACTCGCACAATATGAGAACAAAATTAGGCGATATTCTTTCCTATGAATATACCCCCCGCTTTACTTATCCAAAAGCAACAGAGCCATTCTACATAGATGCCTTTGTCCGCGAAAACGGGGATATAGGCATAAGAAACGACATATGGATAGTCCCCACAGTCGGCTGTGTGAACAGCATCGGCAAAATCCTTGCCGAAAAAACGGGAGCTGTGTATTTTCCCCACCCCTACGGCTGCAGTCAGTTGGGTGACGATATGAAAATCACTCAGCTGATTTTAAGAGGTCTTATAAAGCATCCCAATGCAGGCGGTGTACTCGTTTTAGGTCTTGGATGCGAAAACAACAATATTCCCGAAATGAAAAAGGTTCTGGGAAATGTAAACGAAAAAAGAATCCGCTTTCTCTCCGTTCAGGACTGTGAGGATGAAGTAAGCCGGGGCATTGAATTAATCAACGAGTTAAAGCTCATAGCGTCAGAGGACGAAAGACAGAGCGTGCCTGTATCAAGGCTTAAAATCGGTCTTAAATGCGGCGGCTCGGACGGTTTTTCGGGTATCACCGCAAATGCGGTTGTCGGAAAAGTAACTGACGAAATCTGTGCTATGGGCGGTACGGCTGTTCTCACCGAGGTGCCCGAAATGTTCGGTGCGGAAACTGTTTTATTTGAAAGATGCGAAAGCAAAGAAATTTTTGAAAAGGGTGTCAGCCTTATCAATAATTTCAAGCAGTATTTCAAAAATCACTCTCAGCCCGTGTCCGAAAATCCCTCTCCCGGTAATAAAGAGGGCGGCATTACAACGCTTGAGGAAAAGTCCCTCGGCTGTGTACAAAAGGGCGGCAATGCGGTTATCACCGATGTGCTTGACTACGGCGACACTCTCACAAAAACGGGACTTAATCTCTTAAACGGCCCCGGAAATGATATCGTTTCAATAACAAATCTTGCAGCAGCAGGCTGTCATATGATACTGTTCACAACGGGCAGAGGAACGCCTTTGGGCGGTGCGGTGCCGACTGTCAAAATCGCATCAAATGACCGCATTGCAGAGAAAAAAGCTCATTGGATAGATTTTTCCGCTTTCGGCTCTGATAAACAGCAAAAAGCTGACGAATTACTTGAGCTTATAAAGCAGGTTGCAGACGGCAGACAGACAAAAAATGAAATTTCAGGCAACCGTGAAATTGCAATATTTAAAGACGGAGTAACATTATGATTATAGATGCACACGCACATCTGTGGAAAAAACAGAACGGTATTGTAAACGGCAAGGCAGTTTACGATATAGGCGGCGGAAAAAGTAATTTCGGCGGTGAAATACGCCAGATGATGCCCCCATATATGACTGACGGAGAAAACAGCATAGAACGCTTTATTGCGAATATGGACTATGCCGGTGTTTCGGGGGCGGTTATCACTCAGGAATATATTGACGGCAATCAGGACACTTATCTTCTTGAGGCAAAGCAGAAATATCCCGACAGAATAAAAATCTGTGCTTTGTATGAAGAAAGGGAAATGACGGACATTTCTCTTTTTGACGGAATTAAAATCTGTGCTTCAAGGCTTAAGGATAAAAATTTACTTAACCACCTTGAGCCTTTTAAGAAAGCCAACGAAAGCGGAAAATTTATTTCCATAGACCTTGCAGACGGTGACGGGCAGACAGCAGATTTGAATAAAATCGCACAGCTTTTCCCCGACTTAAAAATCGCAATAGGTCATTTCGGAATGGTAACAAGAGAAAACTGGCTTGAGCAGATAAAGCTTGCAAAAAATAAAAATGTTTTCATTGAAAGCGGCGGCATAACCTGGCTTTTCAATTATGAGTTCTATCCCTTCCCATCAGCTGTTAAAGCAATAATTGAAGCGGCAGAATGTGTAGGCTTCAATAAGCTTATGTGGGGCAGCGACTATCCCCGCACAATGACCGCGATAACTTATAAAATGAGCCTTGATTTTATCGAGAAAACAACTGAAATATCTCAGAAAAACAAGCTTTTACTTTTAGGGGAAAACGCAAGAAGCTTTTACGGCTTCGGGGATATCAAAGTACCCGAAAAGGTAAAAAATATGGTTGAGGAGTAAACTATATGCAGTATATTCTTATAGGCACCGGATGCACCCCTTTTTCTCTTTGTCTTGTTGATGATGAAATTGCCGAAAATCTGACAGATTACGGTGTAAATTTCTGCACATGGACACACAACGGACCTAAAGCCGATATTTTAAGAAAAAACGGTTTTGGTTACGAAAAAGAATTTATTGAATATCTCAATACTGTAGCAGCACCCTATTGTACGCCTGCGAGATTTATCAAAACATTAGAAAACTATGATATTCCGAAGCAATATAAAAAGCTTCCCCGTTTCATTTTTTAACAAAAAACAACTCTTCAACAACCGTTTACTCTACCTTCTTTTGCTCGTCTTACATTTATTTTTCTTAATTGATATAATACATTCAATAAAACAAACGGAGGCTTTGTTATGCTTGATGCTTTCAGATTTTTCTTTAAAATTATAAAAATGTACAGATGCGTGACTTCAATTCCAAGAGAGATAATTATCTGATGTTTGAAACAGACGAATATGCAGATGTAACATTTAAATAAAAATCATAGGATGTAAAGTAATCAAAAAAACTTTGCATCCTTTTTATGTATATTTATGTAGAATTATTTTCTTTTGTATGGTATAATCACCTAATCAATAAATCGGGAGGCAACAATATGGCATGGTATGACGAAGCCGTATTTTATCATATTTATCCTTTGGGCTTGACAGGTGCACCCAAGCTTAACCCTTATTCTCAGCCCGTACACAGACTGAACACCCTTTTACCGTGGATTTCGCATATAAAGGAAATCGGCTGTAATGCTCTTTACATCGGACCTCTTTTTGAATCGGTAGGTCACGGTTATGAAACAACGGACTACAAAAAAGCGGATTCGCGACTCGGTACAAACGAGGACCTTACAAGCTTTGTGGCTGAATGTCACAGACAGGGAATCCGTGTTATTTTAGACGGTGTTTTCAACCACACGGGCAGAGATTTCTTTGCTTTCAGAGACATCAAAGAAAAAAGAGAAAACTCACGGTACAGAGATTGGTACTGCAATGTAAATTTTTTTGGCAACAACTCATATAATGACGGCTTTTCCTATGAAAACTGGGGCGGATATGATTTGCTCGTAAAATTAAATCAGAAAAATCCGGCAGTCAAGGACTATATCTGCGATATTATCCGCTTCTGGGTAAAAGAATTCGACATTGACGGAATCCGTCTTGATGCGGCAGATGTTATGGATTTTGACTATATGAAGGCTCTGCGTCAGACAGCAAACGAGGTAAAGCCCGATTTTTGGCTTATGGGTGAGGTCATCCACGGAAATTACTCACGCTGGGCAAATGACGGCACTCTTCACTCCGTCACAAACTATATGCTTCACAAGGCACTCTACTCTGCACACAACGACCACAATTATTTTGAGGTTGCACACACAATCAAGTATGTCAACGATATGACAGGCGGAAGGCTTAAGCTCTATACATTTGTTGACAATCACGATGTTGAACGAATTTACACAAAGCTCAGAAATAAAGCGCATTTTGTACCCGTACACATTATGCTTTATACCCTGCCCGGTATTCCGTCAATATATTACGGCTCGGAGTTCGGTATTGAGGGCAGAAAGGAAAGAGGCTCTGACGATTCCTTGAGACCTCAGCTTGATATTGAAAACTATAAGGATGCGGTAAAAACAAATCCTTACACAAGGCTCATTTCGGCACTCGGCAAAATCCGTCAGCATACTCCCGCTCTGCAATACGGTGACTACAAGGAGCTTGTATTGCAGACAAGCCATTTTGCATATTCGAGAACGCTTGACGGTAAATCTGTAATTATTTGTGTCAACAACTCCGACAACGCTGTTTCCTTGACACTCCCCTGCACCGATACAAAGGCATATACAGGTGCACTTTCGGGAAAAAATTTAAGTGTCAGCAACAGACATATCAATGTACAGATACCTGCAAACAGCGGTGAAATCTGGATTCCGTCAGAAATTACGCCAGAAGACTTTACCCCCGTTGAAACAAACGAAAGCCAAAAAGCGGCTCAGAAAATCAAAACAAAAATAAAGCCTGTTGAGCAAGTAAAAAGCTCCGAAGAAAAAAAGGCTGAAGAAAAGAAAGCTGAAGAAAAAACTCAGAAAGCTCCGCTTGACCTTAATAAGCCCTATGAGGAGATGTCTGTTGAGGAGCTGCAGGAGGCAATTCTCGAAAAAATGAGAAAAAACGGCCCCGTAACAGACTATATGCTCGGCACGGTCAGAGAAAATACGCATCGCGGCTCACTTATCAACTGGGCAAAAAGCTTCAACAGATAAAATATGCAGCATATAAGCCGAATCGTGTTGAAAATTGCAGTATTCGGTGATATAATCTGTTCATCATAAAACAAGAAAAAGAAAGGTCGACAGACAATGGCAAACACTTTACCGAAAAGAAAAATGTACCGCTACTGCCTTGCAGATATTGCAAAGGGCTTGTTTACGGGTATGATAAGCAATTATCTTCTGTATTTCTTCCAGCCCACAGCAAAAAGCGGTCTGCCCGTTTTATTACCTGAAAACAAGCTTTTAGGCTTTATAACCATTATGGCTCTTATCACGGCTCTCGGAAAGATAGTTGATGCCGTAACAGACCCTATAGTTGCATCTCTTTCTGATAAATGCAAGCATAAGGCAGGCAGAAGAATGCCGTTTTTACGCTATGCGGCTATTCCCTATGCCCTTTCAGTTCTTATGATCTTCTATGCTCCCTTCTCTCAGGGCTCTGTGCTGAATGCAGTATGGGTAGGCTTCTTCCTTATTACATACTACACCTCCTACACATTCTTCTTCATCCCGAGAAATGCTCTTGTGCCTGAGATAATCCCCGATGCAAAGGTCAGAGTAGGCTATTACGGAATGAGCACAGTATTCTTTATGGGCTCAAGCTCGTTTATGTATGCCGCAACTCTCTTTGTTGATATGCTCAAAAATGCAGGTCTTTCTCCCTTGTGGGCGTGGAGAACGGTTTTCACCGTCTTTGCGGCAATCGGTATCACCTGTCTGCTTTTAAGTGCATATGCTTTCGAGGAAAAGGATTATGTTCAGAAAAACACAAAGCCAAAGGAATCAATGATCAAGTCCTTCGGGATTGTTCTCAGAAACAAGAACTTTGTTATTTTCAGCCTCGGAGACCTTTTCAGCGGTATTTCAATGGCTTTCTTCCAGACAGCTATGCTTTACTATATCACAATGCTTCTCAATGTTCCCGAGTCACAGTCCTTCCTTGTTATGCTTGCAGCCATTGCCGTTGCCATATGCTTATTCCCGCTTATTATCAAATTAAGCCGTAAATACAACAAAAAAATGCCTTTGATTATTGCAAGCATAGTTTTTACCGCTGTTTTCGGTCTTATCTATTTCGGTGACAAAATTGCCGCGCTCGCTCCCGGCAACGAGCTTTTCATAGGCTTGGGAATGGGTGTTATCGTATCCTTCCCCTTTGCGGCAATCAATATCTTGCCGCAGTCAGTTGTTTCCGACATCATTCAGTGCGATTCCCTTGTAAGCGGTGTAAACCGTGAGGGTATATTCTCCGCAGTCAAAACATTTATTGAGAAAATAGCATCAGCCGTTGCAATGATGGGTGTTTCGAGTATACTCGCAATAGGTGCCGCAGCAAACGAATCCGTAGGTCTTCAGGGCGTTAAGCTTACAGGTGTTTTTGCAGGTATATTCAGTCTGCTTTCTCTTATCGTGTTTATTTTCTATAACGATAAAAAGGTTACAAAGACCATAGAAGAATACAGAAAAGAGGAAAAATAATGAAAAAACGAGTTTTAGGCTCCGAGGGACAGCGTAAAAATGTTTCTCCCGAAATATATAACAAATATGCAAAAACACTCAAAAAAATGGTTGACTGCAAAACCGTTTTTAAGCGTGACGGAGAAAACAACAGCGAATACCAAAAATTCTATTCTGTTATTGAAGATAGCTTCCCGAACATAACAAAAACTGCACAGAAGCTCGTTTTCGGCAGCGGATGCTTTGTTTATGTTATAAAGGGCAAGAATGCAACAAAAAATATAATGCTGATGTCACATCACGATGTTGTTGAGGGTGACGACAAATGGGAAACACCTCCCTTTTGTGCCACCGAAAAGGACGGTGCACTTTACGGCAGAGGCACTATAGACACAAAAACTCCTCTCTTTGCCGAGCTTCAGGCTTGTGAAGAGCTGCTCGCAGACGGTTATGCTTTTAACGGCATAAATGTTTATATAGGCTCGTCAAACAATGAGGAGGTATGCGGTGACGGTATGGTTCTTGCCACCGAATATTTCAAGGAGAACGGCATAAAATTCGATGTTGTTCTCGACGAGGGCGGTGCTATAACCGAGGGGATGATTCCCGGAGTAAAAGCTAAAAGTGCAATGGTTGCCGTACACGAAAAAAGCCGTCATCTCTACCGCTGTAAGACCGTCAGAGACACTAAAGGCCACGGCGGACTTAATCCGTCTGATGACTGTGCAATAATCCGTCTGACGAAATTTATAAACGAGGTAAACGGCAAAAAGATATATAAGGGTAAATTCCAAAGTGAGGTAAAAGGCACATTTGAAACTCACGCACCGTATATGTCTTTCCCATTGAATGTCCTTTTCGGAAATCTTACCGTATTCTCCCCTCTTATCAAAAAAATTATGCTCACGATTCCGCAGACAAAGGCAATGCTTGCAACAAGTGTTAACTTTACAAACATCTTCGCAGGCACAAAGGACGATCCGCAGATAAGAGCTAAACAAGCCGAAACTACAATGTTTCTGCGCTGTATCAGAGAGGACGATTTGCTGATGGGACTTGAAAAAATCAAGGAAATTGCAAAGAAATACTCTGTTGAAATTGAAGAAATTGAAAGAGACTACTGCAAGCCCTCATCCTTTGAAAGTAAGCAATACAAGCATCTTGAAAAAATAATGAACGAAAACTTCCCCGATGTAATAGTGTCTCCGTACCTCCTCACCGCAGGCACAGATGCAAGACACTTTACGGATGTTGCCGATTCAATACTCCGCTTTGCACCCATTGACCTTGATAAAAAGCAGTTTGCAACAATCCACAGCGCAAACGAGCATATAAAAATCAAAAATATCGGCGAATGTGTGTGCTTCTATAAGGATTTTATAACAAAATACAACTGATCTTCTATGAAAAAGCCTCCCTGTATCGTACAAGGAGGCTTTCAGTTTTTTAATGTTATGAGATTAAATATTCACTTTCCAGAAGCCAAACCGCTTTCCGCCTTCGCGGGAAATGATTTCTTTTTCTTTTAATGAATCGATTATGCGTTTTACTGTTCTTACAGATTTATTAATTGCTTGTGCAATCTGTTCCTGTGTTATCTGAGGCTCATTTTTCAAGAGATTTATAACAACAGCTTCTTCCAAAGTGACATCCAAAGTGACATTCGGCAATTCTTTTTGGCACTTTGGAGCTTGGGTTGTGTACAAAATATGCATATTTCGGTTTTTAAGCTCGTTTTCTTCGCCTAAAAGCAGATTTCTTAAAAACAGTTCAAGAAATTCTGTTGTTTCGTGAATACCCTTCTGAATGTTATTATAATTCGCACGCACGAGAGCATTACGGAAATACCATGCATTCTGAGCAAAAATATCATTAGTAACATCAAATCCCAGAGTACGCAGATATTTTATAAAAAATACTGCGGTTGCTCTTGTATTGCCTTCGGAAAAAATATGAATCTGCCAAAGGCGTGAAACAAATTCGGCAAGGTGCTTTATCACCTGTTCTACAGATAATTCCTTGTAGCTGAAAGCTCTTTCCTGCGAAATATCGTAATCAAGAGTTGCCCTTAAATCCAAAGCACCGCCGTACATAACGGTGTCGCCCTCAAGCACCCATTCCGCTTTTGTTATGTTATAATCTCTGATTTTCCCCGCATGCTTATAAATTCCCTCAAATAATCTGGTATGAATAGACATATACTGCGCAGGTGACAACACAAAGGCTTTTTCGGAAAGAAGCTGTGCAATGCGGACAGAAACCTTATCTGCTTCCTCTGTTCTGTCGTCGGTATTGTGCTTTATATTTTCCTTGTAGTAGCTGTTAATAAGCTGATGAGCTTCTTCAAATGTAATATCGCCTTCAATATTTTTCTTTGCGGTATCAAGAAGATATTGGCTTGTTTCAAGACCGTCAACAGCCTGCAGACCGATTGCAGTGTGCCACGCATAGCCTTTTTCTTTCTTTTGAGGCTCTTTTTCTCTCAGATATTCTTCAAAAATATTATCCTTCATTTATGCCTCCGCACATTAGTTATTAATAATATTTTACCTTAAAATACGAAAAAAATCAACCCTGACAAGTCCGACACTTAAATATGCTCTTCCCCGAACTGCTTTATTATGTAGTTGCAGTTGAGTATTTTTTCGGCTAATTGCCCTTTGGAAAAATAATAATGATTTGCCGCTTCGAAGCCTATGGCGGCATTTTTATTCATAAGTCCGAGCATAGTTTTTGCTGTTTCAAGCTCCTCTCGTGCAATACAAGCGGCATCATTTTTACGGTTTTCATCCCTTGCACGGATAAAGCGGATCTGATTAAGTGAGGACTTAAAAAGGCAATAGGCTGCCTGTGCCATAACAAGCGTTTCGTTGTTGGTATCTTTACCGAGCTTTTCAAGTCCCTTTTCCCAGCCCGAGCAGAGCTTTTTGAACTGCTGTTCAAAAATATCGACGGGATAAATTGAACGCCAGCTGTCAAGATCATCATACGCGAAGCAGGTCATTGTAGCCTTATAGCCCGTGGGCTTTTCAAAAAGGAGATTTGCAGGGCCTGCATTCTGCGGTCCCCTGTAAAGCACCTCTATATTGAACGGAAATTCCCTGAAGGCTTCGGCGAAATCGTGCTGTGCTAAAAGAGAATTGTCGGCTGAACCCTCAATTTTGCAATGCTCATAAAAATATTTTGCCGCATAAGCTATATTCATACCGGGATATCCGCCCAAAGTCCAGCTTAAAAGCAGATGCCGTACATTTTCATTTTTCAGGTTTTCAATATGTCTTTGAACTGTTGGTGCAACGGGCAAGGCGGGGACGGTTGATGCTTCCCAGGTGGTGTTTATCTGCACCTTTGCAGCCGTTTCAAGACCGCACTCATTTGCAATCCGCCATTCATTTTTTGCGTGTTCCCCGGGGCCTGTAATACTCATAGAATAGTCTACTACCCTATCCTCAACACCGCCTATGTTAAACGGAATATGCAATTCACTCTGACTTAAAAGAATTACATCCTCGGGCAGCATACGGATTATTTTTTCTGCGGACTCATTCCAGCCCCAGCTCCACACGAAAAATTTAATCCGGCTGTCAACGCTGTGTGCACCGCTTACCATACATTTTATTGTTTCACTTATAACCTCTTCAACCGTTTTGTTTTTACATCTCGGGCAGTTGCAGTAAACACCGTTTTCGCCCGAATGTGAATGACAGTTTGTGGGATTTTCGGAACGGGTAATAGTGAAAAATCCGCCGATTTCAGGGACAGCCCTACAGATTGCGGCAATTGAGTTTTTCAGATATTTCTGTACCTCTTCTGTTGATGTACAAAGACAGGCATTTCCATCCCACGGGATATGTCCTTTCAGGTTCGGATAGCTTTCAAAAAATTCCTCGGGCATAAAACGGGGCTCGTTTATATAAAGATAGAGCTTTATAGAATACCTTGAAAGCCTTTCGGCAAATTTTTTCATCCTTTCAAGACGCTTTTCATATCCCTTTGAAATTTCAGGTGCGAACTCAAATTCAGTCAACTGTGATAACACACCCTGTGTCCATATTCCGTTGATACCGAGCTTTTTGTATGCCTCTAAAAGCTCGTCGGAGCAGTATTCCTCGCTGTCAACATCAAAAGCATTCTGATAAAGCCCTGAAAACAGATATATCATTCTCGTTTCAAAAACAGCTTCACCCTCAAAGCTGAGTTCAGGCACATTGTAGCTGAATTCAAAGGGTTGCACACCCGAAAAATCAAGTTTTTCAATGTCTTTTTTTATCTGAGCTGTTTTTTCCGCTTCTTCTGCTGTCAGCTCACGCCACTCAACTATTTCACATTCGGGCTTGTCGGACAGCTTTATATCAAGAAAATCCTCCTGTCTTAAAACAAAGGCAAATGTGTCCTCATCCATATCAAGAAGCGCTAAAAGCTGTTCAAAGGGAAGAATATGCCACATTCTTTTAATAATTGTGATGTAGCCGTTTTTTATCCACTTTTCTCTCTGCGGGAAATCGGGCAGACCTAATTCCCCGGCAGCACGGATGATATTTTCAGGTGTTGTGCCGAGAATATCTGCTATTTTTTCGGGCGGGAAATATTCATACGCTCTGAAAATAAAAGCCTGATGAGCTGTCGGGAAATGCGGCAGCTCTATTGCTTTTTTGCCGATTTTAGGAAGCTCAAACATCTTTCCTTACCCTCTTTCAAAATCCAAGTTATATTCTGAAATTAATTTAGCATAATATCAGCACAATGTAAAGATTTCCTACAAAATACTTTCTGCACCCTACACAAACGCAAAAGTGCAAATTTTGCACTTTTAATATTTACAAGGTGCAAATTTTACACTTTAATTACTCAAAAAATATTAAGGGGACAGATTGTACTTGTTTTAATCAATCTGTTCCCTGTTATTTTATACTTACGGATTAAATCCGCCGTTTACTACGATTTTGTTATTGAGCACAACTACAGTACTGTCAACTGCGGAGCCTGCGAATTTGTAGTCGGAAAGGCTTATTTCAACGGTACAGCTCCATGTACCCTTAACTATATTTGAGTTATCGTCTATAAGCACCTTTATTACAGGATTTGTGTATGTAAGAACGGTGTTTTCAAGCGAAATATCAATCGGAAGTCCCTTTTCCTTGAGCTGTGACATAATGGAAGGTAAATCTCCTACAACAGAAATTCCGTGTGCAACGCTGCCGTCTCTCGTCTGAGAAGCCGCGCTGTCGGTCTGCGAGTTCAGAGTGATTTCAACCGCTGTTCCGTTTTCTGCTTCGTATGCCTTGGCAGAGCTTACATCAGCTGCGGTGAGAAGAGAGAAATCCCCGGTTATACCGTCAGTTTCTGTAACGCTCGAGGACAAGAAAGAAGAGAGTATCGGTGTTACAAAGCTGAACATTCCGCCTAACTGACCGTTATTTACCGAAATATCCTTAAGCTCAACCGTCTGCTGAGATTTTACGGATGTACCCGTCCTCTGAGCGGCATTTTTATAAAATTCAACCACTTTCTGAACATCCCACGAAGAGACATCTTCTGTCACGGCTTCGGTAGTCTGCACCTCAGTAACAGGCGGTGCTTGTGTCGGTGCTTCGGTTGTCTCAATTACCTGTGTTGTTGTTTCTGTGGCAGTCGTCTCCTGAGTAACAGTAGTTGTTTCTGTTACGGGAGCGGTTGTCTGAATTTCAGTTGTTGTCTGTGCTTCAGTCGCAGCCTCGGTAGTTGTTTCCTGTGTCTGAATATCCTCGGCAGTTGTAGTTTCAACCTGAGCAAATGCATCTGTTGTTTCGTCAACTACCGTGTCCTTACAGGATGAAAGAACAAATAAAACTGCAAAAACCGTCACAAGAGAAACAAGCTTTCGTAACATAAAATCAATCTCCAATACAAATTAGTTTTTATGCAAGTGATTTGCCTTCCCATTCCTCGTCGGGCTCGGTGCCGAGAAGTGTTGCAATAGTGGGGGCAATATCCATAATATTTACATTTTCAAGCACCTTACCCTTTGGGAAGCCCTTGCCGTTTATGATAACGGGGATAAGCATATCCTCGGGCATTTCGCTGCCGTGAGTTCTGTCGTGTCCGCCGTGGTCGGCTGTGATGATATATGTGTACTCGTCACCTAATTCAGCCATAATTTTTTCGATATTATCCCAACAGTTGTGCATTGCGGACATATATTCTTGAGTCATCCAACCGTATTTATGACCTGCCCAGTCGGTGTAGCCGAAATAAAGGAAGGTAAAATCAGGCTCATACTCCTTTGCATAGGTGATAAGCTCCCGGGTGAGCTTTTCGCCTGCTTCAAGATAGCCTATCCTTCTGCCCGCATAAAAGCAAGCGTGGGCAAGGGAATTCGGACGGGACACATCGCGGATTTCCTCCCAGTTGTAAAACAGGGCACATTTTTTATCAGCCTGCTTCAAGACCTCGCAAAGCCCGTTTATAGGTCTTACCTGAGGCATATATGTGTTGGTTGTTGTGCCGTGACGCTCGGGTGTTACGCTGTGGAAAAGAGAAATGTGGCAAGGAAGCGTAACAGACGGAAAAACAGTCTCGGCATCCATTGTATAGGTGGATTTTCTGATAATTTTCTGAGCTTTTTCTATGTTTGTCAATGAATCGGGACGCATACCGTCAACAAGAATCAGAATGTTTTTCATACTCAACACTCCTTTATACGGATATGATATCAAATATTCCCCTTCAAATCAACACAAAAAAGAGGTTGTAAAGCTTCGTTTTTTTTGCTTACATATATAGCCAAGCCGTCAGGCGTTGAAATCCTCTAAAAAGACCTCAACGGAGCGCGTCATTTCACGGGAGAAATCGGAATTGTATTTTCTGTCGCAAAATGCCTTTAACCATTCCTCAAAGCCCTTTATACCCGCCTTATAAGCAAGCATTTCCTTCAATTCCTCTTTATCCATATCGCGGTAAGCATTTTCATGTACAATATGCTTCATTTCACAGCGCTCAGGCTTTTTGCGCTCAAGCTGTCCTGCGGTCGGGTAGCCGAAAACAAGCATAGCCGCGGGGAATACATATTCGGGCAAGGAAAGCAATTCTCTCTGCGTTTCGGCATTTTCCATAATATCCCCTATATAGCAAGAGCCGATCCCGAGGCTTTGTGCGGCAACAACTGCATTCTGTGCGGCAATATTAGCATCGCTCACAGCTAACAGCAAGTCTCCCGCACCCGGTTTTCTCGGCTCACAGGAATACTCAAGAAAGGCATTATACCACTTACGGCAATCGGCACAGAAAATAAGCACAAGAGGGGCTGTGGCAATAAAGGGCTGATTATCACAGCTTTCAGCCAGCTTCTCTTTAAGCTCTTTGTCCGTTACATTGATAATGGTGTAAAGCTGCTGATTGCCTGCCGTGGGGGCATTTACTGCCGCCTCTAAAATAACAGACACCTCTTCAGGTGTAATCTGCCTGTCCGTAAAAACACGGACGGATTTTCTTTCCTTTAACTGTTCAATTACCTGATTCATAGCTTTTCACCTCGTCACAATTATAGTTTTATTATAACTGCTGCTGCAGCTTTGCACAACTTATTTTTTCTTACATTATTAAAAAATTATCGAAACATCAATTGACACAGCGAAATGATGTGATACAATATAAATCAGGTCGAAAAAGAAAATAAAAGAGGATTAAAATGAAAAACTATGTAAAAAAAGCACTTACGCTGCTGCTTGTATTCGTGCTGTCTTTTCAGGCAATATATCCTTCACTTGCAAAGGATGTACCTGTAACAAAAGAAAGCACAACAGAAATACAGCAGACAACCGAAAAGCAAACTGAAAAAGAAACTGAAAAAGAGACTGAAAAAGAGACTGAAAAAGAGACTGAAAAAGAGGCCGAGAGTACAACAGAAGCCGAGTCAACAACCGAAGCCTTTGTTTTTGACGAAGCAAAAATGGGAGATGTTGACGGTGACGGGCTTGTTACATCCTCGGATGCAAGAATACTGCTGCGCGTGGCAGTAAAGCTTGAAACACTCAAAGAAGATGTAAAAATTTACGGTGACTTTGACAAAAACGGGAAAATAACCTCAGATGATGCAAGAACTGCCCTCAGAATTGCAGTAAAGCTTGACAATGTACAGTGCATACTCCACGGACATAAAACAAAGCCCGTAAAAATTGCCCCCACCTGTACCGAAAAGGGCTATACCGTGCAGAAATGTCAGAGATGCTCGTATCAGAGTGAAACAAAAACAGATATCACAAAGGCCACAGGCCATAAGTTAGTTGAAAAAACAACCAAAGCTACCTGCACCGAAGACGGTATTTACACATCAGTCTGTTCTGTATGCTCCTATGTTGCAAAGGAAAAGGTAGCCGAGAAGGCTACGGGACACAGCTTCGGTGTGTGGGTGCTTGGGGACAAAACAAAAACCAGAACCTGCAAAAACTGCGGTTATAAGGAAACTGCAAAGAATGTCAAAACGATATATCTCACCTTTGACGACGGCCCCGGTCCCTACACCGAAAGGCTTCTGAAATATCTGAAACAATATGATGTGAAAGCAACCTTCTTTGTAACTAACCAAAGTCCGAAATACAAATATGTACTTAAAGAAATTGTAAAGGACGGACACGCTATAGGTGTTCATACAAAAACACATGAATGGTCGATATATTCAAGCAGAAAAAGCTATCTCAAGGACTTTAATGCAATGCATAAAATAATCCTCGACGAAACGGGAGTTGACACAAAAATTTTCCGTTTCCCCGGCGGCACGAACAATACCGTCAGCCGTAAATATTCAAGAGGAATTATGAAAGACCTTGCAAGCTATATGACAAAGCAGGGCTACATCTATTTCGACTGGAACATTGACTGCGGCGACACTTCGGGCTACAGCTCCTCAAAAATTGCACAGACAACAATAAATCAGATAAAGAAAAGACACACCTCGGTTGTGCTTATGCATGACCTTAAAAGAAACACGGTTGAAGCTGTTAAAACAATAATAGAATACGGGCTTAAAAACGGCTACGAATTCGCAGTTATAGACGAATCCACCCCGAGAGTACAGTTTAAACCCGTGAACTGATAAAAAAAACAAACAGAAAAATCAATCCCCCTTACGGACTGTCAGTTGTCCGTAAGGGGATTTGTTGATTGTTGATATTTTAATTTATTTCACAGTATTTTCCCACAAGAAAGGCTGTGCGGGGGATAAGCTGTTTGATGCCACAGGAGGTGATATTGTCAAGCTCAACCTGTACGGTGTTTGTATCGCTGTCGTTACCTGCGATTTTGGGCATCATATACGATGTGTAGGAGATATTCCTGAAAACAACATTTTTGATTTCAAAATTTTCCGCATTCTCATCATAAATCTTTACAAGCATAGGTCTGCCTTCATCACGGAAAATCTCAATGTTTTCAAAGAGAACACCGTCTATGCTTCCCTCGCATTGCTCTGCAACAACCACAAGAGAGCCGATTCTGTCATTGTTCCAGATACCGTCACGGTAAATAACGGCACAATCGCGGAAGGTTACATCGGAAATAGCCTTGTTGACTTCACCCGTTATACCGAAGCATCTTGCATATCCGCCCCACGCGATACAGTCTGAGAATGTGATATTTCTGCTGTCCATTCTGCCGCCGAGTGCCTTTACCTCAAAGGTATCGTCTGCCACTCTTGCAAAGCAGTTTGTGACTGTCACATCATGGCTGTTACAAATTGCAAAGCCGTCACAGTTTCCGCGGTTACCGATAATATCCACCTTATCAATATTTACATTGGTACAGCAATATGAAATAAACGACCATTCGGGAGAGTTTATGATTTTGATATCACTTATATCCACATTATTACAGTCTGTGAAAACCACACCGCGGCGCTCGCGTCTGTCAAGCTCGGTCATATCAATAACGCCTCTGCCGGTGAAAATAATATTATTGCAGTTATAGAAATTAATAAAGGGATATCTTGTAAGTCCTATCGAATTGTCTGAGGGGGCTGTAGGCTCAAAATATTTGTTTTCATCCTCTGCACAGTCTATATCGTAAAGGTGGTTTGCCTTGACATATGCACCCTCTCTGAGGTAAATTACCAGATTATTGTAGCCTACCAAATTTACATAATCGTATTCATACACGCCCTTATCAAGAACCCATACATTATCCTCGCCGTATTGCTCTATGTATGCCGCAATTTCTTTGTCCTCGTCAACCTTTTCGCGGACAAACAGAGTGTAACCGTAATACTGGTTGGCATCATTGAAAAGGAAGGTGTATATACCTGTTTTGTTGATTGACGCGGTTACGGTATTGTTTTCGCAAAGAGCCTTTACACCGTGTGATTCGGGAAGAACAACGGCATTTTTAAGCTCAACATCAGCACCCGTTATCTCTATGTTGAATGAAAACTCCTCGTCGGCATCAACATATATTTCGGAAAATGAGTGCAAAGTACCCGTATCGTCAACACGGATAAAAACAACCGATGCGTAGACGGGAATTTCTGTTCCGCTGACCTTTGCCGTGTAGTAGGGAGAAACCGTGATACCGTTCATATCGTCATATCCGCCCGACTGAACATACTCAGGTAACTCTGCCCACGCTCTGCCTACAAGCTCCTGCTCGGTAAGTCCCGCTTCCTCAAGA
The DNA here is from genome assembly GCA_017517135.1 of Clostridia bacterium. Taxonomy (GTDB): domain Bacteria; phylum Bacillota; class Clostridia; order Oscillospirales; family Acutalibacteraceae; genus RUG806. The sequence continues at coordinate 143,751 of JAFXAK010000031.1, forward strand.
GTGATAATTGCCTCTTCGGGGTATGTAAGGAAAGAAAAATCAAAATTTTCACTTTCGGGAGAAATTACCGCAGGGCAAAACAGATTTGAATAAAAAACAGAAAGTGTGGTAATAACCGTAAAGAAAAATTTAACAATAACCTGCATTGAATATACCTCCGTTTCAAATGCTTTCATTGTTCAGCATATCATAAACAAAATATTTTCTCAAGTGTTCTGACAAAAGAATTTATTTAATATTTAATATTTTATATTTTACCGGTACCTATAAAGCCGACATTATTAAAATCAGCCGGATTTGTTCTTATAATGTAGTCAATATATGAATCAATAAGCTGTGCGGTGAGAATATAGCCCATAGGATTCATATGTCCGTAAAGAAAATATTTTTCTCTGAATTCGTCGTCATACACGGGACCGTATTCATATAAGTTTATAACATAAGAATTGTCAAAATGCTCTGCAAGTGCATACAATGCTTCAATTACGCCCTGAGTTAAATTCTTATCGGCTCTCTCCCCCTCATTCGGGAATGTTACGAAAAAGAATTTTGCGTCGGGACTGATTTCCTTGTAGCGTCTTACTATCTCGGCATAGTAGCTTATAAAGGGACGCTCACCGTCAAACTGAGTTGCCGCTATATCCTCGGCTGTGCCTATTTCCATATGGAGATTATACACATCATTAACACCGAGAGCGATAACATAAGCCTGACAGGCTTTGGACTTATCAAACAAATTATTTTCATCGGCAAAGCTCTCAAGATACCATTTTGCTGTCATTCCGCCCCGAGAAAAATTATATGCCTTCAAGCCGTTTTTCCTTGCAATAAACTGTCCCCAGGAGTAGTCATACAAATCGTGATAGCTACGCTCCCCGTTTTCATCAACAGCCTCAAACTCACCCGACGAAAGACTGTCCCCGATAAAAGCAATAGTTCTGAATATCGCGGTGTTACTGTAAGCACCAACTAAATTTTCCAAAGGCTTTTCCTTGAGCATAAAAATCCCTCCTGCACTGTTTTATATAATTATACTGCGGGCAAGAAAATATTGCAACAAAAATCCCCGACTGATTTTTAATAAGGGCTTGATGGTTATTCACTTATGCGAGTAATTCATTACGAATCAATATCAGACGGGGGACTGTAGTGTACTGTACAAAATATAAGCATCAGGCATACTTTTTGAGGATATTCAAAATTATCTGCTGTGTTTCACCCGGTTCTAAATCAATGTTAAGATCCCCCTCTGCCCAGCGCTCTGTTCTTTCTAAAAGAGTTTCAGCTGCCCATTCGTAGGGCTCATCTATACATGGAAGCATATTTCGGAACTCGTTCATTCCGCCCCTAACAGGTTACACTCAAAGTCTGTGAGCTTCAGTTTGGTTTTCTTATTAAACATAAAAATGACCTCCTTGTATTTGGTAATACCATTTTACAAGGAGGTCTGTGTTTTGTCGAATGTGCGGATATTTTAATTTTTACTATAAAGAACATAATTTTTTAATAATTGTTTCTTTTTCATTGCTACCGTTTGTTGCAAATCTCAACAAAGGAATACCATATAGTTCTAATATTTTATCTTTCTTTTGGTCTCTGATGTTTTGCTCTGTTCCAAGCTTATGATAATGATACCCATCAACCTCTATTGCAAGAACAGGCTTTTTACTGATACGATTATAAACAAGAAAATCTAAATGAGTGCCTTTATTCATGGCGTATCGGCAGAGTTCATCATCTAAAAGTTCAGGGTTTCTGATTAACATGTTTAATGGTTGGTGACTAATCACACCAAGATGGATAAACTCATCGTTCTTTAAAATATCGGTTATAAGTTTATGCATCAAGTTTTCAGAATCAAACTCAGAAATCCTTTTTGAGTTTTTTAAATATTCTAATCGACTTTCTGTATATTCTTTATACAAGAAATCAAAAACAGAATAAATCTTACTTTCAACAACAGTAAAATTATTGTATTCGATATAAGAAATAAGATCTTTTATATTGCTTCCGTCTGCAATTTCATTACCTGTGACAACAAGAACTAATTGTTTTTTTGCTCTTGAAACAGCAACATTCAATAAATTAGGGTCGTCAACAAATTCGCCTATTTCATCGTCAACAGTTGTCAGTATGATACTATCTTTTTCTCTTCCCTGAAACTTATGTACGGTTGCAATATCAATTTCATCGTTATTGATTGATTTGGAAAGTGCATTTACTTGGTTGTTATATGGTGCGATTATGCCTATTTCATCGTCTTGTACTGTAATTTTAGGCATTATATCTTTTATAACAATATCTATTTGTCTCTGACTGAAATGGTCACGAGCATGTTCACCTTTAACGGTTTTATAAACAGCTAATGTATCAGCTTCACCTTTATCTTCGGTCATTATAACAAGTTGTTCTCCATAAAACTTTTGGTTACAAAAACCTATAATTTTCGGATGACATCTGTAATGCTCCCTCAACAAAGTTTGCGGCACATCTGAAATTAAATTGCATATTGATTCAAGAAAACTATTTTTAGAAAACCGATAGGCTTCATTTATATTATGATTATCGAATATAACATCTGTTCTTTTAGCAACATCCTCTGTAACAACATTAGGTAATTGTTTGCTGTCACCAACAATTACAGCATTTTTAGCACAAGACAAAGCTAATGCACCGGTTGCCACATCAACCTGAGATGCTTCATCAATAATAACATAGTCGAACTTTGCATTTTTACATACGCTGCTTCTTGAAGAAAATGTTGTACTTAAAACAACAGGATACTCTTTTATGAAATCCTGAGGTTTCTTCCATAAATCATCCAAAGTAAAAACTTCTCTACTTGCTTTTTTACCATACTTAGTAAACAATGTATATTTTAATAATTGCATGGATTTTGTATTCAAATCATTTGATGTTTGTGTGGCGTTAGTGGCTTGAAGATAGTTCTCAAGTTCAGAGATTTCGTGAATTAATTCTTTTTCTTTAATACTGTAATAGAAATCTTGTATTTCCGTAATCAATACAGATATATCATTTTTGTAAACATCAAAATTTATTATTCCATACGCAAGGACACTTTTTAATTTAAAAAACCACGATAATTTTTTACCTGTTTCGCTAATTAATTGGATTTCATTCCAAAGGTTTAATACTTTTTTGGATGTAATGCTCTTTTTTAACTTTAATTTAGGTGATTCGTCCGTTGATTCAGTTTTATATATATCAAAGTATTTCTTTTCCAATTGCAAAGACTGTAGTTGTTGCTTTGCAATTGCAAGACGCTCTTGTTTTTGATATACTTCACCCAATCTTTGTGAAATATCCTTGATAGTATTATTTGATTGAAGAATATCGATATTTTCTTCCCAAGTGGAAATATCAGGATATGTTGTGCTTTGTTTATTTATAAATTCTTCTTTGTTTTTTGTTGAACCTAATGATGCAACTATGAAACCCATATTATATTTGGGGCCGGACAGTTTTTCCAATACATTTGCCGTTGCAGAATTGTTATTTGAAACTACTTGAATGGTTTTTCCGTTGATTAACAGATTCGCTATAATATTTAAGATAGTTTGTGTTTTACCTGTGCCGGGTGGACCTTGTATAACACTGATTTGATTTTCTAATGCATTTTTTACAGCATTATATTGGCTTGAATTGCACCCAAAAGGGAATATGGGAGAGCTTGATGTTCTTTTAATGTTTTTATATTTATCAGGATTTAAATATATAGCTAAAGGAGTATCATCACCAACGAAGTCTGATATTTTTTCATATTGTTTTGAAAGTAGATTTGTTCCATCGTCAGATTTTATACTTACAGACTCTGCTGTTTGTCGCAAATAATTAAAAACACTTTGAGATTCTGCACTTGAAAGGCAGGATTTTACTATATGCAAATCACTCTCATTGTAATCTCGTTCGCTACCATTATTAAAACAAATATGCCAATATGCATTATAGTTATGTCTGAAAACATATATTGCAGAAATATCAAACAACTCTTTTCCGAGATGTTCAACTTTATATAAAGACACATTAAGAACTTCGGGGTCTTTAAGGAAAACTACATTGTTGAAATTATAGTAGAATTGTTTTCCGTTATTGAATACAATATCGTATTTTCGAGTTTGCTCATTGTATTTACAAAACTTGATATCTGAAGTAACTATCTTCCCTTTTGCAATTACCATATTATTTCTTGTATTCAAAATAACACCTCCTTATAAATTTCTGATTTTTATTATATCACATCATTATTCATTATATCAACACCCATAAACGACAAAAACTCCTCGCCGATTGCTCGATGAGGAGTTCATTTTAAATATAGAGTTTTACTTCAATATCTCGCCAGCCTCTTACACGCTTTGTCGGGGATATGGAATAGACATATTCCTGTGCATCCTCAATCGTGAGAGTGAATTCAGCGAACTGAGTGAAGATTATTTCGTCAGCAACAAGGTTCTCGGGTACCCGTTGACCAAATCTTTGATTTGGTCAACGGGTGGGGTTCTTATTTCCTGCATCAGCAATAGCTGCCTGTGTCGCAATTCTGCTTGGTTGGCAGTTTACCGCCAACCACAGAAACAGAACTGTTTTTTCTTCTTTTGCCCTCGGTTTTCATGTGAAGAGGGTCATTTGGGTCTCCGTCAAAGCGGAGATACCAGTCGAAGCCGTCCCTCTTTGCCACAATCTTCACAACAAAGGCCTCAATCACACTTTCGGGGATGTCTTTTTCATCAGCATTTGTGTACTGCTCGAGAGCATATTGAAGCACCGTCAGCTTGTCCTTGTAGTCTGTAATTACAGGCTCTTTGTTAAGCTTAGACTGAAGCTCTTCGATTTCGGCAGACAGCTTTGCAATCTCTTCTTTAACCTCGGCAGTTTTCTTTGTATAAGATTCTTTATCAATTTCACCCTCTGCCCTCATATCAATAAAATTGCTGAGCTTCGTTCTGTACCTTTCAACCTCTCTGCATTTTTTCTCAATGATAGCCTCATAATCCACATCATCCTCTTTATCGTCAATGTGAGCCTCGAGCATTGAGTTGGCAAGAGCAAGTACCTTATCCTTTTCCGAGAGATAATTACGGAAAATATAGTTTGCCATCATCTGCAGCTTCCACTCGGGAATCATAGGTACACGGCAAATGCCTTCAAGGGGTAAGCCCTTTTTCTTTCGGCTCTCGTATGACCCGGTACGCACCGAGTCATAGCACTGATAACCGATAATGGATTTTTCTCCCTCTTTTCTCCAGAGCTTCGTATTGAATCTGTGACCGCATTCGCAGATAAGGAGCTTTCCCCATACTGTTGTTCTCGGTCTTTTGCCTGTTGTACTTCTTCTGCCTGTATTAAGATTTTTCATCTGAGCTGTTTTACTTGCCATTATTAATTGCACCCTTTCAAAGTCTTCTTCAGATATAATCGGCTCGTGTCTCCCTTTAACCTGTATCAGTTCAACCTCACCGTAATTTTTAATCTTTTTCTGTGTGAGATAGTCGGGAGTATACTCCTTGTGATAGGTTATGATTCCGCAGTAGAATGTGTTTTTCAGCACGTGGCCTATTACGGTTTCATACCACCTTGTTTTGCCCATAGCAGTTTTTCTGCCTTGGCGTTCAAGCTCTTCCTTTATCTTTGTAAGTCCGTTGCCCGCAAGATACATTTCGTATATGAGCCTGACCGTTTCAGCCTGCTCCGGGTCGATAATGAAATCTACCTTTTTCTTATTGTCGGGCAGAAGCTCCTGATGTCTTCTGTAGCCTAAAATATTTCCGTTGCCGTAGAATGTGCCGTTATTCATAGAGGTCTGCTGACCGCTTTTCACTCGCACCGAGGTTTTACGGCTTTCGTCCTGAGCAAGAGTCGCCATAATTGTAAGACGAAGCTCACCGTCGCCGTCAAAGGTCTTGATGTTATCATTGATAAAGAATACCTCAACGCCCTTTGCCTTCAGATCTCTTGTGTACTGCAGAGTGTCAACGGTGTTTCTCGCAAATCGTGACACCTCACGGGTGATAATCATATCGAACTTTTTCTGCTTGGCATCGCGAATCATTTTCATAAACTGCGGTCTTTTCTCGGCAGAGGTACCCGTGATACCCTCGTCAATATATCTGCCGACGAGCTCCCATTCAGGTCTTGCAGCGAGGATTGGCTCATACCAATCCAGCTGATTTTCGAGAGCCGAAATCTGTGCCTCGTGCTCCGTAGAAACTCGGGCATAGATTACAACTCTGCGTTTACCGAAATCAGAATTTATCATGCACATTCCTCCTTTATCTGATTGTGGTTTCCTTTGACGAATTCGGTTTCATCAACAATGTCCGCATA